>NZ_CP134605.1:2790000-3390000 GCF_031844685.1 Streptomyces sp. ITFR-21
TTCGGTCGACCGTCGCGCACCCTGCGCCCTCCGATGTGACGTCGCTCGACAACACGGAGGTGTAGCGCTCCCTCTCTCCGACCTGGGAGAAGAACGCGCCTCGGGATGCCTCATCGGTGAAGTCGATGTCTCCCGGGCCAATGAGCGGGCTCTTCGCCCCCGAACGCCACAGCGAGTGCACCACTGCTGCCAGGAACTGCAATGCTCCACGGGTTCGCTGATACGAGGGCAGAGATCCCCATCGGTGGTACATGAGATCAAGCAGGTCGGGGTGCAACGGATAGGCAGCCAATATCCGCCGCTCCAGGGAGTCCGCTGCCTCCTCGGCCTCTCGGCGTGCGTCGCCGGTTTCTGCCGTAGCGAGCAGTTGCCGACGGAGCAGATCGCAATAGGAGCGTGCGACGTCTTGATGAATGGCCTCGTCCCCGAGGTCCGCGAAGAGTCGCCGCTGAACGACCCGCAGCACTTCGTCGCCTGACACAGGCTCACGCTTCGCATCGACCCGAGCAACGAGCTTGTCCAGATCGCTCAACAGCCCCTCAGCGCCGACAGCCTCGCCAACACTGGCCTGGAGGCTGTAGACCATGGCAGCACGCGGCTGGGCGCTGATTGCTTCCGTGAGGGCCTGAACGAACAGCATCGCCTGCCGGCCGGCGGTGGATTCTGCCCGCTGGACAGCCATGGCCTTTTCGACATAGATCAGGACTTCGTCGAGAAGGATGAGGGTCGGGCCGTCACCAATCACCTGCCGCAGGACATCTCCGCCCGGAGCGGAGCCGTTCCTGTCGTGCTGCTCTACCAGCTCATAACGTCCGAGTTGAGCTGCGAGTTCTCCCCAGAGAGTGTGCGTCTCGACCCCTGTTGCGCGCATCGGGGAGAGGGGGTCAAGCTCCTCGCCGGACAGCACGGCGATCTGCACGTCTCCCGGATCCGCGACATCTTTTAGGTCCGGGCAAGCCGCAACGGAGGCGGCGCGTTCACGAACCAGATGAAGCAGAGCAACAAGGCTGTGGGTCTTGCCGCCGCCGAACGGAGTCCGGAGTTGCAGGACATGGGAGCCGACTCCCCCCGCCAGAACGTCCATGACGTCGGTGAGCAACTCTCCCATCTTCTTCGTGAGATACGTCGCTCGATAGAATCTACCGGCATCCGCGTAGACGGGTGCGATGCCTATTCGGCCTCTGAAGACTCCGGCCAGATTGGCCGCGTAGGTCCCCATGTCAAGGACGCCCGCCGCTACATCATCGTGCGGGCGTGCGACCTGCGTCCAAGGCAACAGCCGATAGCTCGAACTCACAGCGTTCCAACCCCCTGTAATTCAACGTTGTGGATGGTCAGCACCTCAGATCAGGCCGCGTTCACCGACGATCGACCTCCACGACACCAGCAATCGCTCGGCTGCACTCGACTCGCGGCTCTTCGTTGCGTTTGAACTGGAACGCAGCGCCCGGCCCGACAAGGTCATAATGACCTGGCGGAGTGCGACGACATCAACGTTTACCGACATCAGGTAGGGCCGAATCTCTGCGGGACGATGCTCTGCACGCCAGAGCACAGCATGCGCTACATCGATCAGGGGGGGTGCGACGGACGACTCCATCTCGTAGAGCGGCATCGTCCCACTGGCTTCGGAGTCTGGCTGCCCCAAACGTCCGTCGTCCCCGCGGTCTTCGAAGTCTCTCAAGACAACGGTGGACTTGACCTTGGACACGAGGGGATTGGGACCTGCTGTCAGGCCCCCGGACCCATCGAGGTTAGCTCCAGCCATCCGGGCAAGGTTGTTGGCCTCATCGAAGGGGACGGCCGCGTATCCATAGGAGAACTGGGCTGCCAAGTAGTAGCGGGTGACAGGGTCGGTGCCAGCCAGTCCCTCGACGATCTCATCGAGGACCCGGCTCTGGACCATCTCCAGGAACCGCTCAGCGGGCAGTACCTCGCCGTTGTCCTGCTCGACGCGCTCGTACCGGGTCAGTGCGCGTAGTCCGGCCCCGACGGTGGCGATGACCAGGTCGGAGCCTGTGATGCCGAGTTCCTCAAGCCGTGCACGTCGCTCCAGGATGATCTGGCCGAGCTCGGCCATGACTTCGGCTTCGCTACCCACCCCTGCGTCAGGTCTGCGCTTGCGCGCGACGAGGAAGATGGAGGAGGCCAGGCTGGCTGTTCCGCGGCCTACTGCCCTCTCCGGCATCTCGGTGTCGAGCGGCCATGCCTCCGTGATGGTGAAGCCAGCGGTCCTGAGCGATTCGACCAAGCTGGACCACCCCGAGGTGGTCTTGTGCGCGTAGACGCAGACAAGAGGAGCGCCGGGCTTGAGTACCCGGTGAGCTTCCTTGAAAGCCCTTTCCATGAGGTCTTCGTAGTGTCGGCGGGCATCGCTTTTACTACCGGAGTGACGGTAGGCAGCGACCACGGCCTCGTTCCTCTTCGGTGTCAACTCACCACCGAGATCTGTGGGGTAGAGGAATCCCACAGACCGTTTTAGCCAGACATAGAAGAAGTCGGAGAGATCAGCATAGGATATGTTGTCGTAGTAGGGCGGGTCAGTGATAACCGCATCTTGAGAGTCATTGGGAAGCGGCAGGGATGCGGCAGAACCTCGCACGCATGTGGCCGAATTCGGGAGAGTCGCCAGTTTTTCGATGAGGTCGGCGGTCTCTTTGAGGTACTTGCGTACGTCCCCCGAAGCGCCTGCAAAGGGGTTAGCTTCGTAGAAATCCCAGACCATCGGCAGTGCTTGGCGGGCGAAAGTATTCGTTCCGCCTTCATTCTTCGTGTCGAGGCGGCACAGGCTCGACAGCCGATCGGCTACCCGGTTCAGCGCCATTGCCAGGGCTGTGGAGAGTGCAGCGGCACGCCCCGGGTCCATGCCCTCGGCGCAGGCCCTGTCATGGACAGTGCGGATGCCTGCGGCCAGGGTGCTTAGCGCAAGAAGTTGCCTAGGGGTGAAGAGGTCACGGTACTGGGAGAATCCGTAGACCATGCACGTGCCGCCGGTGATACGCATGGTCCCGGGAAGCGGTTCGTTGAGGGGCTCGATCGGCAGTTCTTCCAGGCGCTTCAGACACTCCGCGTCGTCCGGGAGTTGGTACTCGCCAACGGCAAGGTAGTCGCGTCCCCGACGGCTCGGTTTTGCTGCAAGGGCAGCGAGCGGGGCCGTTCCCATGCGACCGGCTCTCGCCTCGTCCTTGACGTGTTTGCTCGTGACTGGAGCACCGCAAATGCGGCAAGTGACTTCGCCGCCCCGGGAGCCTTCAGCGGGGTCAAAGCCGAGGTCGGCTTCAGTTGCCGCCGTGACGACCTCGTAGCTCAGCGAGAGCACGTCGCGGTCGACTATGGGCTTGAGGGCAACGAACCGGTTCTTCTTCCGGCCAAGCCAGGTCTGTCGCACAAGGTGGGCGTCATGTTCGGGCTCCGCCGGATTGGGGCAGCGCACGGTGCGCGTCCAGAGGTACGCCAGGGGGAGGCGCCGCTCGGTCTCTCCGTCGGCAAGGAATCGCTGACCCGTTGCGCCGTCGACCGTAGGGTAGAAGTCACGCAGATCGTCCCAGGCGGAATCGACCCATGTCTTGCCCCACTGACGGACGTCGCCTGCGAGCCCGGGGTAGTTTTGCGGAAACTCCATGAGGGTTCGCTCGATGAGGTGAGCCACCGGGTTCAGCTCGTTAGCCGTGACCTCGCACCCCAGACGCAGCGCTTCCAGGGGGATGGCACCTCCGCCGGAGAAGAGGTCAACGACTTTCGGCGGGCCGTCCTCGCTCGCAGCGAGAACTTCGCTTCGCGCCGTACGAATGGCGTGGTCATCAGCTCCCCAAGTGCACAGAGCTTCGAAGAAGCTTGACTCCTCATCAAGAGTCCGGGTCCGACCCTCCGCCGGCGCCAGGGCTGCGTACACTGCGGCGCGGGAGGCTGCGAGCGGCCGGCGAGCCCACCAGAGGTGGAGTGAAGCCGGATGTCCGACGCGGCCCCCCACTTTCTCGCTGGCACTAGTTCGGCTGATGACGTCGATCGGGATGACATCTTCGATGAGCCGCTTGTCACTACTGTCGCGCACTCTATTCCTCTCGCTCCGCAGCTCTTGTCTCTACAACCGCGTGAGCTCGGATGCTAGCGCCTGGTACGCGGTAGCCAGTGACCTGCCGGATTTCAGACACATTGGGCAGCGTGTGGAACGGATCTCGCACCCTCATCAGTACAGGGTTCGTCGTCGCGCTGTAGACGACATACAGCCAGAAGCCCGCAGCCCAACGCTGAGCGGCGTACCACTCGGTCCGGTACAGGCCAACATCACCCGAGGCGGAGCCGCGGCCCTTCACCTCGATCCTGCGGACCTGCGTGTCGCCATCGGGAAGCGTGCGCGTCGAGCGAACGTCGAAGCCGCTGCCGTCCATCAGGTGTCCGAGGTACTCGGGATCCCAGCCCTGCTCCACCTCGAAAGCCATGGCGACCGCGATCGCGGCATCTTCAACTTCCTTGCTGTTGGCTCGCATAACGTCGATGTCAGGATGCTCGGGTGCCCGGGGTGGCACCACGGAGGCCGAGCCGAGGTGCGTCACCTTCCCTGAGCGGACGACCCCAAGGCGATTCAACGACTCCAGCTTGGAGGCTCGGCGACGTTGCAGCTCTTTGAGCTGCCGCGCCGCGTTGTCCCGCTGGAGCCGGTAGGAGTCATCGCCTGCAGCGACCCTGGCATCGTAGGTGTCCCATCGGCTCTCCAGGCGGCGCTTCTGAGCATTCATCGCCTCCTCCAGGTACGAGCCCCGGAGTTTGGCTTGATCGAGCCGGTTGTTCCGCTCTGCTGTGCTCCGTGACAACTGGACCTCCACCCTCAACCAGTCGGTCAGCGTTTTGATCTGATCTGGCGTGAGACGGGCCGCCTTATGCGCCTCCTCGGGGGGTGCAGGTGTGAGGGTGTGAAGTACGTCAGCCGGGCCTCGATGGAGGCCGTCGCGGTCCTCTATCACCGCCACAACTTCGGCGAACACAAGTTCCGAGGCACCGTGGACGTCTTCGCCTACCACCTCGTAGGCGAACAGGTGCACGAAGTAGGGGGCTCGAGCGCCGGGGTCCACGAACGCCGCGGCGCTCTGGGGGACGTTTTCTGCAGCAAGATCACGCTCAAGCGACTCCGCGAGCGCCGCGAACAGCGGGTGGCCCGGCGAGCAGAGCACAGCGTCCTCGTTCTCGACGCGACTCCGCTCTTCTTTCCTGAAGGTGAGCTTGCGGTATTCAGATTCTGGACGACCCCGGCGCTTGACGGCCGCGAGATCTTCGCTCCGCAGCGCGACGGGAACGTGCTCGATTCGCAGCAGTTGGTCTGCTCTGCGCTCCACACGGAGACGCTGGCGACTGGCAGCACGCAGGAAGAACGCCTCTGCGTACTCAGGCATGAGACGGCGCTCGTCGGAGAGAAAGTTCTGGCCGCGCACCCAGTCGATGTCGACGTACTTCTTCGCGAGGGCGATGCCTGTGTCCCTCTCGTACTCGGCCAGCTTCTCAGAGTTGAGCCGGTTGATCGCTGCGACCGCCGCGTCCCTGTTCGCTCGGGTCGGGTTGGCTAGTGTCTCCTTGACGAGCCGTTCGAAGTCGATGCCGTTGATGGTGAGGAGCTCACCGATCACGTCATAGACGCGGCCGTCGAGATCGGCGCGCATCGCTTCAAGTCGCGCGTGAAGACCCGCCAGCAACTCGCCTTCGACCGTGTTGGTGGCGCAGAAATTGAAGATCCAGCAGTCAGCGCTCTGCCCGATCCGGTGCACTCGACCCATGCGCTGCTCAAGGCGTACCGGGTTCCAGGGAAGGTCATAGTTGATCATCAGATGGCAGAACTGGAGGTTGATGCCCTCGCCAGCCGCCTCCGTCGCTATGCAGATCTGTTTGGTTTGCCGGAAGTCATGCTGGATTTTCTTCCGCTCCGCGGGCGAGTGGCCGCCATGGATGGTGCACACCGAGTAGCCCTGTCCGCGGAGATTTGCCTCCAGGTAATTCAGAGTGTCGCGGTGCTCGGTGAAAATGAGGAGCTTTCCGCGGCCATCTCGCAGTTCCTCGAACTCCGCCCTAGCAAGGCAGTCCCGCAAGGCTACCAGTTTCCGCTCGTCCCCTTGGGCTCGAACTCTGTCCGCATGAGAGACAAGCTTGCGGAGTTCGCTCACCTCGGTGCGCAACTGGGAGATTTGCTCTGCGCTGCTGACTTCTGTGGCTAGGGCATCATCGACGAGTTCGTCAATGTCTTCCGACTCGGCTTCTCCGTCGTCTTCGAAGTCCGAACTCGCCGGCATGCGCCCCAATGTCGCCAGGCGCCTGGACCGTTCGGCGGGTGCCATGGTGCTCAGTTGATCGATCAGATCATTCAGTCGGTCGGCCCGCTTAGCCAGTGAGGACCTGATGGCTCCCAGGCTTGATGCGAGACGACGCTGGAGGACAGTGCGCGCCAGCGCTACCGCGTTGCCCCGAGATCCTCCGCTCGATCCCAGATAGGTATTGACGTAATCAGTAACGTCTTGATATAAGACAAACTCAGCGGTTGAGAGCTGAAAGGGCTGAGTCCGGACGTGCCTCTCGACGAACAATGCGTGGTTCTGCTCGTCGACAAGGTCCTCTTTCTGACGCCGCAGGAAATACGGATTCCCGTCGTTTGAAATCTGCTTCTTCACGAGATCAGGCGTCGAGAACTGATCGGGATCCAGGAGGCCCAGGAAACGAGTGAAACGGTCCTCGTCTCCTGAGTGAGGCGTCGCCGTGAGAAGCAGCAATCGATCCGACTGCTGCGCTACACCCTCCACCAAGAGGTAGCGTTTTGTCTTGACAACCCGCTCATCCCGGCCGCGCTTAGTGAATGCCGAAGCCTTGTGCGCCTCATCAACGATGACCAAATCCCATTGTGAGCGCAGCAGTTCGTCCCGCACGTCATCACGTTTGGCGAAGTCGATGCTGCTTATGGCCAGGGGGAAACGCTCCCATGGACTCTGCCCCAGCTGATGACGCACTTGATCGCCCGAGACTATCTCGAACTGCTCATCGAACTTGTCGATCATTTCATCCTGCCACTGCGTGGTCAGCGGGGCGGGACTCAAGATCAAGATCCGCTCTACTGCACCTCGGAGTTTCAGCTCCTTAAGCAGAAGTCCGGCCATGATCGTCTTGCCGGCGCCAGGGTCATCCGCGAGCACGAAACGTAACCTGGGCTGCGGCAGCATGTGCCGGTACACCCCCTCGATCTGATGGGGAAGGCCACGAACGCCACTCATGGAGACAGCGAATAGAGGGTCGTGAGCGAACGCGTGCTTGATGCGCTGGGACTCCACCCACAAGAACAGATCCTGTGGGTTGGCGAGCTCCGGTGTCGGAGGGACCCGGGCAAGCGCCGCCTCAAGTTCCGACTCCAGTACCTGGGTCTCGTCCGGCGCGCCGTTGGAGTGGCGGACCCTGACGAGAAACACGCCCCTCCCGATGGGCTCGACGTGCTCCACTCTCACAGGATGCGCAAAATGACCATCGAGCGTGATCAAGCGATTCTTGGCCCGCTCGCCTGCATCATCCACGGTCTGTCCCTCCGTCGCTCCCCCAGCGGCCATCCCCTAACCTAGCCGATGCCAGAGACAGGGCGGCTGGCCTCCTCGCATGCGGCCAAGCCAGCTCAGCAACCGACCCGTTGGGCGAAACCCCGGTCTCCGAACGGGCCTCTTCTGTACGCTGATCTGCCGCGGGTCGGCTGCGGGGGGGTGCTGACCCCGGCCGGCCACGTGGGAGTGCCGGCGGGCAAGCGGAGGATTCGTGCAGTTCACAGTGGTGGAGCAGGGCGGACGACAGCCCAAGGGCGGGCGTTCCCGAGCCCTTCTCGTCAGAGACGGATGGAACGACTTCGGCTTCATCACCATGTTCCACCTGGTGATCTACGACGAAGACGGCCGCCGCCACGGGATCGGCGAGGTGAAGATCGGCGAGCTCGGGATGCACCCGGGCCTGGAGCGGAGCCCAGAGGGACCCGGCCGCATCGTCCGAGTACCAGCACAGTTCGCAGCACTGGGTGAACGCCATTTTTCCGTCGGACAGGACGACTCGTACTACGAACGTCTTCGCCAACTCGGTGACGTGGTCCGAACATCGGTACTCAGGGCGCTGAATGACATAGCTTTCGACGGGACGATCTTCGGCCGCGTTGAGCATGAGAAGGTGACACGAGAGTCGCTCATGCGATTCCTGAAGCCGAGCGCAGTCGAAGAGCAGTTTCGCCGCATTGCTCAGGGCGGCGTGAGAGTATCCGGATTCGAGGTGGCCTACGAGGCGCCCACCCCTGCCGGGAACGGTGGTAAGTCGGTGACTCTGCCCTTTGACGTATTCCCCAGCTCACGACCGTCAACGAACATCCACGTGCTCATCGGACGCAACAGCGTTGGCAAGTCCTACCTTTTGAACAGTCTGACACGCTGCGTCGGCGACTACCAGGCCGACCCGCGAGAGGTTGGCCGCATCATAGAATCCGATCGAGGTGCCCGCAGCTCCTTCGCGAACCTGGTCAGTGTCACCTTCAGCGCCTTCGACGAATTCCCGCTCCTTCGCGACGACTCTGTAGCGATCTCCTACGCCTACGTCGGGCTCAAAATCCCGTCCGCCGGTCGGACACCACGCGTCAAAACACCCGGACAACTGAAGAAAGACTTTGCCGACAGCGTCGAAGCCTGCCTGACCGGGGAACGTGCTGACCGATGGGCGAAATCCCTACGCACCTTGCAGTACTCCGGTAGCGGTTTCCTAGACGAAGTCTGGCTGGAAGACTTCAAGTCCACCCGAAGTGCCAACACCCGTCGACGCAAGGCACGACAGCTGTTTGCTGGTCTCAGCTCGGGACACAAGATCGTCCTATTGACCATGACCCGCCTGGTGGAACACGTCACAGAGCGCTCGCTCGTAGTCCTTGACGAGCCCGAATCCCATCTCCACCCGCCACTACTAGCTGCCTTCATACGAGCTCTGTCCGATCTCCTCACCGAGCGCAATGGGCTGGCAGTTATCGCCACACACTCGCCCGTCGTTCTCCAGGAAGTCCCAGCGTCCTGCGTATGGAAACTGCGCCGCAACGGAGTCCATCTCGTCGCCGACCGCCCAACCATTCAGACCTTCGGGGAGAATGTCGGCGTTCTTACCCACGAAATCTTCGGCCTGGAAGTCACTGACTCTGGCTTCCACCGCGACCTAAAATCTGCAGTGCGCCGGGGACTTTCATACGAGCGCATCCTCGAACGGTTCGGCGGTCAGTTGGGCGGCGAGGCCAAGGCCATCGTCCGGTCCCTCATCGCTGTCCGCGCCTCTGGCGAACCTCTGGGCGAGGAGGGCCGACTCTGATGTGGCCTCTACCGGCCCCCAGCCTCTCCGCCCGTACGATCTACTTGACGTGCATCAGCAAGTCCCTGCCGAAGACCAAGATCCGGTTGGAAGCACTGGAAGAGGACGTAACCAACGCGGCCGACCGTTTCGAAGCCGCAGCGACGACGGCCGCTCTCCACACACTGACGGACCTCAAGACCAAGCCCTCAGATCGTGCCGACAGAGATGAGCTGACGAAGAACTACACGCAGCGCATGGCGCGAAAGGGCACTCCGGGGAAAGACGAGTACGACAAGATAAAATCCGCAACCCCGTTCGGGCGCTGTCCTCTGTGCGGTCACCGCGACGTAGAAACCATCGACCACCAACTGCCGAAGAAGGCGTACCCCCTGCTGGCCGTAGTGCCGGCCAACCTAGTTCCCGCCTGCCGGAGTTGCAATACGGTCAAAGGTGAGAGCGAACCGAAGATCGCCGAGGATCAAACTCTCCATCCCTACTTTGACGACATCGGCAAGGAGCAGTGGCTCTTTGCGACCGTCCACGAAGTCGCCCCCGCTTTCCTCGAGTTCTTCATAGTGCCGCCCCCGGCGTGGGACAACGTTCTGACCAAACGCGCCCTTGGGCACTTCCACAAATTCGGGCTGGCGTCACTGTATGGGTCCCAAGCCGCCCAAGAGATGAGCGGTCTCCGGCACATCCTGAAACGCAAAGTCCCCTCCACGGTCGGCGAGTATCTGCGCGACGAGGCTATGGGGTTGGCTGAGGCTAGTCCCAATCTATGGCGAACTGCGATGTACCAGGCACTCGCCGAGAACTCCTGGTATGTCGACGGTGGCTTCGCCATAGATTAATGACCTACAGTACTTCCCAATCATTGCAATCGAATAACCATCCGACGCCGACACGTACCGTGCCTGCGGTCCGGAAAACCGATACGGGGCAGACCTATGACGACATTCCTCAACTGTGGACACGCACTGGCGATGCCCACCTCCGGGAACGGCCCGATGTGCTCCGCCTGTCCCGATGCGCTCCCCTCGCGCTCCCCTGTGGCCCTCTGCGGGCGTCACAGCCGGGAGCCGTCACGAAGCCCCGAGGAAAAAGAAAACCCCAGGTCACGGCGAGTGAGTCCTGGGGCCTTCCGGGAGCCGCCTTTTGGATTCGAACCCGAGACCTACGCATTCAGAGACCATGGGGGTTCGTGACGACTGGTTCTGACTCGTGCTCGGAAGTGCCGTTCTGCCTGATCAGAGCATGTGCAAGCAGTTGAACCATGACGCCCTGTGCTGCCTCGTCCAAAGGCGTCCGGCCGCACTCTGGCCGCACATGGTCACCCAGACGAGTGCTCCTGCGGTCAGAACGTTGTTGTCACGCTCCTACAGCGTAGTCTTCGCGGTGCCGTCCGCGCCCAGAAGTTAGGTGGCTCAGCGACGGCGCAGCGCTGCTCGGACCTCGGCGAAGATTGGTTCTGCCAGTCCTGACGTACAGCCGAGGGTTGCAGTGAAGGCATCGACGTGTTCCCGAGCTTGCGCCTCGGTTTCCTCTGGCAACGCGAACATGCCGGCGCTGGCGCCCGCCCGGCCTTGGAGTTGGGCTCGGTCGTCCTGGTATCTCGCCCACCCGACGCGAAATTCGGCGCGGGCGTCTCGCAGCACCTTCGGGGACACGCTCTCGGCTGTCAGGCTCCGCGTGACCTCCAGCCTGAGCATCCACATGCCCACGGCGGCCTCGAACGTCATCGGGATCTCAGGCAGTCCGATGACACGCTCGTCGAGGCGCGGAAGGCCATCGGCACGCCAGGGAGCGGCCAGGTCCCGCATCGCTGACTTCAGAAGGTCCCAGCGGGGGCGCTTGGTCGTTTCCCCGTCGATGAGTAGCGCCTCCACCATGCTGCGCTGCGCTCTCGACGCTTCGGGGTGGGCGAACTGGTCGATGACTTGTCGGGCGGTCGATCGGCGTCGCGCTTCGTTCCGCGCGCCGGCACTCCTGGCGTAGGTGCGCAGGGCTCGTCGGGCCTGTTCGTCCGTGATCACGGTGTCGTAGGCCAGCCAGATGTGCAGGTTCATCGGTACGACCGTGTGATGCGGGACGCGGGTGAGCGGGGACCGCTGCTTCGCCTTCACGATCTCGTGGAACAGCCGGCGCTGCTCCGGCGGAAACACGCGGGCATCGCTGCCTCGCTGCGTGGACTTGCGAAACGCGGGCGGCGCGAGCAGCCTGTGCTCGACCCAGTCCTTGATCATGCGCGTGCTCGCCTGGGTGACGCCGAGATCGCGGGCGTCGGAGACCAGATCTTCAGCGGTGGCTGCCGTCTCTCCCACCTGCGTGTCCGTCATGTGCTGGAACGTACACCGAGATCCGGTACTCCTGACACGACTTCGCCGGATGTGCGAAGCGATGGTGAAGGCGTGCCGAGGGCACGCCCCCGCGCCGACGTGTTCCTGGCGGGATCTTCGGCGCGGGGACTGACCAACCCCACTCCTCAGGAGGGCTGACATGTCCCACCGTAAGCGTCGCCCAGCCAACCGCCCCTGCCCTGGTTCCGGTCTCCGTCTCCGGGCCACCGAGAGGCGCGCGCTTCTGCTCGCCGTCGTCCGGGCCGGAGCTTGCGGCAGCACGGTGCCGCTGGTGACGGCAGCCACCAACCTCATGCTCCGGATCCTGCACCTCCGGTGATCCCAAACGGTGCTCGTGGGCGGCGCGTGTCCATATCCGTCCGCGATCACCAAGCTTCTGCCCGAGCTAGCCGGCCTTGCCGACGGGCCAGGCGGAAATCTCGACACTCAAGCGGCTTCCCTCCTCGTCGGTCATGATCAAGGCGACCACGGGCAAGACAGCCGCCAAGTCGAGGCCGCTGGCCTGCGCCTGTTCCCTCGCTTCCGTCCTGGTCCGTTCCATGGCTGGCAGCCATGTCTGCGGGACGGCCACCGTTTGCGACAAGAGCAATACCTGGCCCCTATTCGCGAGGGAAATTCGGCCTACCTCGGTGACCGCCGCGTCCCACTTGACTGGCCGGGCGGAAGGCTTCGCCAGCAAGACCGTAACAGCGAGAGCCGAGCCTGGATCGGCAGCGGGGAGCAGGGTGATCTTCTTTACCTCAGCCGGGTACGGCTGTAGTTCTGATTCCGGCATAACGATCGAGTAGGCGTGCGTCCAGCCAGGCGCCGTCTCTTCGCGCAAGGGGGCGAATTTGTCGAAGGCGCGGTCTGCTCCGGCTGGCAACGAACTCGCCGCGGCAGCGTCGTTGAGAAACGCGTGCCTCCAACTCCCTGATTCGTGGAGGCTGACCTTGATGCGCCCAGCGAGGGGGCGTGCCGCGATGTACACGTCTGAGCTGCCGGAGTTGGCGAACACTGTCCACGACGAGGAACGCTGAACCGTTCCGGGTTCTGTGGAGGCTCGATTCTTTGAGAGGATCGAGTCATGGCACGTCCCTCCCCTTATCCCGCTGAGCTGCGGCGTCGTGCGGTGCGCATGGTCGCCGAGGTGCGCCCGGACTACGAGACCGAGTGGGCCGCGATGAAGGCCGTCGCGAGCAAGCTCGGCATCGGCACGGCCGAGACGGTGCGCCAGTGGGTCCGCCGGGACCAGATCGACTCCGGGACCCGGCCCGGGACGACAACGGAGGAATCCGCCCAGGTCAAAGCCTTGAAGAAGGAAGTCGCCGAGCTCAAGCGGGCGAACGAGATCCTCAAGGCGGCCTCGGCTTTCTTCGCGGCCGAGCTCGACCGGCCACATCTTCGCTCGTGACCTTCATCGACGAGCACCGCGACCGCTTCAGCGGCGTCGAGCCGATATGCACCGTGCTCACCGAGCACGGTGTCAGCATCGCGCCCTCCACCTACTACGCCGCCAAGGCCCGCCCGCCTTCCGCCAGGGCGGTGCGGGACGCGGAACTGAAAGTCCTGGTCCAGGAGGTGTTCGAGGCCAACTACCGCGTCTATGGGGCCCGCAAGATCTGGCACCATCTTCGCCGGCAGGGCCACCAGGTCGCCCGCTGCACGGTCGAACGGCTGATGCGCGAACTCGGTATCACCGGCGCCGTCCGCGGGAAGAAGATCGTCACCACCGTCCAGGACCGTGCCGCCGAACGTGCCCCGGACCTGGTCGACCGTGACTTCGTCGCCCAGGCGCCGAACCGGACCTGGGTCGCGGACTTCACCCATGTCGCGGCCTGGGCCGGCACGGTCTACGTGGCGTTCGTCGTCGACACCTTCTCCCGCCGCATCGTCGGCTGGTCCGCGGCCACCACCAAACACACCGAACTCGTCCTTTCCGCAGTCGAGATGGGCCTGTGGCAGCGCGACCGCGAAGGCCACCGCCACCGGCCCGGCCAACTGGTCCATCACAGCGACGCCGGGTCGCAGTACACCTCCTTCGCCCTCGCGGAGCACCTTCAGCGGGAGGGCATCGCGGCCTCCATCGGATCCGTCGGCGACGCGTACGACAACGCGTTGATGGAATCCACGATCGGCCTGTTCAAGACCGAGCTGATCAAGCCCCGCCGACCCTGGCGAACCCTGTCCGACGTCGAACTGGCCACCGCCGAGTGGATCGACTGGTACAACCACCACCGCCTGCACGGTGAAATAGGCCACATCCCACCCGCAGAATACGAAGCCAACTACCACCTGACCGACAAGAAACCCCAGGTCACCGTCAAGATCTAGAGTCTCCACCAGAACCGGAACGGTTCACCGGCCAGGGTCCCGACCAACCTGGAGACGGTGGGGTCGGAGGCCACCGAACCGAACAAGGCGGGTTCGGCCCGCAGCACCGCCACATCGGACAGGCAGTCCCCGCCCAGCGCCACCGCCAGCGCGAGGTCCAGCACGATCTTGCCCGGGTCGTGCACCGCCCGCGGCTTGCGCCACGGTGCCAGCGCCGCCGACATCGCCGTGTCCAGCCCCGTCTTGCGGACCGCTTCCGCCAGCAGCACCCCACCGGCCTGCGAGACCACTCCACCCCCGTCGCCCCGCACGCGGACACGCGGATACGACCCGATACGCTTACTCACCTGGAGAGTGCTTCTTTCCCGCGACTGACTGGACCCTAGACAAGTCCCATCGTTGCAGGTCAGCAGCACTCTTCATTTATTTGATCAAGACTCGGACAGGCCCCTCGCGAAAGCCCGAGGTTAGTACGCCGACCGGCAACTCGGCCTCGTCACCGACGCCCTCGGCGGTCAGGGCAGCGCCGATCTCGGTCGCCAGGTCCAGTACGTGCGAGGCGGTCCGGCCGTCGCCGTTCAGCGTCGCGTACTTGCCGGCCTGCGCGGCGGCCATCACGAGGCGGCCTAGCGTTCGTACGGGCACCGCGACGCTGCGGGCATCGACCCGTACCGGCCGTACTGCGTACACGTGCTCCGAGCCTTCGCGGCCGGGGTCCGCAGCGGCGGTGATCGCCTCGGCGACCGACTCCGGCCGGACCAGGTGGAGAGCCTCCTCGGGGTCCATGTTCATGCGCTCGGCGACCGAGCGGACCATCAGCGCCACCACGTCGCGTACGGCCACCGGCTCGACCTCGACTCCGCGCGTCAGCAGCACCGCGCTCGTCTGGGCGACAATCGCCTTGAAGTCCACGCTCTGCTGAATATCCGGCACCTCATCAGCCTACGGGCTGCCTGTTGTCGGGATGCCACAAGTCGGCAGAGACGAGACTCCACTCCGCACGAAAGCCGTTCCCGCTCCGGGCTCAGCCCGACGACCGGCCGAGAACGTCCGAGGCCGTCGCCGGACCACGGCACCGGCAGCCTCAGACCGAGCTTTCGCCGCGCGCACCGTGCGCTCCCCGGGAACAGCCCGTTGTCCTTCGCCTGTCCAAATGCGCTCCCCTCGCGCTCCCCTTGGCCTCTGCGAGCGTCACTTGCCGAACCGGCGAACCGACCAGAGGCGGGAGAAAAGCAAAAACCCCAGGTCAGTGAGTGTCTGACCTGGGGTTTCGGGGAGCCGCCTTCGGGATTCGAACCCGAGACCTACGCATTACGAGTTGTCCGATCCTGGTCCGTGGTCATCCGCCAACGTCTGTCGTGCCAGCTCGGGTGGCCATACAGACCCCTGGGGACAACCACGGATCTCAGCGGACCAACAGGCGATCGAGACCACAACTGAGACCGACCGGCCTACGCCGCGGGGCGGTCCGCAAGTTGACTCGCGGACCGCCCCCGTGCCCCATAGACCTGGCTAGACGAACTCGTATTGCAGCTCGTACAAGTGGCCAGCCTTGGCCATCACAGTCGCTTCGATGGGCCGCTCATGGGTGCTGTAGACGACCCGGAAGGTGCGCAGAATCGGGAGATCGCTCGGAAGTTCCAGCACCTCGTACTGCTCCTGAGTCGCCACCCGGGCGGAGACACGGTCAACCGTTTGGACCGGCGGATAACCCATCCTCGCCAGCAGCGCGGGCGTGCCGCCACGGATCTTCCGGGGCTCGGCCATCGCTGTTCCGCGAGCGATCTCCGCAGGGTAGTAGGACTTGGCCAGCTCAACCGGCTCTCCGTCGTAAGAGAGCAGTTGCCGACGAAGGAAGGCCGTACCGGTTTCCCCAAGGTCCAAAGCTGCCGCGACCTCTCTAGGTGGCCGGACTTCGGCCACCTCCAAAAGGTCGATGGTGCCGCGCTTTCCTTTGCTGGCCACGACGGTCAGCCATCGGTACTGCTCGTCCGTCGCAGCCGGCTGACCAGTGTCCGCCGGGCGTACGGTCTCCTGTCGATGCTCCCGTACTGTCACCGCTGCGCCGGCGCGGCCGACAACCAGACGCTCGTCCTTGAGAACTTGCAGCGCCTTCTGCACAGTCGCATTCGACGCCTCGAACCGATCCTTCAAGCGCTGAGTTGAAGGCAGTGCTTCGCCCGGTGCGAGATCACCAGACATGATTTCGTCGCGCAGATCCGCCGCGATCCGCTCATGCAGCGGACGGCGATCGACGGCACTTTCCTCGGCTTTGGGCATGTCAGCCAATCCTCATGTCGTAGCGGAGCCGCTGTCCTGAAGCGGGGAACACTGAGACATCGACCTGGAAGGGTCCTGATACGCCTTCGGTCACTCGGGTCATGCACAGCAAGGGTTCGCCTACGGCGAGTTCAAGAGCTTCACGCTCAGCGGCGGTGGCCAATCGGGCGTGCACCTCCTCGTGTACTTGTTTGGGCTCGAACCCCAGAGATGCCAAGAGAGTCACTGCGCCACCCGGGATCTTCGCTGTCTCAGTCAGGCGGGTACCACCCGCGATGCTCAACGGGTAGTACGTGTCGGTCAGCTCGACCGGCGATCCGTCCAGCATCATCACGCGCCGACGTGCCACAACCGCTTCCCCCTCCGACATGCCGAACACTGTTGCCACCTCTCGCGGTGCTGGCACCTCCCCCGCATGGACGATGCGTTGCGAGCCGCGCCGCCCCCTCCTACTGGCTTCCTCGGTCCAAGCGTCCCCCTGGCTGTCGCGGCGGGGTGCCACGTAAGGCATTGACGCGCTGACCCAATCTCCGCTGGTCACAGCGGCTCCTCCTCTGGTCTTGCCTGCCACGAACCTTGCCGCTTTACACGGTAAGCGTTCAGCTTCCCAACCGTACTCCTTGCTACTTTTCGCGAAAAGCGATACGCTCTTCTCAGTTCGACGGCCTGACGGCCACCCGAACCAAGCGCGCCTGAGCGCCCTGTCACGGGGCGGGAGGGGAGCGTTCGCTGGTTGAGAACTGAACAGTGTGCTGTTTGCGCCCCAACCGCCTGCACTCGGGCGGCCCTGGGGCAGTCTCCGACCCTGGCAAGGGTCCGGGAGATCGCCCGGCGCGAGCCGGGCCGCACGCTGCCGCGTCGTGGATTACGCGGTCCGGGGCCACCTACCTCCCCGGGGCGAAATAAGGGGCCTGACCTGCTGATTCCATCGGGAGCAGGCCAGGGATCGCGGCTGCACTACCCCGGCCTTCCGGCCGGCAGGGGTTGGCCGCGGTCACCGGATCACCCGAGATCCGCACCACTGGAAGGAGACCCGTGATGGGTCGCTTATGTACACAGGGCGCCCGCCGGCCGTGACCTGGCCTGCGGGTATTGCCCTGCCCGCGTCGTTCCGTCCGCGCCGGCTGCTGGGTTCTGCTTGGGACTGCTCAGCCGCTTCGGGCCTTGCGTCCGAGCACGCACGGTCCGCGCCGTACCCGATCCGGGGCGGCGCGCGGCCGTGGCTGCTCGAAGCGAACAGCCACAACAGGCGCGGCGCCCCGGGTTGCAGCCCGGGGACGCCGCTGTACAGGTCTCGTCTAGGAGGAACCTGTGTCCCTCAGTTTGACAGATGCTGAGCGCGCGGAGTTGTCGCGCAAGCTTGCCGAGCAGAACCGGCGCAGTGAGAACGGTGGTGGTCGGTGATGGCCGCCGTTACTGACCGGCCGCCGTTGCCGTTGCGGCCTACGCCGCATGAGCGGGACGGCCGTCAGCCGGTCCCCGCGCCTGCCCGTCCGCGCTCGCAGGCGGACAGTCCAATCCGTATCCCGGCCACGTCGCCGAAGCCCCGTACCGGGCTGGTGATGGCCGCATGAACGCCGCTGTGTTCGCCTCGGTGTTCGTGGCTCTGTTCGTTGCGCATTCGGTGGGTGATCACTGGGTGCAGACTTCGGCTCAGTCTGCGGCCAAGGGCCGACCGGGCTGGGCTGGCCGGTTGGCCGGTGCGCGGCACGTGGCCACGCTCACGCTGACCAAGGTGGTCGTGGTGCTGCCGGTCGGTCTGCTGCTTGGTCTGCACCTGTCGGTGCCCGGCCTGGTGGCGGGTCTGGGGGTGGATGCGGTCACCCACTGGTGGGCGGACCGCCGAACCACCCTGGCCCGGCTCGCCGAGCGGCTGGGTCTGGGCGGCTTCTACCGTCTGGGGGCCCCGCGGCCCGGCCACGACGACAACCCGTCGATCGGCACCGGCGCGTACGCACTGGACCAGTCCTTCCACCACCTGTTCCTTGTGGTCGCTGCGCTGCTCATCGCGGTGGTGTGACGCCGGCCTGACGGCTGCCTGATCCCCCGGACCCTGACCGGTCCGGGGGTGAGGGGGAGCCGGACAGACCGGCCCGGCACATCAAGGAGCGATCCCTGTGGCGAACATCCGTATCACCGGCCCGGCCGGCAGCGTGCAGATCACCGGCGACGTGTCCGGCGACTTCACCTACACCGCCGGGTCCACCACCAGCACCGGCACCGACAACGCCGATCAGGTCCACTACGGCACCGGCGACAACATCGGCGGTGACCGTCAGATCCACTACGGCACCGGTGACAACGTCACCTCCCGCTGACCCCTTTCCCCCTTGCCCGGGGCGACCGTGCACACACCGGCCGCCCCGGCTCCTTCCTCCGTTCGGAGACCCCTCCCATGCGTGACTACATCGGGCCTCATGAGGTCCTGAGCACCGACGACTTCCTCGAACTGGCCATCGGCATCGGCACACCGCTAGAGCTGTGGCTGGGCGAGGACGACGAGACCAGCGAGCAGCGCGCCGGCCGTGAGGCCGCGGCGCGCGACATCATCGCCGACGACCCCGCCCTGATCGACCGCGTCACCGCGCTGTCCGCCGACGTGATCGGCCGGACCATGCCCGAACTCCTGAACCTCGTCCCCGCGCCCCGTCCGGCCGCGCCGGTCCGCCGCCGGTCCTGCGGGAAGGAGCGGGCGGCATGAGCACCCCGACGCTCGCCGACATCAGCGCGCCCCTGCTGGCGCTGCGCGTGCTGCTCTCAGAACACGCCGCGCTGCCCGCCGGAATGATCCACGTCCACGCCGTCTTCCCCGGCCAGCTCGACGTGTCGCTGCACGACGACCTGGCCGGCTTCGAGACCTGGCGGACCGTGCTGGGCATCTCCCCGGAGCTGGTCACCTGCCGTACCCAGTCCGACGGCCGCACCTGGGTGCTCAAGGCCGGGACCGACTACGCCGGCGCCCGGATCGAGCTGACCGGCTACGCCGACATTCCGCAGCCGGACGGGGGCGCGGCATGAAGACGTTTACGAGCCGTTCGTTACTGCTGGCTGCCCGCCGGGCGCGGCTGCTGGCGGTCCTGGCAGGTCTGGCGTGGCTGCTGGGTATCCACCCGCCCGCGGTGGTGCGGCTGCTGCTGGTGGCCGTGTTCGGGGTCGCGCTGGTCCTGGATCTGCTCGCCGATGCCGGTTTGCGTCCCGGTCCGGTGCGGCTGACCGGCTGGGGGCGCCCGGGGGGTGAGGGGGAGTGAGCCGCACCGCCAAGACCCTGCTTGTTCTCGCGCTGGTGGTCGTGGTCGGGCTGGCGTTCCGGGTGTCGTGGAACGCTTTGCGCGACATCGCCCGTGCGATCGGCGCGGACCCGTCGGCGGCGCTGCTGTACCCGTTCGTCGTGGACGGACTGATGGCGCTCGCGCTGGTGGCCGCGCTGGTCCTCACCGGCCCCGACCGCCGGTTCGCGCTGCGCGTGCTCGCCGCCTACACGGGCGCTTCGCTGGTGCTGAACTACGTGCACGGACTCGTTCCCGCGCTGCACGCGCACACCGCCGTGCGCATGCATCTGGCCGCGTGGGCGCCCGCCAACTGGATGCTTGTGCTGCTGGCCACCTCGCTGCCGGTGGGGTCGATTTTCTTCGGCTCCGACCTGGTCGCCAAGGTGCTGCACCACCACCCCGACCCCGCCCCCGGCAGCGCTGCCGATCCTGCGGACGACAGCAGGGAAAGCGCAGTTCAGCCCGCGACCGCCCGCGCTGACGACACCACGCCGCAAGTACCGGCTGACGCTCCGGCCGGTGCCGCGCCCGTGGCGCGTCCGCCGACGCGGACCAAACCGGCCGCGGCCCGCGCACGGCAGGCCCCCTTCACCGGCCGCACCGCGCGCCCGGTGCGCACCGACGCCGAACTGCTGGCGCACCTGACCGAACTGCGCACGGGCGCGGCCGGACCGATCTCGCAGCGTGCCGCGCTGGCCGCGCTCGGCATCGGCGTTCCGCGTCTGCGGGCCCTGCTCGCCGACCACGACGCGGGCCTCGACCCGCTGCCGCTGCCCGCGGCCCGCCCGCTGCACCTCGCACCCGACACCGACCGTGAATCCGACCCTGCCGGCGACCAGCTCGCCGCGACCCGCTGAGGAGTGACCATGCCCCGCCGCTACGAGTTCGACAATCACCTGCCCGACCTCCCCCCGCCGACCGCCCCGGTTCCGGTCCACCGGCCCGAGTACCTTCCCCAGCAGCCGGCCGACCCGAACGCCGGTCAGCAGATCATCCACATTCACCAGGCTCCGCCGGACCGCACCGTTCAGCGCCTCGCGCTGGGCTCGGGTGTCGGCGCCGGCACGGTCGCCGCGGGGGTCTACTTCGGCCCGCTGCTGGTGGCCGCTATGACCTCCATGGCCATCGACCTGGCCGTCGTCGCGGTCGTCGTCGCCGTGTCCGGCTGGGCCGTGGTCACCGTCGTCCGCTCCATCGGCGGCCCCGACGGCAAGGCCGCTCTCGACACGGTGCAGCGCGCCCGCAAGCCCCGGGGGAAGTGACCGTGATCCGCACCCACCCCGACGACCCGCCCCTGACCGTGCGGGAAACCGCAGAGATCGCCCGCGTCACGGCGCTTGCCGCGCTGCGCCGCGGGGTCCTGACGAGCCGTCAGCAAAACCGTATCGACCGCATTCTGACCGGTGCCCGCACCCGGGCCGAGAAGGACACGAAGAAGTAGCTCCGCCCCGGAACGGCCGTGCATCCGCCAAGACAACCGGCCGTTCCGGGCCCCCTGTCACTCCGCAGAGAGCAGGTACGTCCCATCATGACCGACATTCTCACGGAGGTGCCTGCCATAGGCACCGTCCACCACCTTGACGACCACCGCCCCGGCCCCGTCCGGCTGACCAAGGACGGCCCGGCGGACACCGAGCCGGACGGGGCCCCGGCCGTTTCGCCGGTTGCGGACGCTGCTGGTGAGGCGGTGGACCGGGCGGACAATCCGCTTGCCGACTGGCTCGCGGTTCCGGACGCTCCGGTTCTGCCCGCGTGGCTGGCCACCCCGGCCGCGCTGCGCGCCAACGCCGGGGCGCTGGTCCGCCTGACCGGCTATCACGCCCGCTACCACTCGATCCGCGTGCCCAAGTACGGCGCGAAGACGGTAGGGCTGGCCTGCCGCGGCGGGTACCGCTGCACGGTCCGGCTCTGGCCGGTGCTGAGCGCGGCCGACCACACCAAGACAGTCAAGGCACTGGCCGCGTCACTGGCCGCCAGGCCCGACGATCCGGCCGTTGCGGTCGCCCACCAGGCCGCGCACCGCGCCCGCACCGAAGCCCGCCGCTACCGCTTCGGATCGGCGGTCGCGGTCGCGGCCGGTAGCAGTCTCGCGCTCGCGCTGGCCGCCACCCCGGTCCTGGTCACCACCGCCGCGCTGCTGCTCGGCATCCTGGCGGTGGTCGGCCGCAAGGGCTCCGAGGTGCCGTTCCTCGACAAGTCCACCCCGCCGCTGCGCATCGACATGAACGCAGCTCAGCTCAACGACGCACTCCGCGCGGCCGGACTGCTCAAGGCGGGCAAGGGCGATGACGAGGGGCCCAAGGTCCGCACGGTCACCGGTCCGATCCGTGACGGCCGCGGCTGGGCTGTTGTCTTCGACCTCCCCACCGGCGGGGGCAAGAAGGCCGCCGACGTGCTCGCCAAGCGCGAGGAGATCGCCGCCGAGCTGGGAGTTGACGAGATCCAGGTCATCATGGCCCGGGTCCGCGCTGCCGGCGGGGGCCATGCGGGACGGGTGAGCATGTGGGTGGCCGACGACGACCCCTACCTCGGTGACCCGACCGGCTCACCCCTCGCCCAGCTCCCGGTGTTCTCGGTGTGGGACCCGATCCCCTTCGGGCAGGACGCCCGCGGCAACCGCGTCTCGGTACCCGTCATGTGGCAGAGCCTGTTCTTCGGCGGCCTGCCCCGGCGCGGCAAGACCTTCACGCAGCGCCTGATGACCGCCGCCGGCCTGCTCGACGCGCACGTGCGGCACTACGTCGCCGACGGCAAAGGCGGCGCGGACTGGATGCCCATGCGGCACGTCGCCCACCGCCTGGTCCTCGGCGCGGAAGACGACGCGATCGAAGCGTTCAAGGCCATGCTCAAGGAACTGCTCGCCGAGATGGAGCGGCGGTTCGCGCTGCTGCGCGGCCTGCCGGTGTCCATCTGCCCGGAAGGCAAGCTCACCCCCGCCATCGTCGTCAAGTACAGCCTGCCCGTCATCTTCCTGACCGTGGACGAGCTGCAGGAGTACTTCACCGCCATGGACCGCGACGACCGCGAGCAGGTCATCGACGACCTGTGCCGGATCGCGCGGCGAGGACCGGCCGCCGGATTCATCAGCAACTACGCGTCACAGCGGCCGGACGCGGAGTCGGTGCCGACCAAGCTCCGCGAGATCATCACCCTGCGGTACTCCACACAGGTCGTGGACCGCGCGTCCTCGGACATGGTGCTCGGCAAGGGCAAGGCCGCTCAGGGCGCCGACGCGTCCGTGCTGTCCGAGGAGCACGTCGGCACCGGCGTGCTGGTCACCGGCCCCGCGTCGTTTGTGACTGTGCGGGCCGACTACCTCGACAACCCCGGCTTCGCCGAGATCTGCCAGCGCGGACGGACCCTGCGGCAGGCCGCCGGGACCCTCACCGGCGACGCGGCCGGCGACATCACCGCCGCCGCCGACCAGGCCGGCGTCACCATCGCACCCGTTCTGTCCGACTGCCTGGACATGATGCGGCACGCCGACCGGATGCACACGATCGACCTGCTCCAGCGGCTCGACAACCTCGACAGCGACACTTACGGCGACTACGACGCCGAACGCCTCGCCCGGGAGCTGGAGGCCGCCGGAGTCGAGCGCACCGGCAAGCAGGTCAAGATCGGCAGCGTCAACCGCGCCGGGTACCGCCGCGCCGACCTCGAAGCCGCCGTGCCCCCCGAACTGCTGCTCGCCGCACGCCCCGCCCCGGGCCCGGTAGACCCCGCCCCCACTACCTGACACCCCCCGCGCCGGGGTCTACCCGGCCCCGGCCGGTAGCGGGGCTCCGCTACCCCGGTAGCGCCCCCGGTAGAGGGGTCCTGACCTGCAAGGTAGCGCCCCGTAGAGGGGGGACACCACACCCCCTCCCCACCCCTCTCAGGCCACCAGAACCAGGAGGGACAGCACCCGTGGCCACCATCCCGGTCTACCGCTACCGCACCGCCCCCGACGGCCTCATGACCCGCCGCCAGCTCCGCGCCCACGGCCTGCGGCCCGGCGGACACGACCCCGTCGCCGAAATCCGCTGGGCCTCGCGCAAAGCACGCCACACCGGCGGACAGCGCTTCGCACTTCTCTACGACCCCGCCCACGCCCGCCCCGTCCGCCCCATGACCCCCGGCCGCTGGCGATCCCACCACACCATGATGCGCGCCCGCCGCACCTGCCCCACCTGCCGGCGCGATGCCGGATACGTCATCCCCACATCGCTCGGCACCTGCGTGCCGTGCGCCACCTGACCGAACTCGACAAGGAGTCTCACTTGACCACCCCCACCCCCAGCGTCGTCACTGCCCTGGCCACCCGCCAGGGCACGGAGGACAACAACGCTGACCGCGCGGCGGTTTTCACCAGCGAGAACGGCCTGACCGCCGCCGCGGTGGTGGACATCAGCGGGCACCCGCCGACCGCCCCCACGGTCGCCCTGCTGCTGGCGGAAACCGCGGTCAGGGTTGCCGCCCAACACGGCGGACGCGCCGGACTCCTGTCCGCCGGCCTGCTGGTTGCCGACGCCGGTGCCGCCGAGGAACCCGAACCGTCCGGGGTCGCTGTCGTCGCCACCGTCCAGCCCGGCGAGCGGGCCATGATCAGCTGGATCGGGGACGCCCACGCCTACGGCTGGGACGGAACCGAACTGCGCCGCTACACCACCCCGCACACCCTCGCCGAACAGATGCGCGTTCTCGGCATCCCCGTCGGCGACGTGGCCCACGACTGGATCACCACCGCACTGCCTCAGGCCACCCCCGCAACGGTCTTGTCCGTGACCTGCCACGACCCCCTGATCATCCTGGCCAGCGACGGCACCGACGCACTCACCCACGGCAACCTGACCGCCCTGGTCCGCCAGCACGCCACCTCCCCGCAGACACTCGCCGACGCCATCGTGAACGCCGTCCCGAACGGTCCGGACGGCTACCGCGACGACACCACCGTCACCGTTCTGAGCATCCCGCCCATCACCCCGCCCCCCGCCGGCACGGTCCAGGAGCCGACGTGACCTACACCCCCGGGCTGATCGTCCGTCACCGCAGGTAGCACTACCCGGGACGGCCGCCGTTCTTTGGCGAGAGAGCGGCCGTCCCGGTTCCTCACCGATCCCGAAGGAACCGGAGAACACCAGCATGAACCATCTGCTTGCCGCCGCGCTGCACAACGCCGCGCTCGGCCGGCCAGTCATCCCCCTCCGCCCCAGAACCAAGATCCCCGCCGTGCACGGGGAACGCACCTGCCCCGGCACCGGCCCGTGCGCCACCGGACACAAGGGCTGGGAGCAGCGCGCCACCACCGACACCGACCGCATCCGGCGTTGCTGGAGCACGGGCCCCTACAACGTGGGTGTGGCCACCGGCCCGGCCGGGCTGCTCGTGGTGGACCTCGACACGCTCAAGCCCAAGGACGAGAAGGGCACGCCTGACGGCGCGGCCAACTTCCTGGCGCTCTGCGAGCGCGCCGGGCAGCCCGCCCCCTCCACCTACCGGGTCCGGACCGCGAGCGGCGGTACGCACCTGTACTTCACCACCCCGCCCGGGGTCCGGCTCCACAACACGGCCGGCACCCTCGCCCCGAAGATCGACACCCGGGGATGGGGCGGACAGGTTGTCGCCCCCGGCAGCCAGACCCCTGCGGGCCCGTACACGGTCCTGGACCCCTCGCCCGTTGCAAACCTACCCGAATGGCTCCAAAACGCTCTGACTGCCCCTCAGAAGCCCGCCACGACCCCGATCCCGCCCATGCCCGCCCGCACCGGGGCCCGGCTCGCCGAAGTTGTCCTCCGCCGCGAGGTGGCCGCGGTCACCGGAGCCGGTGAGGGTGGCCGCAACGCCCAACTGCTCGCCAGCGTGCGGGCGGTGGGCCGGTTCGTGGCATGGGGAGACCTCACCCGCCACACCGTAGAGCAGGCTTTTCAGGCGGGGGGCGAATCGACGGGACTGCCGGCGTCCGAGTGCCGCGCCACCATCCGCAGCGCACTGGACTACTCCCTCCGCACCGCCCGCCCCCGGCAGACAGCATGAGCACCCCCGGACCCTCCCCCCGCCTGAAAAGCCTCACCACCACCCACGACCATCCCGGCCCCGCCCAGCCAGCCCGAGCCACCGCCGGCCGTAGCACGCCGAAGACCGCCGCCCGGCAGGGCGCCCCTTCTGCCGTTCGCCCTGACTCGCACACCGGCCGCGAGCCCCGGGTGATCGCCTGGCTCCGCATCATCGGCGCGCCCGGCCGCGGCGAACCTCCCCGGGCCATCTCGCGCTGCCGGTGCGGTCGCCACCTCACCGCCACCGGACAGGCCGACGTGATCGCCCTGGTACAGGACCACGCCCACCACCGCACCCTCTGCACGCTGCACACCGCAACCGAAAGGAAGCAGGCAGCATGACCAAGCAGCCGCCGAGCGAGAACGGCGCCGCCCTGCTGGACGAGGTGGAAGCCTTCCACCGTCGGTTCAACGTCTTCCCGCTGAACGCCTCGTACGTGGCCGTGACGCTGTGGGACGCTCACGCACACCTCATCGACGCCTTCGACTCCACCCCGCGGATCGCCTTCCTGTCCCCGGAACCGGGGTCGGGCAAATCACGGGCGCTTGAGGTCATGGAGACCCTGGTCCCCAACCGGATGATGGCCGCCAACGCCACCGCCAACGCCATGTTCCGCGCGGTGTCCGCGACCGACACCCGCCCCACCATCCTGTTTGACGAGGTGGATGCCATCTTCGGTGCCGCCGCCGGGGGCGACGAACAACTGCGCGCGTTCATCAACGCCGGACACCGCCGCGGCGCGCCGACGTGGCGCTGCGTCGGCGACGGGTCCAACCAGACCCCTACCGAGTTCCCCTCGTACTGCGCGCTGGCCATGGCCGGGCTCGGCTCGCTGCCCGACACGATCCTGTCCCGCTCGGTCATCATCCGGATGCGCCGCCGGGCCCCCAACGAGGTCATCGAGCCGTGGCGTCTGCGCATCCACGAACCCCAGGGCCACGCGCTGCGCGACCGGCTGGGGAAGTGGGCGGCAAGCGTCCGCAAGCAGGTGGACGGCGCCTTCCCCGAGATGCCCGAAGGCGTCAGCGACCGCCCGGCCGACGTGTGGGAACCGCTGCTCGCCGTCGCCGACGCGGCTGGCGGGGACTGGCCCGAGCGAGCCCGGACCGCCTGCCTGGAACTGGTCACCGCAGCCAAGCAGGACGACAAAGCCAGCCTCGGAATCAAGCTGCTCACCGACCTGCGGGGAGTCTTCAACGGCGTCGAGCGCATGCCGACCGCGCACATTCTGCTCAGCCTGAACTCGCTCGACGAATCCCCGTGGGCCGACATCAACGGCCGGCCGCTGGACGCCCGCGGCCTGGCCAAGCGCCTGGGCGAGTACGTCACCGCGGACAACCAGCCGGTCAAGGCCCGCAACATCAAGACCGGCGACGGGGTCGTGAAGGGCTACTACGCAACCGACCTGCACGACGCATGGAACCGCTACTGCCCTCCCACTCCCCAAACGTCCGCTACCTCCGCTACCGACCCCCTCCCACTGCCCCTGACCAGCAACAACTAGGTAGCGGCAAACACCGGATCAGCCGCTACCTGTCCGCTACCCGCACCACCTTGCCGCTACCGGCCACCGCCGCCCGGTAGCGGCACACCCGCTACCCGCTACCCCATCCGCTACCACAAACAAGCCCCTGACCAGGGTGGTAGCGGAGGTAGCGGAAGTAGCGGACCTGACAGGAAGGGGTCCCCACCCCCGCTCACCTAGGAGTCGCCTCCCATGAGCACCGTCACCACGTCCATCCCCCTCATCCTTTACCGCCCCGAAGATGCAGCGGAAGCCTTGTCGCTGGGCCGTTCCACTATCTACGAGCTGATGTCGGAAGGTGCCCTTCGTTTCGTAAAACGCGGACGCTCCCGGCGAATTCACCGCGACGAATTGGAGCGCTTCGCCGCAAGCCTCACCGAAAAATCCCACTGAGCACAGAGCACCCGGGGCGGGCCGAGAACATCGGCCCGCCCCCCGCATGGAGGAATCGCTTGAGCCCTCGAAAAGCCAACATGGAATCGTCCATCTACCCAGGAAATGACGGCTGGTGGCACGGGCGCGTCACGATGGGAGTCAAAAGTGACGGCAGTCCCGACCGACGGCACCGCCGGGCTAGGACCGAAACAGAAGTACGGCGCAAGGTCAAGGAACTGGAGAACCTTCGGGACAACGGCCACGCACCCAAAGCCGGGCGCAAGCCGACCGTGCAGAAGTGGATGGAGACCTATCTCACCGACATCGCCAGTCTCAAACTCAAGCCCCGATCGCTGGACGACTACTGGTCCAAGACCCGCAACGACATCATTCCCGGGATCGGTCAGCACCGCCTCGACAAGCTCGCGGCCGAACACCTTGAGCACATGTACCGGGTGATGCTCGATGCCGGGCATGCGCCGTCACACGTGCTCAAGGTTCATCGCATCCTGTCGCGGGCCCTTAAGATCGCACACCGACGCCGAATGATCGTGGAAAACGTCGCCACGCTCGTTGACCCGCCGACAGTGGACGAAACCGAAGCGAACCCCTTTACGATCGAAGAAGCAAAGGCATTCCTCGCCGCCGCGACCAAACGCGAGACGTTCATGCGGTGGGTAGTCGGTGTCGGAATGGGTTTCCGGCAAGGGGAAACCCTCGGTCTGCGATGGAAGTACGTGGACCTGGACAACGAGCTGTTCCACCCACAATGGCAGCTTCAACGGCTTACGTGGCGGCACGGTTGTTCCGATCCGCATTCGTGCGGCACCCGGCTGCACCGGTTCGATCCCTGCCCGCCCAGCTGCACCGCACACAAGGGATACACGCGAGGGTGCCCCAGGCCCTGCACGAAGACGTGCACGAAGCACGCGAGCGCCTGCCCCGAGCGTAAGGAAGGGGGTCTGGTCTTCACCCGTCCAAAGACGAAGAAGAGCAGGAATCAGGTACCGATCCCGCCGCCCTTCATTCCCTATCTGCACGCCCACAAGGAACAACAGGAAGCGATGAAGGCCGCGGCCGGGGGAGCATGGGAGGAGTGCGGCGCCGTATTCACTCGGCCTGACGGCCGGCCGCTGGACCCGCGCCGGGACTGGGAGGAGTTCAAGGAACTGCTCGCTGAGGCGGGCATTGACGACCGGCGGCTGTACGACGGTAGCCGCCACACCGCAGGCACGATCCTGAACGAGCTGGGCGTGGACATCGTGACCATCATGGAGATCTTGCGGCACACCCAGATCAGCCAGACCCGCCGCTACGTCAAGGGGCGGTCGCACCTGTCGAAGGACGCCATGAACCGCATGGGTGACACCTTCATTCCGCAGCCCAAGGCCCCTACTGAGACCAGAACTGAGACCGCCGACAGCAAATCGGCCCGAGCGCAGCGACGTCGCCGCATCCGGTAAAGGAAAAGCCCCAGGTCACGGCGAGTGAGTCCTGGGGCCTTCCGGGAGCCGCCTTCGGGATTCGAACCCGAGACCTACGCATTACGAGTGCGTTGCTCTGGCCAACTGAGCTAAGGCGGCTTGCTGGGGTGCTGACACAGGGTGGCAGCAGCAGCGGGGAAAGTCTACAGGGTTCAGGGGGGTGGTGAGGACGGGGTGGGGATCATGGGGAGGCGCTGGTCAGGGGCCTGACGGGTGGAGGAGGGCGGGGGTGCGGGGAGGGGATGGGAGTGGGGCGCGGTGGCGCGGCGAAGGGGGCCGGGAGGGAAAAGGGCGGAGGGAGCCGGGGCGGGCAGGGCCGGAGGGGCGGGCAGAGGGCGCGGGGGCCGGGCAGGGCCGGAGGGGCAAGACAGGGCGAGGAGAGGCTACGAGCACTTCTTGTTGGTCGGGGGGACGTGGCCCTGGAGAAGGTACGCGTTGACGGCGGAGTCGACGCAGGTGGAGCCGCGGGCGTAGGCGGTGTGGCCGTCCCCGTCGTAGGTGAGGAGGTGGCCGGAGGAGAGTTGGGAGGCGAGGGAGACAGCCCAGGCGTAGGGGGTGGCCGGGTCGCGGATGGTGCCGACGACCAGGATCGGGGCGGCGCCCTTGGCCTCGATGCGTTCGACGTGGCCGGTGGCTGGGAGAGGCCAGTAGCCGCAGATGAGGGAGGACCAGGCGAGGGTGGTGCCGAAGTGGGGGGACGCCTTTTTGAAGGCGTGCAGCGCGCGGGTGACGTCGGCCGGTGAGGACAGGGCCGGCGGGAGGTCAAGGCAGTTGACGGCGGCGTTGGCGTACATGAGGTTGCTGTACTTGCCGGAGTCGTCGCGCTCGTAATAGCCGTCGGAGAGCTTGAGCAGGGGGTCGCCGTCGCCGTTGCGCGCGCTGGCGAGGGCGCCGCGCAGGGAGGGCCAGGCGTTCTGGTCGTACATCGCGGCGATGACGCCGGTGGTGCCGAGCGCCTCGGTGAGCGGGCGGGAGGTGCCGGTGGACAGCGGGTGGGCGTCGAGGTCCTTGAAGAAGGCGTCGAGCCGGCTGCCCGCGTCCGCGACGGACTTGGTGCCGAGCGGGCAGTCGGCGCGTTTGACGCAGTCGGCGGCGAAGGCGTCGAAGGCGGTCTCGAAACCGCCGGCCTGGGCGCGGCTGCTCTCCAGCGCGTCGACGGAGGGGTCCATGGCGCCGTCGAGGACGAGCCGGCCGACACGCCGCGGGAAGAGGCCGGCGTAGGTGGCACCGAGGAAGGTGCCGTACGACTTTCCGACGTACGTCAGCTTCTGGTCGCCGAGCAGCGCGCGGAGGACGTCCATGTCCCGGGCCGAGTCGATGGTGGAGACGTGGCCGAGGAGTTTCGCCGAGCGCTTGTCGCAGGCGGAGGTGAAGGACTGGTCCGCGGTGGTGAGTTTGTCGACCTCGGCGGTGTCGTCGGGGGTGGTGTCGACGGCGGTGTACGCGTCCATCTGCTGGTCGGACAGGCACTCGACGGGCTCGCTGCGGGCGACGCCGCGCGGGTCGACGGCGACCATGTCGTAGCGGGAGGTGACCTGGGCGGGGTAGCCGAGAGCCGCGTACTGGAGGTAGTCGATGGCGGAGCCGCCGGGGCCGCCCGGGTTGACCAGCATCGAGCCGAGCCGTTTGCCGGAGCCGGTTTCCTTCTTACGGGCGACCGAGAGCTTGACGTCGTCGGCGGGATCGGGGTGGGCGTAGTCCAGCGGGACCTTCATGGTGGCGCAGTCGAAGCCCGGGACGCCGCAGTCGCGCCAGCTCAGCTTCTGGCCGTAGTACGCGGCCAGGTCGGCCGGGATCCGCGCGGGCAGCGGCTGGAGCGTATCCGAGGCGGCGGATCCCGAGGCGGAAGGCGAGGCGGTGGTCGGCCCGGGCGAGGAGGCGGCGGCCTTGTGACCGGCCTCTCCGGACGAGCATGCGGTCAGCAGCAGTCCGGACACCGCGATCACGGTGGCCGTGATGCGGAGCAGGCGTGTGGCGCGCAGCGGCGAGTGCATCGGCGGCTCGGTCCCTCCCGTCGGATGAAGCGAGCGTAGCCGCCGTACGTCGTCGGCGATCACTCAACCTGTCACCTTTTGAGTGATTTACGGGGTCAGGTGCGGCGATCGGGTGCGGGTGGGCGTGAGGGAAGTGAGAGCCGGGACGCGGACGGCGTGGACGGCGTGAACGAGGGCGGAGGTGTTGACCGGTGCGACGGTTTCGATGGGTGCGGGGTGCCGGACGGGCGCGGGGGTGCCGATGGGCGGGCGGGAGCGGGCGGGAGCGAGGGGGTGGTCGGGCGCGCGGGTGCGGACCCGTTCGAGGAGGTGGACGGGTGTGGGGAGGTGGTCAGGGGCCGGGAGGCCGAGGGGTGCGAGGAGGTGGACAAGTGCGCGGGTGCGGACGGGTGCGGGGAGGTGGGCGGGTGCGCCGGGGCGGCGGGCTTCCGTGCGGTCGGCCGGAGGCGCCTTGCCGGGCCGTCCAGCTTCTCGGTCAGGTACGCGGCGACCAGCTGGATCAGCGCCGGCCGGCGGGCGGTGCCGTCGAGCAGCCGTACGTCGTCGGCGCGCGGGCGCAGTGTCAGCCGCAGCCGGCGGGCGGAGTCGCGCGAGCCGCTCTCTCCGGCTGCGGCGGCGAGCAGCAGCGGCGGGTGCGGGCCGGGGGGCCGGGCGATCGGGGGGTACGTACCGGAGATGCCGGCGACCGCGTGATAGCGGTCCGGGTCGGCCAGCGCCTCCCGTACCGCGCAGGAGGCTTGGGCACCGATGCCGAGCACCCCGCGGGCGGTGCGGGCGGTCAGGACCCGGTAGCGGCGGGAGACCTCCGAGAGGATGACGGCCGGGGGGCGGGCACAGCTGTCCGGCATGACCAGCAGGAAGGAGTCGGACCGGCCGCGCTGGGCGGCCACCGCGAAGCCGCCGAACAGGTCGGTGGTGAGGGCGCTGTCGGAGGTGTCCAGATGGGCGAGCACCACCGGGTACGCGAAGTCGGCCCCGCGTGGGGAGTCGTAGCCCGGCGGCAGCCACACACGAGTGCGGTCGCCCAGGATCTGGAGGGTACCGCCGGACGGGTGACCGAGGGTGCGGGGTTCGGGGAGCGGTGGGGGTGGTTCAGGGGTTCGGGACGGCACCGGGGGCGGCGTGGGTGCCGGCTGCGGCAGTGGCGGGGCGGGGGCGGCCAGCGGCAGGCGCGGCGCGGTGGAGGCGGGGGCGGCTTCGGCCGCGCGGGACGGCGGCGCGGTGTGCAGCAGGGGTACGGCCAGGGCCGTGGCCACCAGCGCGGCGAGTCCGGCGGCGGCGGCCCGTAGCGCCGTACCGCGCAGGTCGACGGGCAGCTCGTACACCAGGCCGACTCGTTCGGCGCGCCAGTAGCGCAGGGCGAGCAGGGCGAGCGTGAGGGTGGCGGCGAGGGAGAGCAGGAGGAGAAAGGCGAGTGCGGCGTCGGCCACGGCGGGACCCTCTCGGGACGGCTGCGGCCCCGCGGGGACAGGAGACGGAGCGGCGGGGCGCTGCCTGCACCTTGCAACGGGGTGGGCCGGGAAGAGGGGCGGCGTAACGGGCGGGGGGCCCTGATCACCCGAACGCCGAGTGCCTGCGGCGCCGAGCAGGGGGCCGACGGTGCGTGGGGCGGGCGGCGCCTCGGGGCGGCGGGGCCTTTGCGGGGTGGGGTCAGGGGTTGACGGGGTGCCGCGTCCGTTCTGGGCCGGGATACCCGCCCGTGGTCCGGTGAGTGCAGAGTCCCCCGTGCGCCTGGCAGGGCCGCGGCCAGCGGTTTCAGAGGGAGGGCCGGGTCGGGGGCTCAGAGCGGCTGGGTCCGGGGCGCCCGGTGGTGGGGAGCTGGGCGGGGGTGGTCAGCCGGCGCGGAGGGAGAGGGTCATGGCTTCGACGGCGAGGAGCGGGGCGACGTTTCGGTCAAGGGCGGTGCGGCAGGCGAGGACTGCTTCTATGCGGCGGAGGGTGTGTTCGGGGCGGGAGGTGGTGGCGATCTGGCGGATGCCCTCGAGGGCCTCGGCATTGGCGACGTGGGCGGGGGAGCGGCCGAGTTGGAGGGTGAGGACATCGCGGTAGAAGCCGGCCAGGTCGGTGAGGGCGAGGTCGAGGGTGTCGCGCTGGGTGCGGGTGGAGCGGCGCTTTTGGCGGTCGGCGAGTTCCTTCATGACGCCGGCGGTACCGCGCGGCATCCGGCTGCCCGCGCCGGCCGCGGCGCCCAGGGCGGCGCGCATCTCCTCGGTCTCCTTGCCGTCGACCTCGTCCGCCACCGCCTTGGCGTCCTCGGTGGCCGCGTCGACGAGTTCCTGCGCGGCGCGCAGGCAGCCGCCGATGTCGGCGACGCGCAGTGGCAGGCGCAGGACGGTCGCCCGGCGGGAGCGGGCGGTCTCGTCGGCGGCCAGTCGGCGGGCCCGGCCGATGTGGCCCTGGGTGGCGCGGGCGACCTGGGCGGCCAGGGCGGGGTCGACGCCGTCCCTGCGGGTCAGCACGTCGGCGACGGCCTCGACGGAGGGGGTGCGCAGGGTCAGCAGGCGGCAGCGGGAGCGGATGGTGGGGAGGGCGTCCTCGACGGAGGGGGCGCACAGCAGCCAGACGGTGCGGGGGGCGGGTTCCTCGATCGCCTTCAGCAGGACGTTGGCGGCGCCTTCGGTGAGGCGGTCGGCGTCCTCCATGAGGATCACCTGCCAGCGGCCGCCGGCCGGCGAGAGGTTGGCGCGGCGCACCAGGTCGCGGGTCTCCTTGACGCCGATGGACAGCAGGTCGGTGCGCAGGGACTCCACGTCGGCGTGGGTGCCGATCAGGGTGGTGTGGCAGCCGTCGCAGAAACCGCAGCCCGGGGCGGCGCCGAGGGCCCTGTCGGGGCTCGTGCACTGGAGGGCGGCGGCGAAGGCGCGGGCGGCGGTGGCGCGGCCGCTGCCGGGGGGGCCGGTGAAGAGCCAGGCGTGGGTCATGCGGGAGCCGGCGGTCGGGGGGGAGCCGGCGCCGGCCGGGGCGGTCGCGGCGGCTGCGACGAGGGCGTCGGCGTCCTGGGCGGCGGCGGAGAGTTCGGCCACCGTGCGGGGTTGGCCGACCACGTCGTCCCATACCGTCATGCGTCCGACCTCCGCGGTTGCTGGTGTTGCCCGGGGGCACCCGGGGGCGGGGCCGCTTAGTGGGGCCCGGGGCGCCGTCCTGACCTCATTGTGCGGTACGGCGCTGACAGCGATGCTCGGGGCGGTTCGCCCGGCTCCTTCCGTGCGGCTGCCCTTCCCTCCCCCGCGAGGCGCGGGCACACGTGGGCCCGCGCCTCGCGGCCCGCCCGGACATGCCCCCGCCCCGCCCGGCCCGCACAAGACCTGTGCCCGCGCAGCCCAGCCCAGCCCGGCCCGCGCAGCCCCACGTCTGCCCAGGCTTACCCCGCGCAAACTCACCCGCCGACCGCCCAGCCCCATGCCGCCCAGCCCGCACCGGCCCCGCACGCACGGTTCCACCGGCACGCCCCGCTCCCGCACCGCCCCAACGTGCCGCCCGCCCCCGCCCCCGGACGTACACCGCTGGCCGCCGCCAACCGCTGCCGACCCCCGGTCGGAAGTCCCGAACCCGAGCCGACCCCCGCACCCGCACCCGCACCAAAGTCCAAGCCCGCGCCCCCGTCCCCACACCCCCACCCCGCCCGGTCCCGCCCGTCGAAACGCCAGGAGCCCGCGCCCCCGCGCTCCCCTCCTCCGCCGAAAACCTCAGAGCGCCAGCCGCTGCACTCCCGACGCCACTGCCCGCTGCTCGGGCTCGCCCGCGGCGCCGGTCCAGCAGGAGCCGCGGCGGGCGAGCAGGCGGCGGAGCCAGAGTTCGACGGCGACGAGTTCCGCCAGGCCGTCGAGGCCGACCGGTTCGCCGCGGGCGGCGGCGGTGAGGGCGGTGCGGATGGCTGCCGCGTCGATGAGGCCGGCGTCGGCGAGGAGGGGCGCGTCGAAGAGGGCGAGCAGGGGGTCGAGGGTGCTGCGCAGGCCGATCCGGGCGGCGGTCGCGGCGACGGCGGAGGCCGCCGAGGAGGCGCCCCAGCCCGGGGGGAGGTCGCGGACGCCGGCGCCTTGGAGGACCTGGCGCAGGATGTCCGCGCGGGCGCCGGGCCGGACCCGGAGGGCGCCGGGGAGGGCCCGGGAGGCGCGTACCACCTGATTGTCGAGGAAGGGCGCGTGCAGCCGCTGGGAGGAGATCGCCACCGCCTGCTCCAGGACCCGGAAGTCGGCGGCCTGGCGGGCGAGGGCGGCGCGGGCGCGGCGTTCGCCGGGGCGTTCCAGCGGCCAGGGGCGACGGGCCGCGTCCTGGAGCCGTACCGACACCTCGGCCAGCGCCTCACCGGTGAGCCAGCGGGCGGCCGGGCCTGGCCGTACCCAGGCCATCGCGGCGAGCGAGGCGCCGAGCGGCCCGGCGGCCCCGCTCCGCCCGCCCTCGCCGAACTCCCGCCGCAGCAGGCGGAGCCCGGCGTCCTCCACGCCACGTTGGTACGGGGTGCGGGCGAGCCGCCGCGCGGCCCGGTACACGGTGATGGGGACGGTGAACGGCACTAGCGCGGGGTGTCCGCCGGTCGCCCCGTCCGCCCTGGTCAGCGCCGCGACCGGGCCCAGCAGGTGCCGGCGGCGGCGGTCCATCAGCAGGTCGGCCAGCCGCGCCGGGTGGGCGTCGAGCACCTGCCGGGCGCCGAAGCCGATCAGGTGGTCCGCGCCGCCCGCGGCGAGCCGCCGCCGGTGGCGTTCGGCGGTGACCAGCGAGGGGCCGGGCTCGTCGGTGAGCGGGCCGAGCGCGTCGCCGGCCAGCTCCGCGTACGGGAGCGCCTCCTCCCCGCCGGGGACGACGATGTGCCGCAGCCGCGGGTCGGTGCCCATGGCGCGGGCGCGTTCGAGTTCGGCGACCCGGGCGGTGGCCGCGTAGCCCGAACCGGGGCCGCCGACCAGGTCGTTGAAGGTGACGGCGAGCAGCCGCTCGCCCGCCAGCGCGCCGGGGCCGCCGGGCAGCGTCCCGGGCATGCCGGGCAGTCCCGCGGCCAGCAGGGCCAGCGTCGCCGAGGCGCTGCCGCCGGACAGGTCGGCGCCGATACCGGGCGCGGGCTCCTCGTCGGGGCCGGGTACGTAGCGCGGCTGGGCCAGCCGGGCGCGTACCGCCTCGACGAGCGCGTCCCGTACGCCCGCGACGGCCGCTTCGGCGTCGGCGGAGGTGGTCGGCTGGTGGCCCACGGCCAGGGAGAGCTTCGGCTCGTACCCGGTGATCTCCGGCGCGCCGTCCCGCAGGATCAGCGCGTGGCCGGGCGGTACCCGGCGTACGCCGAGGTAGGGCGTGCCGTCGAGCAGCGCCTCGGGGGCGTCGGGGCAGGCCAGGGTCGCGGCGAGGTGGGTGACGTCGAGGCCGGCCTCGATGAGATCGGCGAGCGGGAGCGCGGCGGTGGCGTACGCGGTGCCGCCGGACCAGGGGGTGTGGAAGACCGGCCGGGCGCCGGCCAGGTCACCCAACACTGCGATGCGGCGGCCTAGTTGGAGGACGGCGGTGTAACTGCCCGGCCAGGCGGTCACATGCCGCAGCGCCCCGCCGCGGGCGGCGGTCAGGCCGAGCCGCAACTGGGCGTCGGTGGCGCCGCAGCGGCCGAGCACCGCGAGCCGGGCGATGCCGCCTCCGGCGGAGCCGCGACCGCCACCGCCACCGCCACCGCCGAAGGACCTGCCGTCGCCACCGGCGGACCGGCCGCTGTCGCCGGAACTCCCGTACCGGCCGGAGCCGTTGAGGCCGCCCTGCGGGTAAGGCCGCTGATGCGTACGACCGTTCTGGTACGAGCCGTCGTCGTATCCGGAACCGCCGCCCGCGCTTCGGCTGTTGCCGCCCGACGCGGCCGGGTCGGCGTGCACCACGCGGATCTCGTCGGGCCGCCAGTCCCCCACCGCCCACAGCGGATCCGGGTCCGCCCACAGCAGTTGCGCGCCGACGGGCTGCAGCGAACGTGCTCCGGAGCCGGGCCCGGGACCCGCTGCGGCGCCGCTCCACCCCACCAACCACCGCATAGCCGCCTCCACAGGCTGTGGACAGCCGGTGCGCGGGCGCCATCGCCGCTCCGCCCCGCCTCGTCGCCACGTCTGATGTCCGGAAGTCCATGCTGCCACGTGAAGGAGCGCGCGGAGGCGCATGGGGACACCTGGGGGCGACGGGTCGCCTGTCGGCGGCCGGCGGGGAGGGCCCGTGAGACGAAACGTCTGATTCGCGCCAAGTTCTTCGGCGCAGGCAGTTCTTGATGTGCCGGTGGACCGCCGCCGCGACGGCCGGGCCGGCGGCGGTCGGCGGTTCGGCGGGGGCCCGCCGGGGCCGGCCGCGGCGGCCGTCGCGCTCGTAGTGTGCTCATGCCGTGACGGTGTGCCGCCGTAGCGCACCGGCGTCCCGGCCGGCGGGCGACGGCCCGGGAGGCATGTCCCATCCTCCCGGGCCGGTCCGCCGCCCGCGGGGATGGTGGCAACGGAACTCCTGGCCCGCCCAACCCCGCCAAGCCGCCTGGCGGGGTCGCGGGCCGACCCACGGGCACCATGCAAGCGCCGCCAGCCCGCCCGGCACAGAGCGCACGGCCGGGCGCACGGCCACATATACCGGGAGCACACTCCGGGCCGTGCGCGTGCCGTGCCCGACCGGGCCCGGCCGAGCCCGCGAAGCGCCCTCCCCGGCGCGCGGTCGCATGAAAGGTCGTCATCCGGCCTGTTCAACTCCCGTATCCAGCAAGCACAATGGCCGGTAAGGGACTGGTTTCCGGCCATCCGGTACAAGCCTCTTAACGGTCGGGATGCGGCGAACTACGCTGGGTGTACCCGGTTCGCACCCGTACGCGCGACTCGGGTGTCCGGAGCATGCGCCGCACCCGTTGTGACAGGGCGAACGCGGTGGCTGAATCGGGCTCCAGGGAGGGGCCAACCCCGAACCCCATGACATCACCAGGCCGGCCGGCCTGCCCCCAGCGGCATCACGAGGTGAACCGCAGTGAACAGAGAACACCGCGGGCCGAACGAGAAACTCGGCACCCTTCTCGCTCTGGCGGGCATCAGCAACGCCGGGCTCGCCCGCCGGGTCAACGACCTCGGCGCACAACGGGGTCTGACCCTGCGTTATGACAAGACCTCGGTGGCCCGCTGGGTCGCCAAGGGCATGGTGCCGCAGGGCGCCGCGCCCCACCTGATCGCCGCGGCCATCGGCAGCAAGCTCGGCCGGCCCGTGCCGCTGCACGAGATAGGTCTGGCGGACGCCGACCCCGCGCCCGAAGTCGGCCTGGCCTTCCCGCGGGACGTCGGCGAGGCGGTGAAATCGGCCACCGACCTGTGGCGGTTGGACCTGGCCGGGCGCCGCGGCCCCGGCGGCGGGGGCATCTGGCAGAGCTTGGCCGGATCTTTCGCAGTGAGCGCTTACGTGACTCCCGCGTCCCGCTGGCTGATCACCCCGGCCGACGCGACGGTGGCCCGTGACGCGCCCGCGCCGGGCATGGCCCATGTCGGCCACGTGGATGTGACCAAGTTGCGTGAGGCCGCCGAGGACGCCCGCCGATGGGACTCCAAGTACGGCGGCGGCGACTGGCGTTCGAGCATGGTCCCGGAGTGCCTGCGGGTCGAGGCGGCGCCGCTGCTGCTCGGTTCGTACAGCGACGAGGTGGGCCGCGCGCTGTTCGGCGCCACCGCCGAACTCACCCGGCTGGCCGGATGGATGGCCTTCGACACCGGCCAGCAGGAGGCCGCCCAGCGGTACTACATCCAGGCGCTGCGGCTGGCCCGCGCCGCCGCGGACGTGCCGCTCGGCGGGTACGTGCTCGCGTCGATGTCGCTCCAGGCCACGTACCGCAACTTCGCCGACGAGGGCGTCGACCTCGCGCAGGCCGCCCTGGAACGCAACCGCGGCCTCGCCACCGCCCGCACCATGAGCTTCTTCCACCTGGTGGAGGCGCGGGCGCACGCCAAGGCCGGCGAGGCCCAGGCGTGCGGCGCGTCCCTGGCCGCCGCGGAGGCGCTGCTGGAGCGGGCCAGGGAGGGCGACGCCGACCCGAGCTGGCTCGGCTTCTACTCCTACGACCGGCTGGCCGCCGACGCCGCCGAGTGCTACCGCGACCTGCGGCTGCCCCGCCAGGCCCAGCGGTTCACCGAGCAGGCGCTGGCCCGCCCCACCGAGGAGTTCGTCCGCTCGCACGGCCTGCGGCTGGTGGTCTCGGCCGTCGCCGAGCTGGAGTCGGGCAACCTGGACGCGTGCTGCGCGGCCGGGGTCAAGGCGGTGGAGGTCGCCAACCGCATCTCCTCGGCCCGCACCACCGAGTACGTACGGGATCTGCTGCACCGCCTGGAGCCGTACAACGACGAGCCGCGGGTGCTCGAACTCCGCGAGCGGGCCCGCCCGTTGCTGGCGGCGCCGGCGTAACCGCCCGTCGGCCGACGGTGCTTCCCGACTGCCGGCCGGCCCGGACCGGGCACGGCCCAACCCCCGGCCCGCCCGCTCCCGACGCCGGCGGTCGGCTGCCGGCTGCCGGCGGTCGGCTACCGGCTACCGGCTACCGACGTCCCGCAGCCCGTACCCCGTACCCCGTACCCCGCCGACCGCTGGACTGCCGGAGGCCGGGAGCCGGGGAGCCCGGGGCCGGAGGCCGTACCCGCCGCAACCCAGCAGGTCGCGGCACCCGCCATACTCCGGAAGGGAGAAGAAGACCCCCGACCCGCACCCATGGAGGAACCGCAGACGATGAGCCGCCCCCTGACCGACTTCACCGTGATCGGCGCCGGCATCGTCGGCCTGGCGACGGCGTACGCGCTGCTCAAGGCGGCACCCGAGGCGACCCTCACCGTGATCGAGAAGGAGGCCGCGCCCGCCCGCCACCAGACCGGCCGCAACAGCGGGGTCATCCACAGCGGCATCTACTACCGTCCGGGCAGCCTCAAGGCCCGCTACGCGCTGGCCGGTTCCGCCGAGACGCCGCGTTTCGCCGCCGAGCACGGCGTCCCGTACGAGATCACCGGCAAACTGATCGTGGCCACCGGCGCCGCCGAACTCCCCCGGCTGCACGCCCTCGTCCAGCGCGGGCGCGAACACGGCCTGACGGTACGCGAACTCGGGCCGGCCCAGATCGCCGAGTACGAGCCGGAGGTGGCCGGGCTGGCCGCCATCCACGTCGGCTCCACCGGCATCTGCGACTTCGGCGCGGTCGCCGCGGTCCTCGCCCGCCTGGTCACCGAGGCGGGCGGCACGATCGTCTACGGGGAGCGGGTCACCGCGATCGAGCGGGCCGCGGACGACGAGGTCGCGGTACGGACCGGCGCGGCGACGTACCGCACGCGGGTGCTGATCAACTGCGCCGGCCTGCACAGCGACCGCGTCGCGCGGCTGGCCGGCACCGACCCGGGGATGCGGATCGTGCCCTTCCGGGGCGAGTTCTACGAGCTGGTGCCGGCGCGGCGCGCGCTGGTCCGGGGGCTGGTGTACCCGGTCCCCGACCCCGACTTCCCGTTCCTCGGCGTGCATCTGACCCGGGACGTGCACGGCGGGGTGCACCTGGGCCCGAACGCCGTTCCCGCGCTGGCCCGCGAGGGCTACCGGCGCCGCACCGTACGGCTGGGCGACCTCGCGGACACGGCCGCCTTCCCCGGCACCTGGCGGATCGCCCGCCGGCACTGGCGGCACGAGGTCGGCGAGGTCCGCCGCTCGCTGTCCAAACGCGCCTTCACCGCCGACGCCCGCCGGCTGCTGCCCGCGCTGCGCCCGGCGGACCTGACACCGGCGCCGGCCGGGGTACGCGCCCAGGCCGTGCTGCCCGACGGGACACTGGTGGACGACTTCCTGTTCGGCGGCTCCGGCCCCTTCGTCCACGTCCTGAACGCGCCTTCCCCGGCGGCGACGGCGGCGCTCCCGATCGGCCGCGAGGTGGCACGGCGGGCGCTGGAGGCCGCCGGATGAGGTCGCCTTGCCGGCGGGCCCCCGCGGTGGGCGGTTCGGCCACCGCGCAGGGCCGTACCGCGGCGGACGGCAGCCGGGGGCCGGCGACCGGTACCGGCAGCCGCTGACGGCCGGAGGCCGGCGGCAGCCCGGGGCCCTCCCGTGTCCGCCGCCCGCCGGCCGCCGGCCGCCGGGCCCGCCACCCGTACCCGCCCGCATGCGCACCGGTGCGCACCCGGCGATCCCGCGCCGGCGCCCCCACCCGTCCGGATGGGCACCACTCCGCGCCCGCCGACCCGCAGCAACCCCCTCCCGTACCCGCCGACCCGCACCCACACCGGCACCCGCTCCCGCCCACGCCCACGCCCCCGCCCACGCCCGTACCGCATCCGACGACCCGCAGCGGCGGACCCGTACACTTGAGCGCATCGTGTCCAGTACCCCCACCTCGGTGAAGTTCCCCGCGGGCCCCGCAGCCGACCCGGCCGGTTCGCGTGGTGAGCACCGCATCCGTTCCTTCCACGCGCGGCGCGGCCGGATCACGCAGGCGCAGGCCGCGGCGATCGAGCGGCTGTGGGAGCGGTGGGGCGTGGAGCTGGACGGCGCCCCGCTCGACCCGGCCGCACTCTTCGGCCCCGCCGGTCTGCCCGTGGTCGTGGAGATCGGTTTCGGCATGGGCGACGCCACCGCCGCGATGGCCGCCGCCGACCCCGGCACCGGCATCCTCGCGGTGGACGTGCACACGCCCGGCCAGGGCCATCTGCTCGCGCTCGCCGACCGGGCCGGACTGACCAACGTACGGGTGGCCAACGGCGACGCGGTCATACTGCTGCGCGACATGCTGCCGCCCGCGTCCCTGTCCGGCCTGCGCGCCTTCTTCCCCGACCCCTGGCCCAAGGGCAAGCACCACAAGCGACGGCTGATCCAGCCCGCCTTCCTCGCCCTGGTCACGCCGCTGCTGCGGCCCGGCGCGGTGGTGCACTGCGCGACGGACTGGGAGCCGTACGCCGACCAGATGCTGGAGGTGCTGAGCGCGGCGCCGGGGCTGGTCAACCGCTACGACGGCTTCGCGCCGCGGCCGGACTTCCGCCCGCTGACGAAGTTCGAGCGGCAGGGACTGGCGAAGGGGCACGTGGTGCGGGACCTGCTCTTCACCCGGGCCTGACCCCGTACACACCCTCGCGTACGGGTGGTTGCTGCCCGTACTGTCTACAGGTGTCCATGTACTCGCCTTCATCGGATTCGTCCGATTCGACCGCCGTCTCCGTCACGGGCGAACCGGAGGCCGCGGCCTTGGCTGAGCCGGGAGCGGGATCGGCGCCCGGGGGCGCCGCGCAGACGTCCGGTTCCGGGCCCGCGCCCGCGCCTGGAACCGGGCAGCCACCGGGCACACGGCCGACTCCCAGCACGTTGCCAGGTCCGGGCCCAGGTCCAGGCCCAGGCCCGAGTCCGGGCCCGGGTCCAGGCCCGAGTCCGGGCCCAGGTCCAGGCACGCGGCCGACCCCCGGCCCCCAGCCTGCCGTCGGCTCATGGCCGACGCCCGGCGCCCCGCCGACCTCCGACGTGTGGCCGGCCCCCGGCACGGCCCTCGCCCCCGCGCCCGTGCCCGCGCCCGCCCCCGTGGCCCCCACCGTCACCGACACCCCCGCGTCCGCCTGGCTCTCCCTACCGCGCCGCTCCATCTGGGAGAGCAAGGCCGTACGGACCGGCGCGCTGTTCACCGCCCTCGCCGTATGCGGTGTGATCATCCTCGCGCTGGTGCGGCAGCACATAGGTACCGGACCGTTCCTGATCGGCCTACTGCTGGCGATCCTGCCGGTGCCGCTGCTGCTGTGGGCGTTCCTGTGGCTGGACCACGTGGCGCCGGCCCCCTGGCAGAACGTGGTCTTCGCCATCGCCTGGGGCGCGTGCGCCGCGACCCTGGTGGCGATCTTCGCCAACGAGTACGGGGAGAAGCTGGTCTCCTCGGCGTTCTCCGGTACGCCGTCCCAATCCGACCACTGGAGCGCGACGTTCGTGGCGCCGCTGGTGGAGGAGACGGCGAAGGGCACGGCGGTGCTGCTGCTGTTCCTCTTCCGGCGCCGGGCGTTCGCGTCGATCGTGGACGGCATCGTGCTCAGCGGGCTGGCGGCGGCGGGCTTCGCGTTCACCGAGAACATCCTCTACCTGGGTACGGCGGTCAACGAGGACCGCGACCTCGGATCGACCGTGCTCGGTTCGACGACCGCGGCGACCTTCTTCGTACGCGTCCTGATGACGCCCTTCGCGCACCCGCTCTTCACCTCCATGACCGGCATCGGCTTCGCCGTCGCGGCGACCGTGCGGCCCGGCCGCCGCTGGCGCTGGCGCTGGGCGCCGCCGCTGGCGGGCTGGCTGCTCGCGATGGTGCTGCACGGCACCTGGAACGGGTCCTCCCTCACCTCCCCGGGCACCTTCCTGACGGTCTACGTGACGGTGATGCTGCCCGCCTTCGGCCTCGTCGTCTGGCTCGCCTTCTGGGCCCGCTCCAACGAACTGCGCACCATCCGCACCCACCTGCCCGTCTACGCCGCCGCCGGCTGGCTGGCCCTTTCCGAACCCGCCGCCCTGGGCTCCATGAGCGTCCGCGCCACCGCCCGCCGCGAGACCCGCCGCTTCCACGGCGACGCGGCGGCCCGCGCGGTCCGCGACTACACCGCCTTCGCCACCCGCCTCGCCTTCCTCCGCGCCGCCGCCACCCGTGGCGCCCCCACCCCCGACTTCGCCACCCGCGAGTCCGAGCTCCTCCACCACCTCTGGTCCCTCAAACCCTGGGGCCGGCCCGCCCTCCTCGCCGCCGCCCTCCCCCCGCCACCCCCGTTCTTCCCCCCGCCCCGCACCCCCCGCTGGGGCCCGCCGCCGCCCTACTACCGACCGCCGACGACCTACGCGCCGCCGCCGACGGCGGGCAGGCGCCTGTGATCCGCGACCCGGCCCACAGGATCGACGTGCCCGGCCCCAAGCAAGCGGACGATCGGGCAACCGGCCGACGGCACGGCTCGGGCGACCTGCGGCAACCGCGAGAGTAGTTCCCCGGTGGGGGATTGATTCCCCTGATGGGTTCGATCTGGAGAAGAGGTTGGGGCGCTGTAACACTCTGGGCTTGACGGGCTCGCGCTGGTCCTCGGGGCGGGGGAAGGCGTCGGGGGGGGATCGCGGAGTCGTCGCCGTGTCACCGTCTGGTTGCCCGGGGGCCGGCGACGGCGGAGCGGTGCGCCGGCGGGGCGGGGCGGCGTGCCGGAGGGGCGTCCGTCGGGCGTGCGGCGGCGGTTCGCCGGGGCCGTGGGCCGCGAGGTCTGTCGGCGAACCGGCCGCCGGGGGAAGCGCGGCGGGCGGGGAAGCGTGGGAGCGGCGGGGGTGGTAGGGACGGCGGGGCGCGGGCGTGCCGGGCGCCGTGGCGTACGGGACGGAGCCGCGGGCCCGGTGGCCGGTGGCGGACCGGCAGGCCATGCGGGCATTGCGGGCGCGGGCGCGGGCCCGGATGGATCCGGTGGACCTGGGGCTCGGGCCGCGGACCGATCCGCGGGGCCGGGAAGGTCGCCGGGCTGACGCACAAGCACATGACGCGGCTGCTGGGCCGCCCCGAGCACAAGTACGGCTACGTGGAGCGCGGCGAACTCGCCCCTCTGGGGACCGAGGTACTGGCGCCGATCGCCCGGATCCTGCGTCTGTCGGACCGCGAGTGGGAGGCCCTGGTGCTGTACGCGACCGGGCTGCCGCCGGCGTACGCGCTGGACCCGCGGGTGGGGAGGGCGGTGCCGCGGCCGTGGGAGCGGGTGCGGCGGGGCCCTTCGGGGTGCCGGGCGGGCGGCTGATGTTCGTCCTCTTCGACCGCGCGGGTCCGCCGCCGGCCCGCCCCCCGATACACGCGCCCGCCCGCAGGTCCGTCGACCCGCAGGACCAGGGCCTGTCGCCCGGTTCTCCCGCGGGCGGCCGGAGTCGGGGTCCCGCGCGGGCGGCTGCGAGACGCAGGAGCGAGGCGGCGTGGTGCGGCGCCGACCGGCTGCGAGACGCAGGAAGCGGGCGACGTAGTGTGGCGTCGACCGACGAGAGCGCGGCAGGTGCGCGTGCCGGGCCCCGCGACGCCGCGGAGGTCCCGACGGCAGGCCGCGGACGTGAGGAGGGCAAGGGTATGGCTGGGGTGTCGGCGAGTGTCGTGGCCGCGGGCGGTCTGATCGGCGGGTACGGGGTGGCCCGGTGGACGAAGCGGCGCGAGCTGGGCGGCGTGGCGCTGGCGGCGGCGGGCGCGGTGGCGGCGCGGGAGTGGAAGCGGCAGGCCGGGCTCGGCGCCGCAGCCGGCCTCACCGGCGCCTACCTCGCCGCTTTCGCGGGCGCCCATCCGCTGGCGAAGAAGGTCGGCTCGTGGCCGGCGGTGTTCGCCGTGGCGGGCGGCGTGGCCGCCGCGTCCTGGGCGGTCGCGGGCCGCGGCGGGGAGTAGTGCGGGGGCGCTCCGCGGGCGGACGTTACGGGGGTGGGCGGCAACGAGTGCCGGTACGTACGCCGGTTGCGCGTCCCCCAACACCGGGGCGCCCGGCTCCGTACGGCTGACGCGCCCGGCTCCGTACCACCGCCCGTACGGCTGACGCGACCGCCGCCGCCGGCGCCACGCCGCCCGGCTCGCGCCGCCCGGTCCACCGGGTCACTGGGCAAAGCAGTGCCGGCGGCGGCTCAGCGCCCACTGCTCTGGCGCAATGCCCCGCGCCCCGCGCCCCGCGCCCCGCGGCCCATGCCCCGCGGCCAGCGCAGGCACCGGCCCGGCCCCGCGGCCAGCGGCCCCGCGGACCGTCAGACCTCGACCCCGTGCTGTCCCAGCCACGGCAGCGGGTCCACCGCGTCGCCGCCGCCGGGCCGTACCTCCAGGTGGAGATGGGGGTTCGGGACGTTCCCGGTCGCGCCCACGCGGCCGATCGTGTCGCCGGTGGTGACCGGGCCGGCGGTGACGACCATCGTCGAGAGGTGGCAGTACCACACCTCGGTGGCGTCATCGAGGGTGACCACGACCCGGTAGCCGTAGGAACCCGCCCAGCCGGCCGAGCTGACCGTGCCGCCGTGGACGGCGTGCACCGGGGTGCCGGTCGGGGCGTCGAAGTCCTGGCCGACGTGGATGTTGCCCCAGGGGTCGGTCTCGCCGTAGCCGGCGGTGAGGGTGTAGCAGCTGACCGGCTTGAGGTAGGAGGCGGCCAGGCGGGTGAGCCGGTCGGCCTCGGCCTGGGCGGCGGCTTCCGCGTCGGCCTTCGCCTTGGCCTCGGCCGCGGCCTTCGCCGCGGCGGCCTGCTCGCGGACCTTCCGCGCGGCCGCGGCGCGGGCGGCCTGTTCGGCTGCGGCCCGCTCGGCGGCCTCGCGCTCGGCGCGGGCGACGGCCTCGCGGGCCTGGGTGGCCTCGCCGACGACGCGGTTGAGCAGTGCCTCGCCGGGGTCGGGCACCCGGGCCGCGTGCTGCGCGGGGGTTTGCGGCTCGGCGGCGGGCTGCGCGGCGACCGCCGCGGCGTCGGGGGCCGCGGCCGCGGCGGGCAGCGCGTCCGGTACGGAGATCGGCGCCGTCACGGCGCCGTCGGGCGCCGCGACCGCCGTGGCCACCCCGCCCGCGCCGACCGCGGCCATCGCCGCCATGCCGAGGACCGCGGACCCGCGGGACAGGTTCCGCTGCCGGGGCACGGGCACGGCGGCGGGGAGCGGAAGGGGGAGCGGCTGCGGCGCGCCGCGCGGGTCCCGGGCGGCCGGCTCGCCGGCGGGGAAGCGGTCGGGAAGGCCCGCGGAGTCGGTCAGGCGGGCGGGAAGGCCGCCGGAGAACTCAGCGGGGAACTCGTCCCACTCCCGGGCCGGTTCGGCCTCGGGCCGGGCAGGTGCGTAGGCAGGCTGGTTCGACGCCACGGCGGGCGCACTCCTTTCCTTCCCTCTCGCCTACCGGGTTAGCTGACGGGTTCGGAGCAGGAAGGTCTCCTACGGGCCTGGTCGCTGCCCGATTCACCCCAGATGTTGGGTCCCCGGTTCCCGCGGACGGGATTCGGCAAGCGCACGGTGCCGCCTCTTACGGCGGTGGTGACGACCGCGCTGCGTTATCAAACGTTAATAGAGCCAGGCAGGTTTTCCAAGCGGAATCGGAGAGTTGGCGGCGATCATCAATCGGACACCAGCTACCCATCAGGGATGAACACGACGCACGGTGTCACCCAGCAGTGACGTGAGCGTGTGTCAGTTGTTATGCGCACACCACTGGTCGGCTACACTGAGTGAGCAGATATCGACGAACGGTACGGCGAGGGAGGCGGCAGCGATGACCGTACGACCGGAGGCCCCCGGGGAGCCCGCCGGGGAGCGGCCCGCCCCCACCGGGCCGGCGCACCCGGCCCGCCGCTCGCTCCTGCGCGGCGGCCTCGCCCTCGGCGCCGCCGGCGGCGCGGTCCTCACTGGCGCGCTCTGGGGCGGCGAAGGCAGCGCGGACGCGGATCCGGCGGTCGACTGGCCCGGCGCCGCCTGGGCCCCGGCCAGCACCGCCAACTACACCGCCTCGGACCGCCCTTCGGCCTACCCGGTCGAACTGGTGGTGATCCACGTGACCCAGGAGACCTTCGCCGACACCGTCCGCCTCTTCCAGGACCCCGCGCACGCCGCCACCGCGCACTACGTCGTCCGCTCCGCCGACGGCGCGATCGACCAGTGCGTGCGCGAGCACGACATCGCCTGGCACGCGGGCAACTGGGACTACAACACCCGCAGCGTCGGCATCGAGCACGAGGGCTGGGTCGACGACCCCTCGTACTTCACCACCGCGCTGTACCGCTCCTCCGCGCGCCTGACCGCCGCCCTCTGCGACAGGTACGGCATCCCCAAGGACCGCGACCACATCATCGGCCACCACGAGGTCCCCGGCGCCGACCACACCGACCCCGGCCCGGCCTGGGACTGGACCGGCTACGTCCGCCTGGTCAACGGCGGCTGACCGACCGAGCCGGAGCCGAGCGGGAACATCGCGGTCAGCCGCGGCAGCCGGCGCGCAGACTCGGCCTCGTCGAGCACCGACCAGCGGCTCCCGGCCGGGGTGAGACCCGGCGGGTTGCGGGCGGGGGTGCCGCGCAGGGCGCGGACGTCGGCGTAGAAGGCGTCGCCGCAGTCGTCGAAGCCGCCGACGAGCTCCTCGTAGGCCGAGGGCGCGAGGTAGCCGAGGGACTCCCACTGGGGCCAGGCGTCGTCCGTCCAGGCCGCGCGGGGGCAGCCGGACAGGCGCAGCACCTCGGGCGCGTAGGCGAGCACGTCGGCGTCGGTGAGGGCGGCCTCGAAGACCGGGCGGCCGAGGCCCACCATCCAGAACTGGAAGTGGCAGAAGGTGTCGTCGGAGCACCACCCGCCGAAGACGCGGTCGGCGGCGGCCCACAGGTTCCAGGTGCACGCCTCGCCGGTGACCTGCTCCAGGCACGCCTGGAACGCGATCACGTCCGGCGGCGGGAGGCGGAGGAGCGCGTCGCGGAGCCATGCGTCGCGCTGGTCGCCGCTGAGCCCCCGGCGCCGGCAGTCCGCTATGAGAGTCCAGAAGGGATCGGTCTCCATACCGGCGACTATGCCAGGGGACTGAGACAGAGCCCCCGCAGTTCCACCTGCTGGACGTTCGGTCGGCGGTCAGCGGGGAGGGCTGTCCGGTACACGCTCCGGGGCCGGTTCCGGGCGGATTCGGCCCCGCCCGGACACGGGTCCGCGGTCGGCAACTCATCGGCCGGACAGCGGAGTTGCGGGTCGCCGGCTTCACGTCGGCGACGGTCCGGCCGGGCCCCGGCACCGATACGGGCGGCTGTCGCGGATGTCTGTTTCTGTGCACTGCGGCGCCGGACGCCGCCTGCCGCCGGGTCGGCGGGCGGCGGGCGGCGGGCGGCGGGCGGCGGGCGGCGGGCGGCGGGCGGCGGAAAGCAGCGGAAGACGCGGTCGGCCACGGCCGAAAACGGTGGTCGCCGGGCCGGAAAGGTGCAACGCGGCTCTTGACCGCGGGCAGTGCCGCACTGCAAGAATCCGTGTGCCATTGGTTGATTCTGTTCATTGCTGGTCTGTTCTGACGCCCTATCCGTGGGTGCCCGTCCTGACCAGTCCCCATCTGCGCCCCGTCCGTCCGTATCGGTATCCGTCTGCGCACACCTCAACGAGGAGGGGTCCCACCATGCCGGTCAACCGCAGGTCGTTCCTGATCGCAGGAGCGGCCGGAGCCGCCGCCGTACCCGCACTCCCGGGGCTGACCGGAAGCGCGAGCGCCCACTCCCCGTCGGGAACGTCGGCCACATCAACAAGAACCCCCATCCCCAGAACCGTCGACCTCGCCGACGGATGGCGCTTCGTCCTCGTCAACCCGGCCGACATCACCGACCCGACCGGTGCCTACGCCGACGCCGCCGACCCCGCCTTCGACGACTCCCGCTGGCGCGCGGTCCGCGTCCCGCACGACTGGAGCATCGAGCAGACCCCCGGCACCGCCGACAGCACCTCCGGCGGGACCGGCTACCTGCCCGGCGGGCTGGGCTGGTACCGGCGCTCGTTCGCCCTGCCCGCCGCCGTCAAGGGCAGCCGGATCTCGGTCGAGTTCGACGGCGTCTACATGGACTCGTACGTCTACTGCAACGGCACGCTCGTCGGCAACCACCCCTACGGATACACCGGGTTCGCCTTCGACCTGTCCGACCTGCTGCACACCGACGGCCGCACCGCCAACGTCATCGCCGTCCAGGTCCGCAACCAGCTCCCCAGCAGCCGCTGGTACTCCGGCAGCGGCATCTACCGCCACGCGCGCCTCGTCATCACCGACCCGGTGCACGTGGCCCGCTGGGGCACGTACGTCACCACGCCCGGACTCGCCGACACCCTCGGCTCGGGCAGAGGCGGGAACCACGGCTACGGCACCGTGCACGCGCAGGTCAGCCTGGTCAACGAGTCCGCGGCCACCGCCGCCGTCACCGTCGTCAACACGGTTCTGGACGCCGACGGCAGGTCCGCCGCGCACACCACCTCGCGCCTCGACCTGGCCGCCGGCGGCGCCGCCCAGGACGTCTCCGTGGACCTGCGGGTCGACCGGCCCGGCCTGTGGTCCTTCGACACCCCGGACAACCGCTACAGCCTGCGGACGGAGGTCCAGGTCCGCGGCAGGACGGTGGACACCTACACCACCGGCTTCGGCTTCCGGTACATCACCATCGACCCCGACCTCGGCCTGTCGGTCAACGGCGAGTCCGCCAAGATCCAGGGCGTCGACCTGCACCACGACCAGGGCGCGCTCGGCTCCGCGATCAGCATCGACGCGCTCAGGCGGCAGATGACCACCATGAAGTCCATGGGCGTCAACGCCTTCCGCACCTCGCACAACCCGCCCTCGCCGCAGATGATCCAGGTCTGCGAGGAACTCGGCATCGTCATGATGGTCGAGGCGTTCGACTGCTGGCACAGCGGCAAGAACACGTACGACTACGGACGCTTCTTCGACGCCAACAGCGCCGCCGACATCGCCGAGATGGTGCAGGCGGCCCGCAACTCGCCCGCCGTGATGATGTGGTCCATCGGCAACGAGATCCCCGACTCCACCAGCACCGCCGGACTCGCCATGGCCCAGGGCCTGATCGACGGCATCCGCGCCCTGGACACCTCCCGGCCCGTCGTCATCGGCTCCGACAAGTACCGCGGCCTGCCCAGCGTCGGCTCCGCCGCCGACCTGATGCTGGCCAAGCTCGACGGCCTCGGGCTCAACTACAACACCGCCGCCTCCGTGGACGGCCTGCACGCCCGCTACCCGCACCTGTTCCTCTTCGAGTCCGAGTCGTCCTCCGAGACCTCGACCCGCGGCACGTACCAGGAGCCCCAGCACCTCAACACCGGTGAGAACTACACCCCGGGCAAGCGCGCCACCTCCGGCTACGACAACAACCTCGCGTCCTGGACGATGAGCGGCGAGTACGGGCTGAAGAAGGACCGCGACCGGAAGTTCTTCGCCGGGGAGTTCCTCTGGTCCGGCACCGACTACATCGGCGAGCCCACCCCGTACAGCGTCTTCCCGGTCAAGGCGTCCTTCTTCGGCGCGGTCGACACCGCCGGCTTCCCCAAGGACCTGTACTACCTCTTCCGCAGCCAGTGGACCAGCGACCCCATGGTCCACCTGCTGCCGATGGACTGGACCGACCACAAGCCGGGCGAGACCGTCGAGGTGTGGGCGTACTCCAACGTCGACACCGTCGAGCTGTACCTCAACGGCCGGTCGCTGGGCGTACGGCGCTTCGACACCAAGAAGACCCTCGACGGGCGGACGTACCTGGAGACCACCGAGGCCACGCTCGACGACAAGACGGTCACCGGCGGCCCGTACCCCGGCAGTTACACCAGCCCCAACGGCAGCGCCGGCAAGCTCCACCTCACCTGGGAAGTCCCCTTCGCCCACGGCGAGTTGAAGGCCGTCGCCCGCCGGCACGGGAAGACCGTGGCCACCGACGTGCTGCGCACGGCCGGCGCCCCGCACGCGGTGCGGCTCACCCCTGACCGCAGCTCGCTGCCCGCCGACGGCACCTCGCTGGTCTACGTGACCGCCGAGGTGATCGACTCCCGCGGTGTCGTGGTGCCCGGCGCCGGCCACCTCATCACCTTCACGGCCACCGGCGGCTCGCTCGCCGGACTCGACAACGGCCGCCAGGAGAGCGCCGAACGCTACCAGGCCAGCACCCGCACCGCCTTCCACGGCAAGGCGCTGGCCATCGTCCGGTCCGGCACCGACAGCGGCCACCTCACCGTGACCGCCGCCGCGCCCGGCCTGCACTCCGGCTCCGCCTCGGTGCGCACCACCCGCGCCACCGGCGCCGTCGCCACCACGCCCCCGGCCCGCTTCGTCCCGGACCCCGGCCCCGGCGCCCCCGTCTACCCGCTGGCCGACGCCAGTTACTCCGGCGCGAGCAACACGCTGCCCGCGGCCATGGTCGACGGCAACGACACCACCGGCTGGTCCAACGCCTTCAAGAAGAGCGCCACCGCGCTGCTGCCCGCCTTCAGCGGCGCCCGCCCGGCCGACTGGGTCTCCGTCACCTGGGCCGCCGCCCAGAACATCAGCACGGTCTCGGTCACCTTCACCATCGACGCCACCCACTCGCTGCCGGCCACCATCGCGGTCTCCTACCGGGACGGCGACCGCTACGTCCCCGTCCGCAAGCCGGTCATCACCTGGGCGACCGCCTCCGGCTCCCCCACCACCATCGCGTTCACCGGCGTCCACACCTCCGGTGTCCGCCTCGACCTCACCAGCGCCGCCCCCGACACCGCGGCCGGCGCCCAGCGCATCTCCGAACTCACCGCTTCCTGACCGCGGTTCCCCCGGCGCCCCGGCCCGCACGGCGACGTGCGGGCCGGGGCGCGCCCGTTTCCCACCCTGTCCGGCCTACCCGCTTCCCCGCGGGGCAGCCTGGTGGACGACAAGCCGCGCCGACCACGCCGCGGCTCCCGGGAAAACAGCGGAAGTGGAACCTTCATGAAGATATTCGGTCGCGAACCCGCGCTGTGGCTGGCACTTGTCGCGGTGATCGTCAAGCTGTCCACCGCCTTCGGCCTCGACCTCACCAACGACCAGCAGGCCGTGATCAACGCGGCGGCGGCGGCCGTCGTCGGGCTGCTGGTGGCGCTCAGCGTGCACGACGGGATCAGCGCCGCCGTACTCGGCCTGGTCCAGGCGGGGTTGGCGCTCGCCGTCGGGTTCGGGCTGCACTGGAGCCCCGAGCAGCAGTCGACCGTGCTGAGTCTGGCGTCGGCGCTGGTGGCGATGTGGACCCGTACGCAGGTGACCGCGAAGGTGCCGGCGGCGGCCGTCACCGCCAAGAAGCCGACCGCGGCCTGAGCGGAGGGGGCCGCCCGGCAGCGCGCCCGGTCGGCCCCCTTGTCCCGTACCGCGGGTCAGCCGGCCTTCGCCGTCTCCTCGCCGAGCAGCAGCTCGGCCTCCCGGCGGGCGCGCGGCGCGGCGCCGGGGGCGGTGTCGATCTCGGCCAGTACCCGGACCGGGTCCGGCGCCGGGGCGGGCCGCTCGATGAGGGCGAGCGGGGTGCCGCCGTCCACCTCGGTGGCGATCTCGGTGACCGCGAGCCGACCGCCCAGCCGCGGCGCGGGCAGCGGTCCCGCGTCACCGGACACCAGCAGCCGTACGGCCGCCCACGGCAGGTTCACCCCGGACAGCGCGGTCTGGAAGATCCCCGCCGACGCCCTGGGGTTGGCCTCCAGCAGTACCGGCTCGCCGCCGCGGTGGCGCAGCTGGACGTTGGACAGGTAGGCGAGCTGGAAGTGGCCGACCAGGCGCCGGGCTATCGCGGTCAGGGCGGGGTCGTCGAGCAGGTGCCGATAGCGGCCCTGCTTGGAGCGCGCGATCGCGCTGAGCGTCGCGCCACCGGGGGCGGACAGGCAGTCGACGCTCACCTCCGGGCCGTCCAGGTACGGCATCACCAGGAACTCCGGTATCGCCTCGTCCTCGTCCGCCGCCCGCCGCAGCGCGTCCGCCACCGCGGCCACCGACGCCAGCGGCAGCGGTGGGGCCAGCAGGTCCTTGATCCGCAGCGGCCCGTCGTCCAGGATCCGGAAGCCGAAGGCGGAGTACTCGCCGGCGGGCTTGATGCAGATCCGCTCGCCGGTCGCCGACAGCTCCCGTACCGCGTCCCGGAACCCCTCGGCGTCGGAGACGACCCGCCACGGCGGCACCGGCACGCCCGCCTCGGCCGCGACCTCGTACGTACGGCTCTTGCTGGTCAGGACCTCGACCGCGGCCGGCGGCGAGCACATCAGCCGGGTGCCGACGGCGGCGAAGTCGTCCACCAGCCCGGCGAGCGCGACCAGGCGTCTGGGCGGTATCAGCACGTCGATACGGTGCCGACGGCAGAATTCGAGCGCGAATTCGGCGTAGTCCGCGTCGCTGACATGGCGGGGTTCGACCTCCGCCACGTCGCACGCGGTGAGCGCGGGGGCGTCCCGCAGCACATTGGTGCCGTAGATCCGCACGTCGACGTTGTCCGGGTTGTCGCGCAGCATCCGCATGACCTGGGTGGTGGCGACCCCCGCGCTGCTGAGCCATATCCGTAGTGCTATCGCGAAGCTCCTTCGTCATCAGAGTGAGCTCACTGAGGCGGTGACGAGCCGTGCAGGCGAAGACCGCCGGAGGCCTTGGAGACCAAGACCGCGCGACCATTCCCGATCATGTGTGAGCGAATCCTAGCGGGAATCTGTGTCGTGCAGATTTCCTACCGCCGTGGACCGGCCACGGGCTTCGTCCGGGGAACGGGGCCGGGCGGAGGAGGTGCCGCGAGGAGGGCGCCCTGCGGGGAGCGGCGGCAGTGCGAGTGCCGGGCGCGGTACGCGCGGCGGCGGTGCGGGGGCCGGTCCCGACGTGCCGGAGGGGCGTCGACGGCCTACCGTCGAAGGATGAGCGTCAACGTACGGCTGGCCGACGTCCTCGCCGTCCCCGGTTCCCTCACCGAGGACCCCCGGCAGGACGACTACGCCGACGCCTCCGGCACCCACTACGACTACGAGATCCTGCCCGGCGGCGCCCTCGCCGTCCTGGAGTTCCAGGAGGAGCAGGTTCGCACCGCGACCACGTACGCCCCCGGCGCCTGGCTCACGGTCACCGGCAAGCGGCGCGGCGACCAGCGCTGACCCGGCGCGGCGGGCCCGGCGGGCACGCCGGCCGTCCCCGCCGGGCCGCCTATGTGCCGAGTGCGGGCGCGGCGAGGCGCGGGCGTGCCGCGATGACGCCGCACCACCGCGCGCGCCGAGCGCCCTGTACTGCCGTGGACGGCACGGCCGTACGCCGGGGCACGAACGAAGGCGGCCGTCCTGCGCGCCGAACGGTGGCGGGAACGGCATGCGCCGAAAGGCGCCCGCAGCGCTGACGGCGGAGGAGGAGGCCAGGCTCGTCGCGTACCACACGGCGGCCACGGGCCGGAAGGACCAGCTCGGCGCGCTCGTCGACGGCATCGCCAGGGCGACCGGTGGCAAGTTCGTCGGGACCGAGTACGCGCTCGAGAGCCTCGGCTCACTGCGGGAGAAGGTCCTCAGGATCCGCGAGGAGCACGCGGGCAAGCCGGGCACGCCCCAGCCGCTGCCCCTCGACGTGGCGCTGGCGGCGATCGCCGACCTGCACCGCTACACGACCATCTACACCCCCGCGCAGTACGCCGCGAAGGCCCGGGACGCCTGTGCGGCGTTACGCGCGACCTACCTGGACCGGGTGCTGAAGGACTACTGGGGGACCGACTACTACGAGGGCTTCAACAACTCCTGGCAGGCCAAGGACCAGTCGTACATGATCGAGGTCCAGTTCCACACGCCCAACAGCTACGACACGAAGTCCGCGACGCACGTCTACTACGAGATCAACCGCGCGCTGGCCTCCGGGGAGTGGGACCGGCGCGCCTGCCGGGCCCTGCAGGTGCTGGCCAACGCGGAGTTGGAGATCCCGCCGGACGTGTACCTGCTGCCGGTGAAGGCGGCGGCGCCGGAGCCCGACTACCGGACGGCCCCGGAGTTCCAGGCGGCTCTGGTCCGGGTCAAGGCGCAGGCGCTCGAACTCGGCCGGAGGGCGGCGGGGTTGAAAGCCCGACCGGTCGGGCGGCCGGCCCTGACGAGGGGCCGGGGCCGGCGGGCGGACGGGCCTGAGGGGCCCGGGGAGCGGCGGGCGGCCGGGAACGGTCAGTAGCGCCAGCGGGTGGCTTCGGCGATACGCGCCGGGCTCTGGTCGGCGAAGAGGGCGATCTCGGCCCGGCGGACGGCGCGGACGGCCTCGTAGAGCGGCTCGCCGAGGGCCTCCCGCAGGACGGTCGAGCCGCTGAAGGCGTCGAGGGCGTCCGCGGCGGACTCGGGCAGCCGGGGCGGCGGGGAGGGGAGGAGGGCCGGGTCGCCGCTGACCTCGGCGGGGAGGGTGGCGGCGGCGTCGACCCCGGCGAGACCGGCGGCGATAGTGCCGCCGAGGGCGAGGTAGGGGTTGGCGGCGCCGTCGAAGCACTTGACCTCGGCGTTGGCGCTGTGGCCGGAGACCAGGCGCAGCGCGGCCTCGCGGTTCTCCGACCCCCAGCACTGGTAGGCGCCGGCCCACTGCGAGGGGACCAGCCGGAGATGGCCGGCCGGCCCCGGAGCGCCCAGCGCCAGCAGGGCGGGCAGCGCGTCGAGGACGCCGGCGAGGAAGGACTCGCCCTCCGCCGTGAGGCGGTACGGACCCCGGCCGCCGGTCATCAGGTTCCCGCCGTCGCGCCAGGCGCTGAGGTGCAGGTGGGCGCCGTTGCCGACCCCGTCGCCCGCGAAGGAGGGGGCGAAGGAGGCGCGCAGACCGTAGCGGGCGGACACGCCGCGGATCGTCTGGCGTACCAGCACGGTGCTGTCGGCGGCGGCCACCGGGCCCTCGGCGGCGACCGAGACCTCGAACTGGCCCGCCGCGTACTCGGGATGGATCTGCTGGACGTCCAGGCCCTGCGCCTCCAGCGCCTGGAGCAGGTCGCGGAGGTAGTCGGACAGGTCGGTGAACCGGCGCAGCCCGTAGGCGGGGCCGCCCTCGGCCGGGTCGGTGCCGTCCGGGCGGCGCAGGATCCACTCGACCTCGTACGCGGCCAGCAGGCTCAGCCCGCGGGCTCGGGCCCGCTCGGTCATCCGGCGGGCGAACAGCCGCTGGCAGCAGGGGTGCGGGGTGCCGTCCTGGGCGTAGCGGTCGGCCGGCGCCCACGCCCAGCCGGGCTGCGCGGCGAGCGGCACCGCGCGTTCGAGATCAGGGAACAGCCGCAGATCGCCGTCGGGGCCGCCGACGTACCGGCTGTCGGTGATCGAGTCGTCGGCGAGGAAGACGTCGAACACCGGCGACATGCCGACCCCGTGCCGTACGGCCTCGTCCAGCCGGCGCAGCGGAATGGTCTTGGTGCGGGCGATCCCGGCGTTGTCCACGACGCTGAGCGCGAGGCCGACGACGCCGTCGGCGGCAAGTCGGCTCCTGGTCAGACGGGCCTGCGCCGCCGCTTCTTCGTCCATGGTCAGCCATGGTGCCGTCCGGGGGTGCGGGGAGGCGGCAGGGCGGCGGGTGTCGGAATCGGCAGTCCTTGCGAGCGTTCCCACCGGGGCGCGGAGCCGGGGGCTGCGGACCGGGGCGCGAGCTGCGGGCGCGGACCGGGGCGCGGAGCCGCGGGCGCGGACCGGGGCGCGGAGCCGCGGGCGCGGACCGGGCTGCGGGCCGGGGGCTGCGGGCGCGGGGCCGGGAGCTTGCACAGCTGGGGCGCCGCCCGTCGGCCCGTTTGCCGGGAGGCACCGGGGGCCGGCCCGTGGACGTGCCTGCCGGCTCCCGCCGTCGCTCGGGCCGGCGTCCTCAGCCGCCCTCAACCGCCCTCAACCGCCCTCAACCGCCCTCAGCAGGTCGGGGCCGACGTAGCACCGCACGGCGACCCGGCGCCCGTCGCCGTAGGGGTGCTGTGCCCCGCCGATGGCCCGCCAGCCCAGGCGCTCGTACAGGCGGACGGCGGCGGAGTCCCTCTCGACCACGTCAAGCACCAGGCGTAAGGACCGCGCCCGCCCGAAGGACATGGCCTCCCGCATCAACCGCTCCCCCACCGCCTGCCCGCGGGCGCCGCGTACGACGAACAGCCGTGACACCACGCCGATCCGCGAGTCGTCCTCGCCGCTCTGCTCCCGCCACAGGGCCACCGCCCCTTCGTCGCCCTGGGGACGTCTGACCGCGACGTGCCCCACGATGACCCCGTCCGCCTCCGCGACCCACGCCCGGACGACGCCCGGCGGCCTGACCGTCGCCTCGGGCCGGGCCACGCCGTACACCGGGTAGCCGTCCGTCCCGTGCACCTCCACCAGCGCCGCGGCGGCGCCCGCCACGTCCTGGTCCCTCATCGGTCGGACCACGGTCACGGGATCGCTCATCCTGCCTCCGCTCTGGGATCGTCTCCGCCCGCGGGCGCGGCACGGCCCGTACGGCGCGGCGGGCGCGGGGTGGGTGGTCGTCCGGACGGCGTCGCCGCCCGCCCGCCGGGCCCCGGCGCCGCGCCCAGCGCCGACGCCACCCCCCAGCGCGCTCCGGCGTCCCCGATCAGCGACCACAGCGCCCACACCCCGCACACCACCGTCGGCACCGCGAACGCGACCGCGGCCACCCCGCCCGCCACCAACCAGCGCACCCCACGACCCACCGAGCCACCCCCGACCCCAGCCCCTGACATACCGTCACCACCATGCCACCCGACGCCCCCTCCCGCAGGACAGTGCGAGGCCGGTAGCCGCCCACGGCGTCCCGCAGCCGAGCGTCCGCGTGGGGGACGGCCAAGCACCACCCATCGTTCACGCGCCGCCCCGGCATGGCGTGCCCACCCGAACGCCGTGTTGCGATTCATTCCCACTGCACGAGCCGCAGCGGTGATGCTGCCGTTCTCCCTGTCCGGCGCCTCGAAGAACACCGCCTTCAGCACCTCGAAATTTACGATCCCCACAACTCCCTGAACTCCAGGATGTTGCGGGGATCAATAGAACCCGCCTCTCCGGCGGCCGGGGCACCATACCCGCAGGTCAGCGGCTCCCTCGGGAGCCGGACCTCGTAGGCCGCGTGGGACTCGAACCCACAATCAATGGATTAACCTCGCTGTTTCGGTTGGGCTTTGCTGAGCTGGGCTGACGTCTCTTTTCGGTGGTCGTCGCCGTTTGTGGCTGGGTGGGTATGGCTTTGGCCCGACGCTGGGTCGGGTGCTCCAGGGTTCCTCGGGTCGTAGGTGAACAGGGCTGGGCCATGGGTCAGGTGGCTGGTCTGGGCAGTGCCGCGAGGTGCGTGAATGCCTTGGTCAGCTCATTTCGCCAGGGTCAGGTAGCGGCGATCCGCAGGTGGAGGCGTCGTCCTCCGCGGGTGAGGCGGGCTGCTGCGTGCAGCAGGCGGTAGCGGAGTTTCTTCGGCTCGGCTGTGGCCAGTTCGCCGTCCAGCAGGAGGGTCTGGGTCCAGGCGAGCAGGTCGATGGCGGTCAGGGCCAGCTCCAGCCACGCGGTGTTGATGGCGAAGTGGCGGGAGGGGAAGCGGCCGAAGCCGGTGGTCTTGCCGCAGCGGATGCGGTCCTCGACGCGGGCATGTCCGCGGTGGCGGACCTCCAGGAATTGCAGCGAGCCTTCGCCGACGGGAGTGTCGGTGAGGAACGCCTGGTGGCGCATGCCCTCGTCGAGGTCGAACAGCGACAACTGCGCTCCGGGGTGCGGGCGTTCGCGCCGGACGATGAGGCGTGTGCCGTCGGGGTGGCCGGTCAGGTCGACCATGCCGGTCGGCTCGGCGACCTGCGCGCCGGCCCGCAGGGTGCCGTCCTGCTCCAGAGCCGGGTGCCAGAACCGGTCGGGCAGGGCCCGGACCGCCCGGCGGACGGGTTCGGTGACCGCGTATCCCACGGAGAAGGACGTGCGGATGCCCCGGTCCCGCAGGGAGCGCAGGTGGGCGAGGAAGGTTTTCGCGCCTCCGGCGCTGTCGGCGCGGACCAGGATCGGGGTGCCGTGGCGGTGGGCGTCGGGGATCTGGGCCAGGGCCCGGTCGAGAACGGTGATGTGGTCGCTGGCGGTGTTCGCGCCGGCGTTGCCCGGCCGCAGCAGTCCGGCCAGGGCCTCGCCGGTGTTGTCCAGGAAGCACAGCAGCGGGTGGTAGCCGAAGCCGCGTTTGTAGGTGGGTGCCGCCTGTTCCTTGTCGGAGTGGCAGGTCACCAGGGTGGCATCGATGTCCAGGACCAGGCCGGGCAGGTCCCGGCCACCTGCGCGGGCCGCTGCTATGCCGCCTTTGGTCTCGGCGGCCTGCAGCCAGGCGACGTCACGGGCGGCGGCCCTGGCCGAGCGCAGCCCGGCGAGTGCGGCCGGGTCGATGCCGGCCAGCAGACGCCAGGCGGTCGGAGTGGAAGCGACCGGGCCGAACACGCCGGGCTGGTCGCGCAACAGGGCCAAGTCGGAGATGGCCTGGCCGCCGTCGGCGAGCATCACTGCCACATCGACAGCGACCCGGCCGGGGTCGTGCCCGGTGCCCCGTGGCCGCAGCCGGCGCAGCGTGTCGGTGAAGGCCCCCGTCAGGCCGGTGGCGTCGGCGAGGTCGGCCAGCAGACGCGACCCGGCGTGACTGACCACTCCGCGACCGTCGGCCGACACGACCAGCGCGGGGCGTGACCCGGTAGTCTGCACGCAGAAAGTGCCTTCTCGCTGTGATGACAGAAGCCCTAGACAAGCCTCATCATCCCAGCTCAGAAGGCACTTTCGCGTTCCCGCTCAAGATCCGGACACCACTGCAAACGAAACGCGGAGGCTAACCGCTCGCCTACCCGTGGAGGTCGTCGTGACCGCACACCCGCTCCTCACCACAGACAGAGAGACGTCGTACAGTCCGGCACCACTCCTCGTCGCCAGCCCGTTCCTCGGCCAGTACCTGCTCGTCCAGCCCGGTCACGCGGCGGGCGTGCGCATCCCCGAAGTCCGTTACGAAGAGCTGCGGGGCGCTACCGTCAACGATCAGAAGGCCCCGGCCTGGCTGGTCGACGCCGCCGCGCGAGCGTGGGGCACGGAGCTTCCGCAGACCCGCCTCCGTGACTTTCTTCTCGTCCGGGAGCAGTCCCGGTACGGCTATGCCAAAGCGTCGTGGGAGATCAACCTCGGTTGCGACTACGACTGCGAGTTCTGCTACCTCGGAGAGAAGCGCTTCGCCGGCCTGAACTGGAATGGCAAGCAGCAACTGCTCCGTGTGATGCGAGACGCCGGGGTCCTGTGGTTGCAGATCACCGGTGGGGAGGCGCTGATCGATCGCGAGTTCGGTGCGGCGTACGAGTACGCCCACCAGCTCGGCATGATGGTCCAGGTCTCGTCCAACGGTTCGTCGCTGCGGAAGCGGCCGATCCGGGAGCTGTTCGCCCGGCGGCGTCCGTATCGCCTGACAGTGAGCCTATACGGGGCGACCGCCGGAACGTACGACGCGGTCACGAGGAACCGCGGGGCCTTCGGCCGGTTCGTGGAGGGCCTGGACGCCGCCGGCGAGGACAGGCTGCCGATCCGGCTCAACGTGATCGTCTCGGACGACAACGCCCACGAGGTCGATGCCATGGTCCGGCTGGCCGAGGCGTACGGCTTCCCGTACCAGGTGTACACGAGCATATCGCCCACGATCGACGGCGAAGCGAACCCGCTGGCGACCCAGGCCCACGACCACCTGCGCCCCCGAAGCGTCTTCACCGGCTGCAACGCCGGCCACACCTTCTTCCACGTCGATCCGCACGGCATCGCGTCAATCTGCAAGGTCGGCCGCGACCCGAGCGTGAATCTCATCACGGAGGGCATCGAAGCCCTCCCCCGGCTCGGCGGAATCGCCGAGTCCCTACAGCTCCGCACCGGTGGTTGCTCCGGCTGCACGATCGCGGGCACGTGCCGCACGTGTCGCCCGCTGGCCAAGCTCTACCAGGAGGCGGGGGACCAACGAGAGCTCTACTGCCAACACGGAGGTTATGGATCATGACTCCACCAGCCGCAGCCCTGGCCCCGCAGCGTCAGCCGGTATCGGTCACCATCGGCTTGCGCCCGCCCGCCGAGCGGACCGGCATCCTGCCGGTGCCGCTGACCATCGCTCCGATCAGGGACGACGAGTTCCAGATCATCGCCGACCTGGACGAGGCGGCCGAGGCCGCCGAGTGCTCCTGCTCGGCGGGCGACGACCAGCCGTACTAACCCCAGCGGGCGCGCCCAGTGCCGCTCCGGTCGTAAGCTGACCGGGGCGGCACCCCATTCCCCCAGGAGTCAAGGAACAGCGCGTCGTGTCCATGTCCCGTATCTCCTTCGAGCAGCTTCCCGCCGAGGTCCGCCAGGCCATCGCCGACAAGACCGGCGCTGTCCAGCAGGCGGTGACCGCGCCCGGCGGCATGAACTCCGGCATCGCCTCCGTGCTCGACACGGACAGCGGTCCGGTCTTCGTGAAGGGCATCCCGGCCGACCATCCACAGGTGGGTGCGCAGCGCCGTGAGGCGGCGGTGGCCGCGCAGCTGCCCGCCTCGTGCCCGCGCCTGTTCTGGCACTTGGAACTCGACGGCTGGAGCCTCCTCGGCTACGAGGTGATCGACGGCCGCCACGCCGACTACGCCCCCGGCTCCCCAGACCTGCCGCTCGTGGAAGCGGCGCTCGCCGAACTACAAGGGATCACGGCACCGGCTGACGTCGACATCAAGCAGGCCGTGGACCGGTGGGCGGAGTACGCGCCACCTGGCACGTTGCAGCATTTCGACGGTGACGCGCTGCTGCACACGGACTTCGCCCCGGACAACGTCCTGATCGCTGGAGGCCGGGCGCGGCTCATCGACTGGGCATGGCCGACACGCGGCGCCGGATGGATCGACCCGGGCGCCCTGGCGCTCCGCCTTATGGAGGCCGGCCACCTGGTCGAGGCCGCGATCGAATTCGCGGGCCACTTCCCGTCGTGGCGCAGCGCACCGCCCGAAGCGCTCGCGGCGTTCGGTACGGCGACCGCATCGCTGTGGCGGGAGATCGCAGGGCAGGACGGCGCGGTGTGGAAACGGGCGATGGCGGAGCAGGCGGCGTCGCTGGCACGCGTCCTCAGCACGAATCAGTAGCCGAGGACGGCTCCGGCAAAAGTCCGGTACCGGAGTGGGGAGCATCGCGCACGCCGAACGGCTGCTCTACGGCCGCGCTGCGTCTTCTTCCCCAAGACCCGGGCGCCCTCGCTCGGGTACTCGTGTCCTCGTCCCCCGGCGAGGACACGTGCGCAGGACGGGCGGTAGGACCGTCCGACGCGACAACTTGCTGCGTCGGGGCGTAAGGACCCCTTGCCCCACAACTTGCTGCGCCGCAGATCGCCTGTGTCCAGCGCTGCCGTGCCCGGCGCTTCTCGTACTTCGGTCCGCGTTCTCACCGGAGACGGTGAGCGACCCGTCCCACCCGTTGCGCTCCTGGTCAGCGCAGGTACGGGTGGAATCCTGGTGCGGGTCGACCCGTTGCGGGACAACGACCCGTCCCCGTGCTGACCTGCACGGGGACGGGTGGGGCGGGTGGATGCGGGTCAGCCCTCGCCGCCTGGGGCCGTCTCCGGTCGAGGGCAGCCTGCCGGGCTCGCTGCGGCCAGCCGCCTCCAGCGAGGTCGGCGACGGCCACCAGCGGCTCCCACGTGTCCGCCGCCCGGTCCTCCACCGGCAGCGCGGGCTCCATAGCCGCCGCCGTATCGGTCAACGGCACCAGCCACCCGGCCAGCCGGTCCCGCAGAACGTGCAGCAGCGGGGTGTCGCGACGAGAGCGGAACGGCAGTACCGTCTCCCCCGGTCCGCGCCTGCGCATCCGGACCACGACCGCCCGGTCCATGATCGTGTCCGGCAGGTCCCCGATCCCGGCCAGTGCCGCCATCGCGAAGGTGGCGAACTTGGTGGGTTTGTGCTCCGGCCCGACGACCCGAGTGGTGGGCCGGTTTCGCTGGTGACCGGAGTTGAGCAGGCCGCGCATCTCCTCGTTCTTCTCCGCGACCTTGACGCTGCCGAAGATGGTGTCCGCCTCGTCCACCAGCAGTGTCGGCGGCTGCTCGGTGATCGACCGGAAGATCGCCGCCGGGGTCGAGTTGACCGTGATGAAGGGGTCATGGACGGTGTCGTGCAGCACGTCCAGCAGCCGCGACTTCCCGCACCGCTTCGCCGGGCCGACCACCGCCAGGCGCGGCGCGTGCTGCCACGCCGGTTGCAGATGAGTGGCCGCGACCCACAAGGTGACCGCGTCCAGGGCCTCACCGCTCGGCATGACCACGTACCGGGCAATGGCTGACCGCAGCTCGGTCAGCAGGTCAGCGCCCTCCGAGAGCGCACTCCTCGGCGGTGGATCGACCGGACCCGTCGGCTGACCGACCGGGGTGACCGGCTCCCGGTCAGTGACCGCGGTCAGGCGTCCGGCTGTTCCGGTCAGCCGGTCAGTAACCGGAAGAGGCCCGGTCACCACAGCCGACTGGTCGCCGGACGGATTCGGCTTGGCGGTCAGTTCCGCGAGCGGCTGCCGCGTCGTACGTTCCGGCTGACCGGGTACGGTGACCGGCGGCCAGGCTGCCGCAGGGGGTGCGTCGCGGACAGCCGTTGTCATAGGCTCCATGGGTAGCTCCTCGACCGGTGGGTGCAGGCTGGCCGGCCCGCCCCACCTGGGTTGATCGTTTCTGGCGTACAGGGGAGTTGTGAGCCTCCGGCGTTGGCGCGTCGGGGGCTCGTTCGTTCTCGGCGGTTGGCGCCGCGCGAGCGACCACGGACAGTACGACGAACGCGCGCAGCAGTCCACGGGATCTTCGGCGGCGTCCAACGGGCGCGCGTACCGGGGCCATGCACATCACGCCGCGAGCCCGAGCAGAGCCTGCAGCTCGGCCGTCACCACTCGGTACGAATTGCCCAACCGCAGAACGCGGCACGGGTACTGGCCGCGCTTGGCCAACTCGTAGCCCTTGCTCCGTCCCAGCCCGAGCGCGCGGTTCGCCGTCTCCAGGTCCACCGCCGCCGGCAGCGCCAGCAGTTCGTCCTTGGCCATGCCCCTGACCACCGGCCGGGTCGTATGGCTCTCACGCATAGCCGCCTCCTCCATATACAGCTCTCGGCGAACACGGTCTCACATCCGGCTCCAAGCCCAGGTCAGGAGGGTGCACCAAGCTACTGTGTCGCCATGACACAACGCAGTGCTGATGCTGGGCGGAATGAAGACAACGCCCCCGAGTGGGCCGACCAGGTCGTGGCGACGGTGGCAGCCGAGGTCCGCCGACTTCGGAAGGAGCTGGGCATGAGCGGCGAAGACCTGGCCCGCGCCTGCGCCGATCTCGGGTACGCCATTCCGCGCAACGTCATCGCCAACATGGAATCCGGCCGTCGTGCCCAACTCCCCCTGGTCGAGGTGATGGTGCTCGCCAAGGCCCTGCACGTGGCGCCGATCTGCCTGATCTATCCCGTCGGCCTCGTGGACCGCGTACAGGCGCTCCCCGACGAGGAACCGACCGACACGTTCGACGCACTCCAGTGGTTCACCGGCGAGTCGTACGGCTACGACGGCCCCAGCCCCCAACTGCGCGAGCGCAGAGCCGCACCGCGACGGACCTGGTCAATGGATGCCGAGGGCAACATCGTCTGGAAGGACGCCCCGGCAGACGGTCTCTGAACCTGCAGGGGGAAGCACTATGAAGGGCTCGACTCACCGCCGCTGCTACTGCCGTGACACCGATACCGGCCGACCGCTCGGCAGCAACTGCCCCAAGCTCGCGAGCCGCAAGCACGGCTCCTACTCCGTACGCCAGGAACTCCCGTCCCGCGAGGACGGCACCCGCCGCTCCTTCAGCCGCGCCGGGTACGACAACCTCAAAGCCGCCCAGGCGGACCTGGACCACGTCCGCACCCTCCTCGGCCTCGCCGACACCGACGACCCGGACAGCGTCGAGCGCGTCGCGGCCCTACTGGAACGCCTGGTCGACGAGAAGGCGCCGCTGCCCGAGGTCGAGGAGATCCGCCGACGCCTCCGCTCCGGGCTCGACCTACGCGGCGGCACGACGGTCGGCGAGTGGCTGGACCTCTGGTTCGCGTCCAAGAAGCGCCGCAGGACGACCCTCAACGGCTACGCCTCTCACATCAACGTCCACCTCAAGCCGCGCATCGGCCACGTGCGGCTCGACCGGCTCAACGTCGGCCACCTCGTGGAGATGTTCGACGGCATCGCCGACGCCAACGAGGTCATCGCTGCCAAGAACGCGGCGCGTCGGGCACAGATTGCCCGTTGCAAGCCGAGTGCGCCGGGGCGGCCCGTAGTAGCCGAACGGGCATGGCTGGCGGCGGAGCGGGCGAAGCTCGCCGAGATGCCGCCCTTCCGCAAGCTGACCGGTCCCTCCACCCAGCAGGCGATACGCCGGACCCTGCGCGCCGCGCTCAACTCCGCCATCGCGCAACAGCTCATCACCTTCAACCCGGCCTCCCACGTCGAACTCGCCTCGGGCCGCAGGCCGAAGCCCCTGCTCTGGACGGACGAGCGCGTTTGGCGGTGGCGGCAGACCGGCGAGATACCCGGCCCGGTCATGGTCTGGACACCGCAGCAGTTCGGCGTCTTCCTCGACGCCGCCCAGGAGGACCGGCTGTACGCCCTGTTCCACCTCGTCGGCTTCCGCGGCCTGCGTCGCGGCGAAGCCGTCGGCCAGGACTGGAGCAACGTCGACCTCAAGGCCGGCCTCATCACCCCGGCCAAGGAGATCGTGGTCGACGGCTGGGACCCGTACGAGGCCGAGCCGAAGACGGACGGCAGCGCCAACACCATCGCCCTCGACAGCCTCACGATCGCCGCCCTCCGCTCCCACCGGAAGCGCCAGAAGAAGGACCGCAAGAAGTGGGGCACGGCCTGGAACGACACCGGCAAGGTCTTCACCCGCGAGGACGGCTCCTGGCTCCACCCCGAGATGGTCTCCGATACCTTCCGCCGCATCCACGCAACGACCGACCTCCCGCCGATCACCTTCCGCGACCTCCGCCATGTCGCAGCGACCCTCACGCACGCCGGCGGCGGCGACATCCACACGGTGAAGGAGGTCCTGCGCCACTCCACGATCACCCTGACGTCGGACACGTATACGAGCCTCCTGCCGGAGCTGGACCGGGAGGTCGCGGAGAAAGCTGCCGCGCTGGTTCCCCGTGCTCAGCTGAGGAGCAGCCGCTGAAGCCGGACCCCCACGATCACCATGCAGGTGAAGCGTGCTTGCCTCGGCGCATCAATCAGGCACTCCAACCGGAGCACGCCTGAACTGTGTGCGCCGGTCGCCTTGTTCGATGGATACTGCCTCTTAACAAAGTAGGTGCGCGGCCTCGCCAGCCTTGCAAAACCTTCGCCAGGGACCATCGACAGTGGAATAATCATCCAGCTGGTCTCAACTTTTCCGTCAACGTCTACTGGAGCACGACGTGGCAGGATTCGATGGATATTTCACTTTCCACCCCGATAATTTGGAAGTAGTCCGAGCCATGAACGGGGCGGCACGAAGACGGGCGCGCAGCATGAATATTCGTTGGAGGAGCCGCGCCACATGGGACGGTGAGGGTTATACGGCCGTAGACGGCTGGACCTATGGCCTGGACATCTTCCTGGAGAGACTTCGCCGAGATCTCCCCACCATTGCCGAGGCTACACCTGGCAGGCACTCACCTGCCTACCGTCGCAAACTGGGCAACGGATACGCAGATATTCTCACCAAACACCGCTGCACCTGGTACGAGCGCTACTCCCGCGACGAGAATTGGTTCGTTCCGAAGCTACGGGCTCTCAAGGCATCCTCAGTGTGGCCAGTACACTCTCTATGGCCTGCTAGCGATGATCAGGAGCTAGGTAATCGGCTCATCGTCGCGCAAACCGTGATGGCCGCCTGGTGCGTCGAGGAAGTTGCTCCAGAGGTGGTAATCGAGGAGCTGCACACGGCAGCAGAGCTCATGCTGAAACGAATTACGGGTATGCCCGATCGGACCAAATTCCCCGATCTAATCCGAGAGGCTCGGCGAATGAAAGCGTTGAGAACCGACCCTCTGATTTTCAACTACAAGGAAGCGAAGACGGCTTTGACGCCGCAGCAGCTGCTGAAATCACTACTTCGAGAGCGGAACTCCACCAAACATGGCGGCAGCTCTCAAGCCGCAAAATGGCTCGACAACCACTTCTGGGCCACCGCCGGCGTCTTGGAGGCAATGTCCGCTTCCGTTTAGCCTCGATATTGCGCGCGGATCCGGCGTCTACCCCACGGTCCATGTTAGTTATTCAGCGGCCAGAGGTGCGGCCTCAGCGCTACCCTGACTCGCATGTCTGATGAGCTGACGTTGCAGCATCTCACGGAAGATGAGCTTCCACCACTTCGCTCAGAAGAGGAGATGGAACAGCTCCAGCTTCGCATGTCTTTGCTGGTCGGTGAGGTGGCTCGCGCGAGTGCATCGCTTGAGGATTTTCTACGGACGCTCATGATCGCTCTCCTGGACAGCAAGTACGGCGAAGTGGCCGCTGCAGGCCTGGGCGCCAATGAGCTGGTAGACATGTGCACCGCCCTGGCAAAGATCAACCACGAGCTAACAGAGCCTCAGCGTGCCGCATGCCGGAGCCTACTCGGGACGGTCAAGCCACTACTTACCAGACGCAACAGTTTGGTGCATGGCGTCTGGGCGCCGGAACACGTCTCCGTAGAGGAACCGTTGCCCAGCAAGGCCATAGCAAGCATCAGCAAGAGGCGTAGCGCAACAGTCCACGTAGAGATCTCGTTCGAAGAGGCAGAGAAACTGGCGGAGGAGCTCAGCAAATTGGGTTCTGAGATCTTCACGTGGACCTGTCGCTCCCTGACCCGGCAACTGCGTCGCGAACAGGTCACCGAACCACCGCCTGAGGCAACGGACCAGAATGGCGTGTGACCTGCCACCAGCAATAGACGGGCACCGCGCCTACTGAGGTTGAACTCGTGATGTCGCTATGCGGGTTGGATGGTCAGGCCGGTCTCGGTGAGGCAGCCGTCGATCAGGTTGCTGCGGTACTGGATGCTACGGAGGCCATGGCGAATGGTGCGGATGAGGTGTTCGGGGGTGGTGAACGCGACGTTGGAGAGCCAGCCGCGTCGCAGCAGGGACCAGATTCCTTCGACGGGGTTGAGGTCGGGGGCGTAGGGCGGCAGGTAGTAGATGGTCAGCCAGTCGCGTGAATCGGCGAACTCGCGCAGGCCGGCGGCCTTGTGGACGTTGAGGTTGTCCCAGATGAGAACGATCGGGCCGCCGAGCTGCTGGTGGGCGCCGTCAGCAGGTCCCGGTAGTCGCGCCAGGAGAAGCTCTTGCGTCCGTCACGGTTGCCGTCGTCCCTGCGGGGCCGGTAGATCAGCCGGGAGCGGTGGCCTGGTCTGTAGCAGGTCAGTGCGGCGATCGAGACGCGTCTGCGGGAACGGCCGCGGACGCGCACGACCGGGGTGCGGCCCCGTGGCGACCATGTTCTGGCCTGCGGCGGTGTCATGGAGAAGCCGGCTTCGTCCTCGAAGACCAGCCAGGCCCCACGGCCCGCCGCTAGCCTTCCGCGCGGGGCCAGACCTCCTTGACCCACCCTGCCACCGCATCGTCGTAGCGTTCCATGGCCCGTCGGGCCGGGACCTGGCAGGACCAGCCGTTGCGGACCAGCAGCTTGCGCACCCCCTGGACCGTGTAGGCCAGGTGGAAGCGTCGGCCGATCACGGTCTTGATCCGGCCCAGGGTCCAGCGCTGGTCCTCCCAGCCGTGTGCAGCCGGTCCCTTCGCCAGCTCCGCCTCCAACTGGGCGAACTGCTTCTCGTTCAGCCTCGGCAGCGAGGCCGGGCCCTGCGACCGCAAGGACCGCGGACCGCCCTCGGCCCACGCGTGACGCCATCGCTGCACCGAGCGGACACTGACCCGCAGGTCCCTGGCTATTGAGGTACTGCCCTCGCCCCGGGCGAACCGCTCAGCCGCCTGAAGCCGTAACTCCTCACGCCTGGACTGCCGTTCGGCGGTCAACCCGCCACCCTGTGGATACCGCATCCTCCGGTGATACCGCAGCCAGGCACCAACCGTCAGCCCCTACGACTCCACGAGTTCAACCTCAGTAGCTATCGTTCACTTGTCCAGCACGTGGCAGACGAGAGGCACAGCGACACCGATAAGACGGGAACCCTCAGCTCCGCGCATGTCGTGGGCGGTGCGGTGATGGATTCCCGACCGTCGCCACGACTCCCGGCCACCAGCGGCCGCCCACCCCTACTGCGGCGGCACGAGTTCTGCGGGAGCGCCACGTGCCAGGCCGACTCACCCAACTCGCCCCCTTGCCGACCCCTCGACCCAAGCAGCCAACAGGCCAGGCCGCTGAACAAGCCTCTAGTGTTCCGTGCTTGAAGTCTATTTGCGTTTGATCTTGTTGAGGATCTGGTCGGCAGATTTGGTCCAGGTGAACGGCTCGCAGCGGGTGTTGTAGCCGTCGATGAAGGCGCGGATGGCGGCCTTGAGGTCGGGGACGGATTCGAAGGTGCCGCGTCGTATGGCCTGGCGGGTGATGATCCCGAAGAAGATTTCGACCATGTTCAGCCATGAGCAGGAGGTGGGGGTGAAGTGCAGGGTCACACGGGGGTTCTTCGCCAGCCACGCCTGCACGTTGGGGTGCTTGTGGGTGGCGTAATTGTCGACGACGACGTGGAGTTTCACCCGGGGGTGGGCCCTGGCGACCTGCTTGAGGAAGGCCAGGAACTCCTTGTTGGTGTGCCGTTCGAAGCAGGCGTCCGCGCTGATCTTTCCGGTGGCGACTTCCAGGGCGGCGAACAGCGACGTGGTGCCGTTGCGCTTGTAGTCGTACGTCTGCCGCCTTGGCAGCCCCGGCCGCAGCGGCAGGATCGGGGCAGTACGGTCCAGGGCCTGGATCTGCGTCTTCTCGTCCACGCAGACCACCACGGCCTTCTCCGGCGGCGCCAGATACAGGCCCACTACGTCGCGGATCTTCGATTCCAGCTCCGGATCGGTGGAGAACTTGAAGGTCTCCACACGGTGCGGCTGGATGCCCCACTTCCGCCAGACCTTGGCCACAGCGGAGAACGACAGGCCCAACTCCCTGCCCAAAAGCCGCGACGACCAGTGCGTCACACCCAGATAGGCCGGCGGCCGGCCGTCCGCGGCCACCGTCGCCACCAGCACCGCCACCTCGTCCACCGTCCCCGGCCGCCCCGGACGCGGCAGATCCCCCAGCGACTCGACCCCCGAAGCCCCGTACCGGTCACGCCACTTCAACACCGTCGGACGCGAGGTCCCCAGCCGGGCGGCAATGTCCGTGTTGGACACGCCCTCCGAAGCCAGCAGCAAGATCCGCGCCCGCTGCACCAACCCTGCCGGGGCCGTCGACATCCGCGTCAACGCCTCCAGGCGCGACCGGTCACCCTCGCGAAGCTGCAACGCAGTGGCCAGATACACAGCCTCATTATCCCAACCCTCCAGACGTAAAGCTATTTCAAACACAGAACACTAGGTCTCGAAGGGACGGAGCCGGGCACAAGCTCAAGTGGCCGTCCTCGCGCTCACGCATCGCTCACGCACGACCCCCGGCGTGGCTGTGCCCCGGCCGTCTTCCGAGAGCCGGGGCACCAAACCCACAGGTCAGAAGCGTCTAACGACACCCGACCCCGTAGGCCGTGTGGGACTCGAACCCACAACCAATGGATTAAAAGTCCACTGCTCTGCCAATTGAGCTAACGGCCCGCACACCGCAGCATAGCCGGGATCGTGGGGCGGGTCGGCGTCGTATCGGGGGGCGGCGAGTCGCCGTGGGAAGGGCGGGGGGTTGCGGGTTGGCATCGGGGCCGGAGAGGCCGGGGGTGCGCGTCTCCCTTGGGGAGGGGGACGGGGCAGGGACGCTCCCGGGAGTCGCTTCCGAGGACCCCGGCGCACCCCGGGTGCACACGGAAGCCGACAGCGGCGACCGCCCCCGGCCGCTAAGGCGCCCCGCACGCCCCGCTCCGCGAAGGACCCACTCCCGACGCCAGCGCAGCCAGCGCCCCCGCGCCCCGAAGCCGACGCACCCCGGGATAGCGCTCGGCGTTCAGCCACCCCGGCCGCACCGGCACCCAAGAGCCCGCACACCCCAAAGCGGGGGCGCCCAGCACCGCACCCGCGCCCCGAGGCCAGGGCGCCCCAACCGCCCCCCAGTCCGGGGTGCCCGAACACACCCCCGCGCCCCCGAAGCCGAGGCGCCCAGCACCGCCCCCCGCGCCCCCGAAGCCGGGGGCACCCCCGCCTCCCGCCCCCCAAAAGGGCTCAGGTGCCGCCGGTCCCGGTCAGCTGATGCGGGAGTACTGCTTCCAGCCGGTCTTCGTGTACAGGGTGCCCGCTGCCAGGCCGCCCTTGCCGTTGGCGTTGAGGAGGAAGACGCCGCCGCCGGGGGTGCGGCCGAGGATGTCCTGGCGGCCGTCGTTGTCCATGTCGCCGGCGGCGACGAGGTCGCGGTAGCCGTTGAAGCCGGTGCCGATCTTGGTGCGGACCGCGTAGCCGCCCTTGCCGTTGCCGCGGAGGAGCCAGAGGGTCCCGGCGGGGTCGCGGGCGACGATGTCGGCGACGCCGTCGCCGGAGAGGTCGCCGCGGCCGGTGAGGAGGTCGTACGCGTTCCAGCCGGACCCGATGGCGACCCGGGGCGCCAGCCCGCCCCTGCCGTCGCCCTTGAAGAGCCACAGGTTGCCGGAGGTGTCGCGGGCGAGCAGGTCGGGGAAGCCGTCGCCGGAGAAGTCGACGCTGGCGAAGAGCGAGGTGTAGCGGTCGAAGCCGTTGCCGAGCCAGGTCTTGGCCGCGGTGTCGAGGTCGTAGCCGTGGGTGCCGGGGTAGCGGTAGAGGGCGCCGCCGGGCGTGCGGGCCAGGAGGTCGCCGTAGGCGTCGCCGTCCAGATCGCCCGCCTGGGTCAGCCAGTCGTAGTGGACGTCGAAGTACTCGGTGTCGCCGCCGGGGTAGTCGCTGTCGGTGCCCGTCAACCGCCCGCTCGGGTCGATGAACTGCCAGGAGACATACGCGGTGTTCGGGTACGGCTCGGGCAGTTGGGTGACGACGGAGCCGTTGCCGCCGTTGACGTACTGCGGCACGAACACGTCCCGGCTCCACGCCAGCATCTGCCCACGGTACGCGGTCACGTTGACGTAGACGCGGACCCCGCTCGCGGCCACGCAGCCGGTCGCGCCGGTGGCGGAGAGGCCGATGAGCTTGCCGCCGGCCAGCAGGGCGCCGCCGGCGTCGCCGACGCACTGCTGCGCGGGGTCGGGCGCCGCCGTGCCGGACTTCGGCAGGGTGCAGAAGGTGCCGGCGGCCTGGGGGTGTCCTAGGTACGCGCCGCAGGTGGCGGGCGACAGGATCGACACCTGCTCCTTGTGGGCGACCCGCCGGCCGTCCGGATCGCCCTGCCCGGCCCAGGAGTAGAAGGTCGCGCCGGCCCCCGCCGCGTACAGCTTCGCGTCGGCGGTGGTCGCCAGGTCGGGGTGACCGGAACCGGTGGTGTAGCTCACCGGCGGGTTGTCGGCCCTGGCCACCGCGAAGGCTCCGGTCCGGGTGGCCGTGTCGTACTGCGGGGCGACGCGGTAGGTGGGATTCGTCGTACTAGAGTCGGGCGTCCCGCCGTGGTACCCCTGCGCCCAGTCGGCGGACGTGCGGCCGGTGAAGCAGTCCGGGCCGGTCAGTTCACGCACCCGGTTCAACTCGACGGCGCTGCACAGGCGTTCGGTGCCCTTGGCCGGGTTGTACGTGCCGTACCCCACCAGCCAGGACGGGAAGTCCGGCGTCGCGGCCCGCGCGGTCGGCGCGCCGGCCGCCAGTGCCGCGCCGGCCAGCAGTGCCAGCGTCGTGATGAGTGCGGCCGGTGACCGCCGTCCCCGTCGTGCCGCCCCAAGCGCGCGCATTCCACTCCCCCTCGGCGCCCCCGGAAACGGAAGGCGTGCGTCCGAAAACCGCCTGGTCAGTCCCCTGCGACCGGGCGGACGAGGCACTGTAGCAGCCGGGAAAGCCGGGGCTCCGGGGTCGCGTCACGCGTGACCCCGGAGCCTCGGCTCCGTTCAGCCGCCCTTCACCGCACGGCGGTCAGCCGTTGCGCTTCCAGCGCGGCTTGCGGTCGGTGGTGGCGGGGGCGGCGGTGCTGTTGTTGTCGCGGGTGTACGAGGAGGTGGGACGGTCCCGGTCGCCGTACGAGGGACGGCGGTCGCGGTCGCCGAAGGACGGGCGGCTGTCGCGGCGGTCGCGGTTGAACGGACGGTCGTCACCGCGGTTGCCGTACGCGGGACGGGTGTCACGCCGGTCCCGGTCGCCGTACGAGGACGCGGCCGGACGGCGGTCGTCCCGGTTGTACGAGGAGGACGCCGACTGGCGGTCGTCGCGGTTGTACGAGGAGGACGCCGACTGGCGGTCGTCGCGGTTGTACGAGGAGGACGCCGGACGGCGGTCGTCGCGGTTGTACGCCGGGCGGGCGTCGCGCCGGTCGTCGCGGTTGTACGAGGTGGCGGCGGGCCGGCGGTCGTCCCTGTTGTACGCGGGGCGGGCGTCGCGGCTGTCGCGGCCGTTGTCGCGCCGGTCGTCACGGCTGTAGCCGTCACGGCTGTCACCGCGGCTGTCCCGGCTGTACGAGGGGGACGCCGGACGGCGGTCGTCGCGGTGGTACGCCGGCCGCGTCTCGCGCCGGTCGTCGCGGCCGTCACCGCGGTTGTCCCGGCTGTCGCTGCGGCTGTCCCGGCTGTCGCGGCCGTACGGGCGGTCGTCGCGGCGGCGCTCGAAGTTGCCCCGGTCGTCGCGGCGTTCACGGTCGCGGTCCCGGTCGTCGCGCTGTTCCATCCGCGGCTCGGGAACGAACGCCGCTGCCTCGGCGGCCAGTTCCGCGGCCTTGGCGGCGACGGCGACCTCCGGGTCCTCGCCGCGCTCACGGGCCGAACGGGCGGTCAACCGGTCGGCTTCCTCGCGGAGTTCGGCCGCACGGCGCTGGAGGCGCTCCAACTGGCGGGTGAGTTCAGCGACTTCGCGCTCGGCCTGGACGGCGGCGTTCTGCAGCGCGTCGGCCTGCACATCGGTCAGCGAACGGGCGCCGGTGATCCGGGCCACGTCCTCGTCGAACACCCCGGCGCCGCCGATGATGTGGCGGGAGGCGTCGACGCCCGCGTCCTCCATCAGCCGGAAGATCTGCTTGCGCTGGTGCGGCAGCGCCAGGGAGACGACCGTGCCGGACTCGCCGGCCCGCGCCGTGCGGCCGGAGCGGTGCAGGTAGTCCTTGTGGTCGGCGGCCGGGTCGACGTTCAGGACCAAGCCGATGCCGTCGACGTGGATGCCGCGGGCGGCGACGTCGGTGGCGACCAGCACGTTGACCCGGCCCGCCTTGAAGTCCTCAAGGGTGCGGGTGCGGGCGCCCTGGGTCATACCGCCGTGCAGCGCGTCGGCCCGGACCCCGGACTCGATGAGCTGTTCGGCGACCCGGTCGGCGCCCATCTGGGTGCGGACGAAGATGATGGTGCGGCCCTTGCGGGCGGCGATGGCCGCGGTGACCGGGGCCTTGTCCTTGGGCTTCACGATGAGCACGTGGTGGCTCATGGTGGTGACCGCGCCCTGGGCGGCGTCCACCTCGTGGGTGACCGGCTTGACCAGGTAGCGCCGGACCAGGCTGTCGATCTCGTTCTCCAGCGTGGCGGAGAACAGCAGCCGCTGGCCGCCGGCCGGGATGAGGTCGAGGATCTCGGTGACCTCGGGCAGGAAGCCCATGTCGGCCATCTGGTCGGCCTCGTCCAGGACCGCGATCTGCACCTGGTCCAGGGCGGCGGCGCCGCGGTTGATCAGGTCGCGCAGCCGGCCGGGGGTGGCGACCAGCACGTCCACACCCCGTTCGAGGGCGTAGATCTGGTTCTGCATGGAGGTGCCGCCGCAGACGACCTTCATCTTCAGGCCGAGCACGTCGCCGTACGGCTGGAGCGCGTCGGCCACCTGCATGGCCAGTTCGCGGGTCGGGGTGAGGATGACGCCGCGGGGACGCTTGCGCTCGGTGTGGCCGCCGGACAGCAGCGTCAGCAGCGGCAGGCCGAAGGCGAGGGTCTTGCCGGAGCCGGTACGGCCGCGGCCCAGGATGTCCCGGCCGGCGAGCGCGTCCGGGATGGTGGCGGCCTGGATCGGGAAGGGGGTGACCACGCCGTTCTGGACCAGCTTGCGGACGATGCCGTCGGCGAGGCCGAGGTCGCCGAAGGTGATGCCGGCCGGTTCGGCCGGTTCGGCCGGTTCGTCCGGCTCGCCGGCGGCGGGGGTCTCGGACACCTCGGACGGCCGGGGCGCGGTGGGCGCCCCGGTGGTGTCCGCGGCGGCGCCCGGGGCCGGCTCGGCCTCGGGGATGAGAAGTGCGGTGGCGTCGGCTGCGTTCTCGGGCATGACGGAACGGTCGGCACTGTCAAGGGACATGCGGAAGCAAAACCTCTCGGAGACTTACGGCACGTGCCAGCTCCGCGGGTTGCTTACAACCGCCTCTATGCGGTCAGCCAGGGGAGATTAGGAACGCGCCTCGGGGCGCGGATAGGTCAGGCGCCAGGACACAGGGGAAGTCGGATCAAACGATCTACCAGCATACGCATAGGTCGTCGGTTTCGCCAATCGCCTCCGAAGGGCGGCTCTGCCGAGCGGTACGGTCCGGGGCCGGCGGGGGCCTCTGGGGCGGAAGGGACGGTGGCGGGACGGCTACTCGGCGGGGGAGGCCGGGGTGCGGCCGGGAACGGTTGCGCACGGCCGGGGGCCCGGGGGCGGCGGCGGTACGGTCGCGGGCCGGCGGTCGCGGGCCGGGGCGCCGGTCACGCACCCGGTGTCGGCGGAGCCGGTGAGGCCCGGTCCGGACCCCGGCCGCACCCCCGCCCGCGCCCGGCCTCAGTTCTGGGCGGCGGGCGGCGGGCTGCCGCCGGGGTCCGGGCCGGTGGTCTGGCTCGGCGGGTCGGTGGGGGGCGCGGTGGTCGGGTCGGCGGGCGGCGCGGAGTCGGGCGGCGGGGCCTGGGTGGGCGACTCCTGGGCGGTCGGCTGCGGCACCGTCCCCCCGCCGGCCGGTTCCGGCAGGTCCCGGCCGACGGGCTTGCGCGGCGCCCGCGTGGGGGTGGCGGCCGGGGTGGTGGCGCCCGGGGAGGACGGGCCGGCGGACGCGGTCGGCGACGGCGACATCCCGTTCTTCCCGGCCGGCCGGACCCCCTCCGGCTCCACCCGCCCGCCGCTCGGCCCGTCGGCGACACTGCCCGCACTGGCCGGTACCCGGCGCGGCGCGGGCTCCGGTTCGCTCCCCGCGCTGACGCAGGCGGCGACCCCTGCGGCCACCAGCGTGACGAGTACGGCGGAACGGAACCCTGCGGTACGGGCGCGGGCGCGGTTGCTACGGGTGGTGTCGCCGTTGTGCGGTACGGGCATGTGCGGGGACCTCGCGCGGCTCGGTGGGGGGCTGAGCCCGCACGGGTCGCGGGCGGCCGGTCTCGCGCTGTCCAACGCCGCCGCCTCCCGCCAGGACACGCCCCCGCGCCGAGCGGCCCGCCCGCGCCCCGCGCCGGACCGCGCGGCGCGCCCGCCCGGACCCGCATCACCGCGAAAGGAGCCCCCGGCCGTCCCTCCGGCCGCCCGCACCCCGCACCCCGGACCGCCGCACCGGGCCCCGGGGCGGCCGCCGACCCGGCCGAGCGGCGCCGGCGGCACACCGGCCACCAGCCACCAGCCACCAGCCACCAGCCACCAGCCACCAGCCCGGGAGCGTACGCCCGCCCGCCTCACCCGTAGCCGAGCGCGTGCAGCCGTTCGTCGTCGATGCCGAAGTGGTGGGCGATCTCGTGGACGACGGTGATCTCCGTCTCGGCGACGGCCTCCTGCCGGGTGGCGCACATCCGCAGGGTGGGGCCGCGGTAGACGGTGATCCGGTCCGGCAGCACCCCGGCGTACCACTCACCGCGCTCGGTCAGCGGCGTCCCCTCGTACAGTCCGAGCAGGTCGGGCGTGCCGGGCGGCGGCTCGTCCTCGACGAAGACGGCCACGTTGTCCATCAGGCGGGTCAGGTCGGTGGGGATCCGGTCCAGCGCCTCGCCGACCAGTTCCTCGAACTCCTCGCGGGTCATCTCCAGCACTCCCCCATTGTCCCGGCCCGGCCGCTCCGCGCCCCCTCCCCGGCGCCGCGAAACCGTTTTGGCGATCACCCGACCGATCCCCTATGCTGCTCACCGTCCCCGAAGTGCGCCGACGGCGCCCACGGACGGCCATCTCGCCCTCATCGTCTAGTGGCCCAGGACGCCGCCCTTTCAAGGCGGTAGCACGGGTTCGAATCCCGTTGGGGGTACCACAGCGTCCGCGGCGCCGAGCCGCCCCGCAGCCGGTCCGCGCCGGGCACGGCCCGCCCCGCGCCTCAGGACCCGCCGAAGCGTTCGGCCGTCCCGCGGGACCGCCCGGTTCCGCCGCCCCCGGCAGGCGCCCCGCGCCCGTGTCGTGCCCCGCCGCACAGGCCACCCGGGCCCCCGGCCTCCCACGGCGCCGCCCGCCCCCGACCTCCGACCCGCCTCCCGACCCCGCCGAGGCGGGTGTGGCTGCGCTGGCCGGTGGGGCGGAAGGGGCGACATGTTGCCGCAGTGCCGGCGCAACAATCGGTGACCATGCTGGTGTTGCTCACGGAACGTGCTCCGACCGGCAGGTGTCCGGAACAGGGGGCAACCGGCGCATTGGAGGGGTGGGGCCGGGGTAGATCCGTGTGGCTGGGATGGAGCTCTGGGACCAAGATTGTCGTGCCCCTGCCATGATTGCGCGGTGCGGGCGGGAATGACCGGTTCCGGTGTTCCGAGGGCGGCGGCTGCCGTGGCGGAGGACTGGGAGAGCGATGACACGCATGCGGGTGATCCGACGAACGAGGGGTGCCGCCGTCGCGCTGGCGCTGGCCATGGCCGCGGTGGCGTGCTCCGGCGGCGGTGGCGGCCACGGGAAGATCGCCGACGGCGAGAGTGCCACCGCGTCCGCCGGCCCGGTGAAGAAGGGCGGGACGGTCACCATCGCCGCGGTGTCCGCGACGCCCGACTTCATCTTCCCGCTGGTCCCGGCGACCAACCAGAACGGCTACAACGTCAACCTCACCCAAGGGCTGTGGCCGTTCCTGGTGTACGCGGGGGACGGCGCCGAGTCGGTGGTGAACAAGGACAAGAGCCTGTTCACCTCGCTGGACTACACCAACGGCGACAAGCGGCTGACCATCCACCTCAAGTCCTGGAACTGGTCCGACGGACAGCCGGTCACCAGCCGGGACTTCACCTTCGTCTACAACCTGCTGAAGGCGAACGCCACCAACTGGGCGGCGCACCTGCCGGGGCTCTTCCCCGAGGACGTCGCGAAGGTGACCACGCCCGACGCGCACACGGTGGTGCTGGACCTCACCACGGCGTACAACCCGGACTTTTACACCGACGACGTGCTCAGCACCATTCCGCTGCTGCCCCAGCACGCCTGGGACAAGACCTCGGCCGCCGGGCCGGTCGGCGACCACGACACGACCACCGCGGGCGCGAAGGCGGTGTACGCCTTCCTGCAGCAACAGGGCGCCAAGATCAGCGGGTTCGCCTCCAATCCGCTGTGGCAGGTGGTCGACGGGCCCTGGAAGCTGTCGGAGTTCCGGAGCAACGGCTACTACAGCTACGTGCCCAACACCGCGTACTCCGGTCCGGCGAAACCGGCCCTCGACAAGCTCGTCGTGGCACCGTTCACCACCGACACCCCGGAGATCAACGCCCTGCGCTCCGGCAGTTCGCTCGATGTCGCCGGTCTGCCGCTGAACGACATCAAGCAGGCGGAGGCGCTGCGCTCCAGCGGGTACTCGATCGCCAGCGTGCCCATCCCCGGCGTGGCCGAGATCGTGCCGAACCTGTACAACGCCGCCCTCGGACCGGTGCTGCGCCAGCTCTACGTCCGCCAGGCGCTGCAGTACCTGATCAACCGGCCGCAGATCGTCTCCAAGGTCTACAACGGCTACGCGGACCCGGGCAACGGCCCGGTACCGGTCAAGGCCACCGAGACGTGGGCGACGCCGCTGGAGAAGGCGGGCGGCCCGTACCCGTACGCGCCGGACAAGGCGAAGTCCCTTCTGCGGAGCCACGGCTGGAAGGTGACGCCGGGCGGTACGACGACGTGCCAGAGCCCGGGGACCGGCGCCGGGCGGTGCGGCGCGGGGATCAAGGCCGGCCAGCCGCTGACCTTCCAGCTGCTCTACTCCTCCGGCCGGGCCACCACCGACGAGCAGAACGCCGCCATCAAGTCCTCCGAAGCCCAGGCCGGGATCACCGTCAACCTCAAGGCGGAGCCGTTCAACACGCTGATCAGCACGCTGGGCACCTGCACCGCCACGTCCCACCCGGCGGCCACCTGCGGCTGGCAGCTGGCGAGTTTCGGCTACGAGCCGTACCCGCTCTACCCGAACGGTGCCGGGTTCTTCGACACCGGCGGCTCCGGCAACCTCGGCGGCTACTCCGACCCGACGATGGACCGGCTGGTCAAGGCCACCGAGTACGGCTCCTCGCACGAGGCGTTCGCCGCCTACGAGGACTACGCGGCTCGCCAACTGCCCTGGCTTTGGGTGCCGTTGCGCAGCAGCATCCTGGTCTACCGGACGAAGCTGCAAGGCGTCGTGCCGCTCAACCCGTTCTCCGGCGGCCTCAACTTCGAGGACTGGTACTACACCTCATGACGAGCACCCGGTGACGGCCTACCTCCTGCGGCGGACCGGCCAGGCGATCGTGGTGGTGCTCGGCGTCATGATCGTGACGTTCGCGCTGATCCACCTGGAACCGGGCAGCGCCGCGCGGGCCACGCTCGGCACCAAGGCCAACTCCGAGCGGATCGCGGTCTTCAACGCCGCCAACGGCCTCAACCGGCCGTTGGCGGCGCAGTTCGCCACCTTCGTGAAGCAGGCGGCCGAGGGCGACTTCGGCACGTCGTACTCGCTGCACCAGCCGGTGTCCACGCTGCTCGCCCAGCGGCTGCCGCGCGACGCCGTGCTGCTCGGGCTGTCCACCGCGGTGGCGCTCGCGGTCGCCCTGCCGATGGGCGTCTACCAGGCGGTACGGCGGGGGCGGGCCGCGGACCACGTGCTGACCGTCGTGTCCTTCGTGCTGTACTCGATGCCGGACTTCTTCTTCGCGCTGCTGCTGGTGGCACTCTTCTCGGTGCAGCTCCACCTGCTGCCCTCCCAGGCGCCGCAGGCCGAGTCGGTGGCCGGCATCCTGGCCGACCCGCGCGCCCTGGTGCTGCCGGTGGTCACGCTGTCCCTGGTCAGCGTGGCCGGCTTCAGCCGGTACATGCGGGCCTCGGCGATCACCACCCTCGCCCAGGACTACGTGCTGGTGGCCGCGGCCAAGGGGCTGTCCGGCCGGCAGGTGCTGCGGCGGCACGTGCTGCGCAACTCCCTGCTGCCGGTGATCACCGTGCTCGGGCTGTCCGCGCCGGGCATCGTCAGCGGCGCGGTGATCGCCGAGTCGGTGTTCAACTACCCGGGGATGGGGCTGCTGTTCTACCAGGCCGCCACCAGCAAAGACTATCCGGTGCTGCTCGGCTCGACGCTGGTGGTCGGCGTGGCCACCGTCGCCGGCAGCCTGCTCGCCGACATCGCCTACAGCCTCCTCGACCCACGGATCCGCTATGACCGCGCCTGACCCCGGCCCGGTCACGTCCGGCCCGTCCGGGCGGCCGGGACCGCACGGACCGGCCGCCGGGCCCCCCGTGCCGCCCGGTCCGCCCGCTCCCGGCCGCCCGCCGGAAGCCGCCCGCCCACCCGAGACCACCGGTCCACCCGAGACCACCGGTCCACCCGAAACCACCGGTCCACCCGAAACCCCCCGCCCGCCGGAAGCCGGCCGGCTCGCCTCCGGGCGGGCCTCCGGCCGGCTGCCGGCCGCCGCGTTCCTGCGCAACCGCCGGGCGCTGGTCGGGATGGGCATCGTCGCGGCGGTCGCCGCGTTCTGCTTCGTCGGACCGCTGCTGTACCGGACCGACCAGGTCACCGTGCACCTGGACCTCGGCGAACTGCCGCCCGGCGGCGGCCACCCGCTCGGCACCGACGCCTCCGGGTACGACGTGCTGGGGCGGCTGATGACCGGCGGGCGGTCCTCCCTCGAACTCGGCCTCGCGGTGGCCCTCGCCACGACCGTCGTCGGCACCCTCTACGGCGCTTTCGCGGGCTACGTCGGAGGCATCGTCGACGCGGTCATGATGCGGGCCGTCGACACCTTCCTCGCCATCCCCGGCCTGGTGCTGCTGCTGATCCTGGTCAGCATGTTCACCCCGTCGCTGTGGCTGATCGTGGTGCTGCTGTCGCTGCTGTCCTGGCTCACCGCGGCCCGCCTGGTCAGAGGCGAGGTGCTGACGCTGCGGACCCGGGAGTACGTCCAGGCGGCGCGGATGATGGGCGGCACCGGGCGGCTCGTCGTGGTGCGGCACCTGGTGCCGAACGCGGCCGGCGTCATCATCGTCAGCGCCACCTTCACCGTCGCCGACGCGATCCTCACCCTGTCCACGCTCAGCTTCCTCGGCCTCGGCCTGCCGCCCCCGCACGCCGACTGGGGCACCATGCTCTCCAAGGGCCTGGACTACCTGTACGACGGCTACTGGTGGCTGGTGTACCCGCCCGCGGTGATCCTGATCGTCACCGTCGTGGCCTTCAACCTGATCGGCGACGCCGTCAACGACGCGCTGGACGTCCGCCTGCAACGCCGGTGACCGCACCCCGGCCCGCCCCCGTGCCGGGGCGGGCCGGCGGGCGCGGCGCGGGCGAGGAAGCCGAGGAGCGGCATGCCCGACCTGCTTGAGGTGCACCACCTCACCACCCGCGTCAGGACCGGCCGCGGCGTCGTACGGGCGGTGGACGACGTGTCGTTCACACTGGCGGCCGGCGAGACGCTGGGCCTGGTCGGCGAGTCCGGCAGCGGCAAGTCGATGACCGGGCTGTCGCTCATGGGACTGCTGCCGCCCGGCGGCACGCTGCTGGCGGGCTCGTCGGTGCGGCTGGACGGGCGCGAGCTGGTCGGGCTGCCGGAGCGGGAGCTGCGGCAGGTGCGCGGCAACGACATCGCCATGGTCTTCCAGGACCCGATGACCTCCCTGGACCCCACCAAGACCATCGGCCACCAGGTCGCGGAGCCCGCCCTGCTGCACCAGGGCCGCACCCGCGCCCAGGCGGCCGAGCGGGCCGCCGAGGTGCTCGGCCTGGTCGGCCTGCCGCACCCCCGCGAGCGGCTGAAGGACTACCCGCACCAGCTGTCCGGGGGCCTGCGGCAGCGGGTGCTGATCGCCATGGCGCTCGTCAACGAGCCCCGGGTGCTGATCGCCGACGAACCCACCACCGCCCTGGACGTCACCATCCAGGCGCAGATCCTCGCCCTGCTCGCCGACCTGCGCGCCCGGCTGGGCATGGCGATGATCCTCATCACGCACGACATGGGCGTCACGGCGGGCCACGCCGACCGCGTCAACGTCATGTACGCCGGCCGGATCGCCGAGAGCACCGGCACCGACCGGCTCTTCGGCGGCATGCGGCACCCGTACACCCAGAGCCTGCTGGCGTCCGTGCCCCAGCTGGCCCAGGACCCGGCGCGGCAGCTGCCCACCATCCCGGGGCTGCCGCCGGACCTCGTCGCCCCGCCGGCCGGCTGCCGGTTCGCCGCCCGCTGCTCGTACGCAACCGAGCGGTGCCGGACCGAGGAGCCGGAGCTGACCGGTCCGCCCGAACACCGGTACGCCTGCTGGCACCCGACCGACGGGCCGCTGCCTCGCGGCGCCACCGCCGCCGTACCGCGCCCGGCCGCCGAGCCGGAGCCGGTGCCGAGCGGGCCGCTGCTGGAAGCGCGCGGCCTGGTGCGGGAGTTCCCGGTCCGCGGCGGCCGACTGCCCGGCCGCGGCAGAGCGGTCGTGCACGCCGTCTCCGACGTGTCCTTCACCCTCGGCCACGGCGAGACCTTCGGCCTGGTCGGCGAGTCCGGCTGCGGCAAGACCACCCTCGGCCGGCTGCTGGTCGGCCTGGACCGGCCGGACTCCGGCACGGTCGCGCTGGACGGCACCGACCTCGGCGTCCTGCGCGGCCGGGAGCTGCGCCGACGCCGCCGCGACCTCCAGATGGTCTTCCAGGACCCGTTCTCCTCGCTGGACCCCCGGATGCGGGTCGGCGGCATCCTGCGCGAACCGCTGCGGATCCAGGGCATCGGCACCCCCCGCGAGCAGAAGGCCCGCGTCGCCGAGCTGCTCACCGAGGTCGGCCTGCCCGAACGCGGCGCGGAGCTGTTCCCGCACGAGTTCTCCGGCGGCCAGCGGCAGCGCGTGGGCCTGGCCCGCGCCCTGGCCCTCACCCCGAAACTGATCGTCGCCGACGAGCCGGTCTCCGCGCTGGACGTGTCGGTACGGGCCCAGGTGCTCAACCTCATGAAGCGGCTGCAGGCGTCGCACCGGCTGTCGTACGTCGTCATCTCGCACGACCTCGCCGTGGTCCGCTACATCGCCGACCGGATCGGGGTGATGTACCTGGGCCGGCTGGTCGAGGTCGGCAGCGCCGACGACATCCACCTGCGGGCCGCGCACCCGTACACCAGCGGCCTGTTGAGGGCGGTGCCGGTCCCGGACCCGGCGGCGGAGCGGGCCAAGGCCGGCACCGGGGTCAGCGGCGAGCTGCCCAGCCCGGCGGCCCCGCCCTCCGGCTGCCGCTTCCGCACCCGCTGCCCGCTGGCCCGCGAGCGCTGCGCCGAGGAGGTGCCGGCGCTGCGCTCCTTCGGCCCCGGCCACACCGCGGCGTGCCACTTCCCGCTCCAGCGGCCGCTGCCCGACCCGCCGCGGCCGCCCGCCCGGGGCTGACCGGCCCTCCGGGGCTGACCGGCCCGACCGGCCCTCCGGCGGCCCGGCCGGGAAGGCGGCCCGGCGGAGGCGGGTACGGAAAGCGGGCGGTCCGTCCGCGCGCCGCGCCCCGGCCGCACCACCCCGGCCGCGCCGACGCGGCGCCTACGCGGGGGTCAGCTCCGCCAGCAGCTGGGTGCGGTCGTCGGTGGCGGCGGCGTCGTCGGGCGCGGCGAGCAGCAGGGCGTCGCAGGGGGACTGGAGGCGGTCGTGGCCGGCGGCGGCGTCTCTTCGGACTGCTTGCCCGGACAACCATCGAGCGGGGGCCTGCCCGGCGGGGAAAGCGGGGGCCCGGCCTGGGGCCGGGACCAGGGCCGGGGGCAGGGCCGGGGGCAGACCGGACAGCCGAGGGTGGGGGGGCCGACGGCGAAGGCCGGTGGATCGGACAGCGACGCGCCCCGCGCTCCCGGGTGGGGGAGCCGGGGGCTGAGCCGCCACCCGGCGCAGACCCACCCCCAGGCCCCGGGCGCCCCGCGCCCACTGCGCCGCAGGCGACCGTACGGCCGGGCGCCACCGTATCCGCGCCGAAAGCCCCGGGCGGCCGGCCGACAGGCCAGATCTCGGCCCGCAGAGACCCGCTCCGGGCGCCCCGCGCCCGCAGGCGCCGCAGGCGACCGCGCCGCGTGCCGCGGCGAAAGCTGCGGGAGGGCCGACTAGGCTGGAAACGCCTCATGTCCGATAAAACCGCTGAAACCGCCCACGCAGCCGTCCCGCCGGTCGTCCCGGCCCGGCGGCGGACCGTGCCGTGGGCGGCTGCGGTCTGCGCGGCGTTCTCGCTGGTCCAGCTGGTGCTGGTGGTTCCCGGCAGCGGGCTGGGCTGGGACGAGACCGTCTACACCAGCCAGGTGAGCGGCTCGGTGCCGGCTGCCTTCTTCAGCGCGCCGCGGGCCCGCGGCGTCTCCTTCCTCGCGGCGCCGGTCGCCGAGTGGACGGCTTCCACGGCGGCCCTGCGGGTGTGGCTGGCGGTGCTGTCGGGCGCGGGGCTGTATCTCGCCTTGCGGGCCTGGCGGTCGCTGCTGCCGCCGCCCGTACTCGCGCTGGCGGGCGGGCTGTTCGGCACGCTGTGGGTCAGCCTCTACTACGGACCGCAGGTGATGCCCAACCTGTGGAGCGCGTACGGGGGGTTGGCGGCCGTCGGCTGCTTCCTGCGGGCGGCCCGGGACCGTACCGACCGGTCCGCGCCGCTCGGGCTGGCACTCGCCGTCACGGTCACCGGGCTGATGCGACCGCCGGACGCCGTCTGGCTGGTGCTGCCGCTGGGCGTCCTCTCCGCGGCCGTCCCGGGCGCGCGCCGCCCGCTGGTGTGGGCCGCGCTCGCCACCGGGGCGGTACTCGGCTGCGGGGAGTGGGTCGTCGAGGCGTACGTCCGCTACGGCGGCCTCGCCGAGCGGCTTCACCGCGCGAGCGCCATCCAGGGCGGCACCGGCTGGAACTTCGCCGTCGACGACCAGATCAGAGCGCTCGACGGCCGCACCCTGTGCCGCCCCTGCGACATCCCCTGGCACCATCGTGCCACCTCCGCCTGGTGGTTCGCCCTCCCCGTCCTCGCCGCCGGCGGCCTCCTCGCGACGGGCGACCGGCCCCCGCCGCACGGAGGCCGCGGGCGGCCGGGCCAAGGGTCGCTTCCACAGCGGCGGTTCGGCCTCCGGCGGCAGGCCGCCGGCGACACGCCCGCCGCCCGCGACCGGCCCGGGACACCGGACCACCGTCCGCCGGGCCGTACCCCCTTGCCGCAACAGGGCCGCTCCGGGGGGTGGTTCGGTCCGCCGCGGACCGGGGCCGGGGACGTGGAGGGCGCCGGGGCGGCGGCCCGGGAGCAGGGGCGGGAGCGGGAGCGGGACCGAGGGCGGGGGCGGGAGCGGGAGCGGGACCGAGGGCGGGGGCGGGAGCGGGACCGAGGGCGGGGCGTGGGGCCGGCTGCCGTGCTGGTGGCGTCCTCGCTGGCCGTGCCGTACCTGTTCCTGATCGGCTACGCGGCACCGCGCTTCCTGCTGCCGAGCTACGCGCTGCTGGCGCCGCCCGTCGCCTCCTGCCTGTGGGCGCTGCTCACCGCCCGTGCCGGGCTGGCGCGCCCGCTGCTGACCACGGTGGTGGCTGCCGCGCTCTGCGGTCACGTCGCGATCCAGCTGAGCACCGCGCTGACCGACGTCCGCGCCAACCGCGCCATGCGCGGCGCCTACGACGCCGTTGCCACCCGCCTGCACACCGCGGGCCTCCGCCCGCCGTGCGTGCTGAGCGGGGACCACGCCGTGCCCGTGGCCTTTTACACCGGCTGCGCCTCCCGGCAGGTCGGCGGCCCGGACGGCAGCATCACCCCGGCCGGTCTGGCCGCGGCCGCCCGCACCGGCGCGGTCGCCGTCCTCGTGCCCCGCCACGGCCGGCCGCCGGCGTACGCGCGCGCCTGGCGTGTCGTGCCGCTTCCGGACTCCGCCGCCTTCCCCGGCTACCACGGCTATGTGGCACCGCCGCCGCGCGGCCGACCCGGTCCGTAGCGGAGCCACCGCTTCCGGCCGGCGCCGGAACCCCGCCGCGGCCACGGCCGGTCCGCGGCACCCACCGGACCCCACTACGCTCGGACACGGGTCGCGGGGGACCTCAACCGCCCCTGTTCTGAGGAGAGTTCATGGCCTTCAAGCGCATCGTCATCAAGCTCAGCGGACGCGCCATCGCCGGGCAGGACGAGTACGGGTTCAGCGCGGACGCCCTGCACCACCTGGCGTCGGAGGTCGTCGCCGTGCGGAAGCTCGGCATCGAGGTCGCGATCGTGGTCGGCGGCGGCAACGTCTTCCGCGGCAACCGCTCGGAGACCTGGGGCATCGACCGGGTCGAGGCGGACAACATCGGCATGATGGGCACCGTCATCAACAGCCTTCTGCTGCGCGGCAAACTGACCGCCCTCGGCCAGGAGAACGTCCGGGTGATGACCGCCGTGCCGATCGACGCGGTGGCCGAGCGGTACATCCGGCTACGCGCGATGCACCACCTGGAGAAGGGCGCGGTGGTCATCCTCGCCAGCGGCAACGGCCAGCCCTTCCTCACCACCGACTACCCGAGCGTCCAACGGGCCCTGGAAATCGGCGCCGACGGGATACTCGTGGCCAAGCACGGCGTCGACGGCGTCTACGACAGCGACCCCCGCACCAACCCCGGCGCCCGCCGTTACGAGCAACTCACCTACCAGGACGTGCTGGAGCACGAGCTGCGCGTGATGGACCAGTCGGCCTTCATCCTCGCCCGGGACCACGCCATGCCGCTGCACGTCTTCGACATCGAGAAGCCCGGACTGATGGCGGCCATCTGCGGGGGCGAGCACCACGGCACGGTGATCAACCAGTACGTGGAGCAGTCCGTCTACGCGTGAGGCACCGCGGGCGGCGGCCGGCGTCGTACGACCGGGGTCCGTATCCGCGGGCCCGTATCCGCGGACCGGCGTCCCAGGGGCCGGGCCCCCGGGACCGCACCTCGGGGGGCGCGCACCGGGACCCGCGCCCTGGGGACCCGCGTCCGAGAACCCCGCGCCCCGGCACCCGCACGCATGCGCGGGTCCACCGCCCCGGAACCCCGCGCCCCAAGCCGCGTCCGAGAGTCGGCAAACCGGCAAGCTGGCGAGCCGCCTCCCGACCCCCGCCTCAGGGTGCCCGACCGCGCCCCGCGCCCGCACCCCTTGCCCGCCCGCGGGCCCGCCCGGCCCACCCCGCCGCCGGCCCACCGCGCCCGGCGCTTCCGCGCAGCGGACCCCCGTGTTGGACAGAACTTCGCGAGAGCGCTCCCAGAGCGGCCGGCCGGTGCCATGAGCGGCTTCCCCCGAGGCGCGGCACGCGGGAGATCCCCACTGGTCCAGACCTATTGACACCACACGGGCCGGTCTGCCGTCATGTCTGGTGGCCGGCCAGCTCCCCCTCGCCCCCAACGAGCTTTCCGACCTGGGCATATACCCTCCACCACCTGTCGAACGGCTGCAGCCTTCTCCCCCTGGCCGTGCCAGCGCGCCCACCATCCGCACAGGGGAGCGCTCTCCTGCCGCAGAGGCAGGTGGCCAACCGAAAGAATTCGGTCATGACGCGACGGCCGGACCGGCCCGGGGCCCGCGAGCCCCGGGCCGGTCCGGCGGCACCGGCCGGTGCCGGGCTAGACCGGTGCGCCGTCGGTGGAGCGGGTGAAGGCGGCCCGGTACGCGCTCGGGGTGAGGCCGGTACGCCGGGACAGGTGCTGCCGCAGCGAGTCGGTGGTGGCAAGGCCGCTGCGCCGGGCCACCTGGTCCATGGACAGGTCGGTGCTCTCCAGTAACTCCTGCGCCCGGTTGAGGCGTTGGTGCAGCAGCCACTGCAACGGGCTGAGGCCGGTCTCCGCGTGGAATCTGCGGGTCAGGGTGCGGACGCTGCTGCGGGCGTGTTCGGCCAGCGCTGCCCGGGTGAGCGGTTCGTGCAGCCGCTCCAGCGCCCAGGCACGGGTGCCGGCGAGCGAGGTACCCGTCTCGGGCGGCAGCGGCGTCTCGATGAACTGGGCCTGCCCGCCCGGCCGTACGGGCGCCGCCACCACATGGCGGGCGGCGGCGTTGGCCGCGGTGGCCCCGTAGTCGAGCCGGATCAGGTGCAGGCACAGGTCTATGCCGGCCGACATTCCGGCCGAGGTCAGCACGTTGCCGTCCTGGACGTACAGCACGTCGGGCCGCAGCCGCACCGCGGGGAAGCGGCGGCGGAACTCCTCGGACTTGGCCCAGTACGTCGTCGCGTCCCGCCCGTCGAGCAGTCCTGCCTGGGCGAGCACGAAGGCACCGGTGCAGATCGAGGCGATCCGCCGGCCCGCCTGCGCCGCCCGCCGCAGTGCCGCGAGGACGCGCGGGTCGGTCTCCTCCCGGGCGCCGGTGCCGGTGACGATCACGGTGTCGGCGTCCTCCACGGCCTCCAACCCGTGTTGGACGCCGACTTGGAGACTGCCGTCGGTGAGCAGCGGTCCGGGCCGGGCCGCGCAGACCCGTACCTCGTATCCGGGGCGGCCGACCACCTCCAGTTGTCCGAGGACGAGTTCGGGAATGGAAAGATCGAAGGTGTTGGCCGGTGGGACGGCGACGACGGCGACCCGGTGGGCGGCGGATTCGGACCGAACGGTCCGTCCCGTCCGTACCTCTGACATCACGGGCATGGCCCGAACCTCCAGATGTTTGGCATCTGGGCCACTACCCTACCCGGCCGCCGCGCGCACAGAGTAGTCAGTGTGTCACCGGGAGCATTGCCCGGCGGCCCAACGCACCTCCGCAATCAGGGAGTACGCATGTCCTTTCACGTCATCGTCGGCGCCGGGGCCACTGGATCGGTTACCGCCCGCCTGCTGGCCGAGGCCGGTGAGCGGGTCCGGCTGGTCAGCCGACGCGGCGACGGACCGCCCCATCCGCAGATCGAACGGATCTCCGCCGACGGCAACGACACCGCCCGGCTCACCGAACTCACCGAGGGCGCCACCACACTGTTCAACTGCGCGATGCCGCCCTACTACCGCTGGCCCGCCGAATGGCCGCCGCTGGCCGCCGCCTTGCTGACCGCCGCGACCCGCACCGGCACCGACTACGTCATGCTCGGCAACATCTACGGCTACGGGGAGGTCGACGGCCCCATCACCGAGGACCTGCCGCTGGCGCCGGTCTCGGAGAAGGGGAGGGTGCGCGCCGCGATGTGGCACGACGCCCAAGCCGCCTACGCGGCCGGCCGGGTGCGGGTCACCGAGGTCCGCGCCAGCGACTTCCTCGGCGCCGGAGCCACCTCCCTGTACGCGGGGATGACGGCGCCGATGGTGCTGGCCGGCGAGTCGGCCCCCTACCCAGGCGACCTCGACGCCCCGCACAGCTGGAGCCACATCGGCGACGTGGCCCGCACACTGGTGGCCGCCGCGGGCAACGACGACTCCTGGGGCCGGGCCTGGCACGTACCGTCGGTCTCGGACGGCTCGGTACGCGAGGTGTCGGCCCGGCTGGCCGCCGCCGCCGCGGCACCGGCCCCGCGACTGCGCCGGATGCCGCCGGCCGAGCTCCAGGAGCTCGGCCGCACCAGGCCCGGCCTGGCCGAGGTCACCGAGATGCTCTACCTGTACGACCGCCCCCTGTACCTAGACAGTTCGGCGACCGAGAAGTCCCTGGACCTGCAAGCCGCCCCACTGGACACGGCGCTGTCCGAGATGGTCACCGAGTGGTGGGCCACGCGCTGAGCCCGGCAGGGCCGCGCCGGGCAGGCGCCTCCCGCAGGGCCCGTGTCCCCTGTCACGCGGCTGCCGTACCCTGGCCGTATGGGCGGGAACACGGCTGGTCGGATGGGAGTCGTCACCGCGCTGGTGCGTTCCTCGTTCCTGGTGAACGCCGTGTACGCGGAAGCGGCCAGGGAGTACGGGATCACGCCGCAGCAGGGGCAGTTGCTGTGCGTGCTGATGGTCCACCCCTACGGGATGAGCGAACTCGGCGCCACCCTGGGCCTGGCGAAGTCGAGCCTGACCGGCCTGGTGGACCGGACCGCGCAGCGCGGCCTGGTCCACCGGGTGCCGGACCCGCTCGACGGGCGGGCGCAGCGTGTCGCGCTCACCGCGACGGGTGGTGAACTCGTCGGAAGGTTCTACGCGGAGACCTGCCGGCGGATCGACGAGCTGCCGGCCGGTCTGAGCGCGTCCGACCGCGACCACCTGGCCGGCCTGCTCGGCCAGGTGGTGCTGGACAACAAGGTGCCGGTGGTGTTCGGCGAGGCGGACGGGCCCCGCGCGAGGTAGCGGGCCGGGTTCCCGGGTCAGCCGGTGCCGAACAGCTCGACGAACCGGCCGATGAACAGGTCCGCGCCCTTGTACCGGGCGACCGCCTCGGCCGGCAGCAGCGACGGCCCGTCGGGCGTGGGCACCTGGCCGACGCCGCCGTTGGGGCCGAGCGGGAGCAGCATGGAGGGGACGGGCGACGGCTGGTAGACCGCGGCGGGTTCCTCGCCCCGCAGTTGGGCGAGGATGTTGGCCGCCACCACCTCGGCGTGCCGCATCGCGTACCCGGCCATCTTGGCCTCGGCGAGGTCGGTGACGTCGCCGAGCGCGTAGATCCGCGGGTGGCCCTCGACGTTGAGCGTCCCGGTCACCCGGATCCGGCCCTGCGGGGTGCGGGTGGTGACCTTGCCGTCGGCGAGGTAGTCGCCGTTGGTGCGCACGCCATGGCAGCGGAACCAGATGTCGGCGGTGATCGTGCCGTCTGAGGCGGCGCCGGTGCCGACGGGGCCCTCGGTGTCGAGGGTGAAGGTCCGGGCCACGCCCGGCCCGGTCGGCGGTTGTTCGGCGAGGCTGGTTCCCAGGCGCAGGTCGATGCCCAACTCGTTCAGCTGGCGGTGCAGTTCGGCGCGCAACGCGGCCGTGAAGGCGGGCACGAGCCGCTCTGCGGGATCGACCACGGTCACCCGCTTGTCCGGCCACACCGCCTTGATCTCGCCGGCCAGTTCCAGCCCCACCGGCCCGGCCCCGACGATCAGTACCCGTGCGGCGCCCGCCAGTTCCCCGTGGGTGGCGCGCAGCCGCGCCAGCGCCTCGGCCGCGGAGTCGGTGTCCGTCTTGGCCGGGTACGGGTAGTCCGACCCGGATGCCAGCACCAGGTAGTCGGCCGCGATCCGCTCCCCCGACCCCAGCGTCACCCCTGCCGGGTCCACCGCGACGGCCCGCTCCCGCACCACCCGTCCGCGCCGCAGCAGCCGGTCGTACGGGAAGAAGATGTTCGCCGCCCAGTCCGGCCGCACCAGCGCGCGCAGCGTCCCCGCGGAGTGCACGAACGCGTCCCTGGGCTCGACCAGGACGACGTCCGCCTCCCCGTCCAGCGCCTTGGCGACGGCGGCGCCGCCGTACCCCCCACCGATGACCACGACGGTACGACCCATGGCTGTCCCCGATTCCGTGTCCTGGCGATGTAGTTCGCCCTGCGAACAATATTAGTTCGGATGACGAACTACAACCCGGCGGGTGTCCGCCGGTCGCCTCTCCGGCGCGGGCCGGCCGCCCGCCGCGGCGGTCCCGGACCGGCGCGCCCGGCGACCCGGCCGCGGGCCGTACCGCCGCCCGGCCCGCGCACCGGCTACCGTGGCGGCCGAGCGTGCCGCCGTCCCACAGGAGCGAAGATGACGACCTTGCAGGAAGCCGTAGCCATCGGGCGGGAACAGCACTATCTGGCCGTGGTCTCCACCCTGCGCGCCGACCACACCATCCAGAACTCCCTGGTCAACGCCGGGATGCTGCCCCACCCGCAGACCGGTGAACCGGTGCTCGCCCTGGTCACGTACGGCAGGGTGAAGCTCGCCAACCTGCGCGCCAGGCCGCGGCTCACCGCGACCTTCCGCAGCGGGTGGGAGTGGGCCTCCGTCGAGGGCCCCGCCGAACTCGCCGGCCCCGACGACCCCCGGCCCTGGCTCGAACCGGCCGCGCTGCCCACCCTGTTGCGGGAGATCTACACCGCGGCGGGCGGACAGCACGAGGACTGGGACGAGTACGACCGGGTGATGGCCGAGCAGCGGCGTACGGCCGTGCTGATCGCTCCCGCCCGGATCTACAGCAACTGACCGCGCCCCGCGGTCAAACGGCGGCCGTCGTGATCTGCCCGGCGCCGCTGTCCTGGAGCCACTGCGGCCAGGACAGGTTGTAGTCGGCGTAGCCGTTGCTGCCGGCCGCCTTGCCGCGCGGGGAGCCGGTGATGGTGACGGGGTCGCCCTGCTTCACGAAGTCGTAGAACCACTTGGCGTCGGCCATCGACAAGTGCACGCAGCCGTGCGAGCCGTAGCTGTGGCCGGGGTACGGGTCGCCGGTCGAGTAGTGGATGTACGTGCCCGAGGTGGTCAGGTGCACGTCCCACGGCAGGGTCAGGTCGTAGTAGTCGGGCGAGCCCTTGTCGCAGCTGATGCCGACACTGCACGAGGTCATCCGGACCTTGGCGGCCTTGTCGATGACGGCCATCGTGCCGTCCCAGGAAGGCCATGTCGGGCTGCCCGCGTCGATCGGGAAGGTCTTGATGACCGTCCCGTTGTGCGAGACCTTCAGGGTGTGCGTCTTGGCGTTCACCATGGTCTCGTTGTCGTCGCCGATGGTGAACGAGTGGTGGTAACTGTGCGTGCCGTAGCGGCCGTTGCCGTTCGGCACACCGGTCATGTCGGCGTCGACCGACACCTTCGTGCCGGGCTTCCAGTACGTCTGCGGCCGGAAGTCGACCCGGGTGCTGCTGAACCAGTGCCAGGCTCCGACGGTCGGCTGCGACGTGCTCACCTTCAAATGGTTCTCGATGCCGGCCCGCGCCGAGGCAGCCACCGGGTCGGTGAACACCACCGAGATCGGCATCGCCACCCCCACCGTCGCCCCGGTCAGCGGCGTGATCGTGTCCAGCAGCATGGCCGGCCGCTTGGGCTTCGGCTTCGTCGGCTTCGGACTGGGTGTCGCACCCACCGTCACCGAGGAACTCTTCCCGTCGGCCACCCGCGCCGACGGATCCGCCTTCTTGTCGTTCCCCCCGCACGCGGTGGTGCCGGCCAGCACCGCACCGGCCAACAGTGCGATGCCTATGCTGGTCCTGACCCGACTCATGCGCGTGCTCCACTCCTGTGCCTTCACCGGACGCCTCCGCATGTACAACGTCTACCCCGACCTCGCCGGTTGCACGTTCTCCGTAAAGCGGAAGCCAAGGCTGCCGCCCCGCACCGCCACCCTCCGTCATCCCCCCAGCTGACAGCCCCGCCCCCACCCCGGACGGTGACCCCTATCACGCACCGGAATTGGTCGGTTACGGCCCTCCGCCCCTTCGCGGCCCCTGCCGGAGCCGGGCGCCAGCCGCGCTCTACGCCCCGCCGGGGGCCGACGGCGGGCGCCGGCGTCCGGTGCGCAACTCGGTCAGCAGCGCTCGGCCCGACAGCGTAAAGGGGTGGTCCGGGCCCAGGCCCTGCTCTCGTCGGGCGACGACAGCGGCCGTCAGGTCGGTCGCGGTCCCACCGTCACCGAGCGCGGCCCGGGTCTGCGCGTACAGCTGCCGTGCCGCGAGAACCGTCGGGTGGTCGGGGCCGAAGCTCCGCTCGTACTCCTCGGCGACCTCGCGGATCTCCTCGTCGGCCGAAGCGAAACGGCCCAGCACGAAGAGCGCGCGGGCGTGGTTGTGCCGGGCGCTGACGGTGACCGGGTGCCGGAGGCCGAGGTACCGCGCGCAGTCCGCCGGCAGCGCCAGCAACGTGGCCTCCTCGGCGGCGATTTCGGCGCCGGTCAGCAGGGTGAGGAGGCCGGCCCGGGAGCGCGGTGTCAGCGGGTGCGCAGGTTTCAGCACCGCTCCCCTGCCGGCCACCGTGACCCGCAGGAGCACGAGGGCTTCCTCCCGCCTGCCGAGGTTGTTCAAAACGGGTTGCAGGCCCTGCGCACTGTCGAGCGTATCCGGATCATCGGCGCCGAAGAGCCGGACCTGTGTGGCGCGGGTACGGCGGAGCAGTTCCCGGGCTTCGGCGTACCCGCCCATCCGGAAGAGCGCCCGGCCGGCCGCCGGATCCGCGGCCGGGCGGGAACCGCGGCCCGGCGGAAAGCCGACTCCGCGCACCGCCCGCACGAGGCACTGACCGTACGCGGCGCCGCCTCGCTGGTGGACCGGGTCAACGCGCTGTCCGGTGGCCCCTACACGGGAGCGCCGTTCCCGCTGGTGACGGCGACCGGCGACAACACCGACAACCACGAGCAGATCGATCACCGACAACGCCGACGGCACCCTGTCCCTCTTCACCACCCCGATCGAGTCCGCGGCCCCCTACACCACCGGCTTCGGCGACACCTCGGACGCCGGACTGGCAGCGCGGTACCGGGAGTTGTCCTACAACGACCCCTACGCCACGCCCGCCGCCAAGCTCGGCGGCAGCGCGGACCACAACAGCGAACTGCTGCTGGCCAAGCCCGGCGTCCGAGCCGCCGACAGCCGGCCGGACGTCATCCGCCGAGCGCGACCGCCGTGCCCAGGACCGCGATCCCGCTGTCCGGGTACGGCGGCACGGTGACCGTGATGACGCTCGGCCGGCCCAGGTCGTCGCCCTGGTGCACGGTCAGCGTCACCGGCGGGACGACCAGGCCCAACTCCCGCAGGTAGCCGCCGAAGGCCGCCGCCGCCGCGCCCGTCGCGGGATCCTCCACGACCCCGCCGGGCGGAAACGGGTTGCGGGCGTGGAAGACCGTCGCCGACTCGCGCCACACCAGGTCGACCGTCGTCCAGTCCAGCCGCGCCATCAACGCGCCGAGTACGTCCATGTCGTAGTCCAGCCGGGCCAGCCGGTCCCGGCTCCCGGCGGCGATCACCGGATGCCACGCCCCCGCGTACGCCGCCCGCGGCGGCAGTGCCGGATCCAGGTCCGCCGCCGACCACCGCAGCGCGCCCAGCAGTTCGGCCAGCTCCGCGGCTCCGATCGGTGCCGACTTCGGCGGTACGCTCACCAGCTCCGCGGCAAGCCGCCCGTCCGGCCCGACCGACGTCCCGACCCGGACCAGCCCGGCCCGGGTGTGGAAGGCCAACTCCCCCGGGCCGAAGCGCTCCGCGTACGCCACCGCCGTCGCGATCGTCGCGTGCCCGCAGAACGGGACCTCCGCCAGCGGGCTGAAGTACCGCACGTCCAGCCCGCCGTCCGTCCTCGGCACCACGAACGCCGTCTCGGAGTAGCCCGCCTCGGCGGCCACCGCGAGCATCGCCGGCTCGTCCGCCCCGGCCGCGTCGAGTACCACGCCGGCCGGGTTCCCCCCGGCCGGGTCGGCGCTGAAGGCCACATACCGCAGAACGTCCATGTCCCAACATTAGCCGTGAAAGCAAGGGCCCCCACACGGCGTTTCGCCGGGCGGGGGCCCTCGGGCAGCGGTCAGCGCCGGGTGCCGGCCGCCCGGACGGGGGCGCCGGAGGGGGCGACGACGGTGACGTTGCCGTCCTGCTCGACGGCCAGGTGGGCGCCGGGGGTGTGACCCTGGTCGCCACCCCGGAGCACCGGCCCTCCCGGCGGCTGACGGTGGAGGTGCCCGGCGGGCTGGTCGCGATGTTCCCGGTAAACGACGACGGCACCCTGGCCTGCGACATCCGGCTCCGGCACGCGGAGACGTTCCGGCCGCGACGGCCGCCGGTGCCGCCGTCCGCCCCGGTGCCGGGACCGGCCCGCCCGCCGCGCCCGCACCCGCACCCGCACCCGCACCCGCACCCGCACCCGCCGGCTTACCGGACGACGCGGGGACCCGCATACCGCTCGTCCCAACGGCAAGCCCCTCCCCGGCCCCCGGGCACAGCCCGAGACCGCACGCGCACGCGGGTCCGGCCGGTGGGACGCCGTCGTTGGTGTTGCGCGATGTGCGGCTGGGGGCCGGCGGGCCCGAGCTGGTCCGGCTGATGGCCCGCGCCGCCGCGCACGGCATCCACCCGGCCGTGCACGCGATCGGCGACCGCGCAGACACCATCGCGCTGGACGCCTTCGACCGGGTCGGCGGTCCCGGCCGGATCGAACACGCCCAACTGGTGGCCCGCCGCGACCTGCGCCGGTTCGCGCGGCCCGGCCTCGTCCTCGGCGTGCAGCCGGCGCACGCGGTGGACGACCGCGACGTCGCCGACCGGCACTGGGCCGGCCGTACCGGGCGGGCCTACGCGTACGCCGAACTGCTGCGGGCCGGAGCCGCCCTGGAGATCGGCTCCGACGCGCCGGTCTCCCCGCTGGACCCGTGGGTCGGGGTCGCCGCGGCCGTGCACCGCACCGGCGCCGACGGACGTCCCAGCTGGCATCCCGAGCAGGCCGTCACGCTGCCGGAGGCGCTCGCCGCCGCGGGCGCGGGGGCGCCGGCTGCCCCGGGTCGGCGACCCGGCGGACCTGATCCTCACCGACCACGACCCGGCAGCCGTCACCCCTGACCTGCTGCGTACCCTCCCGATGGCCGGCACCCTGCTGGCCGGCCGGTGGACCCACCGGGCGCTGTGAGGGCCGTCGGGGAGCCGGTACGCACTCTGATACGCTGATCCAGCGACGTCCGGATGCCTGAGCGTGACCAAGCGGTCACACCGCGGCAGCGGAATACCGGTACGGAGCACGCGAGATCCTGTGCAAGAATTGCCTCGCGCCAAGGCGCGGAGCATGACGCACAAAGCAAGGTCCTGTGGAGCAGTTTGGAGTGCTCGCCACCCTGTCAAGGTGGAGGCCGCGGGTTCAAATCCCGTCAGGACCGCTGCGGCTGGGTAGCTCAGTTGGTACGAGCGACCGCCTGAAAAGCGGTAGGTCGCCGGTTCGACCCCGGCCCCAGCCACCGCACGACGCAGGGCCCGTCCTCGGATGGGCCCTGCGTCGTTTCCGTGCGGTGCCGCCCTGCCTGCGGCCCGCGCCCCGTCGCCCGCCCGTCGCGTCCCACCCGTTCCACCGGCCCCGCACGGCCCGCGAAGTTCCGGCCGCGCGCCGGACCCGGCGGAAATGGTTCGCCGCCGCGCGCCGCCGGATGCGATGCTGGACCGCGTATGTCTACCCAACCCTCCTCCGCCGAGCTGGCCCGACGGCTGCCCGCGCTGACCCTGCGCGACGAGCAGCGCCTCGGCCGCCGTCTCGACGGCGCCCGCCGCATCCGCAAACCCGAGGCACGGGACGCGGTGCTCGCCGAGATCGCCGCCGAGATCGACCGGGGCGAGCTGCGGCTGGCCGCGCGCCGGTCCGCCGTACCCGAGGTGACGTACCCCGAGCAGCTGCCGGTCAGCCAGAAGAAGGACGAGATCGCGGCGGCGATACGCGACCACCAGGTGGTGATCGTCGCGGGCGAGACCGGCTCGGGCAAGACCACCCAGATCCCGAAGATCTGCCTGGAACTGGGCCGGGGCGTGCGCGGCCTGATCGGGCACACCCAGCCGCGCCGGATCGCCGCCCGCACCGTCGCCGAGCGCGTCGCGGAGGAGCTGCGCACCCCGCTGGGCGGCGCCGTCGGCTGGAAGGTCCGCTTCACCGACCAGGTCGGCGACGCCACCCTGGTCAAGCTGATGACCGACGGCATCATGCTCGCCGAGATCCAGACCGACCGCGAGCTGCGCGCGTACGACACGATCATCATCGACGAGGCCCACGAGCGCAGCCTCAACATCGACTTCATCCTGGGCTACCTCGCCCAGCTGCTGCCGCGCCGGCCCGACCTGAAGGTCGTCATCACCTCGGCGACCATCGACCCGCAGCGCTTCTCCCGGCACTTCGGCGACGCGCCGGTCATCGAGGTCAGCGGGCGTACGTACCCGGTCGAGGTGCGCTACCGGCCGCTGCTGGAGGAGGGCGGCGAGGACGCCGACCGGGACCAGATCGGCGCCATCTGCGACGCCGTGGACGAGCTGCAGGCCGAAGGCCCCGGCGACATCCTGGTCTTCCTCTCCGGCGAGCGCGAGATCCGCGACACCGCCGACGCCCTCGACAAGCACCTGACCCGCGGCGGCGGCGCGGTCCGGTCCGGCACCGAGATCCTGCCGCTGTACGCGCGGCTGTCGTCGGCCGAGCAGCACCGCGTCTTCCAGCAGCACTCCGGACGCCGGGTGGTGCTGGCCACCAACGTCGCCGAGACCTCGCTGACCGTCCCCGGCATCCGCTACGTCATCGACCCCGGCACCGCCCGGATCTCCCGCTACAGCCACCGCACCAAGGTGCAGCGGCTGCCCATCGAGCCGGTCAGCCAGGCCAGCGCCAACCAGCGCAAGGGCCGCTGCGGGCGTACCTCCGACGGCATCTGCATCCGGCTCTACGACGAGGAGGACTTCCTCGGCCGGCCGGAGTTCACCGACCCGGAGATCCTGCGCACCAACCTCGCCTCGGTGATCCTGCACATGACGGCGGCCGGCCTCGGCGACATCGCGAAGTTCCCCTTCATCGACCCGCCGGACAGCCGCAACATCAAGGACGGCGTCCAGCTGCTGGAGGAACTCGGCGCGCTCGACCCGCAGCAGAAGGACCCCCGCAAACGGCTGACCGAGATCGGCCGCAAGCTCGCCCAGCTCCCGGTGGACCCCCGGCTGGCCCGGATGGTGCTGGAGGCCGACCGCAACGGCTGCGTCCACGAGGTGATGGTGATCGCGTCCGCGCTGTCCATCCAGGACCCGCGCGAGCGCCCTGCCGACAAACAGGCGCAGGCCGACCAGCAGCACGCCCGCTTCCGCGAGGAGACCAGCGACTTCCTCGCCTTCCTCAATCTGTGGGGCCATATCCGCGAGCAGCAGAAGAGCCTGTCCTCCGCCGCCTTCCGCCGCGTGTGCCGCGGCGAGTACCTGAACTTTCTGCGGATCCGCGAATGGCAGGACATCTACAGCCAGTTGCGCGCCGTCGCCCGCCAGCTCGGCATCGACGTCAAGGAACCGGAGCACACCGACCAGGCCGTCGACCCGCAGCGGGTCCATGCCTCGCTGCTGGCCGGGCTGTTGTCGCATCTCGGCCTGAAGGACACCGACAAGAACGAGTACCTGGGCGCCCGCAGCGCGAAGTTCGCGGTGTTCCCCGGTTCGGCGCTGTTCAAGAAGCCGCCGCGCTGGATCATGTCGGCCGAGCTGGTGGAGACCTCCCGGCTGTGGGCGCGGGTCAACGCCAGGATCGAGCCGGAGTGGGTCGAGCCGCTGGCCCAGCACCTGGTCAAGCGCAGCTACAGCGAGCCGCACTGGGAGAAGGACCAGGCGGCGGTGCTGGCGTACGAGAAGGTCACCCTCTACGGCGTCCCGCTGGTCGCCCGGCGCAAGGTGAACTACGGGCGGATCGACCCCGAGGTCTCCCGGGAGCTGTTCATCCGCAACGCCCTGGTCGAGGGGGACTGGCGGACCCACCACCAGTTCTTCCACGACAACCGCAAACTGCTCGGCGAGGTCGAGGAGCTGGAGCACCGCGCCCGGCGGCGCGACATCCTGGTCGACGACGAGACGCTGTTCGACTTCTACGACTCCCGGCTGCCCGAACACGTGGTGTCCGGGGCCCATTTCGACTCCTGGTGGAAGCAGAAGCGCCGCGAGGAACCGGAGTTGCTCAACTTCGAGCAGTCCATGCTGATCAACGAGAACGCGGAGGCGGTCACCAAGGCCGACTACCCGGACTCCTGGCGGCAGGGCGCGCTCACCTTCAAGGTGACGTACCAGTTCGAGCCCGGCGCCGACGCGGACGGCGTGACCGTGCACATCCCGCTCCAGGTGCTCAACCAGGTCACCGCGGACGGCTTCGACTGGCAGATCCCCGGGCTGCGGGAACAGGTCGTCACCGAGCTGATCCGCTCGCTGCCCAAGCCGATCCGGCGGCACTACGTACCGGCGCCGAACTACGCACGCACGTTCCTCGACCGGGTGGCCGCCGGGCCCGACCCGCTGCCGGCGGTGCTGGCCCGGGAGTTGCAGCGGATGGTCGGTGTACCGGTCGCCGCGGCGGACTTCGACCTCACCAGGGTGCCCGAGCACCTGAAGATCACCTTCCGGGTGACCGACGAGCGCCGCCGCAAGATCGCCGAGGACAAGGACCTGGACGCGCTGCGGCTGCGGCTCAAGCCGAAGACCCGGGAGGCCATCACCCGGGCCTTCGAGCAGGTCTCGGACCCGGCGCTGGCCACCATGGAGCAGCGCACCGGCCTGCGGGACTGGACGGTCGGCGCGCTGCCCAGGACCTTCGAGACGCGCCGCGCCGGGCAGCCGGTGAAGGCGTATCCGGCGCTGGTGGACGAGGGCGACTCGGTGGCGGTCCGGCTGTTCGACACCGAGCCGGAGCAGGCCGAGGCGATGTGGCGCGGCACCCGGCGGCTGATCCTGCTCAACGTGCCGGTGAACCCGGCGAAGTTCGTCGCCGACCGGCTGTCCAACCAGCAGAAGCTGGCGCTGTCCCGCAACCCGCACGGCGGCGTCCAGGCGCTGTTCGAGGACTGCGCGACCGCGGCGGCGGACCGGCTGATCGCCGCGAACGGCGGGCCCGCCTGGGACGAGGCGGCCTACCGCAAGCTGTACGAGGCGGTGCGGGCGGAGCTGGTCGAACTGACCGTGCGCGGCGTGGAGCGGGTCCAGCAGGTGCTGGCCGCCTGGCACTCCTGCGAGCGGCGCCTGAAGGACACCAGGAGCCTGGTGCTGGTCGCCAACCTCCAGGACGTGAAGGAGCAGTTGGCGGGGCTCGTGCACGCCGGTTTCGTCACCGACACGGGGCTGCCGCGGCTGCCGGACCTGATGCGGTATCTCGTCGCGATCGACCGCCGGCTCCAGCAGATGCCGACGGGGGCGGCGCGGGACACCAGCAGGATGGAGAAGGTCCGCGAGATCCAGGCGGAGTACGCCGACCTGCTCGCCGCGCAGCCGCCCGGCCGGCCCCTGCCGCCCGCGGTCCGCGACATCCGCTGGATGATCGAGGAACTGCGGGTCAGCTACTTCGCGCACGCCCTGGGCACGGCGTTCCCCGTCTCCGACAAGCGCGTCTTCAAGTCCCTCGACGACGCGTGGTCCCTCACCCGCCCCTGACAACCGGTTCGACCCCACCCCCTGACCTGCTGTACAGTCTGACTCGCGAGGTCCTGTGGAGCAGTTTGGAGTGCTCGCCACCCTGTCAAGGTGGAGGCCGCGGGTTCAAATCCCGTCAGGACCGCATCGACACATGAGAGGCCCGCCTACGGCACCGTACGCGGGCCTTTCGCATGCCCGCCCCCAGCGGGCCGCGCCACGCGGCGCCGGGGGCCAGCGGACACGGCGACATCCCGTCAGGACCACGACGATACGAGGGGCCCGCGTACCGCACCGTACGCGGGCCCCTCGCACGCCCGCCGGCGTACGACGACGGGCGCCGGCCCCCGCCTCCGGCAGGCCGCGCCACGCGGCGCCGGGGGCGCCCGCCCGCGGCGGCCCGCGCACGCCCCTCGCTCGCGCGAACGCCCCCCAGTGCCGCGGCAGTTGGCGGATCCGGCCGAGCCCGTCCACGAAGTCGGAGGCGGGCTCCTCGCGTTGGCGCCCCGGGCAGGCGGCCCCGGCGGCGGGCTCTTCGGGTCGCGGCCCGCAGGGCACCGCGTGGTCGGGCAAGTACCCTGCGTGGCGCGGGAGTTCACTACCGTACGGGTGGGAAGATCCACAAGCGCGCAGAGATGTGACGGGAGTCACTGAAGGTCCTTCGAAACCGGGGGAATCCGAACCCCTGCGGAAGGGCCGCAATTTAATATGTGCAATGGTACCCAGCGGGGGGACGACTCCGGCGTTGGCGAGCAGCAGCCCCGAAGACCCCACAGACCCCGCCGCCCCCGACCGGACACCGCGCCCGAAGACGCGAAAAAGGGACCGCATCGGACCCGGCGGAGTCCGATGCGGTCCCGGTGGAACCAGTGAAGCCGGTGGAACCGTGAAGCTGTGCGTGCTACCCGTCGGCTCCCTGATGGGGGGCAGACAAGCCGCCGGGCTGGGCGGTCGGACGGGGTGGGGGACCCCGGAACCGCCCGAAAGGGCTGTCAGGCCTCGGTCCGCTGCTGCGGAATGCCCGCCAGCAGTGCGCGGACCTCCGCCTCGCGGTACCGGCGGTGGCCGCCGAGCGTGCGGATGGACGTGAGCTTGCCGGCCTTGGCCCACCGCGTGACCGTCTTGGGGTCGACGCGGAACATGGTCGCGACCTCGGCAGGGGTAAGCAACGGCTCGGCATCAGGGGTGCGAGCGGTCATGAGCGGCCTCCTCGAGAGAACCGAACCAACGCGGTTCTTTCCTCTAAATTCTGCACCTTGACCCGCGTTGCCCGAAATGGCGGACGCGGGCCGAGTCGGTAATAGGACGAACGGCTTGTCCTCGGCACTACAACTACACCATCCGTCCAGCCACGTCGGCCAAACCGATGGATTTGCCCTCTCAGGTGTTCAACCTCGACGGAAGCCGATGGACCATGCCATAACGGACAGTCACCCCAACGTGACGATCAGTCACAGCCCGATCATCTGCAACATCCCCACCTTTGAAACGAGCCCGAGGAGGACCCGATGTCCCATTTTGGCATGACAGATGATGATGCAGGCAAGGGTTAAGTCATGTGCTCTGCGTCACGCTTGGGCCATTCTTGTCCCAAAGGGGCTCCTGGGGAAAGCACGCCCGACCGGCACCTGCACCACAACCGCACCACAACCGCCCTGCGGCCACCCCGCGACGGCACCGTCAGAACCGGGGTTCAGCTGGAGAACTGCAGCTCCCGCACCGCCCGCCACCGCTCGGTGAGCCGCTCGTAGGCCACCCCGGCCGCCGCCGAGTCGCCCTCCCGCAGCGCCGCGAGCCCCTCCGCGACGTCCTCCGCCGAGTGGTCCCCGGCCAGCTGGTCGGGACCCATCAGGTGCACCAGCCCGCCGTAGTCGAGTTCCACCATCGACCGCGGGTGGAACTCCTCCAGCCACCGCCCCACGTCGACCAGCCCGTCGATCAACGGGCCTTCCTCCAAGGCGTCCTTGAGCACCCGCAGCGTCCGCGCCACCCGCCGCCGCGCCTGCACCATCGGCGTCCGGTACCGCATCAGCGGCTCCTTGGACTCGCCCGCGCCGGCCGGCTCGTACTCCCGCTCGTCGTCGCCGACGAGCGCGAACCACCGCACCGGCACATGCCAGGTCGCCGAGCGGATCCACGGCCGCGCGTCCGGATTCCGCCCCCGCCACGCCTCGTGGTCGGCCGCGGCCTGGCTCCGTACGACCGGCGGCAGCATCGCGTCCAGCACCGGGTCCGGCAGCAGCTTCCCCGCGTGCTCCAGCGCCAGCCAGCCGCGCAGCCGGGTGCGCCACGGGCAGATATGGGTCACCCCGTCGATCAGCGCCACGAAGGCGTCCCGGCTCTCCTGCACCCGCACCGCGACCGGCGGCACGGCCACCAGGTCCGCCAGGGACTGCCGCAGTTCGTCCTGTGCGGACCTGGCAGCGCCCGCGGCCGCGTACCGGTACCAGTGGGTGCGTTCGGGCTCAGGGAAGGCCGTCAGGGGCTCATAGACCCGCAGATACGCCGCGTACGGCACCACTACCGGAGAACCGCCCACACCTGCTCCCTCGCCGCCGTACCGACTCCCCGATCGTCCCACGCGGCACGGCACCCGGGAGGTGATCCCGGCCACTGCCACCGCGGCGCCGCCGGACTGCCGCCGACCGACCGCGGGGCCGGGCCCGGCCGGCCCCCGTGATCGGCCCGCCAGGGCCTACGCTGAGGCCATCACACCCTCCGCCACCCGTACGGGGGGCGCGACACCCGTGAACCACTGGGACCACTGGACTATGGGAGTCACCACCGTGACCGACGTACGACAGACCGACCGGCCCGACGAGGACGTCGTGGCCGAAGGTGTCATCGCCAAACTGTTCCGATCGGAACTGGGCGGACACGAGCAGGTCGTTCTCTGCCAGGACCGCGCCTCCGGCCTCAAGGCCGTCATCGCGCTCCACTCCACCGCCCTGGGCCCGGCCCTCGGCGGCACCCGCTTCCACGCCTACGAGTCCGACGAGGCCGCGCTGGCGGACGCGCTCAACCTCGCCCGCGGCATGTCGTACAAGAACGCGCTGGCCGGGCTCGACCACGGCGGTGGCAAGGCCGTGATCATCGGCGACCCCGACGTCCTGAAGTCCGAGGAGCTGCTGCTCGCCTACGGCCGGTTCGTGGCCGCGCTCGGCGGGCGCTACGTCACCGCGTGCGACGTCGGCACCTACGTCGCGGACATGGACGTGGTGGCCCGGGAGAACCGCTGGACCACCGGCCGCTCCCCCGAGCAGGGCGGTGCCGGCGACTCCTCGGTACTGACCGCCTACGGCGTCTTCCAGGGCATGCGCGCCGCCGCGCGGGCCCAGTGGGGCGAGGCGTCGCTGCGCGGCCGGCGGGTCGGCGTCGCGGGCGTCGGCAAGGTCGGCCACCACCTGGTCGAGCACCTGCTGGACGACGGCGCCGAGGTGGTGGTCACCGACGTGCGCGCGCAGGCCGTGGAGCAGGTCACCGCCCGCCACCCGGGCGTCACCGCGGTGGCCGACACCGACACGCTGGTCCGCACCCCGCTCGACGTGTACGCGCCCTGCGCGCTCGGCGGCGCGCTGGACGACGCCACCGTGGCGGCGCTGACCGCGACCGTGGTGTGCGGCGCGGCCAACAACCAGCTCGCCCACCCCGGGGTGGCCAAGGACCTCGCCGACCGCGGCATCCTGTACGCGCCGGACTACGTGGTGAACGCCGGCGGTGTCATCCAGGTCGCCGACGAACTGCACGGGTTCGACTTCGCGCGGGCGAAGGCCAAGGCGGCGAAGATCCACGACACCACCGCGGCGATCTTCGAGCGCGCCGCGGCCGACGGCGTCCCGCCCGCGGTGGCGGCCGACCGGCTCGCCGAGCAGCGGATCGCCGACCGTACACCGGCCGCTCACTGGCTGCGTCCGCGGAGCGCCTGAGAGCCCGCCGCGGCCCCGGCGTGACCGATAGCACGACCCGATAGCAAGTTCGCGCTAGAAGAAGGTAAAATCGGGCCTGACCAGGCAGGACAGGGCGGAGAACGGGGCCTGTTCCGACGCGTGTCGTGCGGGCGGCGTACCGTGTGGCGTCGGAAGCAGGTACCGTTGAGGCCCTACGGACCGGTCTCCCTCCGGGAGACCGCTCCGATTCATGAACGCGTGTCAAGACTCGGGGCCGTTGAGCCCCGCCGTTGAGGGGGTCGAGCCATGGGGCGCGGCCGGGCCAAGGCCAAGCAGACGAAGGTCGCCCGCCAGCTGAAGTACAACAGCGGCGGCACGGATCTCTCACGTCTGGCCGAAGAGCTGGGCGCATCGCCGTCGAGGCCGGTTAATCCGGCGCCTGTCGAGGACGATGACGAAGAGACCGAAGACGACCCGTACGCTCAGTACGCGGATCTCTACAACGACGACGAAGAGGACGAGGACGAGTCCCAGCCGTCACCGTCGCAGCGCCGTCGCGCTTGACGCCGCCGCCGCCGTAACGCTGACCCGGTCCGGGCCCCGCCCGGACCGGGTTTCGTCGGCTCCGTCGAGCAGGTGGGTCAGCTCGCGTAGTCTCCGGTCAGTTCCACGGCCGGGGTGTCGCTGTCGCGCGCCCTGACCCCGCCGGCCACCCACGCCCGGGTGCCCCGGTCGGCCAGCACGCTCAGCGTGACGTCCACCGACTGCGGCGGCACCAGGGCGACCATGCCCACGCCCATGTTCAGGGTCTTCTCCAGCTCCGGGCGGGCTACCCCGCCCAGTTCGCCGACCACTCCGAACACCGGGCCGGGGGCCCAGCTGGAGCGGTCGACCGAGGCGTACAGTCCGGCCGGCAGGACCCGGGCCAGGTTGTTGGCCAGCCCGCCGCCGGTGATGTGCGCGAAGGCGTGCACCTCCGCGGTCCGGGCCAGCGCCAGGCAGTCCAGCGAGTAGATCCTGGTGGGCTCCAGCAGCTCCTCGCCCAGCGTGCGGCCGAACTCCGGCACATCCCGGTCCAGCGCCCAATCGGCCCGGTCGAAGAAGACGTGCCGGACCAGGCTGTACCCGTTCGAGTGAAGTCCGGAGGACTCGACGGCGATCACCACGTCGCCGTCCCGGACCCGGTCCGCGCCCAGCAGGGCGTCGGCCTCCACCACGCCGGTACCGGCGCCCGCCACGTCGAAGTCGTCGGCGCCCAGCAGGCCGGGGTGCTCGGCGGTCTCGCCGCCGACCAGCGCGCAGCCGGCCAGCACACAGCCCTCGGCGATGCCCTTGACGATGGCCGCCACCCGCTCCGGGTGAACCTTGCCGACACAGATGTAGTCGGTCATGAACAGCGGCTCCGCGCCGCACACCACCAGGTCGTCCACGACCATGCCCACCAGGTCGTGGCCGATGGTGTCGTAGACGCCCATCCGGCGGGCGATGTCCACCTTGGTGCCCACCCCGTCGGTGGCCGAGGCCAGCAGCGGGCGCTCGTAGCGCTTGAGGGCGGAGGCGTCGAAGAGCCCGGCGAAGCCGCCGATGCCGCCGACGACCTCGGAGCGGGTGGCCTTGCGCACCCACTCCTTCATCAGGGTGACGGCGCGGTCGCCCGCCTCGATGTCGACGCCGGCGGCGGCGTAACTGGCACCGGTGGTCTCAGACATGGCTGGCACTTTCGTGTCGGATGGGGAACGGCGTACGGGGCCGGGCCTCAGGGCCGGCGCAGAGCGTCCGCGGCGGCCGGGCCCCCGGCCAGCTCGGTCTCCAGGAGCTGCTTGCCCAGCAGCTCGGGGTCGGGCAGGTCCATCGGGTACTCGCCGTCGAAGCAGGCCCGGCACAGGTCGGGCTTGGCGATGGTGGTGGCCTCCACCATGGCGTCCAGGGAGATGTACGCCAGCGAGTCGGCGCCCATGGAGACGCCGATCTCCTCGACGGTCATACCGTTGGCGATCAGCTCGGCGCGGGTGGCGAAGTCGATGCCGAAGAAGCACGGCCACTTCACCGGCGGCGAGGAGATCCGGACGTGCACCTCGGCGGCGCCCGCCTCGCGCAGCATCCGGACCAGGGCCCGCTGGGTGTTGCCGCGGACGATCGAGTCGTCCACCACGATCAGCCGCTTGCCGCGGATGACCTCCTTGAGCGGGTTCAGCTTGAGCCGGATACCGAGCTGCCGGATGGTCTGCGACGGCTGGATGAAGGTCCGGCCGACATAGGAGTTCTTCACCAGACCCGAGCCGTACGGGATGCCGCTGGCCTCGGCGTAGCCGACCGCGGCCGGTGTGCCGGACTCCGGGGTCGGTATCACCAGGTCGGCCTCGACCGGGGCCTCCTTGGCGAGCCTGCGGCCCATCTCGACCCGGGAGAGGTAGACGTTGCGGCCCGCGATGTCGGTGTCGGGGCGGGCCAGGTAGACGTACTCGAAGACGCAGCCCTTGGGCCGGGCCTCGGCGAACCGGGAGGTCCGCAGGCCCTGCTCGTCGATGGCGACCAGCTCGCCGGGCTCTATCTCGCGGACGAAGCTGGCGCCGCAGATGTCCAGCGCGGCGGTCTCGGAGGCGACCACCCAGCCGCGCTCCAGCCGGCCCAGCACCAGCGGGCGGATGCCCTGCGGGTCGCGGGCGGCGTAGAGGGTGTGCTCGTCCATGTAGACCAGGCTGAAGGCGCCCTTGACGCGGGGCAGCACCTTCATGGCGGCGGCCTCGACGGACAGCGGGCTGCCGTCGTCGGCGACCTGCCCGGCCAGCAGGGCCGTCACCAGGTCGGTGTCGTTGGTGGCCGCGACCCTGGTGGCCCGGCCGGGGCCCTGCGGCATGGCGGCGACCATCTCGGCGAGCTCGGTGGTGTTCACCAGGTTGCCGTTGTGGCCGAGGGCGATGGAGCCGTGGGCGGTGGCGCGGAAGGTGGGCTGCGCGTTCTCCCACACCGAGGCGCCGGTGGTGGAGTAGCGGGCGTGCCCGACGGCGATGTGGCCGGTCAGGGAGCCGAGGGAGGTTTCGTCGAAGACCTGGGAAACCAGACCCATGTCCTTGAAGACCAGAATCTGGGAGCCGTTGCTCACTGCGATGCCCGCGGACTCCTGTCCGCGGTGCTGCAGTGCGTACAGCCCGAAATAGGTGAGCTTGGCGACCTCTTCGCCGGGGGCCCAGACACCGAAGACGCCACACGCGTCCTGGGGGCCCTTCTCACCGGGGAGCAGGTCGTGGCTGAGTCGTCCGTCACCACGAGGCACGTTCAGGAGTCTAGGGCAGGAAAGTCCATCGGCCGAACGAGGGACGCTGACCGGGGATCGTTCTATGCGCGTCACCCCTTGGGGCACAAGGCCGTGTGACGTGCGTCCGGGCGGGCGCCCCGGGCGGCCGGGGCGCCGGATCCGCGGTCGCGGCGGCGCTTTCCCCCGCCCGCGGGCGGCGGCCCGAAACCCTGCGTGACCGGTCGACCGCCCGCTGCCCGCTCCGCCGACCGCGCGCCGCCCAGGCCGCCGATCGCCGGCCGCGCGCCGCCTCAGCGCATCACCGGCAGGTACGGCCCGAGGTCCGCGCGTTCGCCGCTCGCCGAGACGCGGGCGGCGGCCAGCGCCTCGCTCCAGGACAGCCGGCCGGTGGCGAGCCGCAGCCAGGTCAGCGGGTCGGTCTCCACCACGTTGGGCGGGGTGCCGCGGGTGTGGCGGGGGCCCTCGACGCACTGGACGGCCGCGTAGGGCGGGATACGGACCTCGACGCTGTTGCCGGGCACCGCGGCCGCCAGGGCGTCCGCCAGCAGCCGTACGGCGGCGGCCAGCGCCCGCCGGTCCAGCGGGACGTCCACGCCGGTCGCGCGGGCCAGGTCGTCACTGTGCACCACCAGCTCGACCAGCCGGGTCACGGTGAAGTCCAGCGCCCGCATGCCGCCGAAGGGGTGGCCGGTGACCCGGTCGGCCCGCAGCGCCTCCCGCTCCTGGGCCGGCAGCAGCGCGGCCTCCTCGTCCAGGGCGGCCACCGGGTCGGCGGTACGCCCGGCCTGCTCCGTGGTGGCGGCGTCCAGCTGGTCGGCGATGCCGGCCGTCGACCGCGCCCACAGGGTGGGCTCGGTCGGCTTGGTGCCGGGGGGCGCGGGCGCCTCGGCGAGCAGCTGCCGCAGCACGCCCACCTGCCGCACGATGTGGACCGCCAGGGTGCGGACGTCCCAGCCGGGCAGCCCGCTGGGCGCCGCCCACTGCTCGGGCGTCAGTTCCCGCACGGCCGCCCGCACGTGCCCGACCTGCGCGAGGAGCGCGGCCCAGGTCCTGGCGGGGTCGTAGGTACGGGGGCGGCGGCTCGCGGCGGGCATGCGGCGAGCGTAGCCCGCGGGCAGACCGGACCGGCGCCGGAGGGCCGGGAGGCTCGGCCCGGCCCCCGCGGGAACGCCGGCCCGAGCCGGGCCGCGGCCGGAAACTCAGCCCTGGCGCGGGCGCTCGAACGTCAGCAGCAGACCCTCGACGGCGCCGGGGCCGATCCGGCCCTTCACGTCGCCGCCGGTGATCTCCTTCAGCGCCCAGCCGTCCTCGGCGTACTTGTTGAGCGTCTTCTCCAGCTTTCCGCTGTCCAGGGCGTCGCCGATCAACGCTTCCCGGAAGGTGACGACCTTGTACTCGTACATGCTCGGGCCCCTCGCCGTTGCTCTCTTCGGTGGTACGCACACAGGTGTGCGGAGGACAGCCAACCATGCCCGCCGACACCCGGCGGGCGCCCCCCGGGTATCGGCGGCGGCCGGCCCCCGGCCGGGCCGCCGCCGGGTCGGGCGGACCGTCGGCTTTCGGCCGTAGGGCGGACCGGCGCCTCGGCCGCGCGCGTCTACACAGGGGTAGGCGGCGGGGCGATTGTGGTCCGCCGGACGGACGGGGAGACTGTCAGACGCCGCTCTCGCAGGCACCACCGTCCGACGTCCTCTTGCGGACCCGTCCCGCACCGAAAGGAACACCGGCCGTGAAGGTTCTGGGAGTAAACGAGTTAACCGGTCCCGACGCGCTCCAGGTCTTCGAGATCCCGACACCGGAGCCGGGCCCCGGGGAGATCCGTATCCGCGTGCACGCCGCCGCGGTCAACCACACCGACGTCTCCTTCATGACCGGCGCCGGCAGCGCCGGACGCGCCCTCGCCGGGCGCCGGCCGCCCCACGTACCCGGCATGGACGCCGCCGGGGTGGTCGACAGGATCGGGCCGGAAACCGACGGACGGCTGTCGGTGGGCGACCGCGTCGTCGCCCTCGTCGTCCCCACCGGCCCGCACGGGGGCGCCTACGCCGAGTACGTCGTGGTACCGGCCGCCTCCGCCGTCCCCGCCCCGGCGAACGTCGACTTCGCCGCCGCCGCCACCCTCCCCCTCAACGGTGTCTCCGCCCAACTGGCCCTGGAGAAACTCGACCTGCCGCCGGGCCGGACGGTGGCCGTCACCGGCGCCGCGGGCGCGGTCGGGGGGTTCACCGTGCAACTCGCCAAGGCCGCGGGACTGCGGGTCGTCGCCGACACCGGCCCTGCGGACAAGGAGCTCATCGAGTCCCTCGGCGCGGACCTCCTGGTCGACCGGGGGCCCGCGGTCGCCGCCACCATCCGGGCAGCGCTGCCCGACGGTGTCGACGGCCTCGTCGACGCGGCCGTGCTGGACGCGGCCGTGCTCCCGGCCATCGCCGACGGCGGCGCGCTCGCCGTGCTCCTCGGCTGGGACGGACCCGTCGAACGCGACATCACCCTGCACAAGGTCATCACCCGCACCGCGAACACCGAGACCGACCGCCTCGACCTGCTCTGCCGGCAGGTGGAGGCCGGCCTGGTCACCCCGCGCGTCGCCCAGGTCTTCCCCGCCGACCAGGCGCGCGCCGCCCACACCCGCTTCGCCGCCGGGGGTCTGCGCGGCCGGCTCGTCCTGGACTTCTCCGCCTGATCCCTCCTGTCCCCCCGGACCCGCCTGATCCGCCAGGCGCGACGACCGGCGCGACGAAGGGCGCCCCCGGAGCTTTCCGGGGGCGCCCTTCGCGTGGTGCCGGGGGCGGCGGGCGCTGCCCGACCGATGCCCCGCCGATGCCGGGGCAGCAGTCGGGGCGGCGGGCGGATCAGGCCAGCAGCGCCGGGATCGTCGCCTCGTGCGCGGCCCGCAGCTCCGTCAGCGGGATGGCGAACTCGCCCTGGACCTCGACCGCCTCGCCGTCGATGACGCCGATCCGCGCCGCCGGGAGGCCGCGCGCGCCGCACATGTCGCTGAAGCGGAGCTCCTCCGAGCGCGGGACGGCCACGACGGCGCGGCCCGCGGACTCCGAGAACAGGAAGGTGAAGGGCTCCACGCCGTCCGGGACGATCAGCCGGACACCGCGCCCGCCGCGCAGGCAGGACTCCGTGACGGCCTGGACGAGGCCGCCGTCGGACAGGTCGTGCGCCGCGTCGACCATGCCGTCGCGGGACGCCGAGACCAGGATCTCGCCGAGCAGCTTCTCCCGCTCCAGGTCCACCGCGGGGGGCAGCCCGCCGAGGTGGTCGTGGACGACCTGCGACCAGGCCGAGCCGCCGAACTCCTCCCGGGTGTCGCCGAGCAGGTAGACCAGGTGGCCCTCGTCCTTGAAGGCCATCGGGGTGCGCCGGGTCACGTCGTCGATCACGCCGAGCACCGCGACGACCGGCGTCGGGTGGATGGCCGCGTCACCGGTCTGGTTGTAGAGCGAGACGTTGCCGCCGGTCACCGGGGTACCCAGGGCCAGGCACCCGTCGGCGAGCCCGCGGGTGGCCTCGGCGAACTGCCACATCACCGCCGGATCCTCGGGGGAGCCGAAGTTGAGGCAGTCCGAGACCGCCAGCGGCTTCGCCCCGGTGGCGGCCACGTTGCGGTACGCCTCGGCCAGCGCCAGCTGCGCGCCGGTGTACGGGTCGAGCTTGGCGAACCGGCCGTTGCCGTCGGTGGCCACCGCGACCCCGAGGTTGGTCTCCTCGTCGATCCGGATCACCCCGGAGTCCTCGGGCTGCGCCAGCACCGTGTTGCCCTGCACGAACCGGTCGTACTGGTCGGTGACCCACGCCTTCGACGCCTGGTTCGGCGACGCGACCACCGCCATGACCTGCGCGCGCAGCTCGGCGCTCGTCCCGGGCCGCGGCAGCCTGCCCGCGTCGTCCGCCTGGAGCGCGTCCTGCCACCCGGGACGGGCGTACGGGCGCTCGTACGTGGGCCCCTCGTGCGCGACCGACCGCGGCGGTACGTCCACGATCTGCTCGCCGTGCCAGAAGATCTCCAGCCGGGTGCCCTCGGTCACCTCGCCGATGACGGTGGCGATGACGTCCCACTTCTCGCAGATCTCCAGGAAGCGGTCCACCTTGCCCGGCTCCACGATGGCGCACATCCGCTCCTGCGACTCGCTCATGAGGATCTCCTCCGGCGAGAGCGTCGCGTCGCGCAGCGGCACGGAGTCCAGCTCCACCCGCATCCCGCCGGAGCCGGCCGAGGCCAGCTCGGAGGTGGCGCAGGACAGGCCCGCGCCGCCGAGGTCCTGGATGCCGGCCACCAGCTTCTCCCGGAAGATCTCCAGGGTGCACTCGATCAGCAGCTTCTCCTGGAAGGGGTCGCCGACCTGGACCGCCGGGCGCCGCGAGGGTCCGGTCGAGTCGAAGGTCTCCGACGCCAGCACGGAGACGCCGCCGATGCCGTCACCGCCGGTCCTGGCCCCGTACAGGATCACCTTGTTACCGGCGCCGGACGCCTTGGCGAGGTGGATGTCCTCGTGCTTCATCACGCCCACGCACAGCGCGTTGACCAGCGGGTTTCCCTGGTAGCAGGGGTCGAAGACGACCTCGCCGCCGATGTTGGGCAGTCCCAGGCAGTTGCCGTAGCCGCCGACGCCCGCGACCACGCCGGGCAGCACCCGCTTGGTGTCGGGGTGGTCGGCCGCACCGAACCGCAGCGGGTCCATCACCGCGACCGGCCGGGCGCCCATCGCCAGGATGTCCCGGACGATGCCGCCGACCCCGGTCGCCGCGCCCTGGTAGGGCTCGATGTACGAGGGGTGGTTGTGCGACTCGATCTTGAAGGTGACCGCGTAGCCCTGGCCGACGTCGACCACGCCGGCGTTCTCACCGATGCCGACCAGCAGCGCGTCGGTCCGCGGGGCCTTCTCGCCGAACTGCCTCAGGTGCACCTTGCTCGACTTGTACGAGCAGTGCTCGGACCACATGACCGAGTACATCGCCAGCTCGGCGCCGGTCGGACGGCGGCCCAGGATCTCCCGGATCCGCAGGTACTCGTCCTCCTTGAGGCCGAGGTCCTTCCAGGGCTGCGCCGCCTCCGGCGTCTGCTCGGCGTTCTTCACCGTGTCCAGCGTCATGCGTCGACCAACTTCTTGAGTACCGAGGTGAAGAAGCCCAGCCCGTCGGTGCGGCCGGTGCCGGTCAGGGTCTCGACGGCGTGCTCGGGGTGCGGCATCAGGCCGACGACGTTCCCGGCCGCGTTGCTGACGCCGGCGATGTCGCGCAGTGAGCCGTTGGGGTTCCCGTAGCCGTCCGCGGCCGGGCCGCCGGCGTAGCGGAAGACCACCCGGCCCTCGGCCTCCAGCTCGTCCAGGGTGCGCTCGTCCGCGGTGTAGCGGCCGTCGATGTTCTTCAGCGGGATGGAGATCTGCTGGCCGGCCGCGTAGTCCGCGGTCCAGGCGGTGGCACTGGTCTCGACCCGCAGTCTCTGGTCGCGGCAGACGAAGTGCAGCTCGTTGTTGCGGAGCATCGCGCCCGGCAGCAGATGGGCTTCGGTCAGGACCTGGAAACCGTTGCAGATACCCAGAACCGGCATTCCGGCCTTGGCCTGTCCGATGATCGTTTCCATGACCGGCGAGAAACGGGAGATGGCCCCGGCCCGCAGATAGTCGCCGTAACTGAAGCCGCCGGGCAGAACCACCGCGTCGACCTGCTTGAGGTCCTTGTCGCGGTGCCACAGCGGCACGGCTTCGGCGCCGGCCACCCGTACCGCCCGCTGGGTGTCACGGTCGTCCAACGTACCCGGGAATGTGACCACACCAATGCGCGCAGTCACGACTCCACCTTTACATTGAAGTCCTCGATCACGGTGTTGGCGAGAAAGGTTTCCGCCATCTCCCGAATGCGGGCCAGCGCGGCGTCGTCAACCGGACCGTCGACCTCCAGTTCAAAGCGCTTTCCCTGACGTACGTCGGCGATCCCGTCGAAGCCCAGCCGCGGCAGCGCGCGCTGGACCGCCTGGCCCTGGGGGTCGAGGATCTCCGGCTTGAGCATGACGTCGACTACGACGCGTGCCACTGGCACTCCCGGTGGTGTGGTGCGTGAGGTTCTGCCAGCCTACCCGCTAGCGGAATCTACGCGAGTAGATATCCCTGGACACCCCACCCATCCCACCAGGATCACAGGATCACGTTTATGTATCGGCTGACGAAATGCATGGGAAAGTCGGGGCCGAAAACATAGGGTCCCGGTTGCGAGAAGGCTTGCGGTGGTCCCGCGCGGGGAATTAACTGCGACATCGGGTATCCCCGTAGCAACATTTCGTGACCCCCCGCACGTGTGACATCGCACATCGCATCGCACAGAATGAAACTTGTCGACACCGACTGGTCGGCTCGCCCGCGGCCGTGCGGTACGGCCCGCGGCGCCCGCCGCGCCCGCCCCGCCGCCGCGCCCCCCGGGCCGATGGCGTAAGAAAGGACCCATCCCTATGGCGCAACGCGTACTGGTCACACTTGCCGACGACCTGGACGGCGGCGAAGCCGCGGAAACCATCGCATTCGGCGTCGACGGGCAGTGGTACGAGATCGACCTCTCGTCCAAGAACGCGGACAGGTTGCGCAAGGACCTCGCCCCCTACGTGGAGGCCGGCCGCCGGCGCACCCTTTCCGGCCGTGCCTACAAGCGCACCCCCATCGCCCCGACGCCCGCCACCGTGCGCGCCTGGGCTCAGTCGAACGGCTTCGAGGTCCCGGCCCGCGGCCGTATCCCCAAGAAGGTCTACGAGGCGTTCAACAGGGCGAGCTGACCGGTGGGTTGACCGGCCGGCCCGCCGGGCGGTCAACCCATCCGACAGGCAGCGCGGCGGCCCCGCGGCGGATTGGACAGCTCCCCCCTTCCTCCCGCTAGAGTGGGGACCACGCCGAGGGCAGGGCCGAAAAGGCCAGGTCAGCGGAGGTCATGCGGGCGTAGCTCAGTAGTAGAGCGCCCCCCTTCCAGGGGGGAGGCGCAGTGTGCAATTCCTGTCGCCCGCTCTGATCACTCTCTCTCGGTTCACCGGTCTCCGGTGGACCGGGTAGAGTGGTCGAGTCCTGCGGACGTGGCTCAGTTGGTAGAGCATCACCTTGCCAAGGTGAGGGTCGCGAGTTCGAATCTCGTCGTCCGCTCCACGCAGGCTGAGGACCCCGGTCGATCCGACCGGGGTCCTCGGCGTGTCCGCTCCCGAGCCCGCTTCCCCCGGGTCCGCGCGGCCGGGCGGCTTCCGCCGGGTGCCGCATCCGGCCAGCGCGGTTTCCGCCGGGGTGAGTCCGGTCGTCCCCGACCTCGCCCGGACGCGGTGTCGGACCCCGTGTCCGACCCCTCTCCTGCGCCTCTCCGGCGCATCTCCGGCGCCTGCGGCCCCGGCCCGGAGAACCGGTTTCGGCCGCGCCCGCCGGATCATGTACAGTGTCTGCACGCCCTGCGGACGTGGCTCAGTTGGTAGAGCATCACCTTGCCAAGGTGAGGGTCGCGAGTTCGAATCTCGTCGTCCGCTCCACGCAGGCTGAAGGCCCCGGTCGATCCGACCGGGGCCTTCGGCGTACCCAGCACGCGTACCGGGCCGGTCAGTTCCAGCTGCCGCCGGTCAGGCGCTCGTACGCCTCCACGTAGCGGGCCCGGGACTGCTCGACGATCTCGGGAGGGAGCGGCGGCGGGGGCTGCTCGGACGCGCGGTCCCAGCCGGAGGCGTCGGAGGTGAGCCAGTCGCGGATGAACTGCTTGTCGAACGACGTCTGCGGGCGGCCCGGCTGCCACTGGTCGGCCGGCCAGTAGCGGGAGGAGTCGGGCGTGAGGACCTCGTCGGCGATGACCAGATTCCGCTGGTCGTCGTAGCCGAACTCGAACTTGGTGTCGGCCAGGATCAGTCCGCGGCTTCGGGCGATGTCCCGGGCCCGGGTGTAGACCGCGAGGGTGGCCTGACGCAGCCGGGCGGCGGTCTCCACACCGATCTGATGGGCCACCTCCTCGTACGACACGTTCTCGTCGTGCTCACCGACCGGCGCCTTGGTGGCCGGGGTGAAGATCGGCCCCGGCAGCTCGGAGCCGTCCACCAGGCCCTCGGGCAGGCCGAGTCCGCACACCGTGCGGTCCTTCTCGTACTCGGTCAGACCGGAGCCGGTCAGATAGCCGCGCGCCACGCACTCCACCGGGACCATCCGCAGCGAGCGGCACACCATGGTGCGGCCCGCCCACTCGGCGGGCGCGCCCTCGGGCACGTCGGTGGAGATCACATGACCGGGCACCAGGTCCTTGAGCAGATCGAACCACCACAGGGACAACTGGGTGAGGATGCGGCCCTTGTCCGGGATCTCGGTGGGCAGCACCCAGTCGTACGCGGAGGTGCGGTCGCTGGCCACCATCACCAACTCGCCGGCCGCGTTCTGGTAGAGGTCGCGCACCTTGCCGGTGTGCAGATGGACGAGGCCCGGCACGTGGCGGGGTTCGGGTTTGTCGACGAATCCGGACATGGGTGGTCCTCCCCACTCGGTGGTTCAGCCACCGATTCTCCCGTACGGCGACGGCAGCGACGCGCAAGGGGCGGGCCCGCGGGTCGGGGGAGGCGGCGGGGGGCCTGAGGGATCCGGTGGGGGCGGCGTTGGCCGGCGGAGGCGGCGGCAGCCGGCGGGCCGGAGCCGGAGCCGCAACGGGTCCGGGTCGCGGCCCGCCGGCCGGGCGGCGGGGGCTTCGCCTCGCGGCGGAGGCACCGGCCGGCCGCTCAGTCCCGTTTGCAGATCCGGTCCAGGAGATTGGCCGTGGCGCGCTGGATACGGGGGTCCACATGGCCCGGCCGGTCCAGCGCGGGCGACCACGCGAAGGTGCCGGACGCGAAGACGTACGCGCCGCTGGGCGCCCGGTACAGCGAGGTCTCCTGGTGGCAGCGGCGGCCGTCGGCGGACTCGTACGGCGAATGGGCCAGCAAAATCCGCTCGGTGGACTCCGGCAGCGGGATACGCGGGAAGTAGCGGTCGGCCTCGCCCGCCACCAGACCCGGGATCTCGTCCCCCTCGCCTGCGCCGGTCGCCTCCCACAGCCAGTGGTCGGCGTTGCGCACCACCAGCGGGGAGGGCTGCGGCACCCGGCCGGCGTACTGCACACCCATCAGCAGCTGCTCAGGCTCCCCCTGGTCGCGCCACAGCGCGCTGCGGGTGCCCCTGCCGTCGCCGCGGTGCTTGCGGCAGGTCAGCAGCCGGTCCTGGTCGCCGGACGGAGAGGAGGTCAGTTCCACCTGCCAGTACATGGTGTTGGCCGACAGGAACACCAGCGAGGTGCCGGCCGCGCGGGCGGTCTCGGCGGCGCGGCGCATCGGTATCGACCAGTACTCGTCGTGGCCGGGGAAGACCAGGCCCCGGTAGCGGGTGGGGTCCACCCGCCCGGCGTGCAGATCACGGGCGTCGGCGTACGCCAGGTCGTATCCGTAGCGCTCGGCGAACCGCACGAAGTCGTAGGCGTGGCCGATGTGCAACGGCAGGCCCGCGCCGGCGTACGGGCGGTCGAAGGAGACCGTGGTGGCCGCCTCCTCCTCGCCGAGCAGCCGCCCCTCACCGTCCCACGCGTGGTACAGGCTGGCGCCGGTGTGGCCGTCCTCGGGATAGAGGTTGTACGCCTGCCAGGTGACGTCCGGCAGCAGCAGGAGCAGGTCGGCGGGGCGGGCGTCGGCGTCCTTGACGGTGAACGGGATGTGGCTGCGGTAGCCGTCGCCGGTGGTCAGGACGGCCACGTACGCACCGGTCTTCCAGTACGGCGGGATCTGGAGCCGCCAGGACTGCCACCAGTGGTGGCAGGAGACCGTCCGGCACGCCGTGAGCGGCGCGGGCTGCACGATGCCGGACAGCCGGGGGCTCGTGGTGACCTGGGCGGCGCCGTCGCCGCCGTAGTGGCCGATCCGGTAGACGTCCACGGTGAACTCCTGCGGCGGGTCCACGGTGATCCGGAAGTCGATCGCGCCACCGGGCGAGGCGGCGCCTTCGGCGGCGAACCCCTTGATCTGCCGGCGCACGTCGTCCGCCGTGCGCGGCCCCGGCGGATGGGGCCGCCGCGGCGGCTTCCCGCTGCTCACGGCCAGGTCCACGTACCAGGGCACCACCTGCCCGTCCCCGTCCAGATACTGCGGCTCACCCCGCAGCCACGGCAGCGGCCCCTGTCCGAACGGATCCGACACGCCGTGCGCGAGCGCACCCGACTCCCACCGGCGAATCCGTCCCACGCCCATCCCCGCCCTCCTCTCCCCCACGTGCCCCTCTGCCCTCGGCCCCGACCCGCCCTCGGCCCTGCCGCTGCGGAGCAACGGTGCCGCAGTCTCTTCTCAGCACATCACAGATTGCGCCACAACGGTTACGGTTCGTGGCCTTTTTTTCCGATGACCCCCCAAACGGGGCGGAGGTTCCGACGGCGGTGACCCCCGACGGCTCGCCGTGTAGCCGGTGAGCCGCACGGCCCCCCGGGGCACCGACGTGCCCGACGGCACGCCCCTGTAGCCGGTGAGCCGAAGGGCGCGCCGGTGTCGAAAGGGAGAGCGCGCGCAGTGAGCGAGGTACGAGCGAGTGAGCACGGTCGACCGTCGACACCGGACCCAAGCGCCCGGAGGCGAACCGGCGGCAAAAAAAGGGATTGGGCGGTGCCGTAACGCCGTACGGCACCCACCTTGGGGCACCCCCACCCCGCCGGGCACCCACCCCAAGGCACCCCAACACCTCTGGGCACCCACCCCACGCCACCCTCACGCTCGACAGCTCCGCCCCCACGTCCACCTCACGTGGTGCGTCGGGCCGTGTAGCCGGCGAGCCGAAGGGCGCGCCGGTGTCGAAAGGGAGAGCGCGCGGAACGAGCGCGGAACGAGCGCGGAACGAGCGCGGAACGAGCGCGGAACGAGCGAGTGAGCACCGTCGACCGTCGGCACCGGACCGGCGCGCCCGGAGGCGAACCGGCGGCAAAAAAGGGGCGTCAGCCGCAGCGGAGGAGGTGGGTGGGGTGGATGCCGGTGGTGGTGAGCCAGGTGAGGAGGGGGGCCGGGTCGGCGGTTTCGACGAGGTGGTGGATGGGGGCGGCCAGGTCGGTGCGGCGGGAGCCGCCGAGGTGGAGGGTGGGGCCGTCGAGCCAGTCGAGGCCCGCGGTGGCGCCGACGGTGTCGACCGCGGCGCAGCAGACGACGGCGGTGACGTGGTCGGTGAGCAGCTCGCGGCCGGTGCGGGGCGGCAGCAGCGGGCAGACCGCGACCTCGCCGCCGGGCACCGCCAGCGTGGTGGGGCGGCCGGCGGCCGCCGCCGCCCGCGCCTCCGCCTCCGCTTCGGCGCTGAGCCGCGCCGCCAGCTCCTCGGCGGCGCCGGACGCCAACCGGTCGATGACGTCCGCGAGGGTCACGCCCGCCGCCCCCTCGGCATCGGCCGCCCGCCCGCCGACCAGTACGCGACCCCGGACCGGTGCGGGCCGCGCGTCGTCCAGCAGCCGTATGAGCCGGCCGGCCTCCGCCCGCCAGATGCCCGCGACGACCTCCTCCGGGTACCGCGCCCAGCTCACCGGCGCCCAACCGGGCCCCGGCCGCGCCGGACCGCCGTGGAAGATGCGCGCGGCCAGCAGGGACACCGCCTCGTCCACCACCCCCGGCTCCTCCAGCAGATCGCAGGCGGGTTGTTCGCCGAGCCGGGTCTCGAAGCCTTCCGCGAGCCGGTCCCGCCGGGACAGCTCGGTGAGCGCGGCGACCACCCCCGCGTCCAGCCGGGACGGCCAACGGCCCATCCGCCAGGCGGGCAGCGCGACCCGGGTGAGCAGGCGGTCCCAGCCCGCGTAGGCGAGCCCGACCTGTTCCTGGGCGACGGTCCGCAGCCCGTAGTCCACCGCGAGCGCCCGTTCCGAGGCGGACGCGGCGACCCCGCGCTCCATCTCGGCCGCGTGCGTACGGCAGCCGTGCAGCAGCAGCCGCACCACCCGGCCGAGGGCGCCGAACACCGGCCGCAGCGGCAGCGCGCCGCGCGCGCCGTCGGCGGCGACTCCGGCCGCCGCGTCGAGGCCGCGCAGGAAGCGCCGCGCGGCGGCTATCTCCGGGTCGGCGGCGGGACCCGTGCCGGCCACCACCGGGGCCAGCAGCGCCCGCAGCTCGGCGACCCGCATCCACCACACGAACGGCGAGCCGACCACCAGCACCGGCGCGGTCCACCCGCCGCCGGGTGCCGGCGCCGCGCCCCGGCGTTCCTCCAGCCAGCTGTCGCAGTCCGGGGTCAGCGCTATCGCCGACGGCACCGGCACCGCCAGCCGCTCCGCGAGATCCCGCACCATCCGGTAGAGATCCGGCGCGGCCTTCTCGGCGACCGGGACCGTAGGGCTGACCGCCGGCCTGGCCCGTACGATCACCGCGCCCACCGCGGCGGCCACCGCCAGCACGACCAGCGCGGCGCCCGTCACCGCCCAGCACACGTCGTCCCACGCCGGGCCGAGCCGCCCGGTCCCCCTGCCGACGTGCAGCACCACCGCGGCAGCGGCCGGCAGCAACGCGGCGGAAAGAGCGGTCGAGCGGACCCGCAGCACGGCGAGCGCACGGGCCCGCGCGATGCCCTCACCTGCTTCTCCGGCCATCAGCGACTCACCCCCTGCGCTAGCGGCGACCGCCCTCGCGACGGCCTCTCCCCACTGTCGCACCGCCCGCCGACATCGCAATGCCGTACGGCTGATTGCCGCAATGTCCCGCGGTGCGCCCTTCCGGCACCATAGTTGGGGCACTGCTGAGGAGTCAGCCATATGGGCTAGGCATCACTCCATGGAGTGGCTTTGGGCAGAGAAGTGTTAGCCCCTCTTTGCCGCCGCTTCGGTGCCCCGGGGTGGACGCCAACCAGGGTGAGGGTTCGGTGGGGTGGGGTGGGTGCCGGCGGGTTGGGGTGCTGTCGGGTGGGTGCCGTAGGGGGGTGCGGTGCCCGTGGGGGTGCCTACAGGTGGGTGCCCGGCGGGGTGAGGGTGCCCCGGGGTGGGTGCCGTGGGGGTGGGGGTGCCCTTTGGTGGGTGCCGTGGGGTGTTGGGGCGCCGTCTGTCCCCCTTTTTTTGCCGCCGGTTCGCCTCCGGGCGCTTGGGTCCGGTGTCGACGGTCGACCGTGCTCACTCGCTCGTACCTCGCTCACTGCGCGCGCTCTCCCTTTCGACACCGGCGCGCCCTTCGGCTCACCGGCTACACGGCGAGCCGTTGGCGGACCGGTAGACGTGGGGGCGGGCCGTCGGGCGTGTCGGTGCCCCGGGGTGGGTGCCGTACGGCGTCAGGTGAACGGACCGGCGAACCCTACGGCGCCACGCTGGGCAACCCAGCCCCCCGGGCCCGCGCCCCCTTGGGTGCCCCGACGCCGTACGGCACCCACCAAAGGGGCACCCTCACCCCGCCGGGCACCCACCCTCGGCCACCGATCCGCCCGACGGTCCACCGGTAGCCGGCGAGCCAAAGGGCGCGCCGGTGTCGAAAGAGACGAACGACAAGCGAGGAACGAGCGCAGGAGAGAGGACCGTCGACACCGGACCCAAGCGCCCGGAGGCGAGAAGGCGGCAAAAAAAGAGGAAAGGACGGCGCCACAACGCCCAACAGCACCCACCCCACGGCACCCCCAACCCCACCGGGCACCCACCACGGGCACCCTCACGCCCAACAGCACCCACCCCACGGGCACCCCTTGGGCGCCCCGGCTCCCTTGGGCGCCCCGGCTCCCTTGGGCGCCCCGACGCCGGTGCGCCCCCGGCCGCCTTCGCGCTTGTCAGGTTGCCGGTGTGTCGGCGGGAGCGGCCGCGGCGGAGGCGATGTCGGTGCGGTGGTGGGCGCCGTCGAGGGTGATGCGGTCGATCGCGCGGTAGGCGCGCTCGCGGGCCTTGGTGAGGGTGCGGCCGGTGGCGGTGATGGACAGTACCCGGCCGCCCGCGGAGAGGATCCGGCCGTCCGGGTCCCGGCGGGTGCCGGCGTGCAGGACGTAGGCGTGCTCGTCCTTCTCCGCGACGTCGGCCAGACCGGTGATGGGGTCGCCGGTGCGCGGGGTGCCGGGGTAGTTGTGGGACGCGATGACGACGGTGACCGCCGCGTCGTCGCTCCACCGCAGGGCGGGGAAGACGGCCAGCTGTCCGGTCGCGGCGGCCCGCAGCAGCGCGGCCAGCGGCGTACGGAGCCGGGCCAGGACCACCTGCGTCTCGGGGTCGCCGAAGCGGGCGTTGAACTCGATGACCCGCACGCCGCGGGAGGTGATCGCCAGGCCCGCGTAGAGCAGCCCGGCGAAGGGCGTACCGCGCCGCCGGAGCTCGTCCACGGTGGGCTGGAGCACGGTCCGCTCGACCTCGGCGACCAGGTCGGGGGCGGCCCACGGCAGCGGCGAGTACGCGCCCATGCCGCCGGTGTTGGGGCCCTGGTCGCCGTCCAGCGCACGCTTGAAGTCCTGGGCGGGCTGGAGCGGCACGACGCTCTCGCCGTCGGTCACCGCGAACAGCGACACCTCGGGGCCGTCGAGGAACTCCTCGATGACCACCCGCCCCCGGGTACCGGCGCCCCCGGGCGCCGCCTCGACGCAGGCCAGCGCGTGCGCGCGGGCGGCGGCGAGGTCGCCGGTGACGACGACGCCCTTGCCGGCCGCGAGCCCGTCGTCCTTGACGACATAGGGCGCCCCGAAGGCGTCCAGCGCGGCGTCGACCTCCTCAGGCGTCACGCAGACGTACGAACGGGCGGTGGGCACTCCGGCCGCGGCCATCACCTCCTTGGCGAACGCCTTGGAGCCCTCCAGCGCGGCGGCCTCCCGGCCGGGCCCGAAGCAGTCGATGCCGCGGGCCCGTACGGCGTCGGCGACGCCCGCCACCAGCGGCGCCTCCGGTCCTACGATCACCAGGTCCGCGCCCAGGGACGCGGCGAGTCCGGCGACGGCGGGGCCGTCCAGGACGTCGACCGGGTGCAGCTCGGCCACGTCCGCGATGCCGGCGTTGCCGGGGGCGCAGTGCAGCGAGGTGACCTCGGGGTCGAGGGACAGGGAACGGCACAGGGCGTGTTCGCGGGCGCCGCCGCCGATGACAAGGACCTTCACGCGCACCAGGGTAGTGGGCGGCAGGCGGGCAGGTCCGACGCGGGGAGCCGGGGCCGCGCTCACTCTTTCAGGCGACCGGAGGTTCGGTCTATACCTGATCACACGGCGCGTCCGGGTGGGAATCCGTCGATCTACCCCCCACGCTCAGCCGTTCGGCGGTAAGAAGGGAACTTCGCACCGCGCGGTGCACAGGTCGACGAAGGCAGTGCGAGGAGCGTGCAGTGAGCCAGCCGGACATGTTTCCCGAGGAGGAGCCTCGGGAGGAGCCACAGCGGCGGGCGCTGCGTCACCGGCACGAGGATCTGCGGGCTCTGCCGTTCCCGCTGGGCGACTGGGGCGAGCCGGCCGAGCGGCTGGAGGAGCTGTACCGGTGGGCGGAGACGGGCGCGCTGCAGACCGCCGACTGGTATCTGCACGACCGGCTGCGTAAGCGGCACGGCGCCCGGACCCTGCGGATCGCGGCGTCGGTACTGGCCGCGGTGGGCATGGCGCTGCCCCTGATCGAACTCACCGGCGCGGCGGGCTCGGTCTCGACCTGGGGGTTCCTGGCGCTGCTCGGGGCGGGCGTGTGCGTCGGCTTCGACCGGGTGCTGGGGCTGACCGCGGGCTGGATGCGGGACGTGGCCACCGCCCAGGCGGTCCAGCGGCGGCTGGACACCCTGCGGTTCGACTGGGCGTCGGAGAGCGTCCGCGAGGTGCTCGGGCCCACCGAGGGCACCGCGGCGGAGGCGGCCGAGCGCTGCCTGGTGATCCTGCGTCGCTTTTGCGACGACGTCGCCGACCTCGTACGGATGGAGACCTCCGACTGGATGGTGGACTTCGGCACGGGCACCGCCGGCGGCCCCCTCCGCACCCAGTCCACGGCCTGGTGGCCCACCCGCACCGACCCCTCCTCCCCCTCCCGCCTCCCCCACCCCCCGACCCGCCCCACCATGCCCCGCCAACGCCCCCCGGAAGGCCCGCGCTAGCACGTCTCCCCGTCACCCGGGGGGGTGGAAGCGGGGGTGCTTGGGTGGGGGTCCGGGAGCCCGTGGGGGGGTGCCGTACGGCGTTGGGGCGCCGTCCTTTCCCCTTTTTTTGCCGCCTTCTCGCCTCCGGGCGCTTCGATCCGGTGTCGACGGTCCACGGGGGTGCCGTCGGGGGCAGCGGCACCGTGGGGTGGGTGCCCGCCCGTGGTGGGTGCCCGGTGGGGTTGGGGTGCCCGTGGGGGGGTGCCGTACGGCGTTGTGGCGCCGTCCTTTCCTCTTTTTTTGCCGCCTTCTCGCCTCCGGGCGCTTGGGTCCGGTGTCGACGGTCCTCGTCGTACGGTCGCTCCTTCGTCGCTTCCTTCTCCTCGTCTCTTTCGACACCGGCGCGCCCTTTGGCTCGCCGGCTACCGGTGGACCGTCGGGCGGATCGGTGCCCGAGGGTGGGTGCCCGGCAGCGTGAGGGTGCCCCTTTGGTGGGTGCCGTCGGGCGTCGGGGCACCCAAGGGGGCGCGGGCCCGGGGGGCTGGGTTGCCTTGCGTGGCGCCGTAGGGTTCGCCGGTCCGTTCACCTGACGCCGTACGGCACCCACCCTCGGGCACCGATCCGCCCGACGGTCCACCGGTAGCCGGTGAGCCGAAGGGCGCGCCGGTGTCGAAAGGGAGAGCGCGCGCAGTGAGCGAGGTACGAGCGAGTGAGCACGGTCGACCGTCGACACCGGATCCAAGCGCCCGGAGGCGAGAAGGCGGCAAAAAAAGGGGGACAGACGGCGCCCCAACACCCCACGGCACCCACCCCACGGCACCCACCAAAGGGCACCCCCACCTCGCCGGGCACCCACCCACCCCGGGGCACCCCCACCCCGCCGGGCACCCACTCCACGGCACCGACACCTCCGCCGGCACCCCACTGGGGCACCCCACCCCGCCGGCACCCACCCCACCGCACCGACACCCCCGACCGCACCCCCCAAGGGCATCCCCACGCCCCCAGCCACCCCTTACTACTTCAGCTGAACACGATCATCGACCCCTGCCCCAGCGACCGGGTCGCCGCCGCGTGGAGGCCGAGCCAGACGTGGTGTTCGCGGGCGAAGGGGCCGTCGGCGGGGGTGGGGGGGAGGCGGGCCGGTTCTTCGAGGGTGGTGTGGCGGTCGGGTGGGGCGGGGGCGGCCGGGGGGTTGGCGGGGTCGATGCCGATCGACGGGGCCACGAAGGTCAGCTCGCGCAGCAGCCCGTGGCTGGAGCCGAGCGGGCCGCCGTTCTCCAGGAGTTCGTCGTTGACGACCGGGTGCGGGAAGTCGAGCGGGACGTAGGCGCCCGCGTGGTCGTAGTGCCAGACGAGGTGCGAGCTCTGGGCGGTCGGCTCGAACATCTCCAGCAGCTGCTCGTAGTCGCTGCCCAGCGCGTCGACCGGGGTGACCTCCAGCCCCTGGAGGCTGAGCAGGTAGGCGCGGCGCAGGAAGTGCAGCGCGTCGTAGTCGAAGCAGGCGACCGGGCCGACGTCCCCGGACAGGCCGGGCATGTAGGTGTAGACGGGGACGGGCGGCTGCCCCGCGTCGCTCAACGCCTTGTCGTAACGGGCCAGTTCCTCGGAGAACGGGTTTTCCGGGCTGTGGCAGAGCACGTCCACGAGCGGCACCAGCCACAAGTCGCAGGCCACGAACACTCCATCCGGTCGGGGGCGTACAGCCTAATTCGACCGTGGCGGTCACGTCAGGAGCGTGTGGGCGCGAGCTTCTCGATCAGCGTACGGGTGTGCGCGTTGTACTCCAGGGTCAGTGCCCGCGCTGTGTCGGTGTCGCGGTCGGCCACCGCCTCGACGAGCTCCACGTGGCCGGCCCAGCACACCCCGGCGAGGTCCGGCAGCGCCCGCAGGTGCGGGACCGCGTAGATCCAGGTCTGGGTGCGGACCCGGTCCAGGAACTCGTTGATGTGCGGGTTGCCGCCCATGGCGCTGAGTTCCCGCCAGAACCGCAGGTCGCAGCCGATCAGTACGTCGATGACCCCGGATCGGGCGGCTCGGGCGGCGGCTTCGGCGCGGCGGCGTACGGAGGCGACGGCGTCGGCCGGCAGGTCGCCGATGCCGTGCTCGGCGATGACCCGGAAGAACGCCTCGACCACGAAGACCCGGGCCTCGGTGAGCGAGCGGAAGTCGGCCGCGGTGAACCGCCGTACCTGGAAGCCGCGGTGCTGTTCGACCGCCAGCAGCCCTTGGGCGGCGAGGTCCACCAGCGCCTCGCGTACGGGGGTGGCGGACACCCCGTAGGTCTCGGCGATCTCCTTGACGGTGAAGTGCCGGCCGGCCTGGAGGCGGCCGGTGAGCACCTCTTCCCGCAGGGCGTCGGCGATCTGCTGACGCAGGCTGCTGCGCCGCACCTGCGCTCCGCCGCCCTGCGGCATGCCTGTCTCCTCCCGGCCGGTCGGCGCGCGTACGCCGGGTCGTACAAACGTCTGGCCCCGCACACCATAGGCGAGCGGGGACGGGGCCGGGTTCCGGATTCGACCGCCCCTGACCGGTTGGCGCCCGTACGCCTATCCTTCGCGGTACGAGTTCGCCCCAGGAGCGAGCGGGTGCCGGGCGGGACACGCGATGGACGAGCTGAGAGCAAACGATCCCCGCTGGATCGGCGCCTACCGCCTGCTCGGCCGGCTCGGCACCGGCGCCATGGGCCGGGCCACCTCGCCCGCTCCGAGCGCGGCCGTACGGTCGCGGTGACGGCCGTACGGCCGCGGTGAAGCTGGTACGGCCCGAACTCGGCGTCCACGACGAGTTTTGCGGCCGCTTCCGGCGCGAGGTGCTGGCCGCGCGGCGGGTCGGCGGGACGTGGACGGCGCCGGTGCTGGACGCCGGCACGAGGCCGAGGTGCCGTGGGTCGCGACCGGTTACGTGGCCGGTTCGTCGTTGCGGCAGATCGTCACCCAGGGGTACGGGCCGCTGCCGGAGCGCCTCGGCGCGGGTGCTGGCGTCGGGGCTGGCCGACGCCCTGGAGGACGTCCACCGGGCGGACCTGGTGCACCGCGATCTCAGACCGTCCAAGGTGATGGTCGCCATCGACGGCCCCCGGGCGATCGACTTCCGCATTACCCGCGCCCTGGAGACCGTCGCGGACGGGAAGCTGACGCACACGGGCGCGACGGTCGGCTCCCCCGCCTTCACGCCGGGAGATGTGCCGTACCGGGATGCGACGCCCGCCGCCGCGGACCTCGCGGGCGGACGACCCCGCGGCGGACGACCCCGCCCACCGGTCGGCGGGCGGGGCGGGCCTCAGACGAAGGAGTTGATCTCGATCGTCTCGGTACGGCCCGGACCGACGCCGATCGCCGAGATGGGCGCCCCGGACATCTCCTCCAGCGCCTTCACGTACGCCCGCGCGTTCTTCGGCAGGTCGGCGAAGGTCTTCGCCTTGGTGATGTCCTCCGACCAGCCGGGCAGGAACTCGTAGATCGGCTTGGCGTGGTGGAAGTCGCTCTGGCTGTAGGGCAGCTCGTCGACCCGCCGGCCGTCGATCTCGTAGGCGACGCAGACCGGGACGCGCTCCCAGCCGGTGAGGATGTCCAGCTTGGTGAGGAAGAAGTCGGTCAGCCCGTTCACCCGGGTGGCGTAGCGGGCGATGACCGCGTCGAACCAGCCGCAGCGCCGGTCGCGCCCGGTGGTGACCCCGTACTCGTGGCCGATCGTGCGCAGCTTGTCGCCGTCCTCGTCGAGGAGTTCGGTCGGGAACGGTCCGGCGCCCACCCTCGTTGTGTAGGCCTTGAGGATGCCGATCACCCGGGTGACCTTGGTGGGGCCGATGCCGCTGCCGGTGCAGGCGCCGCCCGACGTGGGGTTGGACGAGGTGACGAAGGGGTAGGTGCCGTGGTCGACGTCGAGAAGCGTGCCCTGGCCGCCTTCCATGAGCACGACCTTGCCGGCGTCGAGCGCGTTGTTGAGGACCAGCGCGGTGTCGGCGACGAAGGGCTTGATCCGCTCCGCGTAGCCGAGGTACTCCTCGACGATCTGCTCGCTGCTGATCGCCCGCCGGTTGAAGATCTTCACCAGGATCTGGTTCTTGTCCTGGAGCGCCGCGTCGACCTTCTGCAAGAGGATCGATTCGTCGAAGAGGTCCTGCACCCGGATGCCGACCCGGTTGATCTTGTCGGCGTAGGCCGGCCCGATGCCGCGCCCGGTGGTGCCGATCCGGCGCTTGCCCAGGAAGCGCTCGGTCACCTTGTCCAGGGTCTGGTGGTAGGGCGTGATCAGATGGGCGTTACCGCTGATCAACAGCTTGGAGGTGTCGATGCCGCGTTCGTTCAGCCCGCTCAGCTCGGAGAGCAGGACCGCCGGGTCGACGACCACGCCGTTGCCGATGACCGGCACACAGCCCGGTGACAGGATTCCGGACGGGAGGAGATGCAGTGCGTACTTCTGGTCGCCGACCACGACCGTGTGGCCGGCGTTGTTGCCGCCCTGGTAGCGGACCACGTAGTCCACTGAGCCGCCGAGCAGGTCGGTGGCCTTCCCCTTGCCCTCGTCACCCCACTGAGCACCGAGCAGCACAAGTGCGGGCACAGGCGTACACCCCTTCCGGGCGGGGCATGTCCAACGTGCAGAGAGCCGTCGAACCTGCCTCGGAATAGACGAAGCCCCTGACGCAAAGGCGCAAGGGGCTCTTGCACCGGGATTTTACCTGAGGAAGGACCAAGGTGTCGGCCGAGTCTTCTGGGCATCCTCCCCCAGACTCCTTCCGGGGGTATCCCCTGCTCGTGGTCGTCGACCCGGCGGCGCGCGCCACCGACGGCGAGTCCGTGCGGATCGCCAAGGACGTGCTGTTCGCGGGCGGGGTCTCGGTGAAGATCGTCTTCCCCGAGTCCGCCGAGGAGGTGGAACGGGTGCTGGCGCACCGCGGCAAACGCCACCCGGTGGTGCTCGGCGACGACGCCGCGCTGCTGCGGACGGTCCGGCTGCTGCACCGGGACCGCACCTTGAAGGAGGTGCCGGTGTCGGTGGTGCCGATCGGGCCGCGCTCGGCGCTGGCCCGCGCGCTCGGGGTGCCGGACCAGGTGCCGGCCGCGGCGCGCGCGGTGCTGGACGGCATCGAGCGCGACCTCGACCTGCTGGTGGACGACAGCGGCGGCATCGTGCTGGGCGCGCTGAGCATCCCGTGCGGGCTGCCGTCGGCGCACACCGCGGCGCACTGGTGGACGCCGGTGGAGAAGACCGCCCGCTCACTGGTACGCACCCTGACCGCGCCGATCCCGGTCAACGGCCATCAGCCGCCGCGGATGCAGCGGCTGCGGGTGGAGGCCGACGGGGTGCTGCTGGCGGACCTGGACCAGCCGGTGCACGAGGTGTCGGTCCGGTGCGCGCCGACGGGCCTGGCCGAGATCTCGGTCCGCCGTACGCACGACGCGCCGGCCCAGGTGAGCACCCGGGCGCGTACCATCACCGTCTCCGGCCAGGACTTCCGCTACCGCGCGGACTCCGCGATCGCCGGGCCGGTACGCACCCGGACGTGGACGGTGGAGCCGGCCGCGTGGCGGCTGACGGTGCCGCGCTGAGGGCGGGGCGCCCGGCCATCCGCTGAACGGCCCGCCGGCCGCGTCGGCCGCGCCCCGCCCGGCCCCCGGACCAGCAGACCGCCGGCCCCGCCCCGCCTCTCACCAGCCGACCAGCAGCTCCGACACGCCGCGGATCACGTACCCCGGCCGCCAGCGCGGCTCGGCGAGCAGCTTCGCGTCCGGGGCCTGGCGCAGGAAGGCGCCGAACGACGCGCCGAGCTCCAGCCGGGCCAGCGGGGCGCCGAGGCAGTAGTGGATGCCGGCGCCGAAGGTGAGGTGGCGGTTGCCGTCGGCGGGGCGGGTGATGTCGAAGCGGCCGGGCGCCGCGAAGCGGGCCGGGTCGCGGTTGGCGGAGCCGAAGAGCAGCGCGACCTCGGAGCCGCGCGGGACAGCCGTGCCGCCGACCTCGATGTCGTCCAGCACCCAGCGCTCGAACATCTGCAGCGGCGTGTCGTAGCGCAGCAGCTCCTCCACCGCGTCCCGCAGCCGCTGCGGCTCCGCGCGCAGCAGCCGCAACTGCTCCGGGTGGTGGAAGAGGGTCAGCCAGCCGACGGTGGTGGTGTTGACGGTGGCCTCGTGGCCGGCGTTGAGCAGCAGGACGACGGTGGAGACCATCTCCTGCTCGCTGAGGACGTCCCCGTCGTCCTGTACGGCGATGAGCGCGCTGATCAGATCGGTACCGGGGTCGGTGCGGCGGGCGGCGATCAGCTCGCGCAGATACCCGGAGAACTCCTCGCTGGCACGGACGGCCGCGGCGGCGGCCTCGGCGGTGGGGTTCAGCTCGAACATCCCGGTGATGGCCGCAGACCAGGGCCGCAGCAGCGGGCGGTCGGCGGGCGGGATGCCCAGCATCTCGGCGATCACCGCGACCGGCAGCGGTTCGGCGACCCTGGCCAGCAGGTCGCCGCCGCCGTCGGCGCGGAAGGCGGTGACGAGTTCGCCGGCCAGCCGCTCGACAGTGGGCGCAAGGGCCTCGACCGTCCGCGGGGTGAACGCCTTGGCGACCAGCCGCCGCACCCGGGAGTGCGCGGGGGCCTCCAGGTCGAGCAGACCGTTGCCGTTGAGTGTGGTGAAGGGCTCGTGGCCGGCCGGCGGGGCCTGGCGGCCGAACTCCTCGTGCGTGAAGCGGTGCAGGTAGGTGCGGCCGAGACGGCGGTCGCGCAGCAGCGCGCTGACGTCGTCGTAGTGCGGGATCAGCCACTGGCCGGTCGGCTCGAAGAAGTGCGCCCGGCCGGCTGCCCGCAGCTCCTCGTACGCCGGATAGGGGTCGGCGACGAAGGCGGCGGACCAGGGGTCGAAGCGAGCGGAGGCGGTGGGCGCGGCGGAGGCGCCGGGCACGGCGGAGGCGGTGGATGCGCCGGGCGCGGCGGGCACAGTGGAGTCGGCGGGCTCGGCGGGCGCAGTGGGTGGGCTCGGCGGGGGCACGGCGGACGGGCCGGGCTCCGCCGACCGGGCACGGCCGGCCGGCGGGGCGGGCGGGCCGGGCGGCCGGCTCGGTGCGGGGTCCTGGGCGGGTGTCATGGCGTCTCGATCAGTCCGTGGTCGCGCAGGTACTCCAACTGGGCCAGGACCGACAGCTCAGCGGCGGGCCACAGCGTACGGTCCACGTCCGCGTAGACGTGGGCGACGACGTCGGCGGCGCTCCGCAGACCCGCCTCGACGGCGGTCTCGACCTGCGCCAGGCGGTGCGCGCGGTGGGCGAGGTAGAACTCGACGGCGCCACGGGCGTCGGCGAGGACCGGGCCGTGGCCGGGCAGGATCGTGTCCACGCCGCCGTCGGTGGTGAGCGCCTGGAGGCGCCGCAGCGAGTCCAGGTAGTCGCCGAACCGGCCCTCGGGGTGCGCGACGACCGTGGTGCCGCGGCCCAGCACGGTGTCGCCGGTCAGCACGGCCCGGTCGGCGGGCAGGTGGAAGGAGAGCGAGTCGGCGGTGTGGCCGGGGGTGGCGACCACCCTCAGTTCCAGGCCGCCGGTGGTGACGGTGTCCCCCGCCGTCAGCCCCTCGTCGCCGAGCCGCAGCGCCGGGTCCAGCGCGCGGACGGCGGTCCGGGTCAGCTCGCCGAAGCGCGCGGCGCCCTCGGCGTGGTCGGGGTGGCCGTGGGTGAGCAGCGTGAGGGCGATCCGCTTGCCGGACCGCTCGGCGACGGCGATCACGTTCGCCAGGTGGGCCTCGTCCAGCGGGCCGGGGTCGATGACGACGGCGAGCGGGGAGTCCGGCTCGGAGACGATCCAGGTGTTGGTGCCGTCGAGCGTCATCGGCGACGGGTTCGGGGCGAGTACGCAGTGCGCGCGGGCGGTGGCCGGGCCGCCGATGACGGTCTGCGGCTGCCCGGGCGGCGGGGTCGGGGCGGTCATCGGGCCTCCCGTCGGGGCGAGTCCGGCCCGGCCGGGATGGCCTGGGTGAACTCGTCGTGGCCGGGCCAGCTCAACACGACGGTGCCGTTCCCGTCCAGAGCGGCCCGGGCCAGCACCGGGGTGAGGTCGCGCCCGCCGACGGCGGCGAGGGCGTCGGCGGCGGAGTCGTACGGCAGCAGGGCGCGCAGCGTGGTGATGGTCGGCGGCAGCATGGCCAGCTCACCGCGGTCGTGGCCGGCGACGGCGTCGGCCGGACGCAGCCAGACGGTGCGGTCGGCCTCGCCGGAGACGTCCCGGGTGCGCTGCCCGGCGGGGAGCAGGGCGAGGAAGAACCAGGTGTCGTAGCGGCGCTCCTCGAACTCCGGGGTGATCCAGCGGGCCCAGGGGGCGAGCAGGTCGGAGCGCAGCACCAGTGCGCGGCGGGCCAGGAAGTCGGCGAAGGCCAGCTCGTGCCGGACCAGTGCGGCGCGGTCGGCCTCCCAGTCGTCGGCGGTGGTGTCGGCGACGACCGTGGCGGAGTCGGGGCCGGCCAGCAGCACGCCGGACTCCTCGAAGGTCTCGCGTACGGCCGCGCACACCACGGCCTGCGCCTGCGCCCGCGGTACGCCCAGGGCCGCCGCCCACACCTCGAGGTCGGGCCCGGCCCAGCCGACGGGCCGCCGGTCGCGCGGGTCGACCCCGCCGCCCGGGTACGCGTACGCCCCCGCGGCGAAGGCCATCCCCGAGTGGCGGCGCAGCATGTGCACGGCCGGGCCGCCGCCTCCCGGGGTGTCCCGCAGCAGCAGCACGGTGGCCGCGGGGCGCGGCGCCACCACGTCCAGCTCCCCCCGGGCGTACGCCCGGATCCGCTCGGGCCACCCCGCGGGCAGCGCGCCCCCGCTCATCGGACTCATGGCCGGACTGTACGTGGCCGCCCGGCGCGGCGGCCACGGCCGGGGGAGGCGGACCCGCGGCTTTCCGCCTCCCCCGCGCGGTCAGTCCGTCAGCTCGACCTGCATCTCCAGCTCCACCGGGGCGTCCCGCGGGAGGGCCGTGACGCCGACCGCGCTGCGGGCGTGCGCGCCCCGGTCGCCGAAGATGTCGCCGAGCAGCTCGCTGGCACCGTCGACGACGGCGGGCTGGCCGGTGAAGTCGGGGGTGGAGGCCACGTAGCCGACCACCTTGACGATGCGGGCGACCCGGTCGAGGTCGCCGACGACGGACTGCACCGCGGCCAGCGCGTTGAGCGCGCAGACGCGGGCGAGTTCCTTGCCCTCCTCGGGGCTGACCTCCGCGCCGACCTTGCCGGTGGCGGGCAGCTTGCCGTGGACCATGGGGACCTGGCCGGAGGTGAAGACGTACGACCCGGACCGTACGGCCGGCTGGTACGAGGCCAGCGGCGGCACCACTTCCGGCAGGGTGATGCCCAGGGCGGCGAGCCGTGCCGCGACCACGCCGCTCATGCCTGCTTCTCCCGCTTGAGGTACGCCACCAGCTGCTCGGAGTTGTTCGGACCCGGCACGACCTGCACCAGTTCCCAGCCGTCCTCGCCCCAGGTGTCGAGGATCTGCTTCGTCGCGTGCACCAGAAGCGGCACAGTCGCGTATTCCCAGTTCTTCGCCATACGGCGACTGTAGTGCCTGCCCGATCACCCCCGTCCGCACCCGTCCGCACCCTGTGGACAACCGCCGGACCGCCCGACCGGACGGGCGGCGGAGTGCCCGGGGCGCCGAGTGGTTAGGCTCGGAAGGGTGAGCCCTCAACAGCCATCCGCCGTCAGGCTCCACATCGTGACGGGCAAGGGCGGCACGGGTAAGACCACGGTCGCCGCCGCCCTCGCGCTCGCCCTCGCGGCCGAGGGCCGCCGGGTGCTGCTGGCCGAGGTCGAGGAGCGGCAGGGCATCGCCCAGCTCTTCGAGACCGACGCGCTCCCGTACGCCGAGCGCCGGATCGCCTCGGCCTCCGGCGGCGGCGAGGTGCACGCCCTGGCCATCGACGCCGAGCAGGCGATGCTGGACTACCTGGACATGTTCTACAAGCTCGGCCGGGCCGGCCGCGCCCTGAAGAAGTTCGGCGCGATCGACTTCGCCACCACCGTCGCCCCCGGCCTGCGCGATGTGCTGCTCACCGGCAAGGTGTGCGAGGCGGTCCGGCGCAAGGACAAGGCCGGCTGGCCGGTGTACGACGCGGTGGTGCTGGACGCCCCGCCGACCGGCCGCATCACCCGCTTCCTGAACGTCAACGACGAGGTCGCGGGCCTGGCCAGGGTCGGCCCCATCCACAACCAGGCGCAGGCCGTGATGCGGGTGCTGAAGTCGCCGCAGACCGCGATCCACCTGGTGACGCTGCTGGAGGAGATGCCGGTCCAGGAGACGGTGGACGGCGTGGCGGAGCTGCGGGCGGCCGGGCTGCCGGTGGGCGCGGTGATCGTCAACATGGTGCGGCCGGTGCTGCTCGCCGACGCCGAGCTGGCCGAGCTCTGCGGCCGGCCGGAGGGCGCCGGAGGCGCCGGGACCGGCAGCGGCAGCGGCAGCGGCGGGAAGGCGGTCGGCGGGAACGGCAACGGCGGCAAGGCGGGCAGTGCCGCCAAGCGCCGTACCGCCGTCGCCAAGGCGCTCTCCCAGGCCGGGCTCGGCGGCGCCCGCCGCGGCGGGATGGCCGAACGCCTCGTCGACCCGCTGCTCGCCCAGGCCCGCGAGCACACCGAGCGCGTGGTGCTGGAGCGCGAGCAGCGCGCCGAGATCGCCGGCCTCGGCCTGCCGGTGCGGGAGCTGGAGCTGTTCGGCGAGGGCATGGACCTCGGCGGCCTCTACCGGCTCGCGGAGAGCCTGCGCAAGCAGGCGTCGGTGTTCACCCGGCCGCCGGGCACCGCGGACCCCGACCTGGACGGCGAGAACTGATCGTGAGCCTGGAGAGCCCCGTGCTGGAGATCGATCCGCTGCTCGACGACCCCAAGACCCGCATCATCGTGTGCTGCGGCTCCGGCGGCGTCGGCAAGACCACCACTGCCGCGGCCCTGGGGCTACGGGCCGCCGAGCGCGGCCGTACCGCCGTGGTGCTGACCATCGACCCGGCCCGGCGGCTCGCCCAGTCCATGGGGCTCACCGAACTCGACAACACCCCGCGCGAGGTGGCCGGAATCGACCGGTCGGCCGGCGGCTCGCTGCACGCGATGATGCTGGACATGAAACGGACGTTCGACGAAGTCGTGGTCCAGCACTCCGACCCCGAACGGGCCAGGGCCATCCTGGGGAACCCCTTCTACCAGTCGCTGTCGGCCGGTTTCGCCGGCACCCAGGAGTACATGGCGATGGAGAAGCTGGGCCAGCTGCGGGCCCAGGACGCGTGGGACCTGATCATCGTGGACACCCCGCCGAGCCGCAGCGCCCTGGACTTCCTGGACGCGCCCAAGCGGCTGGGCTCCTTCCTGGACGGCAGGTTCATCAAGCTGCTCATGGCGCCGGCGAAGGTGGGCGGCCGGGCCGGGGTGAAGGTGCTCAACATCGGCATGTCGATGATGACCGGCACCCTGAGCAAGGTGGTGGGCGCCGGGCTGCTGCGGGACGTGCAGACCTTCGTGGCCGCCATGGACACCATGTTCGGCGGTTTCCGCACCCGGGCCGACGCCACGTTCCGGCTGCTCCAGGCGCCGGGCACCGCCTTCCTGGTGGTCGCGGCGCCGGAGCGGGACGCGCTGCGCGAGGCCGCGTACTTCGTGGAGCGGCTGGCCGCCGAGGACATGCCGCTGGCCGGGCTGGTACTCAACCGGGTGCACGGCAGCGGCGCCGACCGGCTCACCGCGGAGCGGGCGCTGGCCGCGGCCGAGGCGCTGGAGGACGCGGTGGCGGAGGCCGCCGAGGACAGCGCCCAAGGCGACGGGCACGCCCCTCAGGACGGCGCGCGGGCCACCGGGGACGGCGCGCAGGCCGCGGAAAAACCTGCCGGCGGCGGCATTGTCGATCTATCCGCCGGGAAGGCTGTGGCAGGCCCCGCCGACGGTGCCCGGCACTCCCAGGACCGTACGGAAGGAGACCCGCAGGTCCGTACCGAACGGCTCGTCGCCGGACTGCTGCGGTTGCACGCCGAACGCATGCAGGTGGTCGCGCGTGAACGACGCACGCGGGACCGCTTCGTGTCCGTGCATCCCGAGGTCCCGATGGTGGACGTGACGGCGCTGCCCGGCGACGTACACGACCTCGAAGGGCTGCGAGCGATCGGCCTGCGGCTGGCCGGGCGGCCGGCCGCGGCCTGACCGTGGCGCCTTGCGCGGACCGGCCGGTCAGCCGGCCGCCGCGTACTCGTCGTCGATCGGCAGCAGCCCCGTGCTGCGCTCGTACTCGGTGCGCGCCGTCTCCAGCAGCCTCCGCCAGGAGGTCACCATCGGACGGCGGCGCAGGAGCGCTCTGCGTTCACGCTCCGTCATCCCCCCCCACACACCGAACTCCACCCGGTTGTCGAGCGCGTCGGCCAGGCACTCGGTCCGCACCGGGCACCCGGTGCACACCGCCTTGGCCCTGTTCTGGGCCGCGCCCTGGACGAAGAGCTCGTCCGGATCTGTCGTCCTGCACGCGGCTAGCGTGCTCCAGTCGGTTACCCAGCTGCTCATGCTGGCGCCGTCCTCTCCCGAATCGAGGCTCCCCCACGGCGGCAAACGGCATATTCACCGCTGCCAGTTGGGACGTTACGGAAGGTAGGCGCGACGCAACAGCCCTTTCAGGCCCAATCTTGCATGGTCCGAATGGACTACGGGTACGCGGCAGATCACCCACGGGAGTGACTCTTGCAGAATCGGGCATACCAGGACGAATGGGAGTAGTTCGTCCATCTCGGAGCTCAAAGATCCCGGCATATGCCGAATTTCGGACAGCTCTCATCACTCACAGGAGTGACAACAGGAGACAGGGGCGCGCACGACGATCGCGCCTGTCTGTTACAGAGTAACGAACAGATGGGCGCACGTCCGGGAAATCGCAACGTAGGCTGCCCTCATGGCTCACAAGCGTTCGGGCGGGGGGCTGTCGACGGCCCAGCAAGCCGCCAAGTTCCTCGGTGTCAGTGTGCTCGCCGGCGTCGTCCTGGCAGGGATCACCCTGCCGGCCGCCGGTGCCCTCGGCCTGTCCGCAAAGGGCACCGCCGCGGGCTTCGACGATCTGCCGGGTGAGCTCAAGCAACCCCCGCTGAGCCAGGCGTCGAAGATCCTCGACGCCAAAGGCGGCCTGATCGCCACCGTCTACTCCCGTGACCGTACGGTCGTCCCGATCACCCGGATGAGCCCGAACATCCTCCAGGCCATCGTGGACATCGAGGACGCCCGGTACTACGAACACGGCGCGCTCGACGTCAAGGGCATCCTGCGCGCGATGAGCAACAACGCCTCCGACGGCAACACCCAGGGCGCCTCCACGCTCACCCAGCAGTACGTGAAGAACGTCTTCGTGGAGGAGGCCGGCGACGACCCGGACAAGGTCGCCCAGGCCACCCAGCAGACCGTCGGCCGCAAGATCAAGGAAATGAAGTACGCGATCCAGGTCGAGAAGGAACTCGGCAAGAAGAAGATCCTGGAGAACTACCTCAACATCACCTTCTTCGGCGAGCAGGCGTACGGCATCGAGGCCGCCTCCGAGCGCTACTTCAGCACCCACGCCAAGGACCTCACCCTGGACCAGGCGGCCCTGCTCGCGGGCCTGGTCCAGTCGCCCAGCCGCTACGACCCGGTCAACGACGAGCAGGAAGCGCTCACCCGGCGCAACACCGTGCTGGCGCGGATGGCCCAGCTGAAGGACATCACCGCGGCGCAGGCCGCCGCCGCCCAGAAGGCGCCGCTCGGCCTCAAGGTCAGCACTCCCAAGAACGGCTGCATCACCGCCGTCAACGGCGCCGGCTTCTTCTGCGACTACGTGCGGGAGACGTTCCTGCAGAACGCGGCCTTCGGCAAGACGAAGGAGGCGCGCGCCAAGCTCTGGAACACCGGCGGCCTGACCATCCAGACCACCCTCGACCCCAAGGCGCAGCGCTCGCTGCTCAAGGGCATCAACAAGCACGTCTACAAGAGCGACGCGATCGCCTCGGCGATGACCATGGTCCAGCCGGGCACCGGCAAGGTCGTCGCCATGGGGCAGAGCAAGCCGTACGGCTTCGGCAAGAACGAGACGCAGATCAACTACTCGGTCAACGCCGACATGGGCGGCGGCGGCGGTTTCGCCAACGGCTCGACGTTCAAGCCGATCACCGCCGCGGCGGCACTGGAGGCCGGCTACAAGCCGACCCAGCAGTACCCGGCGCCCTACCAGATGCCGTACCCGGACGTCACCACCTGCGGCGGTGAGACCATCCACAGCACGGCGGGCACCCAGAACGAGATGAAGTCCGAGGTCGGGCCGTTCCGGATGCCCGAGGCGCTCAAGCGGTCGATCAACACCTACTTCGTGGCCCTTGAGCACGACACCGGGCTCTGCCCGATCCTGAACGTGGCCGCCAAGCTGGGCATCTCCCGCGCCGACGGCAAGCAGATGGTCCAGGGTGCGTCCCTGACGCTGGGCACCAACGAGCTGTCGCCGCTGACCGTGTCCGCCGCCTACGCCGCCTTCGCCAACCGCGGCGTCTACTGCACGCCGATCGTGATCGACTCGGTGGTCACCTCGCAGGGCAAGCACCTGGCGGTCCCGAAGTCGCTCTGCTCGCGGGCGATGTCCCAGAACACCGCGGACACCCTGAACACCATGCTCGAAGGCGTCGTCGACGACGGTACGGGCACAGCCGCCAACCTTGAGGGCCGGCCGACGGCCGGCAAGACCGGTACCACCGACGACCGCCTGGACGCCTGGTTCGCGGGCTACACGCCGAACCTGGCCGCCGCGGTGTGGATGGGCGACCCGAACGGCGCCGGCAAGGGCGGCAAGCGGTTGTCGATGGTCGACCTCACCATCGGCCCGCGCTGGTACGACAAGGTGGAGGGCGCCACCGGACCGGCGCCGATCTGGAAGGACGCGGTCAGCGGCGCCCTCAAGGGACAGCCGGTGAAGGACTTCACCACCGTCGTGCTGAACATCCCGGACAAGGCCGAGGAGAACAGGACGCCCCCGCCCACCGACCCGTCCCACCCCGGGGACGACGGCGGCAAGAACGGCGGCCGCACCGGCGGCCCGGTCGGCCAGCCCGGCGGCGTGACGACGATGGGCACGACGACCGGGGCGATCGGCGGCGTGAACGCGGGAGCCGCGGGCGGTACGGCCGGCGGCGTGACCGTCGGCCCCGGCGCCAACCCGGCGGACGGCACCACCCAGGGCCCCGGCGGCGGCCCTGGCGGCGTGAGCTTCCCCCCGATCATCGGCCCTTCCGGGACGGACGCGGAGGCGGGGCAGTAGGGGGCGGCGCCTGGGACGCCGTGGGGAGCAGGTGGGCGCCTTAGGGGGCGGAGAGGGAGCAGGTGGGCGGCCTACGGCAGCTGACCGGAAGGGGTCGGCGCCTTAGGACGCCGGGGGAAACAGGTCGGCGCCTTAGGACGCCGGGCTCAGCAGGCGGCAAGCGGTAAGAAGTAGGCGGTAAGGGGCACCCGACCCTGGTGGGTGCCCCTTACGCATGCGCGGGACGAGCTTGGCGCGGGCCCGGTGCGCGGGCGGCCAGGGGGCTGCCGGCGGTCCGGAGGTCAGCCCGCGAGCTGGCGCTTGACCTCGGCGGCGACCCGGCCGCCCTCCGCGAGGCCCGCGACCTTCGGCCCCACGACCTTCATCACCGCGCCCATCGCCCGCGGCCCCGCCGCACCGGTCTCCGCGATGGCACCGCGGACGATCTCCGCCAGCTCCTCCTCGCCGAGCTGCTTCGGCAGGTACTCCGCCAGCACCTCGCCCTCGGCCTTCTCCCGCTCCGCCGACTCCGCCCGACCGCCCTGCGCGAACGCCTCCGCCGCCTCCCGCCGCTTCTTCGCCTCCCGGCCGATCACCTTCAGCACCTCGTCGTCGGACAGCTGCCGGGCGGTCGCACCGGCCACCTCCTCCTTGGTGATGGCGGTGAGCGTAAGGCGCAGGGTGGCCAGGCGCAGTTCGTCCCGGTCCTTCATCGCCGCGTTGAGGTCGTGCTGCAGTCGCTGCTTGAGGCTGGTCGTGGTCATGCCCTGGATTTTCGCACCCCGGGGTCACCGGTGCGCCGCATTAAGCGGTCCGCGGGGGCCGGGCACCCGGCCGCCGTAGGTCCGACCACGCGCGGTGCCCGGCCGTGCCCGTACGTACCCGCGTCCGTACGTATCGCTCGGCGCCGCACGTTCGTACCCCCTTCCGCACCCGCGCCGCGGCCCCGCGTCCGTACGCTCGTCCGCGGCCCGGCCGCCCAGCACCCGTGCCGCCCGCACCGAGCACCGCGTGCGCCCGGGGCCCTCGGACTCTGACACGATGGACGTATGCGCGCGCGATACGGAATCCCCCTGGGTGTGACGGCAGCCGGCGCGGCCTGCGTGGCGTACGCGGCCGGTTTCGAGGCGCGGTCCTTCCGCCTGCGCCGTGTGGAGGTCCCGGTGCTGCCCCCGGGGATGCGGCCGATCCGCATTCTCCAGCTCTCCGACATCCACATGGTGTCCGGCCAGAAGAAGAAGCGCCGCTGGATCCAGTCGCTGGCCGGCCTGCGCCCCGACCTGGTGGTCAACACCGGCGACAACCTCTCCGACCCCACCGCGGTCCCCGAAGTCCTCGACGCGCTGGGGCCGTTGATGCGGTTCCCGGGCACGTACGTATTCGGCTCGAACGACTACTACGGCCCCAGCTTCCGCAACCCGGCCCGCTACCTCGTCGAGAAGGCCCGCGGCCAGCACGGTCTGAACGGCAAGAACAAACACGCCCACGGCATCGTCCGCAACCCCTGGGGCGACCTCCGCGACGCCTTCGACGCGGCCGGCTGGGTCGGCCTCAGCAACTCCCGCGGCCGCGTCAAGCTCGACCACGGCCCCGTCCTGGGCCTGACCGGCCTGGACGACCCGCACATCAAACGCGACCGCTACGCGGCCGTGGCGGGCGGCCCCGACCCGGACACCGACTTCAACCTGGCCCTCGTCCACGCCCCCTACCTGCGCGTCCTCGACGCCTTCGCGGCCGACCGCTACCCCCTCATCCTGGCCGGCCACACCCACGGCGGCCAGGTGTGCATCCCCTTCTACGGCGCCCTGGTCACCAACTGCGACCTCGACACCGACCGCGTCAAGGGCCTCTCCACCCACACCGCCACCGGCTCCACCTCCTACCTCCACGTCTCCGCCGGCTGCGGCGCCAACCGCTTCACCCCCATCCGCATCGCCTGCCCCCCGGAGGCCACCCTCCTCACCCTCACCTAGCCCCTTCCACGCGGACCCCCGCGTCCCCGCGGCCCCACCGCCTCCACCCCCGCCAAACCGGATTTCGCCTCCGGCCCCGGGTCCGCTAAAGTAAACCTCGTTGCACCGGGGTGTGGCGCAGCTTGGTAGCGCGCTTCGTTCGGGACGAAGAGGCCGTGGGTTCAAATCCCGCCACCCCGACTGGTGAAACTGCAGGTGAGGGGCGGTCTTCCGATCAGGGAGACCGCCCCTCACGGCGTTCCGCGGGGGTCTTGGGAGAAGATCTTGGTCGGGGGCTCTCTTCTTCCGCCTTCTGGCCTGGTCTTTCTCCCGATCTGAGGAGCACGTCGAGCGCCGCGACCGGGGAGCCGGGGCTCATCTGGCGCCGGGTTTCCAGGGCCTCTTCCCACTGCTCGGTGAGCGCGTCCATGAGCCGGGCGCGCATGCGCGGGGTGACGTGGGAGTAGCGGGCCTGAACGGAGCCATCCTCGTGGCCGAGGCGCTCGTCCGTGAGCTTCGGGGGCGTCCCGACCTCTTCCATGATCGTCCGGTGGGTGTGCCGGAGGCCGTGGAGCGTAAGACCCGGGGCGATCGGCACCCAGCAGGCCTGGGCGCGCTGGGCGGCGCCCCTTCCTCGGGCGGGGATGCCGGGCCAGGGTTCGGCGAGCAGCGGCACGGGATGGGCGTCGCGGGGGGCTCGGGTCGGGTACGAGCCGGTGGTCGCCGGATAGAAGAGCCACGAGGCGAAGCCGCTGCGCCGCCAGTGGGGGGCGAGTTCGCCTGAGCTGGCGTTGCGGACGTACCCCAGCTCGGCGATGGCGGCCTCCACCCGGAGCCGCCAGTCCTCCGAAACGCTGTCGGGCCAGTTGAGGACATTGGAGACGGTCCCGGAGGAGACTCCCGCCCTGCGGGCGACGTCGACGTCTTCGCGCCGGGTCGGCGGGCGGCCCCGTTGGCGGCGCTGTAGCCGTTGAAGGCATACCGCAGTCCGTGACAGGGGCAGGGCTCCGGTCGCTTGGTGGCGACGTGCCGTGAGAGCAGCCGGGACAGGAAGTCCGGGGTGTTGATGGTCCGGTAGGAGTCGTCCTTGGGCGGGCACCGATGGAACTCGCCCCCGTCCAGCTCGTAGAGCTGCCACTCGACACGGAGTGAGCCGGGCCGGATGAACTGCGTCTCCAGACCCATGAGTTCGCCCCACCGGACACCGGTGTAGCCCTTGGTGACGAGGGCGACGAACTCGTCGTCCCGCCCGGTCAGCAGCGCAGCGCGCTCGGCGATGAGCAGGATGCCGAGCGCGTCGGTGATCACCTTCTCCGGTCCGTGGTTGCGGGAGCGCCCGGCCCGCTTGCCGCGTCCCCTGCGCCGGGCGGCGGGGTTCGTCTCGCGCAGTCCGTCGTCCACGGCGTCACCGAGGATCAGGTGCAGGGTGCTGCGCCAGGTCTTCAAGGTGGCGGCCGCATATCCGCGCCCTCGCTCCTGCCATTCCCACTGCTCGACGTGGTGCCGGTTGACCTCGCCCACCTCCAGGTCGCTGAAGTACGGCAGCAGGTGCTCCCCGATGTGCCGCCGGTAGTTCTGCATGGTGGAGAGGGCCAGGTCCTGCAAGGTGAACCAGCGGTTGGCGTACTCCCCGAAGGTGATCCGCGCCGCAGCGGGGTCGTGCCACCGTCCGCCGCGTACTTTCGCCTCCTCCTCGTTGGCGGCCTGCTCGGCGGCCCGCTTCGTCCGGAAGCGCAGCAGCTCGCCGTTGCCGTCGGCGAGGGTGCGGTACTTGCCGGGTGCGATCTTGTAGCGGGCGCGCCAGTAGTCGCCGCGCTTCTCGCCGTATCCCATGTCTGGCTCCTTCCGGGGTGGTGGTCTGGGGTCCTGCGGGTGACCGCCGCCGTCGCGGCGGCCGGGCGTTGAGCCGAGGCTCGGCGGGAATGGGCGCGGCGCGGGCCGGTCGGTACGCCGACCTGGCGGAGGGCAGGGTGCCGGCGCCGGGCGGGGCAAGTGGCCGTTCCTCGAAGATGCGGATGATCTCCGCGAGGTGGTCGGCGGTGAAGCGGTAGCTGCCGCCGAGCCTTGTGAACGGAATCCGGCGCCGCCGGGCCTGCTCTTTGACCCACCACTCCGAGCAGCCGAGGACATCGGCGATCTGGGCGGGCCGGTAGAGCACGGGCAGCGGGGAAGCGGGAGGGGACATGGCGGAACCTCGGGACGAGGGAAGGGCAGTAACAGAGCGCGCGATGGCTGCGGTTGCGCAGCGGGGACATTGCTCAGACACTTGGCGCGGACGGGCGCAAGGTCAGCAGGCGGTTCTCCAGTGCCGGTTGAGGTCCCGACACGGCACGACTGGCAAACGCATGGCCCCTCCTTCGTCGGCGTTGCGGGGGCGGTCGGTCAGCTGGCCGAGGTGCTGTTGTACCTCGCCGTCGCCGCCGTGGGGAAGCATGTTCGGCGACGAACTTCCCTGGTCGGCAGGTCGTCGCGGGACGTTAGCACGGAATCCCGGACAGCGACTTCGGTCCGTACGACCGCGCAGCCGCCGAGCGAGCGGGCACGAGCGCCGCGAGGCCGAACCGGAAAAAGGGTGTACCGTCCGCTCCCACTGCCGGGTCGAACCGGCCCGCCGACAGAGGGAGGACACCATGCACACGCTTCACGCTCGCGCCGGCCTCCTCGCTCTCAGGAGGAACGTTCCGCCAGACCGGAAGGCGCCCAAGAGCAGTCGATCTTGGGCGAATCGCGTGGTACGTTCTGTCACCGACGAACTTAATAGGGTGACCCCGGCAGCGCGCCAACGCTCCGGGGTCCGGCACAAGGAGTCCAAGCTCCCCATGCAGATTCATCGTAGCCGCCATGCGCGCGGCTTCACGGTCCTGCCCAACGCGTTGTTGCAGGACCGGCGGCTGTCCTACACCGCCCGCGGCCTGCTGGCTGACCTCCTCTCCCGGCCCGACGGCTGGCGCGAGGACGGCCGCCACATGGCCGACACCAGCCCGCAGGGCCGCCTCACCGTGGCGAAGGCCCTGCGCGAACTGACCGCCGCCGGTTACTACCGCGTCGAGCGGGTGCGCCGCCCGGACGGCACTTTCGTCAGCGAAAGTCATGTGTACGACACCCCGCACACCGCGTACGCGACCGCCCAGATGGTGCCGAGTGCCGTACTCCCGGGCTCCGGTCGATTGGCCGCCGATGACCGTGGCGCCCACCCCGTAAAGGACCGTGGGAAAGAACCCACCCTCCCCGCCCGGCGGGTGGCCTTGGGCGGGCGGCGGGAGACCCCGCCCGCACCCCCGAGCCCGGCACTCGCCGAGGCGGCAGCGGTGCTCCACACGGTGATCTCAGCGGAGCCCCGCCTACGCCTCGGCGCGGCAGAGGCGATGACGCTCGCACCGCTGGTGGGGCTCTGGCTGGAGCGTGGCCTGGGTCCGCGTGATCTCGGCTTCGCACTGCTGGGCGGCCTGCCCGAACGCGTCCACAGCGCGTCTGCGCTCCTGCGCGACCGTCTGACCCGCAAGCTGCCCCCGGCCGTCGAACCGGCCGCCGTATCGTCGCGGCCCCGCCGGTACGAGTGCTCGGCATGTGCGCGCCCGACGCAGCACGAGGGCACCTGCCGCACCTGCGCAGGCGCGGACGCCGTGCCGCCCGACGCCGTCGATGAGCGTGCTCGTACCGCTACCCGGGGCCGCGCCCTGGTCCGCGCCGCCCTCAGCGACCGCCACCCGGGCCCGCTGGCCGGCGCGAGAGCCTGACCTCGTCTCTCGCGGCTGCCGCCGCTCCGCGCCCGTCCCTGCTCTGACGCGCGCCCCTCCCCCGACCCACCGGGTGATGCCGCCCGCCCGCGCTGACGCGCGCGCCGCGCCGCCCACCGCCACGCCTGGAGCTCCGCATGCCCACGTCCACCCCGTCCCAGCCCGAGCGCCCCGCTCCGATACCGGACCGGACCCACCCCCGGTCGCTCCCCTTCGACCGCCTCGTGATCCTGCTGCTCGGCGCCTGCGGATGCATCCTCTCCTTCGACTCGCTGCGCCAGGTCGCCCTGGCCACCCACGTCCGCCCCGACCTGAGCTACCTCTTCCCCATCGTGATCGACGGCTTCATCGCGTACGGCGTCCGCGCGATCCTGCTGCTCCGCGACGCTCCCCGCAGCGCCCGCCTCTACGCCTGGACCCTCTTCGGCGCCGCCACCGCCGCCAGCCTGTGGGCCAACTCCCTGCACTCAGTACGCCTCAACTCCCCCGGCACCCACGTCCTCGTCCTCGGCAACCACACCGTCGCCGTCCTCTCGACGATCGCCCCGATGGCCCTCGGCGGCGCGACCCACCTCCACATCCTGGTCACCCGCCACGGCCGCACGCAGCAGCCGGAATCGGCAACGGCCGGAACGCCGAGCGTGGCACCGCCCGTTCCGGACGGCATTCCGGCCGCCGAACGGACAACTTCTCGCCCGGCCGTACCTCCGGCGGCCCCGGTCGCCGAAACCTTCGGCCGGAAAGCGCCCACAAGCCGTACCGGGCCAAGCCGTTCAGGCGCGCGGACCAGCACCGGCCGCCCCGGCCGCCGAGCCGACGCCTCCATCGACGAGCTGGCCGCCGTCATCGCCCACGCCCACCCGGATTCCGGCCAGGTGAGCCGCGCCGCCGCCCGCGAGGCGATCCAGGCAGCCGGACTGTCCGCCGGCAACGACCGCATCGCCCAAGCCCTCGCCCAGCTCGCGCAGGACCAACCCGCATCGCCGCAGCTCCCCACGGGCTGAGCCGACGAAGGGGACGGGAGCGCTCGTAGAGCCAGTGCGACCGGCCCTCCGAACGCCCCCGTCGCCGCACCTATCAACTTCCGGAGCCGCCCACAGCCACGGAGTCCGCCATGTCGAACCCCACCAGCAGCCATAGTCCAGCCGCCTCCTCACACCTCGGCCCCGACAGTGCACCCACGTCCCCTGACAGCCGCAACAGCCCGCCGTGCGGCGGAGCAAGTTGTCCCGGGATGAGTCATCCCGGGGTTCAGCCCGCCCCAGGGGTGGCGGACAGCTCCGACGCCGTCCCCAGGGGGCGGTCAGCGTCGGCGGCTCTCGGCCCGGGGGTGCCGAACGGGACGTACGACGACGCTGCCCGCACAGAATCCGACCTGCCCGACGCCCCGACCAGCACCGTCGCCCACGCAGTAGCACAGCACCACCGACGACGTCTCGCCGTACCGCGCCGCAACCGCGTCAACCCATGCTTCAGCGACGCCGAATGGAGCGAGATCACCGAGGCCGCCAGGCAGTGCAGCCTCACTCCCGGCGGCTTCACGGCGGCCGCAACAGTCGCGTACTCCCGGACCGAGCGACGTACCAGCATCGACGAGGAACGCCGACGCCTCGAAAACCTGATCAACGCCAACAACGCCCTCGCCGCCATCGGCGGCCGACTCAACGGCTTCGCCCACCACCTCAATTCCGGCGGCACGCCGAACGCCGAACCGGCTGGCCTCCTCCTGGCACACGTCTCCTACGCCGTACAGCGCGCCGATACGGCCGTGCTGACCGTTCCCCACGCCGAATCCGCACCGCCGAACCGCTCCCGCGCAGCAAATCCACCCCCGGCCGCCGAAATCACCCGCCACCACCGCCTACGGATGACCGCTCCCCGCCGTAACCGCACGCACCCCTGCTTCAGCGACAGCGAATGGGCCGACCTCATCGCCGCAGCGCGCGTCTGCCACCTGAAGCCAGGCGGATACGCCGCCGTCCCCGCGCTCCTCGCCGCGCGGACCGCCGATCCCAGGGCGGCCATCGCCGACACCCGCCGCCAGCTCGAAGAACTCATGGAGTCCAATCGCCAGTTCGCCGCCGTCGGCAACAACCTCAACCAGGTCCTGGCCCACCTCCGCCCGAGCGACGCTCTCCACGCCTTGGCCCAACGCACCCTGCGGCTCATCCACATGGCCTTGGACGACGTGGATACGGCCGCCCTCCAGATCGCCTGGCGGTAGCCGCCGTGATACCCAAGATCACCGAAGGCGCCGGCGGCACGTACGGCCTGATCACGTACCTCTACGGACCCGGCAAGGCCAACGAACACACCGACCAGCACATGGTCGCCTCCTGGAACGACTTCGCCCCCGACCCCGGCCCCACGGCCAGCCGCGAGGCGATCACGAAACTCGCCCGCCAACTCGACCTCCCGGTCAAGTCCCTCCCCCGCGAGCAGCGCCCGAAGACGACGATCTGGCACTGCTCCGTCCGCACCGCCGCCGATGACCGTCCCCTGACCGACGACGAATGGGCCGCCGTCGCCCGCCGCGTCGTGCACGCCGCCGGCATCGCTCCCGAAGGCGATCCGAAGGCCTGCCGGTGGGTCGCCGTACGCCATGCGCCCGACCACATCCACATCGCCGCCACCCTTGTCCGCGAGGACGGCCGCACCGCGCGCCGCAACTTCGACAAGCGAGCCGTCCAGGCCGAAGCCCGAGCCATCGAGTACGACTACGGCCTGCGCGAACTCCACCCGGGCGACGGCACAGCAGCGAAGCGCGCCACCAGTGCAGAATGCCGCAAGACCGACCGCCGCGGCCTGGACCGCCCGGCCCGAGACCAACTCCGCGACGCCGTCCGCCGCGCCCTGGCAGGCGCGGCGACCGAGGAGGAGTTCTTCCACCGCCTCACCGCACAGGGCGTCCGGATCACCAAGCGTGCGGCCCCCTCCGGCGACGTCACCGGCTTCACCGTCGCACTGCCCGGCGACCGCAACCGCGACCAGCAACCCATCTGGTTTTCCGGCTCAAAGCTCGCCCCCGACCTCTCCCTCCCCCGCATCCGGCAGCGCCTGGCCGCCGACGCCGTGCCGCCCTCCGAAGGAACCACCGAACCAGCCCGAGCCCGTCGCGCCGCAACCACAGCCGCAGCGGACGCCCTCCGGTCACTGGACCAGGACGACAGCGGAGAAGCCGCCGACCAGCTCGTCGGCGTGGGCGAAGTCCTCGACGCCCTCGCGCAGACAAGCCCTGCCAACACCCGCGCCGAACTCCAAGCGGCGGCGCGCAGCTTCGAACGAGCTACCCGCTCCCACATCCAGGCCGGCAACTCCCACAACCAAGCTCTCCGCAGGGCCGCCCGAGATCTCGTCCAGTCCGGCCCAGCCCTCGGCAAGGGCGAAGACGGCGCGGCAACGGCCATGCTCCTCAGCATCCTGATCACGGCCGCCGTGATGGCGGCCCACTGGCACGCCGCCCGCGGCCACGCCCAACAAGCAGCCGCCTCCCGCCAGACCGCCACCCACCTCCGCGCGGCCTACCAGGCAGCAGCTACCGCACCCCTCACCACGATGCGCGCCACCGGCCAGTCCCTCCCCGCCCCGGCCCAGCACCACGCGGCGGAAGTGATCCGCGCTGTCCTCCCGACAGAGGCCGCCCGCATCCAAGCCGAACCCAACTGGCCCGCCCTGGCCGCCACCCTCACGGAAGCCCGCCGGACCGGCCACGACCCCGTCACCCTCCTCCACAGGGCTGTGGACAACCGCGAACTCACCACAGCCGACTCCCTGACCGACGTCCTCCTCTGGCGCCTCCGCCACGGGGCCGACCTCCCGGCAGCCCCAACCTACGCACCCCAGCAGCGTCGCCCCACGCCGACACCCCGCTCAGTACCGTCGACACCTCCGCCGCCTGCACAGGCTCCCAGCCGGAGGAGGTAAAACGTCCACCTCCAGCGCACTGGTGGGTACCTCGACCAGATGGCAGTGGATTGGCGGAGCTCCGGTACATGAGGCCGACCGAGCTGAATGCCCTCGTCGCGTCCTGCCCGGCGTCGATGGCCTGGGCCTCCCGCCTCCCGGAACAAACCACAGTGCGCTCAGCCCACAAGCCGCCGACAATCCCCTCATGGACCCGATCGACGCCGCGCACGCCGTTGTCGAAGAACACCACCCCGACGCACGAGCCGCCTTCCTCGGCGGCAGCGTCATCACGGACCGCCGCACAGCGACCTCCGACCTGGACATCGTGGTCCTGCTGCACGGCGCTCCGGCGCCCTACCGGCTGAGCCTCCACGAACACGACTGGCCGGTGGAACTGCTGGTGCACACCGAGGAGTCCTGGCACGCCTTCGTCGAGAGAGAGGTACGCAACCGTAGGTCCCCTCTCATGTGGATGTGCGCGAACGGCGTCCTGCTCGTCGACCGGGACGGAGTGGGCGCGCGCATCAGCGTCCAGGCGAAGTCGCTGGCCGCAGCCGGACCTGCCCCGGTGTCCGTCGAGGAGATCGACGACCGCCGTTACGCCCTCACCGATCTCCTCGACGATCTCGCAGGCTGTACTGACCAGGGCGAACGCCTCTATATCTGCATCGAACTCGCCCGCCGTACGGCCGAACTCTCCCTCGCTCTCAACTCCGCCTGGAACGGCGGCGGCAAGTGGCTGGCCCGCCGTCTCGACGCCGCAGCCCCCGGCATGAGCGCGCGTCTGCACAACGGCGTCCGGCAGGCCCTCGCAGGCCGAGCGTCGCCGCTGGTCGCTGTAGTAGACGAGGTGCTGGACCAAGCGGGAGGCCGATTGTGGGTCGGCTACCGACGCAGCGGCACCCCGTAAACGGCGAAGCGCCCGCTCACACCTGCGCTCCCAGGGCCACCTCCCCGATATACGTCGGCTCCCGACCGAGCCACTGCCAGCGTCTCTGCGAACCGATTTTCAGTACGGAGAGCCGCCGTGCTTCGCCGACTGCACGCCCCGCAGACCGTAGTAGGCCCGCAGCGCGGCCTCGCTGCCGGAGCCGGTCGCGGCCATGATGCGCTGGAAGCGGGCGGAGCGCAGATCTCCGGCGGTGATGATGCGCGGGTGCTGGCGATCGGGCGGGCAGTAGCCGGACGGGTCGGGCACGAGGTCGCCGGGCGGCGGCACTGGGGCGCTCCCAAGGTTCACGTACACAGCATCGGCCGTCCCGGAACAGGGATGGCCATCCCGGTCGACCCACTCAGCTGTGAACCCGGAATCGCCGTCCGCACTCACCGACAGGTGGGCGACCGGCAGCAGCGTGACCCGGGCATCACCGCGCACTTCGTCGACCTTGTAGTCGTCCTCCGGCGGATAGGCAACCAGGACCGTGGCGTCGAGTGCCGGGTGGGCGCGGAGGAACGTGCCGAGGGGGCGGTCTGCACCGACCACGAGCAGAAAACCGGCCCCCGCTTCGGGAACCTTGGCACCCCAAAGGGTCGGCGGGTCCGTGCCCGCTGCCACCGTGAGCCACGGGGCGGCCGAGACTGAAACCGGGCCCACCCCGGTCGCGACGACCGCGTAAGAGCCGCTTACGGTGCGGCCGGTGTCCGTCGTGACCGCCACGTGGTCGTCGTGGGCACGGACCTCGGTCGCCCGCGCGCCGAGGTCGACCTCGCACAGCCCGGCGCGAGCGACGTCCTCCGCAATGGCAGCAGTGAGTTCCGGCCCGCTGGCACGGCCGCCCACGACGTTGTTGATGGCGGCGATGTGCCGGAGCTTGGCGCAGAGGGCGTCCGGCTCGATCAGGACCGACCGCATGCCGACACTCGCGGCCATCACCGCCGCCGCGCAGCCGGCCGGGCCTCCCCCGACGATGACCAGGTCCGTGATCGCTGTCATGGGGCTATTCCAGCACCGGGACTTCGAGCCTCGGGGCGAGTTGAGCCAACAGATCCTCGGTGGTGATCAGTTGGCGTGGTCCGATGAGGCGGCGGGCGACGGTGAGGCCGGCATCGTGGACAGTGGGCCCCGCGTCACTGGCGGAGGCGTCGGTGAGGACCCAAGGCGCGTAGCCCCGCTCGAAGGCATCTACCGCGGACTTCAGAACGCAGCTCTCGGTCGCGATGCCGCAGAAGACGAGATCGGTCCAGCCCGCGTCGCCAAGTAGGGCGACCGCCTCGTCGGTGAACAGGGTGTAGCCGACCTTGTCGAGCACGGCACAAGCGGACGCAGCCTGCTCCGCCAACTCCGTAACGATGTCCGTCTCCGGTGGGCTCTGCAACCGGCTCCAGCCGAAGAACCGCTCGAAGGGGCTCTCGGGGTAATTGCGGTAGCGGGTGAAGACGACGGGACGGCCTGCGGCGGACCACCGTGAAACGAGGCTGGAGATCACAGGAACGACGTGTCGGCTGTTGTGGTTGGTGAAGCCGTTCTGCACGTCGACAACGATCAGGGCCGCGCCGTCGATGTCCACCCCGGCATCCGTAACCTCCATGGCGTTGTTCTCCCGTCGTCAGCCCACACTGTCCCGGAGAGCGTCCTGCGCGGCACGCAGTCGTTCCGCGAGTCCGCTCGTCTTCACATCCTGACGCAGGAGCCACCTTCCTCGACGGAAGCGTCATCACGGATCGCCATGCGGCAATCTCTGGCCTGGACGTCGTAGTCCCGCTGCACCGCACTCCGGCGACCTACTGGGCGAACGTCTACGAGCACGGCTGGCCAGTGAAGCTGCGGGTGCACACCATGAATCGGGCCGGAGGCCGGCTGCGGATCAGATACCGCCACGTCGGCATCCAAAGGTTGACCGAACGCCCTCCCACGCCTCGCCCTCAGCAGCCCGATTAACTACCCCGAGTACGACGGTGTCTGGCACCGTGGCGCTTCGCCGGAGGGCTCGTGACCGGCGCTCGTCCATCCGGATCATCGGTGGCAAGAATCGCTTGCCATACCCGCTCCTGCAGTTCCCGGATGCAAGGTCCGCACGCGTACATCGGAGCCTGCGCTCCTGCCACCATGGCAGGGCCTATCCACAGCACTCGGGTCCGCTGCTGGCCGCAGAACAGCCAGCAACAACCGTCGGTCCACTGGGTGCCGTCGTCGGTGGTCGCCGGTTCTGGTGGCCCGCCTCGCGCGAACGCCGCTATCCCGGGTATCACGACATGAGGCAGCGGGACGTCCGTCACCAATTCCTCACCTCCACCTTCACCGCCCTGACGTATCCGCAGCGAGCACCGCTCCATCGCTGCCGTCGGCGAAGAGAAAGAAGAGAAAGGTGGGCTCGGCGAGGATGTCCCGTCCTGCCTCGCTCTTGTAGATCCCGTCGACGCTGCCGAACCGGGCTTCGCTGTAGTCGAGGCCCAGAAGGTTGGCGGCCTCCCGGACGGACTGCTCGTCGGGGCCCTCGATCTCCAGGAAGGTGGGCAGGCCGGGCCAGGTGTCGAAGTCGAAGGCGACGTGGCCGAGTTGCCATTCCTCGCGGAAGTTCTCCTGGTAGCGGACCTCGCGCAGGCCGAGGCTGCTAAGGATCTCGGCCATCGCCTGGAGGTCGCCGACCTCGGTCTCGATCTCGGTCGTCCCATGGATGGACGTGGCATCGCTGACCTGCTTGAGGGTGAGCGTGGTGCGCGTTCCTTCATCGCGCAGCCGCACCCACTGCGTGTCGTCGAGATCGTCGCTCTCGAAGATCTTCCGTGTGAGCAACGTCCGTGGGAGGGCCTGGATGGCGCCCAGGTCCGCAAGCTTGGTCTGGAGTCCGATCACGTCGACGGACAGGAACTTCGCCTCGTACTCGTGCTTCATTACCGCCTTCTTGCCGGGTGGAAGAAAAGAGGGCGCCGACAGTTTGGACGTTGCCATTGACTCAACCGACGAGTTCCCGGCCCAAGGCAGCCGAGAGAGCGCGTTGGTGGACCAGGCCGGCGCGCACCAGGCGGGCCTCCGGCGTCGAACAGTCGACGATGGCGAGGTGGTCGCCAGCCGGGCAGACGCCGCCGTCCAGTACGACGGACACCGGGACGTCGGTGAGCTTGAGGAAAGCCTGGACCTCGTCGACGGTGATCGACGGTCCCGGTGCGTCCGCGTGCGCGTCTCCGGAGACATTGACAGTGGTCGCGGCGACGGGGACGGCGGCTGCTTCCGCGAGCCTCCCAAGAGCGTCGGAGGAGCGGGTGACCAGGGCCGGGGCGCCGACCGCCGTGTACTGGGCGCTGGTCTGCTCGTCACGCCACGGCAGGAGGAGGGCGAGGTCACCGGGCCAGAATGCCTCCATGAGCTTGCGGGCTTCGTGGTGGACGACGAAGTGCCGCTCGCAGTGATCTGCGGAGGGGGACACGAGGACCAGGGACTTCGTGAGGGGACGTTGTTTTGCGTGGAAGATACTGCGGCAGGCCGCCTCGTTGGTGGCGTCTGCGCAGATCATGTACCAGCGCCGGGTGGGCACGATGACCAGCCCACCGGTCTCGATGGCGCGGGCGGCTTCGTGAATCTGGTCTAAGGGGATCGATCGCACGGGACTTCCGTTTCTGACGTCGGAGTGTGAGGTCGGCCGTGACCTGTCCGGCCATTCCAGGGCGAATGACTCCCGTGCCGAAACAGGAGACATCGCGCGCGACCGTGGGCGAGATGATGCGGTTACGCCGTCCGTTCCGACAGCAGTGCCGACAGGGGCGGGTAATCGAGCCACGGGTTCTGCAGAGCTTGGATTTTGCGCTCGGCGTGGTGGATGTGCGAGATGCGGAAGTAGGCCATGACGCGTGGCTCGGTTCCGGTGTTGCTGCCCACCGCGTGCGGCACGAGGTGGTGCATCAGCAGCAGGTCGCCGGGGTTTCCCAGCAACGGGGTTCCGTCCTGGGCGTCGATTGCCGGTGGTACCTGGTCCGTGATGCCGGAGGTCCATTGGTCGCGGAACCATCGCGACATCTCCAGGTGAGCGCCGGGCTGGACCCGCAGCGCACCCGCCTTGGGGTCCGTGACGTCGGACAGCACCACACCCACGAGCAGGGAAAACGTCCGGAGTTCCTCCGGGTCCAGGTGGGGGCAGGCGACGCCGTCGACGTGCATCGGTTTGACCGGCTGGGCAGTCCGGAGGAGGTGTTCCGGAAGGCGGATCTGGACCTGAACCGTGGTGACCCGCTGGATGTCTCCACAGAGTTCGACGGCGAGCTGGGCAGCTCCCGAGCGGGTGAAGAGGGCGAGCAGATCGGGATGGCTGCCCAGCTCGGGAGCGAAGGTGCGCTGGGTGTACTGATCGATGAGGGCCTCGTCCATCGCCTCCCGACACCATTCGTCGGTGAGCGCTCGGGCGCGGGTGACGAGTGCCGGGTCGACGGCGTCGCGCTTGATGATCAGGCCGTCGCGCAGGAAGTCGTGTTTGTCGTCGACGGTGAGGGCCACGGGCAAACTCCTGAAAGGCTCGGCCCTCTACGGGCGGTGGGTGGTGAGCTGTTCGAGCACGTCAGCGGCGGCGTCGAGAGCTCCGGCCAGAACGGACCGGCCGTGGTGGGCGGAGGCAGAACGGGGATCGCCACCGACCACGCCGTGGGTCGCGATAGTGGCGTCGCCCGAGGACCACGGCCAGGTCACCCCACGATCGAACACGATCCGCCGGGTTGTTTCCGGGCCTTGGGAGCCGAGGGAACCGTCGGCCGGTAGGCGGTCAAGGTGGACGTCCTCCGGCGCAAGGGCCAGCATCAGCGAGGTCTCGCGCACACCCGCGTGAACTTCCGGGACCTGCCCTTCTGTCCGGACAGGCGATAGCGCGCTCGGGTGGATCACGCACACCGCCACCCCGTACGCGAGGCGCAGCTCGTGCACTGCGGCCTCCAGAACTCCGCGGTTGCCACCGTGGCCGTTGACGATCACGAGATGCCCCGCGGCGGTGGCTCGCGTGTACCCGCGGACCACCTCGTCCAGCAGGGACAGGAACGTCGCCGCTCGGAGCGTCACCGTGCCGGGCGCCCAGAGGTGCTCCGGTGAGAGTCCGTACGGCATGGCGGGCAGCGCCCACAGGTCATGGCGTTCGCCGTAGCGCTCGACGAGGAGTTCGGTGAACGCCTCGGCTATGACCGTGTCCGTGTTGAGCGGCAGGTGCGGTCCGTGCTGTTCGCACGAGCCGATCGGCAGGCACAGCACCGATGTCTTCGTGAGCGCGCCGGTGGTGTCCGGTGCCGCCAGCCGACCGTAGCGCCGGCAGGCGACAGCCATGGCGGTCCCGGTCATTCCTGGGGCCTGCGGCCGATGCGGATGAGGAACTCGTTGTCCTCGGGGAAGGTGTCGTCGTCGCTGTGCTCGGCGAGCACCGCCTTCACGGAGGTCTCGAACTCCCCGAGGCGGTCGCCGAAGAGGTGTGGTGCGGCGAACGTCGTGGAGTACAGGTAGCCGAGCACGCTTTCGGCGGTCCAGGTGCGGTGGACCGGTACCCGGATCTCCTCGACCTCGCAGAACGGCGACTCGGCCATGATCTCGCTGTAGGGCCGGTCGTGGTGCTTGAAGGTCCCGGAGCCCGCCCTGCGCTCCTCGCCCAGGAATTCCTGGACGACTGCACGTACGTCCCGCTTCCAGGCGCTGTCGGCTGCCCAGAAGCTGTTGTCTCCGAAGATCGCAACGGCTCCGTGCGGAGTGACCTGCTGGTCGAGGAGTCGGAGGACGGCGGCCTGGTCGAGCCAATGGAAGGCCCGGCAGATCGTGACGAGGTCGGCCCGCCATCCGGCCGGGGGAACGAAGTCCTCGGCGGTCGTCTCGACCAGCACGAGCTCGCTTCCGGACGGCAGGTCCGGGCGGAGCGCGGACTCCGCCGCGGCGAGCATCTCCGCGTCGTTGTCGATGGCGATGATGTCGTCGAACCGGCCGAGCAGGGACTCGGCAACAAGCCCCGTACCAGTGCCGACGTCGAGCAGCCGGCGCGGACGGGCCTGCGGGGCAGCGTGGTCGAGGACGACTGCGACCTCCTCGGGGATACCCGGGCGATACTGGCGGTAGAAGCCGACGGTGCCGGTGAACAAGGTCATGAATCGCTCCGTGTGAGGTGGTGCCGGACGTGGGTGACGGCGTCAACGAGATCGTGGGCGACCCGTATGCGCTGTTCAACGAGGAGGCGCGGGTCGGGAACGGTGCGGCCGTGGGAGATCCAGACCGCCCTCGCCCCTGCGGTTGTGGCTCCCTGGATGTCGCATTCCCAGTCGTCTCCGACGTGGACGATGCGCGACAACTCCACCCCGCACTCCTCGGCGACCGTCTGGAACGCACGGTCGTCAGGCTTGGCGTAGCCGGTACGGCAGGAGGGGAAGTGCGCGCTCACCCACGGCGAGAGCAGATCGAGGAGACGCTCCGGATCGGCTTCGGTGCACGTCACGTTCGACAGTGTCACGACGGACGCCATGTCGCTCAGCGCCCGCAGGGCCTCGACCGTCCCGGGAAACAGCACCAGAGGGGCAACAGGCAGGTCGCGGGGGAAGTCGGACGGCTCGATGCGGAGCGCCAGGCAGACCCTGTCGACCACGGCCTCGGTGATCTCGGGCACGGTGTGGAGGACGTCGCGCATGACCCTGCGGGCCTCCTTGGGACCGAGGGGCGAGGCAGCCGCCAGCCGGGCCGCGAGACCGGGTCCTTGCGCGCTTCCGAGCGTGCCCCCGATGTCCAGGCTGATCAACGCTTGCGCCCTTGTCATCACGCCGCCTCGGGGTGGTACGGCGCCAGAGCGGAGACGATGGCCTCGATGCGCGCTGCCCGGATGGCGTCGGTTGTGGCTTCACCGAGGAACGTCAGCGCGTAGCGCAGTTCGGCCGGGTCGAGCGCATCCACGTCGCGTGCGCGCTCCCGGGCCGCTTCCGTGAGGTCGGCGGGGATTCTGCGCGGGCGTGCGCCGTGCGGCAGGTGCAGGACGGCGGTCCAATGCGCGGCCAAGGCGGGGACCGCTTCCGTGGGGCGCAGGACGGTGACGTCATCGAAGCTGATGATCCGCACGGGGACAGACTTGGAGCCGAGGTCGAGTCGGCCGGTGAGAAAGGTGTCGTGTCCTTCGACGTGCTGTTCCAGGACGAGCAGCAGGCCGTGCTCGTCCCGGCGGGTTGTTCCGGTGACGGGGAGCGTTTCGTTGGTGGAAGTCACTGCGGTCTCCGGGGCTCGGTGCCTAGGCCGGCGGATGCGGGTGAGGGGAAAGCGCCGTGTACGGGCGTCCAGGGCCCCTTGTAGAGCTGCTGGCGGCGTGGCTCCCACTGGCGCCGGTACTCGACCGCCGGGACGACGTCCGGGAACGCCGCCGCGAGGTGAATGCCGGGTACGAGGGAACGGCCGTGTGGGTAGAGGGAAGTGCTTGCCTCCCGCGCCGCAGAAACGATTTCGACAGCACGGGTGAGCCCGCCGCAGCCCACGACGTCGATCGTGAGGGCGGCAGGCCGGATCTCGCCGAGGAGACGCGGCAGGTCCTCCTCGGGCATGAGCATCTCCCCGACCGCCAAGGGAAGGCCGGTGGCGGCGAGACGTCCGTAGACCGGCAGATCGTGCTCAGGCAACGGGTCCTCTAGCCAGAGGAGCGCTGAGGCGTCCACCTGGGCAGCGAACGCGGTGCTCAGTTCGGGGTTCCATGTGCCGACCGCGTCGACGGCGAAGCCCGTGCCGAGATGCTGGGCGGCCCGCTGTACGGCGCCCACGAGGTCACGGGCTTCGGAGGCGATGGTCGGTCCCGGCCGCCGGCGCAGGCCCCACTTGGTGAACGCCCAGCCTTCCTCGGCCACTTGCACGAGCGCATCAGGCATTTCCGAGCTGGTGAGGTCCGCCCGGAGCCATGAAGCGTAGGCGGGGACCTGGGTGCGAGCGCGCGGCTGTGCCATCAGTTCGGCCACCGGTTTACCCAGCAGGCGTCCGTGCAGATCCCAAACCGCGCAGTCCACGGCGCCTACGGCCCATTGTTCGAGCCACCCGCGTCGGTCACCGCCGGCCGCCCTGCACAGCCGCCGTACCAGGCCCCAGTGATCGGTGACGGGGGTACCGGCCGCGGCTGCGGCGATGGCCTCGACGGCGCGACCCACCTCCGTGCTGACAGGGCCGTACCAGCCGACGTCGCCGCCGCCCCGCGCTGCCACGAAGACGGTGTCGTCACCAGGGCAGCTGGCTTCTGCCGTCAGGACAACCTCGATCCTGACCAGGGCGGGCTCCATCATCACGCCGCCTCTCGCTTCCGGTCCACCAACCGGCGGGCCGCGCGCAACAGGCCGGCCGGGTCGAGACCGAGCTCGTGAGCCAGCACCACTTGCGGCGCGGGTTGGAGTGGCTCACGCCAGCCGACGACCTCGACGGGACGCCCGAGCCTTCCGCCCAGCAGCCCCCACACCGCGGCCGGGTGGCCGAGGGTGACCACGAGCACGGGTACGTGCCGGCCGAGGTAGCCGTCGAGTTCGGAGTCGGCCAGCCCACGCGGCCAGACGGCCGGATCACCGAGGACCGTCAGATCGAGGACGCTCACGACGCGGACCCGGCACCCGAGCTTCTCCCGGATGACGGGCACCGAAGCGGTGGCGACGTCGGCGGGGAGATCCCCGGCGACCACGACCGTCAGTCCAGGCTCTCCGTCGTCGCTGAGGTGCGGCCAAACGGCCAGGCCGTGCCTCTGCTCCTCGCTGATCGTGGCGGTGGGATGGTTCACGGTGGCGTGCTTGCCGACGATCAGGACGTTGATGCGTCCGACGGAACCGAGCGATTCATCCAAGGCGACAGCCGCCCTTCGCGGATCCGCAGGCGTCAGCACGCGCACCGCTGGGTCGCCAGTGGCGAGGAGCATACTGGCCAGGGAGGGATCGCCGTGGGTGTACACGTTGTGCCAGCCGTACGAGGTGAGCAGCAGATTGAGGCTGGGGGACGGCTTACCCACGGCGAGGCGCCGGTGCTTGCTATGCCCGACGATGCCTGCGGCGAGGAGGGGCGAGAACGCCTCGTACGAGATCAGAACGCCTCGCCGGCCGCTGGCCGTCCATCCGGACAGCCAGCCCAGGAGAACTTCTTCGGCCAGCACTTCGGACACCCAGGGTTCGTCCTGCAGCTCCGCAAGGTGGTTCGAGGCGAGTTCGTCGGGGCTGAAGACCCGGAGGTCTCCGACGGCGGCGTGGCCACGCAGAACCTTGGCGATGGCGTGCCCGAACCGGTCGCCGCCGGGATTCCTTGTGTGGAACGGACTGGGCCAGGGCGTCTTTGCGTGACGAGCAGCCAAGTGCCATCTGGCCGCGCCCAGCGCATCGGCGAGGTCGCCTGCGGGTTGCCCGCTGCCGTCGAAGAGCTCGGCGGGCCGGTAGGAGGCCAGCCACTCCTCCAGCTGCTTCCGCTGGAATTCGTCGTATCGGGCGCCGCTCAACGGTGTCTTGTGGGCGTGCGCTGTGCCCAGCACACGTTGGCCCCCCACGGTCTCCGGACCGCTCCACCCCTTCACGCATCGGAGGAACACTGCTGCCCGGTCGCCGCCAGCGGACTCCTCTAGCGCCTCCGAAAGCGCCGTACGGAAGGCGCAGTGTTCGTCGTCCGAAGCTGCCCCGACATCGACCACGCGGCCACGCCAGCCCAGCCCAGCCGCGTACGCACGGAGCTGCGCGTCGTCCATACCGCCGAGCAGCGATCGGTCACCCATCCTGAAGCCGTTGACGTGCACGATGGGCACCACCGCGCTGTTCTGCAGCACGCGGGCCGCGAGCCAGGAAGCAGCAGTCGTAGGGGTCTCGCATTCGCCGTCGCCAATGACGGGAACCACGACCCGGCCCGGAAAGTCGGCGGCCAAGCCGTGGCTGAACGCCAGTACACCGCCGAGACAACCGCCTGGAGCAGCGCCCGCCGCCAGGAGCGGGTGGACCTCGGAGCCGAGTCCATCGGTCTCGGGGAAGTCGCGGGCGAGCCGGGCAAGCCCCTGGGCATCGCGAGAGTACTGGGGGCGAAGCATCGCGAGCTCGCCGGTCAGCCACGCGAACGCCAACTGGACGACGCCCGCGTGGCCCGCGCCCAGTACCGGTACGACCTCGCGACCGGGCGGCGCTTCCCCTGCCGCAAGCACGATGTGCGCGAGGGCCAACGCGGTGCCGGGAACGGTGCCCCAATGACCCGACGGCCGCGGCTTGACGTGCCCAGCCTCAAGCGGCTCGGCCAGCAGGACGTTGTCGTTCAGGTGGAGAAGCACCACCGAGATGTAGGTGGCGGCCCGCCACAGCGCGTTCGCCTGACTCGTCACGGGGCCACCAAGCTCTCGTCGCCGAAGGTGAAGTACCAGAGAGGCCGGTAGCACTCCCATGCCTTCGGACGCAGGCCGGTGGGGCCGGCGATCTGCTCGATCTCCTGCCTGGCTCGCAGGTAGAAGTCCAGGGTGTCCGAACCGTCCGCCCGGAGCCCGGCCATGATCGCGTTGTGGGCCTGGTACACCTGGAAGTTCGGGAACTCCGTGGTGAAGGGCATCAGTTCGCTGACGCCCCTGCGCAGCTCGTCCAGAGTGTCGAGACCGACGACGTAGGTGAACGAGGTCCCGTGGCCCGCCTGCATGGCCCGCCGGAGAACGTGTGGCATTTCGTCGGCGGTCAGGATCGCTTTGCTGGCCTTCAGCAGCAGGTCCCGGCGGCTGAAGCACTCCGCTGTGAGCCGCAGCACGAACGGCGCCACGTGCTCGGCCAACTCCTCGAACGCCTGCCTGCTGCTGATCACCGAGGTGAGGAAGCCGATCCGGGCACCGACTCCGTGCACGTTGAGCACCTCCCGGAGGCCGAGCAGGTGGTCGACGGCTGCACGCTCGCGCTCGAAGCACCCCGTCGAAACGGTGACCTCGGCGAGTTCGCGCAGGTTGCGGCGAGGGTGCTGTTCGGTCATCGCGGCCAGCAACTCGCTGAGCTGGCGCTCCTCCGCCAGCCGGGGATCAGCTGCGGCCTCCAGCGTGTTGGGGCAGAACGCGCAACCGACACAGCGGCTGCGGGCGTTGGGATTGAGGGTCGCCGCACGCCCGTCGTCGCGGAAGTACCCGCCGACCGCCTCGTCGGCGGCCACCCGCTCGACGGTGCCGATCGGGATGCCGGCCAGAGACAGCTCGTCGCCCCGTAATGAGAAGGGGGAAGCCTGCGCGTTCAGCGGAACGATCACCATCCACGGAACGTGCGGACGGGAGGTGAGGCGTATGGACATGCGTGCCCTGTGCCTGCCGTGAGCGGAAGCGATCCCGAACAGGTTGATCGCGATGAGCAGCGCGTCCTCCACGGGGACATGGTGCTCGTCCGCCATTCGTCGGATCGCGGAAAGTGTGAGCGGCGCCGATGTCTTGCTCAGGGATGTGGTCATGGACCCTCCGAGGGGGCTTGAATCGGGGTCTGCCAAGTCCGACGGTGTGCCCGTCCCGCAACTGGCTGTTGGGACTGCCCGTCTCGCGACGTACTGGTCACAAGCTCGGCCCAGACGGTCTTGCCTCCTGGCGTCTCTCGCTCGACGCCCCACCGCCCGCAGAGCGCCTCGACCAGGAGCAGCCCGCGGCCCGTCTCCGTCGAGGAACCCGGCGCCTTCTGGCGGGGGAGGGAGGAGCCGGGGTCCGCGACTTCGATCCTGAGCCGCTGGTATCCCGGCTTGAGGCGCACGTCGAAGCAGTCGCAGTCGTCTGCCTGAGAGTGCAGCACGGCGTTGACAGTGAGCTCGGACGCAACAAGCTCGGCGTCATCGATGAACTGCGTCGCGTATCCCCATACGTCGGTGACCCTCCGCACCAGGGCGCGGATGGCGGGCACGGAGCTGGGCGAGTTCAGGAACGTCATCTGCAGGGCCACGCAGCCGCCGTCAGCGTCGAGCAACCCGTTCTCGGGAACGTCCCGGTCCCCTGCCAGGCTGTCCCGCTCCGCCCCGTAGAGAGGCACGCACGGACCGTCCGCGGCAGCGGGAGGAACGCGCCTCATCTGCTGTCTCGACCGGTCCATCGACTACGCCTTCCTCATCTAAAACAGCCTGTGCTGACAACTGCTTGATGCCACGTCAGAACGCTAGGAGGATGAACCGCGAGGAACCCGGAAAATTCTTCCGGGGTCCATGAACCGGACGACGCCAGGCTGGAAAGCATGCAGGGGATGACCGACAGTTTGAGCATCGGCGAACGTGTCGCCTGGTACCGGCGGCGGCGAGGCATGCCGCAGGAGGTGCTCGCTGGATTGGTCGGCCGGACTGCCGACTGGCTGAGCAAGGTGGAAAACAACCGCATCGATCTCGACCGGCTGTCGGTGATCAAGGTTCTGGCGGACGCTCTCGACGTCCAACTCGGCGATCTCCTCGCCGAGCCGTCGCTGTTGGACTGGGCCAGCGCCAGTCAGGCCAGCACGGTACCTCGCTTACGCGAAGCACTCATGGACTACAGGCGTATGTCGCCGCTGCTTGCGGTCGACAAGCCGAACGACCTCCCTGACCTGGAGATCCTGCGCGCCGAGGTCGGGTCGTCATGGTCGGCCTACCAGGACGCCAAGTACACCCGGGCTACCCGGCTGATCCCCGACATCCTGGCTGACGCGCAACGCGCAGTACGTGGATATGAGGGAGACGCCCAGCTCCAAGCGAAAGCGCTACTGGCGATGGCGTATCAGGGTGCGGCGATGGTGCTGACGAAGATCGGCGAGGCGGATCTGGCCTGGATGGCAGCCGATCGAGGCTTGGGGGCGGCGCAGGAGTCAGGGAACCACGTTGTCACCGGCTCGCTCTTCCGGTCCGTCGCCCACTGCCTCCTCTCCAACGGTCGGCTCACTGCGGCCCGCGACCTCGTTGCCGACTCCGCCGGCTACCTGGAGCGGGGACTCTCCGACGCCTCACCGACCTACGTGTCGGTCTACGGCACCCTCTTCCTCGTCGGGGCCGTGGCCGCGGCCCGCCTTGACGACCGGGCCACCGTCCGCGCGTTTCTTGCCGAGGCCGACGGCGCGGCGCAGCGCCTCGGCCAGGATGCCAACCACATGTGGACGGCCTTCGGCCCCACAAACGTGGCCATCCACCGAATCTCCACTGCGATGGAACTCGGCGACGTCCAGGTCGCTGCCGACCAAGGGCCCCGGGTGGACTCCTCCACCCTCCCTCTGGAACGCCGCGTCCGCCACACCCTCGAAGTCGCCCGCGCCTACAGCGCCCAGAACCGCACCGACGAGGCCTTGGCACTCGTCCTGGACGCGGAGGAACTCGCCCCCGAGCAGGTCCGCTACCACTTCATCTCCCGCCACCTGGTGACTGCCTGGGTCCGGCAGCAGAAGGGCAAGCCGAGCCACCAACTGGCGGGCGTTGCCCACCGGCTCCGCATCGTCGGGTGACGTGCCCAGCCGCTACAGTCATCGACATGAGCGAGCCCCAAGACCAAGAGGCAGTAGCCCAGCCCCGCACCGCGGCCGGCGTGCTCATCTTCGACGAGGCTGGCCGTGTCCTCCTGGTCAACCCGACCTACAAGCCCGGCTGGGAGATCCCCGGCGGCTACCTCCACCCCGGAGAGACCCCAAGCGAAGGCGCCGCCCGCGAGCTGAAGGAGGAGCTGGGCCTCACCACCCCCATCGGCCGCCTCCTCGTCGCCGACTGGGCCCCCCACCCGAGCGAGGGCGACAAATTCCTCTTCGTCTTCGACGGCGGCCTCATCACCGACGCGGACCGTGCCCAGATCACCCCGGACGGCGAGGAGATCGGCGAGTATGCCTTCCACGACGAGGACCAGATCGACACCATCCTGATCCCCCGCCTCGCCCGTCGTATCCACGCAGCCTTCATGGCGAGAGCGACCAGGCGAACCGTCTACTTGGAGAACGGGGAGCCTGCATAACCGGCCGCCCTGCCGTCAAGAGACGCGCTCGTACAGCGTTCCCTCCACCTCGTGCAGTTCTCGCTCGACGGCTTCGGTGAGGCTCGGGTTATCGATGAGGACGCCGAACTCGACGTTGGTGTTCTCGGCGCTCCAGGAGAAGTTCGCGCTGGTGACCAGCAGGAGATGGTGATCAACGGCGAGGAACTTGGCGTGATTGCGGACGTAGCCGCCGTCGAACTCCTTCGTCCGCCACACCTCGGCAGGAGCGAGGTGCGCGGCCACCTCGGAGGTGGACGGGGACCAGTGATGGCCATTGTTGTCGGCGGCGCGGGCGTCGAGGTAGACGCGGACGGCAACGGAATCGCGCTGTGCCGCCGATCGCAGGGAGGTCCAGAGGGCTGAGCTGCGCTGGAAGTTGTAGGTGGAGCAGGTGATCGCGTGGCGGGCGCTGTCCACTATGCGGGGTACGGACGTGGTGAGCGGGCCGCTCTGGGCGAGGTGGCCCGGCATCGTCCATAGGGGGGACAGCGTGCTGGGGAGTGCCCGTGCGCCCTCGATAGCACGCAGGACGAGCACGTACTGGTCTCTCGCCGCGAGGCCGTGCCCCATGGCCTCCAGGAGTTGCCGAGTCTCTGCCCTGCGGCCGGGGGCGACGACCTTCAGGGCCGTGGTCAAGGTGTCGCCGTCGGCCAGGCGGTCGGCGACATCCTTGGCCTCGGTGCCGGTGAGGAGCCGGCCGAGCAGCCGCGGTGCGTTCGCGACGGTCGGGCGTCCGCTCATTCAGCGGCCTGGAAGAAGCCGAGGGTGCTGCCGGGCAGGTCCAGGAGGAATCGGCGGTCGAGGAAGCGGTTGGCGCGTTCGCACGAGGTCTCGGAGGCCATGACGCAGCAGTGGCAGGCGGCGCCGTGCAGGAAGTCCTCGGGATCCTGCGGGGTGCGCTTGGCGCAGATCGGATCGGAGGAGCAACGCGCGGCCTTGCGGAGCGCATTGGCGACGACGCCTTCCAGGCGCTGCGGTTCGCTGAGCTGGACGAGGCCGCCGAGGGTGCCATCGCTGTCGGAGGCCGTGGTGCAGATAAGCAGGCCGGCGGCAGGGGGGCGGTCGCCGTCGGCGGGCCAGGCGTAGAGGCGTTCGCTGAGGCTTGCGGCCGAGTAGCCGCAGGTAAGGGCGAGTTCGCGGATGAGGACGTGGGCAAGAGTGTGCACGAGCCAGTAGCGCGGTGGCTTGAGGCGGCTGCTGGGCTTGATCGTGGCCGCGGTCTCGGAGAAGCGGCGCTCGAAGTTTCTGTCGTGCGCCGCTTCATGCAGTTTCCACAGGGCGCTGTTTCCGACGCGCTTCTCCCAGGCTGCGACCGTGCCCTCGTCGAGCTGGAGGAAGATCCCCTCGCCCCGGTCCTCGGTGGCCACGGTCCAGGCCGGCCTGGGCGTACGGGTCAGCGGCACCAGGCGGCGCGGCAGGTCACCGGCGCGCTCCATGTCGTCGATACGTGTGAAGCCGACCAGAGCGTTGACCTTGCGCAGGCGCTCGACCGCGAGGACTCGGGTGATCTTTGCCGGCAGTGACTCACCCCGAGCCCTGGTGGCGAGGGCGAGTCCGCTCGTGGGATCCTCCACTCCCGGACCGATGATGTCGCGCAGAAGGTAGTTCCACTCGGGGACGAGCAGGTCCACCGGATCCCAGTCTCGAAGCTTCTGCTCCTGCTCCTCCGGGGTGTCGGTGGGCGCTGAGGCCGCCTGGAGGACCTGCTCGAGGTCGTGGTCGGTCAAATTGGTGACGTCGACGCCGCCGGGCATCCCGAGCAGGTCCCTGACCATGTCCAGGCTGTTCCGGTACTTCGCGAGCTTGTCGCCGAGGGACGTACGGACTCGGTCGGCCAGGTCGCTCTCCTTCTCCTCCTTCGACTCCGGCATCACGATGATCGAGTGCGTGGCCGGGAACCACAGGTTGGAGGCGCCGACGAGCATCAGCCTGGTTTCGTTCCCGCAGCCCTTGGGCTCGAAGGCGTCCAGGTGCGGGTGGCGACCGCGGCAGCGCGGGAGCTTCGCCCTTCCGGCCTCGCCCTGGGCCTCGTTCATCGGCCGCCGCATGTCGCACGAGGCGCAGCGGATCAGGGCCGAGGCGCCCTTGCCCGCAGTCCGGTCGACCATCTTCAGCGCGGGCAGTTCCGCCTGCGCGCAGGGCTGCCCGTGGTGCACCCACAGGTCGTAGGGGAACTCGTCCAGGTGCCCGTCGACGCAGGCCAGCAGATACCGCGCCGGGATGGCGGTACGCCGCGTGGGTTTGCGCACGCCGGCGCCGGCGCGGCCCGTGCACTTGGCGTGCTCGAAGACGGCAAGGTCAGTCCGGAACGGGTGTGTATTGCGGTAGTCGAACTGCGTGACAAGACCGAGCATGTCGCAACCTGTGCACCGCAGCCACTGCGGGAAGACCCGGGCGGGGACTCCCAGGTCGTTGCCTTCGGTGGAGCGGCTGTGCTTCTTCGGCTGCCAGGGGTACGGCCGCAGCTGCACGTCCGGCGCCCGCAGCATGAGCCGTACCACGTCACGCAGGCGCGGAGCGTGGATCTGCGGCGGGGCGGACTCGCGGCGGCTCCAGATGCGGTCCCATTCGTCGAGGCCTGTGGGCATGATCGTGAACTGCGGGAGGTCCATGATCGCGCCGGGGCCGTAGGTGTAGAGCAGGGACGAGGGGCGGGCCGACCCGACCTTGGCACGGTTGTGCTTGGTCGCCTTCTCGGCTTCCTCCTCCAGATCGCCCAGCGGATCGACGGCGTGGGCGACGTCGTGGACGTAACGCGTCTCGTCGCTCACTGGTCGTCCTCCTGCAGCGTCCACTGGGGTGCGTCATCGGGTGCTCGGTACACCAGCCGTTCCTTGATCGGGCTGACGAGGAGGTTGATCTCCGGTTGCACCTCGCGCATCGAGTTCGCGACGACGAAGGGCGGGGCGTCGCGGGTGTCGATACCCGCTTTAGCGTTCTCCGCACTCATCATCAGGGCGTCGTGCCGGCCGTCGTCGAGCACCCTCTCGTAGACCAGTGACTTGCGGTCCTCCATCAGGTGCTTGCGCCGCTTGATCCACTGGTCGAGCCGGTTCTCCAGTCGCAGGCGGGCCCGGTTCGCCGCGTCTTCTCCGCCTGCCGAGTGCGTCCGCCTTACGAGGGCCTCGACGAGCTCGCCGGCGAATTGCTGCTCGGCCTCGATCCACCCCGCCCCGTCCTCCGGGGACAGCCCCGGGCCGGCCTTCGCCGCCTGGAGGACCCGGGCGGCGCTGACCAGCACACCGTCCAGGCCACGCTCCAGGGAGGTCACCGAGAAGGGCGTCACCGACAGTGCTTCGACCTGGGCGTAGAAGGTCTCGTGGTAGTGGCGGAACTGCTCGAAGTGCGCGAGGTCCCGGGGCCGCGCCCAGTTCCCGAGTGCGAGAACCAGCCCCGGCTTGTCCGCGAGGCGGCCGACGCGGGAGGACGCCTGGATGTACTCCGCGGTGTTCTTCGGCTGCCCCACGACAAGCATCAGGCCGAGCCGTGTCACGTCCACGCCTACCTGGAGCATGGAGGTGGCGAGGACTACGTCGTACGGATTGGTCTCCCGCGTCGGCTCCGGCTTCTTCGCCTCCCGCAGGGCTCGCCGGTTCCGCCTGCCCGCTGTGGAGTCGAAGCCCGGGTCGAACGGCAGCGCCATCTGGTCCAGGGTCGCGGTGATGTCCGCGCTGGCCACACGCGAGGTCAGTTCGGCGACGTTCAGCGACCCGTAGTCGGTGCCCGTGCGGCGCGGGAGCTTCGACCATGGGCGGCCCTTGGTCAACGCGGTCTGGATGTCGTCGCTCATGTACCGGGCCATGCCGGCGAGTTCACGTGTTGCGGAGAAGTACCCGACCAGGGTCATGTACGGATCGGCGGCGCTTCCGCAGCGGTCGATGAGCAGCTGCCCCCCGGCCATGAGTACTTCGGCCACCCGGATCTCCGCCGTGGTCAGGCGTACCCCGGTTGTGCTGACGCCGACGTAGCGACGGCCCGGATGCTCCTCGGAGACTGGGATCTCTTTGGAGAAGAAGGTACTGCCCGCGTCCAGAACCTGCGGCGGGAAGATCATGACGCTGCGGCCGTAGAGTGCCTTCACCTGGTCCGACGCGTTGCGGGCGGTAGCTGTGGAAGCAACCAGCAGCGGGCGCACCGGCCGCCCGTCCTTCGTCTTCCAGTCGGACATCACGTCGATGGCCACCTCGAACAGGCCAACGGTCGTGCCGAGCGCTCCGGTGATCAGGTGCAGCTCGTCCTGGATGACTAGGTCCGGGGGCCGCAGCCGCATGGCCGGGTGGACGGGGGCCGCCGGCCAGCCGTCCTTCTTCGGGTGCTTGTTGCCGTCCTTGATGTCGCAGTGCTGGTAGTCGGGGTGGACGAACCCGTGCCGGTCGCAGCGCCGCGAGACATGCCCGAGAAGCGAGGCTGCCTCACCCTCGCGCGCGAGGCGGGCGAATTTGTCCACGGTGGCGATGACGAACGCTGGCGCGAGCCGGTAAATCTCCTCGTCCACAGTCAGTACGGGCAGCCCGTCCGTTACCTCGCCACCATCGGCGAACGGGCAGTCGGCGAGCTCGTCCCCGCAGTACACGTAGATCCTGCGCAAGGTTGGCTCGGTACGCACATCCCGCGCCTCGACCCGGGTGCCGCACCACGGGCAGCGCTGGATCTGGAGCACGGTGAGCCGATAACCGCTGCCGCCGTGGGCTCGCTGCAGCTGCTTGGCAGCTTCGTCGTAACGCTTCGGACTCACATCCGTCCCGACCCACAGCCCGATCCTGAAGGGCTCCTCCCCCCACGTGTCCTCATCTTCACGTCGCACCAGCTCCGCCGCGCACACGAGGGTGGTGGCGCGCTGGAACTGCTGGGCAGTGAGGAGCCGGAGGGTGTACCGCATGAGGACGGCGACGCCAGAACGCCCGTCCAGCGGCCCGGCGAAAGCGTCCACGACGCCCTGGCGGCGGCGGATCGCGAAAGTGTACGCGGCAAGGCCCAGGTACGCCTCCGTCTTGCCGCCGCCGGTCGGGAAGAACAGCAGTTGCGCCGTGGCGAGGTCCGCGGAACGCCGCCCGGAGGCCGGGTCGGACAGCAGCGGCAACTGCATGAGCACGAAGGCGAGCTGGAAGGTACGCCACGAATGCGCCAGAGCGCCTTTCTCGACGAGGATGGCGTCGCGGGCTTCGGCGATGCTGTCCTCCGGCCGGCCCGCCCGCCGCTCCGCGACCTGCGACTGCACGCGTTGGTCGGCCATCACCCGGTTCATGAACCGGAAGCAGCGCAAGGCCTCCTCGTCGGCGAGGAGATGGGCCAGGCCGGTTTCGAGCTGCTGCTGCACGCGGCGCGCGTCGCCCACCGCCTCCATGGCCTCGGACCGCAGATGCTCCGGAAGGGCACCGGCCCGCTGCTCCTCGCCGTCGAGCCAGGCCGCGTAGCCGGCGACGATCGGCTCAAGGCCGCTGCGCAGGTCCTCGACCGAGGCAGTCTGCAGCGCACGCATGTCCAGCAGGGCAGCGCCGATCTCCTCGGCTGCCGTCTGCGGCGTCTCGCTGACCGGCAGCCATGTCGTCCATACCTCGCTGGCTCGGCGTGCGCCGTCAGCTACCGCCCAGTCGACCGAGCACGTACGCCCGTGCGCGAACTCCAGGCGGTCGCGGTACTGGAGCCGCAGCCGGCGCAATTCGTCGTCCGGCTCCCAGCGGGTGTCCAGCAGCGCGTCGTTGACTGGCAGGAACACCTCCGCACCGGCGGCCGACACCGAGAGCTTGGTCTGGTAGAGCCACGCCTCCACCGGGATCTTGCGCGGAGTCTCCCGGTCGTTGCAGAGCGCCACCTCAATGAGGCGGCAGCCGCGCTCGGGGTCGTCGTACCGATCCACCCGCAGCAGGACCTTGTCGTGGAGCACGATCTCGGTCGTGGAGGACGTGGCCAGGTCGGCGGGCTTAATGGTCGTGGAGACGGTGTGCGGAACGCGCTGGTAACGGCGCTGGGCAGGGGGCGCCGCGCTCTCGTCCGCTGCGTGGCCTTCGCCGCGCTTCTCCCTGAGGGGCTCATACGTGCCCCACGTGGCGGTCACAGTGAACTCGTCGAGGTCGTCAGGGATCTGGCAGCGGAGCCCCATCGACGCCGGGATCATCAGCCCGCGCTTCTGCGGCTGGTCCTCGACCTCGTCCTCATCCGAGCTGGCGCTGCTGTCGTCAACGGCGGTAAGCGGCACGCCCCGGCTCTCGGCAGCGTCCACGGCGTCGCCCACGTCGGTGGCCGCGTCGTCCGAACCGGCTTCGCCGGGATCGTCGTGCCCGGCGGTCAGCCGTACGGGCGCGATCCGGCCGACGAGGTAGGCCGCATCGGGGACACCTTCGAGGATCTCCTCCGGCCCGTTGGCCGGCCCAAGAAGCTCGCGCTCCAGGATGTCGGCGAGGTTCTCACGGGCAACCCAGGACCGCTCGTCCGGCTCGACGGCAAGCCGGTACGCCGACGCCTCCGGCGCACCGCCGATCTGGGCGCCATCGCGCCGGGGGGTGGTCACGTTTTAGCCCTCCTCGTCCTCGCTGCCGTCATTGTCGTCCAGGGCACTGACATCGCCCTGCGCGGCAGCCCGCCGGTGGTTCTCTTCGAGGAGCCGGTCCAGGATTTCAACGCGTGCCGCGGGGCTCACTGTCCAGCGCTGCATCTGGCGGTAGGTGTGGAATCCGTGGTCCAGCGGAACGTCGTCCCAGCCGTAGGCCGCCATGACGGCATGGTCGAGCTCGACGTGGATCTGGCGGAGCCGGGCAACATCGGGATCGGCGGAGTCTGCGATGTCGGGGTCGTTGACGAGGTTGTAGAGCTTTGTGAGGCTCAACTCCCGACGAAGCATTACTTCGCGACGCTCACAATCGAGCGTCCGCCCAATTTCATCAAGCATTTTATTCGCGGGAGGTCGCGGAAACGGCTCAAACACATCCGAATGCGTGTACCGTGGGTCACTTCGCAATCCCGATCCGTACTTGATGGCCCAAACCTGGTGTGGACTCGACGATAGGATCGCCTCGAGTGCATACGAGTCGGTGGCGAATACTCCGAGACCATGACTGAAGATCTGCCCGGTCCTAACCCGTACGGGCATAACAGTCCTACTGTGGATGGTGAGCACCAGAACTTCTGGCAACTCTACGATAGCCTTTCGCAGGGCAGGACGCTTCTCGCCGTATTGCCACCACCGATCACGCAGCACTTTGCGATTTACTTGCTGTCGAGACGGCTTCACATCGCGGAACACGCGTCCATAGGGCAGAGTGTACCGCCTCGCCGCCTCCTCCGAACGGTCGTAGAAGTCAATGATCCAACGTGACGGGGAAGCATCGTACCGGGAATTGAGATCTTCCCCCGTCAAGTAGGGGAATACTACGTCTTCATTTGCCTCATCACGCTCAATCCATTCCGCTGCCTCTTCAGCCGTAAGTAGGAACCCGGAACCGTATGGCTTGCACCCTTCGAAAGCAAGTTTCGAGTTCTCCAGGAGCCGAATCGGATCCTCATCGGTTCTCCCCGCAGGCTCAAGCAGCGTAGAGATCCGCTTCACGGGAGTACCGTCTGAAGTTCTAATCGACTCCTCGGCCACTTCACCCCTGGTGCCCCAAACAGCCGCATATTCAAGGTTGGCGCTTGCAGCCGGCCACGAGTTACTCTGAATCGCGCGAGTGATAGTAAAACCACTCCTCACCATTTGATCAAGTCCAACCTTGCGACTGAAACCCTGGGCGACAGAATTTGTTGCAATAAGTCCCAGGTCGCCGCACGCGGTCAGAATTTCATGCGCCCGCAGAAAGAAGTACGCCACAAGATCAGCACTTCCCTTCTTCCCGCCCGCAAGCACGCTGACGAACCAATCGCGTACGTTCGTCCCCATCGATCCAGTGAGTTTCGGACCGCCCAGGAACGGCGGATTCCCGACCACCGCGTCGAACCCGCCACGTTCCATCACGTCCGGCACCGCCAGAATCCAGTGCAACGGCTTCCACCGCTCGTAATCCGTCGTCATCGTCGGTGTGAGACCGGCCTCCAGGATCCCGTCGAGCATCCGCCGGTCCGGCTCTCCGCCCCCGACGGGATACGCCGCCTCCACCGCGATGCGAAGGTCCTCGTACGCCGCCTTCAGCTGCCTCCCCGGCTTACCGCCCCACCGCAGGCCAGCCGCGATCACCCCGTCCGCGATGTCCGCCGCTTTCTCCGTCAGCTCCTGGTACCGGCGCCACAGCCGGCGCTTCGACGCGGCCGAGCGCTGGGGGTCGCTGTCATCTACCTCTGTCGCAAGCTGGCGGCGTAGGCGACTGGCGCGGTCGAGGACGTCGTCGATGTCAACGGAGAAGAGACTGAGCCGGTCGTCGGCCGCGCCAGGGTCGATGTGCAGGCGGCGGAGCTGCTCCGCGTCCGTCAGGCCGAGCAGCGCGTTGCCGTGCAGCACCTTGTCGTCCACGAAGGAGAACGGGAGCTTCGGGTCCAGGGAGACCAGCCACAACGACAGCTTGCACATCTCCACGGCCATGCCGTTGATGTCCGCGCCGTACAAGCAGCTCGCGACCACCATCCTTATGGCGTGGACGTGCAGGTCATGAGGGGTCCGCCCGTGCGCGACGCCCTCCCTCTGCCACGCCTCGACGAGCCGATCCGCCAAGTACCGGGCCGCAGCGACGAGGAAGGCGCCCGAGCCGCAGGCGATGTCGGCGATGCGGAGATCGAGGATCTGGTCGGAGTCGATCGGCCGCCAGGCGTCCTGGTCCGCGGTCTGGTGCGGGCCGGGCGAGTAGACGAGGGGCATCAGCGCGTACCGCACGACCTCCTCGGCCAGCGAGCGCGGCGTGTAGTGCGCGCCCGCGGAGGCGCGGGACGAGGTTTCCACCAGCAGGACGCCGCCGGGTTCGACCACGAGGGGGCGGTTGCGCAGGTCACGGCGGATGACGCCGATGAACGGGCGCAGCCGGTGGCGGAGTTCGGGTTCGTCGGTGACGTCGCGGAGTGCGTTCTCGGTGTCGTCGAGGGTGTCGCCGGCCTTCAGGGCCTTGGTGAGGGCGGGTTTACTCGGCGGCTTCGCCGCTGGCTGGTCCTGCTTGACCCAGGCGAGGATCGCGTCGGCCAGCGCGGATTCCGTGCGCTTGGCGGCGGCGAGTTCTTCGAGAGCGGCGAGGGGGATCTCGGGCTCCGAGCCGGCGCTTCCGATGAGGCCGACGATGACCTCTTCGACGGGTTCGCAGGAGTAGCCGAGCAGGCCCTCGTAGATGTAGCCGATCTGCTCGACGTCGATGTCGCGGAAGGAGATCCGCCGCGCGCCGCCGGGCAGGTGGGCGATCTGGACGGCACGCAGGACTTCGAGCATGACCCGGTCGCTCACCGTGATGGCGAGAGTGTCCTGGGAGTTGCAGGTGGTGAGGAACGGGTAGCGGGCCGGGTCGAAGAGGGAGCCGCCGTATTCGGGCAGCCGCAGGTCTTCGAAGGTCGCGCCCCGGTACAGGGCTTGGGAGGTGGCGAGGAGGCGGTGCCAGGTCAGGAAGGTGGCATCGAGGGACTGCTCGCCTTCCTCCTTCTCGCGGGCGTCGAGCAGGTCGAGTTCGTCGCTGATGCCGTAGCCCATGGCGAAGAGCCGGCCCTGCGGCAGGAGCCCGCGCTCCTCGGCGAAGAGCAGGAAGACGACGCGCATCATGACCGTGACGGCGGCTTCGTAGACGTCCCCGCGCTTGTCTGGCAACGGGTCGGGCTCACCGCGGCGGCGGGCTTCCAAGGCGCCTTCGGACAAGGCCTGGACAATGAGTTCGACGGCGCGGCGGACCTGGGTGCCGAGGGCTTCGGTGATCTTCTCGGCGGCGGTGACGGACTCGCCGAAGAGCTCGGTCAGCCGGTCCTCGGGCTTGCCGCCGACCAGTCGGCGACGTTGGAGGAGCTCGATGAAGGCATTGCGGGTGGCCGGCTCCTCGATCCAGGTCTGTGCGTCGACGATGCCGGAGGCGACCATGGTCTTCGGACGGGCGCTGACCATCGCCCACCAGCGGCCGTCGGTGACGACGCCGATCGGGACGTCCGAGGCGCGGAGCAGCTCCTCCATGCGGTCGATGTGGCTGGCCGACCAGCCGTCGGTGAGGGGGTCGCGCAGGGAGTCCGTCGGGTCCGCGACGAGGACGAGGGCTACCGCGGCGTCCGCGTGGATGAGGGCCCCGTCGGCGCGGACGGTGACGGTGTAGTCGGGTGAGCGGACCTCGGCGGCGGCCGGGGCGTGAGCGGTGTATTCGGCGCCCCAGCACAGGCCTTGGTGCAGGACGAGGTCCACCCAGGTGTCGCGGGCTTCCCGGTAGAGGTCGAGGGCGGCCGGGTCGTCACGGTTCTCGTCCCAGTTCTCCCACGCCTTCTCGAAGGCGGGTTTGGCATCCTTGATGGCGTCGAGGGCGCGGGCATCGGGCTGCGGGATGCCCTGCCGGTAGACACGTTCCAGTGCGGGGACCGCGAGGAACGGGCCGTCGGCATTTACGAGTTCGAGCCAGGCACGGTGCAGGTCGGCGGCGCTCGGGGGGTGCTTGCGGCTCATGCGTTGACCGCTCCGTTCTCCGCGTCTTCGGGGGTCAGCGCGAACACGACCGCGGCGGCGGACACGTACGGCTTGATGTCGCTGTAGCGCTCCTGGATCGCGGCGACTTCGCGCTGCTCCTCGTCGTCCAGGCTGTCGAGGCGTTCGTACATGCGTTGCAGATCGCGTCGGCGCTGCTTCTGCTGGTCGTCGGTGAACAGCAGCTCGTCCTCCGCCTGGATGGCCCGCTCCAGGCGGTCGCGGGACTCGCGCAGGTTGATCCGGAAGGCGTCGAAGATCTCCCGGGCGCCCTGGATATCGGCGTCCCGACGGTGGGCGAGGGCTTCGGTGACCTTCTCCTGCCTGCTGGCGCTCTTGCGTTCCATCGCCGCCAGCAGGCGGGTGCGCAACCGGCCACCGTCGTCGTTCCACTGGGCGGCGAGCCTGACCCGTACTACCTCATCGGTCAGCAGCAGGTCCTCGGAGTCGAGCGTCTCGTCGAGGACCTGCTCGACCTTCGACTCCGCGAGTGCCTGGCCGCGCAGGCGCACACCGGTGAGGAAGACCTCCTCGTGGAGGCGCAGGCCACCGCGGCCCACCAGTACCAGTCGCGAGACAGCGGCGACGCAGGACTCGGACAGACCAGGAGTGACGACGGCGGTGACCCGGTGCACCGGCGAGTCAGCGCTGAACAGCGCGGAGCGCAGGTAGCGAGTGGCACGCTGCATGAGTGCGTGCCCAAGGTGGATGTGGACGAGGTCGGTGCGGTGTTGGGCGGCCTGGTTGTCGAAGGTGATGGGCCGCGGAACCCCCGGCTCCAGCCGGGTGTCGAGGCCGCGCAGGGACGGTTGCCAGGAACGCCCGAGGTTGGGGATCTCGAAGACCTGCGCATCAGTGAGGTCGTCGCCGATCTCGACAAGGGGCGGTTGGGCGGTCAGGGTGAGCGCGGTGTCCACCACCCGCCGGGCGTTGGCCGGGGTGAGGTGCATGGCCGCTTTGCTCTCCTGATACGTCTCGGAGAGACGGGTGAGCTTGCGGTTGAGTTCCATGCCGCCGGCCAGCACACGGGTGATCACTTCGTTGCCGTCGTCCGGTGCGGTCAGCCTGGCCTTCCGTGTCTTGCGGAGAGGGGCGAAGTGCTCCTGCACCTCGGCGTCGATGACCTGGTTGACCCTGCCGAGGTCCACGGTGGCAGTACCAACCTTGGTAGCGATGATGCCCATGAACCTCATGTCTGCCTCGTATGTCGTGGAGGACGAGACGGGCACGAAGTGGAAGATCTCCGGGTTCTCCGGCTGGCCGTAGCGGTCGATACGGCCGATGCGCTGCTCCAGGCGAGACGGATTGAAGGGAATGTCGAAGTTGACCAGCCGGTGGCAGTGGGTCTGGAGGTCGATGCCTTCGCCGGCAGAGTCGGTGGCGAGCAGCACCCGCACCGGGTGCTTGTCGGGGCTCTCGGTGAACCGGGCGCGGATACGCTCCCGTTCGTCCGTCGGGGTGGAGCCCTGGATGACCTCCAGCACGTCGTCGTAGCCCCGCTGGCGGAGGATGCGCTCTATCCATTCGAGGGTGGCCGCGTATTCGGTGAAGACGACGACGCGTTCGTGGTTCCACGTGCCGTCGGGCCGGCAGACGGCGTTGAGGTAGGTCAGGAGTTCCGTCAGCCGGGAGTCGGGCTTGTGCTCGTAGCTGCTCCCCCACGCGATGAGTTCGGCGATCTCGTTCGTGGTGGCCGCCGTCAGCGGGTCAGAGCCCTTGGAGTGCCGCAGTGCGGTGAACTCGGGGTGCTCTGCCGCGCCTTCCTCCTCATCAGACTGGCCGCTGCCCAGGACCTCCGTGTAGTAGTCGTCTTCGTCGTCCATCCGGAGTTGGCGGTTGCCGCCCGCCGCTTCCCCGTACAGTGCGAGTGTGCGGGCGAATGACCACGGGCTGGACAGGAAACGCTTCTTCAGCAGCATCGCGACGATGTCGCCGCCTGCTCCCTCGCCGTTGGCGCGGGCGCTGTCGCCCAGCAGCCGCTCCAGCCGCGCGAACTGCTCCTGCTCCTTCTCGGACGGGGTGAAGGGGAGGGTCCCGAGCTTTCTGGGCTTGAACCCCTTGTCCGGCAGGTCGGTCTTCAGCCAGCGCACCATCACGTCCCGCAGCGCCTGCTCGTCGATGCTCGCACCTCGGGTGAAGCGGCGGCCGTCGATCATTTCCAGGAGGGCGGTGAACGACTCCGAGTAGCCGTTGTGCGGGGTGGCGCTCAGGAACAGCCGGTGCTCGCAGGCCTCCGCGAGCTTCATCGTGGCGGTGGTCCGCTTGCTGTCCACCGCGTAGCCGCGCTGGCCGGGCGCGGTCGTCGGGCTGGCCGGCGCCACGTGGTGGGCCTCGTCGACCACGAGCACGTCGAACGCGTACCGCCTGGCGGTCGTCGAGCTGCGGACGTCGGCGAGTACGTCGCGGAGCAGGCGCTGGGCACGTAGCGACGGCAGCCACGCCATGCTCACGATCACCCGCGGGAAGAGGCGGAAGGGGTTGGCGTTCAGCCCGTGGCTGCGCCGGACCTTCGCCATCAGCTCGCTGTTGACGATGACGAAGTCGAGGCCGAACTTCTCCCGCATCTCGTCCTGCCACTTCAGGGACAGGCTCGGCGGGCAGACGATCACCACGGACCTCGCCCGGTGCCGCAGCAGGAGCTCCTGTACGACGAGGCCGGCCTCGATGGTCTTGCCGAGGCCGACATCGTCTGCGAGCAGCAGGTTCGTACGCGAGGACTCCAGGGCACGGCTGAGGGGCACCAGCTGGTACGACTCGACGTTGGCGCCGCTGCGGAAGGGGGCCTGGTACGAGTCCGCATCTGCCGAGGTCACCGCGCCCCAACGGACGGCGTCTACGAAGGCGGCGAGGGTGTTGGGGTCGTCGAACGCCTCCACGCGCACGGTCTCCGGCAGGCCCTGATTGGGCGCGACGGTGTGCCCGACCTCCAGCTCCCAGACGACCGTGAGCTCCTGCCCGAGCCGGTCCTCGTCGAGCGACTGCAGGCTGACTGCGTGCGTCAGCCCCGGAGACCCCTCGTCGGCGGGGCTTCGCGGCAGCCCCTGGCGCTGAACGTCGGACACGGCCCAGGTGGAGCCCCGCACCTTAACGACCTGCCCCGGCTCCGGCAGGGGCGGGCGGGCCCTCGGTGCGCCCTCGGGGGTGCCGGTCGCCGTTCCCTGCGCATCATCCGTCGCGGTCGTCACCTGGGCAAACTCCTTCACCAGGGCAGTCATTGCCAGAGCGTGGTCTCCTCGACGCGCCGGCTTCCACCGGCGCCGCGGACCACCGAGCCCTCAGTATCTCCGACCCGGCCGCGCCGAGGAGTCATTCGGCACTGGCCGCCAAAACTGCGCCTGTCAGCGCGGCCTCAATACCGGGTGCGGCCGCCGCAACCCTCCGGAGATCCTCACCGCTCAGGTAGCGGTAGCTCTGCGGGGGGTGGAACGCGCCGGCGGTGCGGAGCGCGGCCAACGGCACTGGTGCGTCGAAGGCGATCGGCTCTTCGAGGCTCAGGCCGCTGGCGCTGGTCGCCCCGGTCATGTACTCGTCGTACTCGCGGCGGCTGATCCCCGCGCTCGTACGGCTGGCCGACCACACCTCGCCCGGAGAAGCCACCTGCACGGAAGCGATCCGCGCCATGCCAACGATGGCCATCGTGGGCGCTGTCGCGTAGAGGAGCACCGGCGTTCCCGGCGGAGCTGCGACGCGCTGCCGGCGCACCTCGACCGTCTTGGTCCCGGCCAGGATCGCCGTGGCGAACCGGGGGTGGACGGACAGCAGCATCGCGCGCTCCGGATCACTCACGTCTTTCGGTGCCCCTCTTCGTACACAGCCTGGAACAGCGCGCTGCTGATCTTCGACAGCGTGATCAGCGACAACGGTAGCCCCAGCCCCTGGGCGAGCGCGGCCAAACGCGAATGCGCCACCGGTGCCGGAAAGATCTCCGTGTCCGAGAACCTCAGCGCCATGACACTGCCGGTCGGTTCAGCCTGCTTACGCACTTCCGAAAGACCGTATACGCCCAAGTGTTCGAACCGCGAGAAGAGGGTGTCCGGATCGCCGACAATCACGTCGTCCAGCCGTGAGCAGCCGATCACCATCCTGCCCTGCTGCCCGGGGCTCCCCTCGCTGACGTACCAGAGGATCCGAGCGGGAACCGACTCACCGCGGTGGCCTGCGGACCGGTAGTAGACGTGCTCACGGCTGATTCCAAGCACGTCATCCCGCGGCAGGAGCATGGCGGGCACGTCGAAGAGCTCCGCGGAATAGCGGGGCTTCACCGGCGCGACGAAGGACGGTAGGGCCGTGTCGATGAGCTTTGCGGGCCACCAGGCTCGCTCCGCCACACTCACAATCTCGGGAGATGCCTGGGCGTCCAGACGAGGCGCCGCACGCCCCGCTCGTGCCGCGATCCTTTCCGCTGCTGCGGAAACCGTTTCGGCCGGTCCGCACAGGTCGACAACGAGCGCCGTTAGGCCCTTCTCGTCCTCAACGAAACCGTCGGCGCCCGCAGCTGCCCTTGCAGCTGGCGAGAGGTACGGATCGGCGATGCGAACAGTTTGGGCACCCCGCTCCCGGCCCAACCGCTTGAGCATGAAGAGCAGCTGCCGAGCGAGCGTCTCCTCCAGTCGGTGTGCCGCCGTCCGCAGGAGGTCGACGTTCAGCGTGGGCCCGTCCATGGCCCAGGCGTAAAGCGCCACCGGGTGGCCACTCTCGTCCCGCAGCAACTCCCTGTGCCACAAAACCCCGTCGGAACCGAGGGCCGCCAGTCGCGCGGCGAAGGCGGTACCGCTGTCGCCGTCGGCCTGGTCGAAGAAGGCGACCAGTTCCCCTTCGTTTCCGAAGGCAACCTCCTCAGCCGAGAACGCGGTACCCAGGAGGTCCGCCGGGCGGTAGACCTGGGCCTGGCGGAGTTCATCGACATGCTGTGTCACCAAAGCCGGTGAGACCACTCGGACACGCGCGACGTCCCAGACGAGGTCGGTCAGCCGATTCAGCTCGGGATCACGCGTGGCCAGAACTTGCAGACCGGCGCCCGCTGCCTCGGCCACGTACTGCAGCCGGCGGCCCAGGTCGTCGTCGATCGGCACGTCCGCCAGGCGCTCGCTCACCGCGGCGATCAGCTCCTCCTGGCGGGCGGAGACCGAAGCCTTCTCCGGGGAGGCCGAACGAAGCCGGGACAGGGCAGCTCGCTGGTGGGTCCGCTCCGCCCGGTCGTCGATCTCCCGTACATCGAGTAGTAGCTGCGGCGTGTAAGCAAGTTCGATCAGGTCCGCAAGCCAGCCGGCCTCCAGGGCCCGCGATTCCTCGACGTCCTGCTCGTCACCCGACCCCTGAAGCCCGAAGAAGACGCTGTGGTCGACCGCCACGACCAGCAAGGCATCGCTCTGCACCTCGGTGAACAGGTCGTCGTGGCCGAGATCGAGCCACCACGTATCGAGGGTCTCCTTGTCGCCGCCGCGCCCCAGCCCCTCCCCCTTTGGGACGAAGCCGAGGCTGCTCCACATAGGGCCCAAGTCGTAGTTCCGTCGGCATCTCGCCCGGATACCCAAACGGCGTGATTGTCGGCGCCGCAGCTCTGCGATCAGAAGTGCCGCGATCCCGTTGCCCCGACGTTCCTCCGCCACGCAGAGGTGGGCGAGACGCACGTGCTGGTTGCGCTTGGGCAAGCCAAAAAGTGTGTACCCGACGACCTCGGACCCCTCCAGCGCCACCAGCAACCCACCGTCGTCGGCGTACTTGCGGTAGGCGGGCGGCGTGAGCAGGCCCAGCTGTTTCTTGTAGCGGTTGCCAAGCGCAATGGCTGCAGCGAGTAGTTCCGGCTGCTCCCCTGTCACTGGCAGTACTTCGATCGCCATGCACCCCTCCGAATTCGGCATAGTCCGACAGATCCCACCCTGGGCGCATACTGCCGAACCCGAGCGACACCCGGCCACCACTTGGTCACATCTGACCTATTTAGATCGGATGACGGCCAGGTCGCGAAAGTGCAGTAGCTCCACGTGATCACTACTCCCGGCCCCACAGATGGGAGCTCGTTGGCCGCTACGCGCCGCCAACGGCCAGGCGCGTGATCGAGCAGGTCAGGACCCATGGCTCTGGGAGAAAATTGGGAGACGATCATGGAAAAACCACCTCCCGAGACCAACCCCCACCCACCCCCTGACCTGCAGTTTCCCAAACGCCGCAGGTCAGGGGAGGATCAGGGCCTCATTCGGGACGAAGAGGCCGTGGGTTCGTTGCTGTCGGGGCCTGGCGTCCCGCGCTGGCAGGGTCGTCGACCCTGACCACGCCGCCCGCATTCAAACCGATCTCATCAGCTCGCCCCGCCGTGCGCCCGAGGCGTCAGAGGCGTATTCCTCGCGTCTCGTCGCTCGGGGCGCCGGCCGATGCCAGGTCGTCGAGGAGGGGGCCAGCGACCGTCTCCTCGAGCACCGCCGTGCCGTGCTCCGCCATCGCCTCGGTGAGGGCCAGGTCCCAGGGGGCGGTGGTCAGGCGTCCGACTGCGGGGCCGTGGGCGGTTCGGGTTAGAGCGTCACGGTAGTCGGCAGCCGTCATGCGCCAGGGGGCCGCAGGAGTCTTGTCCAAAACGTAGGCCGCGATACGTATGCCTTCTCCGTCGAAGTCGCCGTGGTACCGCAGCACGGCCCCATGGTCGGCGAGCAGACGCAGGAGGTGGACGGCCGCGCTGTTGGGCCAGCCCGACGTGCAGACGAGGGGTGGGCAGGCGGTACCGAAGCGGCGCAGGGCCAGGGCCATCACGCTGGGGTTCTCCGTGATGTGCACCGGCCCCTCGCAGGGTCGGAGGTCACCCGGGTCCCGGAGTTGGGCGAGGGTGAGCGATGCCGCGTGCCCGGCCTGCGTGCAGGCGCCGGTGATCCGGCTGAGCAGTCCGTCGCCGACGAGACGGAGGCCGGCGGCGAGAACGGTGCCGGACAGCTCGTCGTCGGCGACACCGGCTCGGGCCCACATCCCGCGCCGCTGCTGCGCGTTGCCCGGCATCTCGACGGCGTGCATGGCGGACAGCGCCCGCAGGACGAGCGAGGACAGGCGGGTCCCGTCGTCCAGGGCGTGCGAGTCCCCGCTCACCATTCGGGCGGCGAACACGGGGAGGGGCTCCGCCTCGGCCGGGAGGGCCGCCAGCACGGCCAGCGCGGCGGACAGGAGATCCCGGGTCCGCGGCACCGAGCCGTCGATGAGGCCACCGCTGCGGCACTGGGCGACCCAGTCACCGAGGGCGGGTTGCGACCGTACCGTCTCGTGTCCCTCCAGCCAGGCCCACAGTTCGTCCCGCTCGTCCTTACGGAGCTGTCGCACGGCGGCGCGGTCGTCGAGGGGGCCCACGAGGCCGGCAACAACGTCTCGAAGCGTACGGCCGCCGGCGTCGGCAACCGCCTCCTCCAGCCGTGCGAGCGCGACAGAAGGCCTCACGTCCGGCAGGCGGTCCAGCCCGAGCAGATCGGCCAGGGCGCTGCGCTGCTCGTCGTCCAGCGGGCCGATACGCACACGGCTGACAGGACGACCGGAGGACAGACGCTCGTGCACGGCCTGCCACAGCGGCCGGAGGGCGCGGCCGTCCAAGCCCGCAAAGTCGCTCATACCGGGAGATCCTCCGCGTCCTCCAGCGCGCCCAACTCGTCCGCAGCCTCCTCCGCCTCCACCTCGATGCCGTTCCATACGAAGCGCACGCTGGTGACCGCGTCGTCACCGTCGTCGGCTCCGGTGATCAGCTGGTGGACTGCGATACCGGACAGCTCCCGGTACGTGCACCACTCGTGGTCCGAGGTGAGGATCAGGTCGAGGTCGAGCGCGCTGAGCAGGGCGAACACTTGACCGCGGTTGGTGGTGTCGACGCCGACGAAGACCTCGTCCAGCAGGATGGGGCGGGGTGCGTCCGGTACGGCCTCGTAGTGGGACGCCACCGCGGCGAAGAGCGGAAGGTGCAGGGCGATCGCCTTCTCACCGCCCGAGAGCGCTCCGTGCAGCTTCTTGGTAAGGAGCTGCCAACCTGAACCGTTCGCGCGGTCGAGCTTGACCACGAACTGGTGCCAGGCGGTGTAGTCAAGGACTTCGGCGAGCTGCTCCTCCCAACTGGCTGCTGTGTCCTTGGCCTTGGCCTCTTCGATGCGGGCACGGAAGAAGGCATGCAGCGCCTCCCGGTCGGCGTCCGTGATCCTTGCGGGGTCCTTGAGGAGGAGTTCGCGGGCGGTCCGGGTGCCTGGCGGGAGGTCGGGGTGGACCTGCCACACCAGTTGCACCGCGACGTTGGAGGCGGTGCGCACGTGCTCGAGATGACCGTTCATGCGGTCGACGAGGTCGTTTGCCCCGCGGATGCGGTCGGCCAGGTGGCGTCGGGTGTCTCCGGTGAGGGTCTGGTCGAAGAGGCGCCGTTCAGCGACCGTGATGTCGTCCCGGCTGCTGTCGCGTTCCTGCATGAGGGTCTTGAGCAGCCCCGCCGCACCGATGCGGACACCGTCCATGGACGCGGTGAAGAGTTGCACGTCCTCGTCGGACTCCAGGTCGAGGTCGGCGCGGCGTCCGACGGACTCGCGGGCTTTGTGGATCGCTTCGGAGAGCCGGTTCAAGGCGTCGCCGAGATTGCGTGGCCCGTGCGGGAGGTCCGGCCACTTCGCCGCCACTGACCGTGCCGCCTCCAGGGTGGCGCGAGTGCCGTCCTGGGCTGCCAGGTTGACGGCCAGCCCCGCGTCCTCCGCAAGGCCGAGGGCAGTCAGGTACCGGAATCGCCGCGCTGCCTCGTCCCTGGTACCCACGGCCTTGTCGCGCTCGCCGGCGTCCTGCGCCGTCTTCTCCTTCAGTCCCCCGATGAGCTGTGCCAGGCGCAGGAGTTCGGTGTCCTTGGCCTTGATCTCCTCGCGGGTGCGGTTGAGCTCTTGGCGATGTTCGCCGATATGGGCGGCGATGGCACGGAAATCCTGCCCGACGGTGCTCTCCGCTGCCTCCAAGGTCGCGGCGAACTCCTGCGCCTCCGTCTCGGCGGCCTCGGCGTCGGCTGCGTGCTCCCGGGCGGTGTCGAGCGAACGGGCTGCCTGGCCGCTTTCCGAGGCTGCCCGCTCCGCGGCCGTTGTCGCGTGCAGGTGAGCGTCCATCCAGGCGTCGGCCGTGTCCCGGAAGACGTCCACTGCGGAGGACAGCTTCCTCAGGTGATCCCGGCCGGTGGGCAGCAGGTGCTCGGCGGCCAGCCGGCTGAGGGTGCGCAGGGACTTCGCGACCTCCACCTCACGGTCGGCCAGCACGCCGACCGCACCCCGCACGGCGTCGTCCCGGACCCCGACGCCTTCTTCTGCCCGGTCCCAGGCTCGTCGCTTGGCATCCAGTTCGCTGTACCGGGGGCGGACGGCGAGGTCAGCCTCCAACCGGGAGCGCCGATCACGCAGTTCACGCAGCTGCGCGTCGAGCGCAGCGATGGTGCCGTTCACCGCGGAGAGTCGCTCGGTGAGCTCGGCGACACGGCGGCGCCTGGCCCTTTCCCGGGCGACGGAGCCGATGTGGGCCGGCTCCGGTTTGCTCCATGTGCCGGTGACGGAGGCCAGTCGCCAGCTTCCGTCGGCTCCGACCGCCGCCATGTGATCGGTAGGAAGATGCATGCCGAAGGCGATGCCGGCCAGAAGCCGGTGCACGGTGTCGGCAGGTACCGCGGCATCGGATTCGGGACGCAGCACGTCCAGCAGCGACGCTCCTGCAGCCGGCACCGCCCAGGCGGCGTCGGCCTGGGTGTCGTGGCCGCGTAGCGCAACGTCCCCGTAGGGGCTCACCCAGGCGTCCAGCAGGCCGGATGCCTCCAAAGCCGCCTCCACACCCGATTGAACGCTGCCCGGAACGACATCGTGGAAAGCCACGAGCCTCCACAACGGCGCTCCGATCATCGTGGAACGATCAGCGGTTCGGGTCGGCGGAGCTACGGGAGGCACATCGGTTTCCCGGTGCAGAAGGTCGATGGCGGCCCCGAGCTCGGCACGCTCGGCCAGTGCGGTCCCGCGAGCCGTCTCAGCCCGTGTCCGGGCCTCGGTGATGTCCCGGTCCACGGTGCGGACGCAGGACTCCACGACCGCCATCACGTCGGCCTCCACCGCCGCACGGGAAGCCAGCTCCTCGACGTCATCGAAGCGCAGTTCCACGCATGCTGCGGCCCACTGCGCCAGCAGCTCCGCCTGCCGGACGAGACCTTCCTCGTAGGCGTTTGCTGCCTCGTCCCGTCGTGTCACCGCCTCCGCCAGTCCGGTCCGCGCCTGGTCCAGTGCCCCCTCGGCGGCGGCTCGCTCGCGCACGGTCCGCTCGTGCCGTTCGGAGGCGGCGACGACCTGCACGATCTGTCCCTGACGGGAGTTGACCGCACCCCGCAGCAGTTGGCGAGCCGACCGGATTCGCTTCTCGACCGCCACGCCCGTTTCACCCGCGACGCCTGAGGAGTCCGTGGCAGTGACCGAGGCGTCAAGCATCGCCTCCGCCTCGCGGTGGACCGACTCCAGGCCGGCGTCGCGACCTGCTCTCCGAGCGTTTTGGGACGCGTCCTGAGCGTGGACGGTCGCCGATCGTGCGCTGCCGGCGGCACGGTCGGCGCGCTGCCGGTCCTCTGCCGCCAGCCGCCGTTTGTCGTCGGCCGTGGCGCGTTGCGCCCGTGCGTGGTCCGCCGCGCGTTTGGTGCGACGGTGGAGGGTGTCCAACTCCTTGCCCTGCCGGTATGCGTCGTGGTTCATCAGGCCCTCGATGGCCGCTTCCAACCTTCGGGTACGCCGCTCGCACTCATCCCGCTGATCGGCGCCGGCCCGCCGCGCCTGCACGGCCTGCTCGTGCTGCTCCTCGCTCTCCCGGGCGACACGGGTGAGGTTGTCCATGTCGGTGGTCGCGGAGATCAGCGTGGCGGCGTGCGCGCGCAACACGCGCTGTGCGTAGCCGCGTTGCTGGGTGGCGATGCTGCCGGCGGCGTCGACCTCGTTGTCCAGGTCCTTGAGATGGTCACGCTGGCGGTCCAGTCGTTCGAAACCCTCGGCGAGTTCGGAGATCTCTCCCTCGCCCAGCGGCGGCAGTGCCCGTGACAGAAGCGTGGACAGCAGGGACGGATCGAGCCGTTCAGAGAGTTTGGGCTGGCGCAGTTGAAGCAGGGCGGTGATCAGGGCTTCGTACCGCTGCTCGCTCATACCGGCAAAGAGCGTGCGGCGGACCGCCGTCCGATAGGAGTCGGCCGAGGGATGGAACTCGCCGTTGCCGTCCAGCGCGGACGCGAGTGCCGCCTTGGTCAGGGGCTGGCCTGCTTCGTTGAGCAGGAGAACGCCGTCGGGGCGGCCGATCCTCCGGTCGGTGGTGAAGTAGTCGGCGTGCGTGCCCGTGGTGTGAGTGCTCGCCTGCAGACGCGCCCCGCAGGTGAACCATCGGGTGTCGCCGCCGTCACCGCCGCCGTCAGAGGGGTAGCCGAACTCCATCCACACGTAGCCGACACGTGTCTTGCCGGTCGCCCCCTCTCCCATGAGGTTCCAGTGCATGGTCCGCTCCGACCCGCCGAAGGTGGAGAGGCGGTTGGGCCGCAGGTTGGCATCGAAGAGAAAGGGCAGCAGCAGCTCCAGGGCCTTCGACTTGCCGGTGCCGTTCTGGCCGCGCAGCAGGAGGCGCCCCTGGTGGAAGACGAAGGTCTCGTCGTAGTAGCGCCAGACGTTGAGGATGCCGGCGCGGTACGGCTGCCAGCGACGTCGGGGTGAGGGGGCCTCCTGCTCAGGCAGGGTTGCGGCACTCCTCGCGGGCAGGTCCGTGACGCTCACGGGGCGACCTCCTCGGCCTTGCGGCGCACAGCTACAGGATCGGCGGAGTCACCAGCACCGTCCTCGGTTGTCGAAGTGGCGCCGGTGAGGCGGTAGCGGAAGGCGGCCGGTCGCAGCAGCGTGCGGTCGCCAACATGGTGGGCGAGGCCGAAATCGCGCAGGACCGACACCGCGTCGTCGGCAAGTCGCTCGGCCCCGTCCGCCGACTGGTACGCCTTGGCCCAGCGCGGGAACTTTCGCAGCAGCCGGGAACCGATCTCGACGAGTTGTTCCGGAGCCGCCCCGCCCGGCAGATCCTGGATCTGCTCCAGGAGGAGCAGCGCGGCGACCTTGGCGGTGGAGGAGTCGTCGGGGAACTTGGCGTCGGTCGCCAGGGAGTCCGGGTCGACGAGGAGGAGACCCTCCGTCCGCTCCTCCAGGACGAAGCCCGCCTGCTCGACGGATCTGCGCAGGATCTGGCGTCCGGTCGGGGAGGCGAGGTAGGCCCGTTCGTCGTCGGTGAGATCGTCGCGGTAGAGAACGGGGTCGTCGAAAAGGCGGCGCAGGACGGAGTGGCGCAGCCACAGGTTGCGCTGCGTCTCGGAGACGGCCGCTGACTCGCCCGGATCGTCGGCGATCATTCCTCCCCCATAACGGCGCTCCCGGACCAGCCCCGCCAGCAACTCTTCGAAGCGCAGGGGAACTTCGGCAGACGGAACCGACAGCCGGGACGCCCCGATGGGTGCGGCCGCCAACCGCATGAGCAGCGTCGCGTCGACCCGGTAGAGCACTTTCGCGTCAGCCGACTCCACGAAGGACTCGGTCGCGCCGTCCAGGGCGGTCAACACACCGTAGGACTCCAGCAGCTTGAGTACGTCCGCGAATGCCATCCGCTCCGCGCGGCCGGCCGTGTCGAGCGACGGCAGTGCCGGATCGGCGGCGGTGGCCTGGACGACGCGGTCGGCGAGCAGGCCGATAGTCGTCACCGGCACCGCCAGCAACTCGGCCGCCGTGACGCACAGGAGCACGTACCGCCTGCGGTCGAACGGGGCACGGCCGGAGCGCAGGCGCCGAGCGGGGCGGGAACCGTCAGCAGAGGGGCGGACCTTGGCCAGCCGGGCGTACCCGCGCCGGGGTTCCACCACGAGGCTCCAGCCACAGGTGTAGTCGAACCACTTCGCCAGGGGCTCCTTGCGCCGCCGGACGACGTCGAAGCCCGCAGGATCGGCACGTTCGGTGATCAGCGGCTGTGCCAGGAGCAGTCGGATCCCCAGGCTGACCTCCTCCCGCTCCGCGACCACGAGTTGGTTGGCGAGAGTGCTCATCCCGTAGCCTCCCGAAGTCCGCTCCGCCCGTACGGGGCCTCGGTAACACCGGCGGCGGTAATACTCACCACGTGGTCCGGTCCGGTCAGGACGCCTTTGGACGTTCTGAGCCGAGCGGTCCGGCCGTCGTCGACCTCGACCAGACTGATCTCCACCTGGCCGTCGGACGTGCCGGCCCGTCGGGTTCCTGAGGCGTCAGGGTGGGCAGACAGCGCCCTGCCGAGCAGGTCGAGCAGTCGGGCGAACGCAGCGTCGTCCAACTCACCGAAGTCGGAGAGCCGCACCGGACCGTCGGTCCTCAACGTGCCCCATGCCCGCTGGAGTTCGGCTCTCTCCTGTCGCGCCTTGTGTGCCCGCGCGGCCTTGACCGACGCGACGTCCCGCACCTTGCCCGTTCGGGTGAAGCGCTCCGTGCGCCCGCTCGTCCGCAGCAGCGCCGAGACCTCGACGGGAGGGGCCTCCGCCCACGTGCGGGAGGACGGGACCAACTCCGGGTCCGGGTGCGCCAGGTGCGCATGGCGTGCCGACCCCAACCCGAATGCCAGGGTCCACAGCCTGTGCAGATCCTCATCCCCCGGGGCGTCCGCGAACCAGCGTGCCAGCTCCCTGAAGTCCTGCGCGGCGCTGGAGGAGCGCCGGCGCGACTCGGTGATCCGGTCGAGGACCTGGAGCAGCGAGACGATGGCGCGGCGGGCGACATCGTGAAGGCGGTCCACGCGTGGCCTCGCTCCGTCCTCAGGCAGGAACCAGGCCCGCAGACCTACCCAGCGCGCCCGGCGGCGCTCCAGCCACATCGGGCCGGCGTCATCACCAGCGACCGGCGGAAGCTCGGCCCCGCGCAGCGCTCGCTCATGCAGGACCGCGACTCCGCGCTCTTCCACGCGAGCGATGGCCGAGGCGACGCCGTGGCTGCGCTGCTCCAGGTTGACCAGGAACTCCTGGAGGTACGCCACCGTGGCGGCCTTCACCTCGCGGAAAACGTTGAGATCCGCGCCCTCAACGCGCAGCAGGCGCTGCAACTCGCCGTTGAACGCCTTCGTGTTGTCCAGCAGGGCCTCCAGATGGCCCTCCAACTCCTGCAGGGTGCTGAAGATCCGGCGATCCGGCGACGTCGGCTCCTTGAGCAGGACGTACAGCTCGTCCAGCCGATCGGTGATCGCCTCCAGGACAGCTGTCTGCAACGCCCCTGTCGCCGTGAGCACCTCCAACGCGTGCTGGACCCCGGCCAGGGCTGCCTCTCCGCGCCGGGTCAGCGAGTACTGCAGGTTCCGCCGTTCGTACTCCTCCGCCGTCCGGTAGTTCTCCGCATGGTTCTGGACGACATCCAGCAGCCCCCACTCCCGGAGTGCCTTCAGCGCGCCGTGGAGATCATCGTCGGATATCGCATCCAGCCAGCCCGCCGTGCGCAGCCGCCCCCGGACGTCGTCCAGCACAAGCGCCGTCTCCAAGCGTTCGTTGGCCGCGCCGAAGGCACCCAGGATCGCGCCGTACAGATCAGCACGCTCTCCGGTGGCGAAGCGGAACATCTCCGGTGGAACCCTGCGCACGTGTCCTTCCCCCTCCGAGCGGGATCGCGGCGACCCCACGCCGCACACAACGGTAGGGGCATGCGCTGACAGCCGAGTCGGAAATGACGGACTCGACGGCTCTGCCGTCACGCCTGGAGAAGGACTGCCAGGACAACAGCGGGATCGCTGTCCGGGGGACCCGACGGCCACCACACCGCCCGCTCCTTGACATACGGGTACCACAATCCGTCCCGGCCCAGGCGGAGTTGGGCGGCGCGTCTTTCGACGGTCCAGCGGTTGCGCCAGGTACGCAGCCGGGGCGGGGCGCCGTCCGCCCAGTCCGCCCGCAGGGCCTCGCGGTCGCGCTCCAGCCGCCCGGCGGGCGGGTTCCACGGGTGCTCCAGCACGTCGAGGGACGCCGCGCCGCCGAAGCGCCAGGCGCGGGTGGCAGCGGCGAGTGCGGTGGGAGCGCGTCCGCAGTTCGCCGCGAGCCGGGCGAAGACCTCCATGCTGGGGTGCTCAGCGGCCAGGCGGACGGTGTCCTGCCACTCGGTGAGCGGGACGGGAGGCGCACTGCCGGCGTGCCGCGAAGTGTCCAGGGCCGCGGCCAGGAGGTGGTGGGCGCGCAGGGCGGTGTCGGCGGCGAGCAGTTCGAGCGCGACCGGGTCCAATCCGGGCTCGGGAGCGGCCGATTCCGCCAGCGCGGGGCCGTGGCCGGCCTCCTCGGGCAGCAGCGGTAGGGCAGGCAGCGGGGGCCGTGCGGAGCCGGAGGAGAACGCCGGCCCGGCGGGGTCACCGGTACGAGGCCGCGGTAGGACCGTGCGCGAACCCGCCGCAGGGGAGGAGACGGCGGCCTCGGCAGCAGCGCGGACCCGGTTCCGGCAACCGAGTTCGTCGGTCAGCTCGTGCTCACCACGTCCCCGCAGGAGCAGCAGGACGAAGGGGTCCCGGTCCAGCAGCCGGGCGACCTGGTAGCAGAGGGCGGCGGCGTGCTTACAGGGCTCGCCCCAGTCGGGGCAGTTGCACGCCGGGTCGAGGTCCTGCGGACCGGGCAGCAGTGTCACGCCCGCGGCTTCGGCGTCGTCGGCGAGCCCGGGCGGCATCTCTCCGTCGAGGAGTGCGGCGATGTGGGCGGCCCGCTCGGCGATCATGTCGAGGAGGTGGTCCCACTGCTGATCGGTGAGCTGCCGTACCCGGACCCTGGAGCGGTAGGGGGCCGGGCGGCTGCCCTGCACGGTGGCGGTGACCGAACCGTGGTCGATGGTGACGTGACCGACGGCGCCGCGTCTCGCGTAAGTGCGGCCCCGCTGGAGGCGGCCGGGGTCCAGCGAGGACTCCTCCAGCGCCGTCAGCCACGCCCGGCCCCACCAGGACTCCGCGAACGGGGCACGACTGCCCCTGGCGGGAGGGAGGGCGTCGAAGGTGCGGACGGCCCTTCGCTGCGAAGGGGCGCGCTGCCCGGCCGGCTTCGTCATCGCCGCGAACCGCGCAGTGCGACCAGGTCGGCGAGTTCGGCGTCGCTCAGCTCGCTGAACGCCGCTTCGCCCGTACCGAGTACGGCGTCGGCAAGTTCCCGTTTCTGGCGGAGCATGTCGGCGACCTTCTCCTCAACCGTTCCCTCGGCGATCAGTTTGTGGACCTGTACGGGCTGGGTCTGCCCGATCCGGTAGGCGCGATCGGTGGCCTGGTCCTCCACGGCGGGGTTCCACCACCGGTCGTAGTGGACGACATGCCCGGCACGGGTGAGGTTCAGGCCGGTCCCAGCGGCCTTGAGGGACAGCAGGAAGACCCTCTTTTCACCGGTCTGGAAGGCGTCGACCATCTCCTCTCGGCGCGTGACCGTGGTCCCGCCGTGCAGGAACAAGGTCGTCACGCCCCGGTCCGCCAGGTGGCGCTCCAGCAGCCGGCCCATGGCCACGTACTGGGTGAAGACCAGAACGGACCCGTCCTCGGCGAGGACGGTGTCCAGGAGTTCGTCGAGCAGTTCGAGCTTCCCCGAGCGGCCGGGCAGCTTCGTGCCGACCGGTTCCTTGAGGTATTGCGCAGGGTGGTTGCACACCTGCTTCAAGCCGGTGAGGAGCTTCATCACCAGCCCGCGCCGCGCCATGCCGTCCGATCCCTCGATCTCCGCCATGAGTTCGCGCACCAGTGCCTCGTACAGGGAGACCTGCTCCTTCGTCAGCGGCACCGGCTGATCGGTCTCGGTCTTGGGCGGCAGTTCGGGCGCGATACCGGGGTCGGACTTGCGCCTCCTGAGCAGGAACGGCCGGACCAGCGAAGCGAGTCGGCGGGCCGCCTGTTGGTCGCGATCGCCCTCGACTGCCTTCGCGTAGCGGTCCCGGAAGGCGGAGAGCGTGCCCAACAGCCCTGGGGTGGTCCAGTCGAGCAGGGCCCACAGCTCGGAGAGGTTGTTCTCCACCGGGGTGCCGGTCAGCGCGACGCGGCCCCGCGAGGGGATCGTGCGCAGCGCCTGCGCGGTGTGCGCGTGCGGATTCTTGACGTGCTGGGCCTCATCGGCGACCAGCAGTCCCCAGGCCTGCCCCGCCAGGCGCTCGGTGTCGCGGCGCATCGTCCCGTAGGTGGTCAGCACGAAGGCGTCGCCTTCGAGACCGGCCAGTTCGCGGCCGGGGCCGTGGAAGCGGCGTACGGAGGAGGCCGGCGCGAAGCGGCGGATCTCGCGCTCCCAGTTGCCCAGCAAGGAGGCGGGACAGACCACCAGCGTCGGGCCGGCGGTGGCCTTCCGCTCCTGACGGCGCAGGTGGAGGGCGATCAGCGTCACGGTCTTGCCCAGGCCCATATCGTCCGCGAGGCAGCCGCCCAGACCGAGCGAGGTCATCTGGTGCAGCCAGTTAAGACCGCGCAGCTGGTAGTCGCGCAGGGTCGCCGTCAGGCCCTTCGGCGGCCCCTGTGGTTCACGTGCGGCGCAAACCTCCGGATCGGCGATCCTGGCCCGCAACTCCTCCAGCACACCACCCGCGGTGACCGCGACCTGCTCTCCGTCCACCTCGACGCTGCTGGTCAGCGCGGCACCCAGCGCGTCGATCGCGGTCAGCGAGGGCGCCCCGGACCGGGCCGCCCGCCGCAGACGGCGCACCAACTCCGGGTCGACGACCACCCACTGATCACGCAGCCGCACGACCGGCCGATGGGCCTGGACAAGCCGCTCCAGTTCCTCCTCGGTGAGCTCCTGGTCCCCGAGCGCGACCCGCCAGCGGAAGTCCAGCAGAGCGCCGGAGGACAGGAAGGACCCGGCCGCGGATGTCGTTGTCTTGCGTGCCGGTTCCAGGACACCGGACGCGGTCAGCCCGCGCACCAGCTCCTTGGGCCAGTGCACGGCCACCCCGGCCCCGGCGAGGCTCTCGGCCGCCTCGCCCAGCAGCGCCAGGGCCTCTTCGTCGGACAGTTCCAGACCCACCGGAGCGGCCGCCTCCAGCAGTCGTGCGGCAGGTGGCCACACGCGTGCGGCCCGGCGCAGCGTCAGCATCGTGTCCACGCGGGCCCGCGGGCCGAACAGCTCGGGCGCGGCAGCCGATCCGGCCCACAGGTCCGCGGCGTCGGCGAGCACCGTCGGATCGGCCAGGCTGAGCAGCTGGACGACGGCCCGGAGGGAACCCTGGCCTGCCTCTTCGGCATCCTCACCGGCCCGCAGCTCCCCGTCGTCCGACGCCTCTCCACCCGGCTCCGCCGTACGCGACAGCTCCAGCCGCAGCGACACCTGAAGTCCCGCGTCACGGCCGGCGGCGACCTCGGCCGCCCAGGCCCGCTGCTCGGGCACGGCCTGCGGCGCGCCGTCCGCGAAGGCCCTCCCGCCGGTCAAGTGGCGAGAGGCAGGGGTACGGGCGAGGGAGTCAGCAACCGCGTCCAGGAACGCTCGCACCAGCGGTTCGGCCGCCGGGAGCGTGAGAGGTGTCCGGCCGGGAACCGGAACAGCGCGGGCCTGCGGCGGCATGGCGGCCGCAAGCCCACGCAGCCGCTCCAGATCCCCGGCGTCGAACGGCCCCACCCGCCACGCGTCGAAGCCCTCCGGTGACACGCCAGGCAGTACCCGCCCCCGGGCCGCCAGGCTCAGACCCAGTACGGCCGCGGTGCCCCAGAACGCCGTGGTGGCCGACGCCCGCCCGCTGCCGTCCGCACCCAGAGCGCGGCAACGCGTCAGCAGTGGCAGCGCCTGCCCCACCGGCACCGCCGCGGCCGGCACTCGCGCCCTCCGCACGGACGGCCCGTACGGCCGGACCACCGTGAGCTCCTCGGGTCGCACCCCGAGGTCCGGGGGTTCGCCGCCGGGCGTCCAGAAGGCCATCCGCCCCAGCCGAGGCGGGTCCGCCGGAAGGAAAACCACCTCACCCGCGGCCAGCTCCGGCAGCGACGCGAGCAACCGGTCCGGGTCCAGGGCACCCGACCCGCGTGCGGGCAACCGGTCGGTCACGGCAAGGTCGGAGGAGCCGCCCTCTGCCGACGGATAAGCCTTCGCCATCGCATCCACGTCGTGGGACTTCCTTTCGGGCGGCCGGGACACCGTCCGTCCCTGACGCCTTCAGCAAGGCTAGCCACTCGCGGGGACACGATGTGCCCGGGACTGCTCCTGTGACACAGCTCAGGGACAGGCAGCCGGCCACGTCGGAGGCCGAAGCGGTCACCTGTTCCCCGACCTCGCTCGAAGGCGACCTCGCTCGAAGGCCGGGGGGCGGGGGCGTGCGGGCAGATTGGCCGAGTAACCGCACGGGCGGTATGGTCAATGGTATGGCAACCAAGAAGTACACCGTGACGCTGCCGGAGGAGCTGGCCGAGGAGATCCGCTCCGAGGTCGGCCCCGGCGGCTTCAGCCGTTATGTCACACAGGCTGTCGAGCGCCAGCGGGAGCGGGAGCGGTTGCACGAAGCCGTGGACTGGTGGGAATCCGAGTACGGCGAGGCCACGGCCGAGGAATTGGCCGAGGCAGAGGCCGAGCGCAGAGAGATCGAGCGGGCGCACGCGGAGCGGGCGCGCAAGGTGGTCAATCCGCCCGGAGCTGCCGCGTGAGCGACGGGCAGGTCTACCTGCTCGACAGCGAGGGCCTGTCCCAGTGGGTACGCGGCGACCGCCGCATGGGTGCCCGGATCAAGGACGCCGATCGCTCGGACATCCCCGTGGTCACGACCTCGATGACCCTCGTCGAGGCCTATCACGCCAAGCTACACCGGCCGGCCTGGCGGTGGGCGCTGTCGCGCTTGCGCGTGGAACCGGTGACCGAGCAGATCGCCGATGCCGCCATCGACCTCCTTCAGGACGCCGGGCTGCACGGGCACGAATACGCGACCGACGCCGCACTGGCCGCCGTGGCCCTGCGGCAGCCCGGCCGGGTCACGATCTTCACGTCCGACGAGGACGACATGCGCAAGCTCTGCGGCGACCGCGTCGTGATGGTGAAGCTATGACGCAGACGCCTCGGCCCCGCATCCGCGTCCAAGGTGATGAAACAGGTCAGGCCACTGATCTCTGGGAGCCGTCTGGGAGCCGAACCGCTCCCCGGGTCCCCGCGGGACCGCCCCAGCCCCACTCAGCCCAACCCTCTGACCTGCGGCAACGCCGAACGCCCAGCCAGCGCCCACGGTTCGACGGCATTCGGGACGAAGAGGCCGTGGGTGCAAATCCCGCCACCCCGACGGCACAGCAGCAGGTCAGGGGCCTTCAGGAGACATCCTGTCGGGCCCCTGACCTGTGTGTAGGCGTCAGGTACAGCAACTACTGTGGCCCCGCTGACGTGGCCTACGTGTGGCTTTGTCGTCGGACCGTCGTTTCCCGGGCAGAGCGGCGGCTTGGTGTTGCGTTTCGGATCAGCGGGGGCGCCAGGCCCTGAGCAGTTCTTCTGGACTGTAGGTTGCCCGCAGTCCGGAGCAGGTCGCGCCGCTTCGGGAGACCGCGACAAGCGGGATCGTTTCGTCGGTGAGGGCGGCCCGGTGCTTGTGCAGGGCCGCCAGGTCGTGGGCGTCGAACGGGGCCGTCTCAAGCCACTTGACCGATCCCAGGAACAGCAACCGCCTCGCCACGGGCTGCCGGCCGGCACCCACCAGATCGGTCTCGACATCGTTGCTGCGTGTCCAGTAGCCGCCGACAGCGGGGGCGGCGGGCAGTTCGCCGTCCGGCAGGATCCGGGCAAGGGACTCCCGGACCAGGGGTTCGACAGCACGTCCCCGCCATCTGCTCCACTGTTCCCTGATGCGGGCCAAGGTGAGGTCTCCCCGCATGCGCACGATCTCTGCCATGTGCGGATCGAGGAACGCCAGCCAGAAGCGGAGATAGGGGTCCGCCACCCGGTGGCGGCGCTCTTTCGAAGGGTGTAGCGAGATCGGAAGTTCTGCCGCCACGACACGCTTGTCGATCAGCAGGTCAGATGCCCTGGCGAGCGTGCCGTGGGCGATGCCGCCGGCGGCCCGCGCGATGTTGGTGAAGGTCCGCTCGCCCGATCCGATCGCCCGTAGTACGTCCCTGCCCGTCGTCCGCGGAGGGAACCCGGCGGCGAGCGATCGCTCCGCCGAGACCAGGAGAGCGGAGATGGGGTTTTCCAGCGCCGCATCCAGGAAGTCCCACATGGAGGCCCCGGCCGGCCACTCCCGGCAGATGAGCGGCAGCCCGCCGGTGATGAGTGCGGCGTCGAAAGCAGCAGCCGGCCCCAAGTCGGGCATTTCGCTGATGTCTGCCGGAGTCAGCGGCCCCACGACCATCTCCCGCCCGCGCTGGTGGAACGGGCGGTCGTAGCTGTTGAGCGCTTCCATCATCGACAGATCCGAGCCGACCAGCAGCAACAGGACGGGCTTGCGGCTGAGCAATCGGTCCCAGGCGCGTTGGAGCATCTTTTTCGAAGGCGTCGACGCGCTCCATGAGATACGGTACTTCATCGATCACGACCACACTCGGGGTGTCATCGGGCAGGATCTCCGCCAAGAGCCGGAAGGCCGCGTTCCACTGGCTCGGCGCCTCCTCGGCGAAGAGAGAGCTCCCCGGCGGGGTGACCTGCTCAGATGACCTCATCGACCACCCTGCCGAGATTTCCGGACGGAGAGGCCGTGGGTTCAGATTTCGCCATTTCGAAGGGTCGGCTGGTGGATCGGCCGGACCGAACCGACGGGCTTCGCGGTCGGCGGCCCGGCGGCCGGCGGCCGGCGGCCGGCGATGAGATGCCTGTGCGGCCCGGCGGCCCGCTCCGTCGCGCGCGCGTCGTTGCCGGTGGTCTGGCCGCCTCAGTCGTCGCAGGCCACCGGCGACGGGAAGGGCGCGGTGGAGGAACGGTCAGGGCCGAGCGGGGCCGAGGCGGGTCAGGGCGTGGTGACCGGGTCGACGTAGGTGCCCGGGTGGGTGGCGGCGTCTTGGCGGAGGATGCTGCTGCCGGGCCAGGTGAGGGTGGCGGAGGCGGTGTCGTCGGGCGCGGTGATGACGACGCTCGTCGCGTTGAACTCCTCGCCGGAGCCCGCCTGCCAGGGGAGGTAGGTGATGACGAAGCTCGCGGTGGCGCCGGAGGTGAGAGTGACGGTGGAGGGGGTCTTGGCGGTGCGGACGAGGGACCAGGTGTCCGCGGCCCTGAGGTCCACGCCCGGGAAGCCCTTGACGGTGCAGGTCGATCCGCCGCTGTTCGTCATCAGGACCTCGAGGTGCTGCTGGTCGTCGGAACTGCTGTAGGCGCCGTCGCCGTTGCCGAAGGAGAACGTCAGGTCGGCGGTACGGCAGCGGCCGACGGTGGCGGCGGGCTTGTCGGCGGAGGAGGACACCTCCGTGCCGGCGGGGTCGGGCTTCGCGCCGGCCGTCTTTGTCCCGGCCGGTCCACCCGTGGTGGGGGCGGCCCCGGGGGCGGACGTGTCAGTCGGCGCGGACGCCGACACCGAGGCCGACGTGTCCGCCGACGTGGCCGCCCCCGAGTCGCAGGCGGAGAGCCCGAGAGCCGCGACTACGGCGGTGGCGGCGACGACGGCGGTGCGCAGGGCACGAGGCACGGTTTCTCCCGGTGATCGGACACGGTGGCGAGGTGACGACCAGTATCAGCGCCGATGGGCAACAGCCCTGTCATCGGTTCTTCCTGACTGAACGACAGTCCTGGAGCCCGCTGCCAGCCACGGATCCGGGTCTCGCGGAACCATGTGCCGACCGTCGCCGGGCAGGCTGAACAGGCCCGTCCCGGGGCTGCGTTCGCTTCTGGTAGGACAGACCTTCCGAGCCCGGCACCCCACCCCTTGAAGGCAGCGACGTGACCGACCTTTCAGCGCTCTTCGCCCGCGTGCGCAGCCGGGCCGAGCGGCAGAACACGGAGCTTCCGCCGTGCGCGGGCGAACAGGACGTCGCGCGGGCCGAGTCCGATCTCGGCTTCGCGCTGCCGCCGGTCCTGAGCGGGCTGTACCGCCGGGTCGCCAACGGGGGCTTCGGGCCCGAGTACCTGTTGTTTCCGCTGACGGGGCACGGGCGGACCGCGGTCGCGGAGTACGGTCCGCTCCGCACGGCCGCCTCCGCGTACTGGCCCCACGGTGTCCTGCCGATCCTGGACTGGGGCTGCGGCATGTACGCCGCCGTCGACTGCCTCCACCCCGACGGGCAGGTCCTGGTCTTCGAGCCGAACGCCGGCCCGGACGACTGGGCCGACGCCTGGTTCCAGGACTCGCCGTCCCTCGCGCAGTGGCTGCTCAACTGGCTGAACGGGACCGGCTGGTGGGAGGAGGACGGCACGGTGTCCGACGACGCGGCAGCACTCCAGCCGCAGCCCTGGCCCGACGCCGCCCGGCGCCTCGCCGGAGCCGGCCGGAGATGAGGCCCGGAGCCCGGAGCCGGCCCGGCGAGGGCGAACCGCACCGGTGCCCCCGTACGGCCCGGCCGCGGCCGGCCGGCCGCCGCCAAGCGCACACGCCCCGCTCCCCCGCACGGCGCCCCCGCTCCCGAACGCCCCAATGCCTTAACGCGCAGGCTGTTTACACCCTGTCGATCCGCTGTTACCTTCCCCGCATGGGAGCGCTCCCATGCGCTCTCCCCCCACCCCCCCCGGTGCCGGCTGCGCGGTGGACCACGGCGTCGGGGACGTTGCCGGAAAGGTCACCACCTTGAAGAAAGACTTGAACAGGACCAGCAGGAAACTCTCCTTATTCGGCGTCCTCGCCACGCTGATCGCGGCGCTCTGCGTCGTCTTCCTCGGGCAGGACGCCGCGCAGGCACACGGTGTCGCGATGATGCCCGGGTCGCGTACGTACCTGTGCTACGAGGACGCCCTGACGTCCACGGGCGCGCTCACCCCCACCAATCCGGCCTGCGCCGCGGCGGTGGCCCAGAGCGGAACGACGCCGCTGTACAACTGGTTCGCGGTGCTCGACTCCAACGCGGGCGGGCGGGGCCAGGGTTACGTGCCGGACGGGACGATCTGCAGCGCGGGCGACAAGTCGCCGTACGACTTCTCCGCGTACAACGCGGCCCGGAGCGACTGGCCGCGGACGCACCTGACGTCCGGTTCCACGATCCAGACGCAGTACAGCAACTGGGCCGCGCACCCTGGCACGTTCAAGGTGTACGTCACCAAGCAGGGCTGGGCGCCGACCACTCCGCTGGCCTGGGCCGACCTGGAGCAGATCGGGAGCATCACCAACCCGCCCTCGGTGGGTTCGCCGGGCACTGACGGCGGCCACTACTACTGGGACCTGACGCTGCCGGCCAACCGGTCGGGCGACGCCCTGATCTTCATCCAGTGGGTCCGCTCGGACAGCAACGAGAACTTCTTCTCCTGCTCCGACATCGCCTTCGACGGCGGCAACGGCGAGGTCACCGGCATCAACAACGGCGGCACGACGCAGCCCCCGACCTCGCAGCCGCCCACCACCGAGCCGCCCACCACCGAGCCGCCCACCACCGAGCCGCCCACCACCGAGCCGCCGACCTCCCCGCCGCCCACGACCATGCCTCCTGTCGACGGCGCCTGCATGGCGACGTACGCGGTGTCCAACGTCTGGAGCGGCGGCTTCCAGGCAGAGGTCACGGTCATGAACCACGGCACCTCGCCGTCGGGCCACTGGCAGGTGAACTGGACGCCCGGCAGCGGAACACAGATCACCACGCTGTGGAACGGCACCCTGTCCAGCAGCGGCGGCACGGTGAGCGTCGCCAACGCTGCCTACAACGGCACGATCGCCCCGGACGGTTCGACCACCTTCGGCTTCACGGCCAACTCGACCGGCAACAACCTTCCCAACGGCTCGATCACGTGCACGTTCGCGTGACGCTGACGCGCTGACGCGCTGACGCGCTGACGCGCTGACGCCATCGCCCGCGCCGTCGCCCGCTTGGCGCGGCGCGATGCCCGCCCCGTACGACCCTGCGGCCGTACGGGGCGGACGTGCGAGGCAGCCGTACGAGGCGGACGTACGCCGGGAGCCGCCCCCCTCCGCGCCCGGCGACGGCCGCCGCCACAAACCGGGCTGGGCCCGCGAAGCCAGGGCACGCTTGAGGCATGGACGGCAGCGCGCGTGGCACAGGAGGCGGCCCGGCGTTCGTGCTGGGCGGCGGGGGCGCCTGGGAGCGTACGAAGTCGGCATGCTCAAGGCGCTGTTCGCCGCGGGGGTCAAACCGAACCTGGTGCTGGGCACTTCCGTCGGAGCGGTCAACGGGGCCGCCGTGGCCGCCGATCCGTCGGAGAACTCGGTGCGCCGCCTGATCGACCTCCGAGGGAACGCGGGAGACCGAGGGGCCGCCGTCCTCCCCGGCTCAGTCGGGGAAACGGCCGCAGAGCCGGTCGCCCGGGGCCGCCGGCAGCCGGCTCCAACGGGCCGCGAGCGCCCTGAAGTCCTCCTCGCGCAGATGGCCGTCGCCGTCCGCGTTGAACGCGGCGAACATCCCCCTGAGCTTGCGCTCCTGAAGCGCGGAGGGCGTCGACGGCGTCGAGGACGGCGGGATCCCGACCTGGTAGCGGCTGCCCGGTTGGCGGGTGCCGCCGCTCGCCGGCGGCGAACCCGTGGCGGGGGCGGGCGGGTACGGGTACGGGTGGGGAAGCGCCGCGCGGAGGAGGGCGGGGTGGGGCGGGGGGCGGGGTCACCAGGCGGGGTAGCGGGGGAGCCAGGTGGGGTCCCAGGCGGCGGTGTAGGCGGTGCCGCTGGGGGAGGTGGCGGCTTCGGTCAGGAGATCCCGCGCCAGGGTGTCCAGCACCCAGGCGAGTTCGTGGCGGCTCGACAGGTCGACGGGGAGGGCCTCGACACCGTGTGCGGCGCCGAGGAGTGCTCCGGTCACGCAGGCGACGGAGTCGGGGTAGGGCGCGCTCGCCGCGAAACCGAGCGCGGCTCCGACGTCGGCGCGGGCGGGGAACGAGGCCGTCACGTAGAGGGCGCCGAGCAACGCCGCGGGAGCCGTGGCGTCCGGGGCGAGCCGGGCGAGCCGTCGTGCGTCGCCGGGCTGGTCGAGGGCCTGTTGGAGGGCCGCCAGGAGGCTGTCGTGGCTGTCGTGCCCTTCGTCGGCTAACTGGAGGCCGGCGGACGGGAGTCGGCCGAGGGCCGCCCGAATGGCCTGCGGCGCCGGTCTGTTGGGGACGGCGGGGTGGGTCAGGAGGTAGTGGACCAGGAAGGCCGCCCGGGTGGTCGCGGACCGCGCGGCCGCGTCGCCGTGGGTGAGTGCGGCGATCTCCCCTGCCTGGGCGACCCCGTTCATGCCGGCGATCGCGACCGGCAGGGTGCGGGCCAGCGCGTGCCAGCCCCGGCTCGGGGTGGCCATCCGCTCGGGTCCTTCGCCGATCCGGGACAGCGCGGTGACCGTCGCCGGTGCGCTGCCGCGGCGTTCGGCCAGCGCGGGCACGTGTGCCAGCCAACCGTCCGGCCACGCCGTGCTGTTGCCGGAGGGGGCCCAGTGGCGCCGCATCTTCTCCGTCTCGATGCCCTGCACGGCCGCCCAGCGGCAGTAGGCGTGCAGGACGACCGACGGGGGATGGCAGATCCCCTTGTGGCTTGAGCGCACCATCGCGCGCAGGATGCCCTCGGCGGTGAAGCAGGCGAGCTGGGTACTCACGCCGGCCCGCAGCACCCCGCCGGCCGGCGGGGTGCCGTGGGCCGTCCCCAGCGTGTCCCCGAGTGCCAGCCCGAGCAGCATCCCGCGGGCCCGGGACTGCGCCGTCAGGAACGCCCTGTGCTGATCGCTGTCGTCGGCCACGACAATCCGCTTCCCCTCGATGTCGGAAAGTGAGCATCCGGACGATAGTCGCTCCTGCTTGCTCATCCCAGCAGGCGTACACGCGTACGGGCTCCGGCAGTTGGTACGCGGAAGTCGTCGCCGCCACCCAGTACGTGCGCGGGGACGTCCGGCAGGCGCCGAGCCGGGGCGCCGCATCCTCGCGGCCCGGCCGCTCCGCCCGACTGCGCGCGGAATGCGGGCTTTTCGGCTACGCGGCGGGACTGCGCGCTTCGTACGACACGTCGGCCGGTGCAGCGTGCGTACCTGCCGGGCCCACGCGCCGTACCGCCCGGGTGGCCGCGGCCGTAGCGGTCCCGGTCAGCCGGGTCGCCCCGGCTGCCCTCATCAACCGGCTGCCGCGCCCAACAGGAGCCGCGGCCCGCGGTCACCCGGCCGCACCGCCACCCGGGTCAGCGCACGCGGACGTACATACGGGGGCCCGCCGTGTTTACGTGGGGCGGGCCGGGGGTTCACCGGCCGGCTGACCGGGATGACCTCGAAGTCCGCCCGGGAGCCCGGGAGCGCGGTCCGGATGGGCGGGAAGGGAGCCCGGGAACGCCGGGGCGGTGCCCGGCATCCGGGGCCCGGAAGGGCGGTCCGGGGGCGGGGGTTCGGGCTCAGGTGGTGGATAGGGCCTCGCCCAGCGTGGCGTGCGGAGTGCCCCCGAGGGCGTGGTGCAGTGCTACGGCGCGGGAGCGGACGAGGCCCTCGCGATAGGGCTGGGGCAGGCGCTGCCAGACGGCAACGGCCCGGTCGGCCGCGGCGGCCGAGTCGCCGTCGGCGTGCAGGCAGGCGGCGGCGTCCATCTCCAGAAGGGCGCGGGTTATGACGGAGGGGCCGACGGTGAGGGCGAAGGCCGCCGTCTGTTCGGCGTACGCCTCTTCGGTACGGCCCATCAGCGTGAACGCCCGCGAGAGGTGGACGTGGTGCTTCTGGAGCGGGTAGCCGAACCAGGTGTCGGCGGACTGGGTGCCGTCGAGGCGTTCGGCGATCCGGCGGGCGTCGGCGACCGCGGCCAGGGCTCCCCTGTCGTTGCCGACCGAGGCGAGGGCCCGCGCGGTGACCGCGGCGGCCAGTGCCGCGGCGGCGGACGGGGTCGGCCCGGCCACGGCGCGGGCCCGGACGGCGAGGGCGGCGGCGGCCATCGGGGCACCGTAGTTGAGCGGGACCATCGCGTGCCGGGCCAGCACCCAGGCGAGCATCCACCGGTCGCCGGACTCGCCGGCCGCCTGCTCGGCGGTGGCGAACCAGCCGTGGGACTCGCGCTGTTCGCTGCGGTCGTGCTGAATGATGGCCACCAGGCCGGTGATTCCGGCGGCGGTACGGGCGAGGTCGGCGCGCGCCGCCGCGGCGTGCGGTCGGCTGAGGACGTCCCGCAGCAGGTCGAGGTCGCCGCGCATCTGGGCCAGGACGAAGGTCGGCGGGCGACCGCGGTAACCGCCGCGGTGCCGCTCGAACGCGCCGTTCAGGTAGGCGAGATCGCCGGCGTCGGAGTCGGACAGGGCGGCGTCGATGCCCTTGCGCGACTCCGCGATGCCGGGCAGCACCACCACGCCGGTCGCCGCCGCTGCCGCCGCGCCCGTGGCCGCTACCGCCGCCGCGCCGAAGAACCGTCGTCGGTCCACCGCCGTGCCCTCCTCTCCCTGCCCGCCGGCCGCCTGGCGCTGCAGCCTGCGCCACCGCTTGCTCACCGCCACCGCCCGGACGATCTCGGCCACCGGCACGCCGTATCCCCGGGCCAGCAGCTCGTGCCGGGCGGGGATCGGCAAACGACGCTCGGTCTCCCAGCGTTTCAGGTTCTCCGGGTCGAACCAACGCCCGCCCTGGGCCTCTTCGAGGACCAGCGCCTGCTCCTCGCGGGTGCGTCCGGCCGATTCACGCATCGCCCGCAGCATGGCGCCAATTCCGTCCGGAGCCATCATGCCCGCCTCCCGTGTACCTCAACGTCACGCGAACGATCGATCCCGGCCCCCCGACGCGGCCCCCCGCGGGAAACGCACCCCTGCCCGGCACCGGCAATCATGTGCGGCGGGCAGTTGACTGGAGGTCGGAACAGCGGATACGGCACACGATCGGGCGAATTCCGTCCCCCCGCGCATGCCGCGCCCGCTCCTCCATGGCGGCCTACACCGGTCAAAGGGGCCTTCGTCATGCGCGCCTACAGCAGCAGGTTCTCCGTGGTCAGCGATCCCTCGTCGGTGCCGGCCGCCCGCCGGCGGGTCCGCGGCCTGGTGACCGGCTGGGGGCTGCGGCTGGACGAGGAGAGCCGCGTCGTACTGGCCACCGTCGTCTCGGAGTTGGTCACCAACGCCGTGGAGCACAGCGGCGCCCGCGAGTTCACCGTCAAAGTGCGGGCCGAACCGGTAGCCCGCCGGATCGTCGTCGAGGTCCACGACGGCTGCGCGGCGCTGCCACGGCTGCTCGCCGCCGACGACGACGCTGAAGGCGGCCGGGGGATGTGGCTGGTCAGCCAACTGGCCGCCGCCTGCGGCGCCGAACCCGTCAGACGCGGCAAGCGGGTCTGGGCCGCCGTCGCCATCCCCGAACAGCCCTTCGCCCGGCGCCAGTTCCTTCGCCCTGGCCGGGCCGGCCGGGCGCTCGGCGGCCGGCCGGCCCGGCCCCGACGCCGGCCGATACCGGCCGCGGCCGGTAGGCGGCCCCCCGCGCCCAGGACGCCCAGGAAGCCAGCACCCGCGTACGCCCCCGCAGGCCCGCAGAGCCCGCAGGCCCGCAGAGCCCGTAGGCCCGCAGAGCCCGTAGGCCCGCCGCGGGCGGTGTCAGCTCACCAGGAACACCGGCCGGCGCCGCACGCTCCCGTCCGTGAACGTGTCCGCCTCCTCGTCCAGGCCCGCCGTGCGCAGGCTGGTGATCACGTCCGTGGAGTCGATCCGGCGCTTGCGGCCGACGTACCCCAGCAGCTGCCGGATGTCCTCGTGCCCGGCGCCCGCGTCCTTGAGCGCCTGGACGGCCGAGGGGACGCGGCGGTCCGGCAGGCAGTCGGGGCTCAGCAGCGCCCGCATCTCGATCTCCAGCACGGCGGGCAGGTACGTGGCCCCGTGCACCTGCGGCAGCCGTACGAACTCCTCCCAGCCGAAGGAGGCGAGCACCGCGCTCTCCACGACGCCGCGCAGCTCGCCGTACCGGTGGGCGGACAGCAGGCGGCCGACCAGGGCCATGATCTGCCGGGTGTCGCGGCGCTCCGCAAGGCCCGCGATCAGCTCGCGGACCGCCTTGCGCCACTCCTGCGCGGCGTCGGGCCGGCGTTGCAGGGCGAGGATCAGTTCGGCGATCTCGGCGCCGTCGGCCTTGCGCTCGCCGAGGACGGCGACGGCCTGCCGGAAGAGCTGTTTGGCCACGCCCGGGTACGCGGTGTCGGTGAACCGCCAGGCCAGCTCCTCCATCCGCGGTATCGGCCAGGTCTCCGCGACGGCGGCGCCGACCACCTTCTCGCCGTCGTCGATCCGGCTGCGGGCCCACAGGGTGAGTTCGTACGCCTGTTCCACCGTGCAGTTCTGCGCCATGACCCGCAGGACGCGGTTGAGTTGGTCCGCGCCGGGCCGCCGGCTGCGGCGGAAGAGGTCCAGGCTCTCGCTGAAGGAGCCGGGCCGGACGTGCGCGACGGCACTGTGCAGCACGGTCGCCGCCTCCTCCCGCAGGCCGCGGTCGTGCAGCAGGATGAAGAGGTGCAGGACGTTGTCGGCGCGGGTGTCGCCGACGATGTGCGCGACCGCGTCGGCCACCAGGCCGGGTTGGCCCAGCGTGCTCAGCCGGTGCACGAGGTCCGCGACCGCCTCGCCGTCGCCGCGCAGGGCGCGGGCGAGCAGCTCGTCGACCGCGTCCCGGTCCCCGTACCCGTCGAACAGGACGAGCGCCGAGGCCAGTTCGGGGACGGGCAGCCGGCTGACCAGCTCGATCAGGGATCGCGCCGTCGCCGGGGCCGGGCGGCCCGAGTGCCGCAGTACCAACAGCATGTGGCAGACGTCGCGTACGGTACCGGCGGCCACGGCCGTGGTCAGCAGGAGATCCGCCACCGGGCTGCTCCCGGCCTCCAGGATCCGCAGCAGCTCGGCGAGGAACGCGGGCGGGCGGCGCCTGACCAGGGTGCGCAGGACGGCGCCGGCGGCAAGGGGGTCCGGATCCGCTGCGCGGGCGGGGCGCTCGGGGCCGGTGGCGGTGGCGGGGCGCTCAGGGCCGGAGCCGGGCGCACGGGCCGATCGCGGCTGCGGAGCCGGTCCCGCGCCCGGCCCCTGGGCCGGTTCCGCAACCGGTCCTGCGCCCGGCCCCTGGGCCGACTCGCCATGTCGCTCTGGTCCCGGGCCCGGCCGCGGGGCCGGCTCCCCGGCCGGCTCCTGGCTCAGCTCCCGTTCCAGCAACTCGGCCACGTCCCGCGCCGGCCGGTTGGCGGCGGCCGACTCCACCAGCACGACGGCGAGTTCGCCCGCACCCCGGTCGGTCAGCCGTGCCGCCAGGTCGAGTACGGCCGCCGGCGCCGCCGCCACGGCGACCCGTTCCATGATGCCGGCCGCCGCGATCCGGCCGCGCGGCGCGGCGGGCCCGGCGCGGTCCCGGCCGCTCACGGACCACAGCTGAGCGGCGACCTCGGCGAGCCGTTCGGTGGAGAGCGCGGCGAGCAACCGGTCGCGCGGCGAAGGCGGTACGGCGGCGGGCGGCTCGCCGGCAACCGGGCCGGGGGCGGCGAAAGCTGCCGACGTGCCGGTGTCCGGACCGGAGTAGAGGCCGGCGTCCGACCCGGCGGCCGGGCCCGCGGCGAGCCCCATGGTCAGGCCCGGGTCCGGCCCGGCGGTCGCCTCCGCCGCGAACGCGGCGTTGAGGACCGCGTCCCGCCCGGCGGTCAGGCCCCCGTCCGGCCCGGCGGCCGGCACCGCCGCGAACCCGGGACCCGAGCCCGCGTCCAGTCCCGCCAGCAGCTCGACCAGCCGGCCCACCTCCCAGTCGCTCGCCGCCGCCTTCGTCGACAGAGCGCCGGCGAGCCGTCGGCACTCCGCGCAGTCCCTGCCGTACAACGCCCGCACCGTCGCCGCGAAGCGCTCCGCTGAGGCACCGGCGAGCGCGCCGAACAGCAGGTCGAGGCCCGGCGTCCCGTCCCCGCCGGCGGCGTCCGCTGCCACATCGCCCGCCACATCGCCCGCCACATCGCCCGCCACATCGCCCGCCGCGCCGCCCGCCGCGCCGCGCAGCACGTCGTCGTGCAGCAGGTGCGTCACCGTCCCGAACTCCGCCTCGTCCCGCAGCGCGACGACGCTGCCGACGGTGGCCGCCGCGAGTTCGGAACGGCCCAGCGCGGAGAAGGCCCGGACGAGAGCGGCGGCATCGGGGAGTTCGCGGCGCCCGACGAAGGCGTCGAGCCTGCCGCGGCTCTCGGCCGACTCCCCCTGCTCGGCGCCGAGATCGGCCACGTCCTTGGCGTACGCCGCGGGCTCGGCCGAGGTGTCCGGCGCCTGCGGGAGCTGGGCGGGCCCGAGGAACGGGAACGGCTGGTGAAGCCGGGCGGGCGGCGACTGCCCGGCCCGCGGGTGCAGGTTGCGGAAGATCGGCCGGTTGCCGGCACTGTCGCTGCCGCGCATCCCCGGCTGCGGCATGTCGTAGCTCCGCAGCCGGGTTTCCAGCGCCCGGAACACGTCGTGGATCGTGAGCAGTCCGGGCGCTTCCTCGATGCCCCCGTTCAGCACCTCCAGCAGAGCGCCGGCGAAGGCGGTGTAGCCGGTGCCCCGCCACTTGGCGACGGCCTCCATCCGGTACTCCGTCGCCACCAGCGTGCACACACCGGGCAGGTCCTGCTGGATCGGGTCGGTGAGCCGGCCGAGATAGGAGTCGTCGGCGTAGCAGCAGTCGAGGAGCAGCAGTTTCAGCGGCGCTTCCGACCGTTGCAGGATCTCCTTGACCTGGCTGAACGGGAGATGTGTGGCGAAGTGGTCGAAGTCCGCGTCGGACATGGCGAGTTTGAGCCCCGGGTCGCTGTAGAAGCGCTTGCCGTGGCAGCCGATGTAGATCAGCAGCAGACCGACCTGCGCCTTGGCCGCCTGGACCAGAGCGTCCATCGCGGCCCGTCCCCCGACGTCGCCGCTCAGGACCACCCGCCGCGCGTCGGGCAGATCCCACACGCCGTTGTCGGCGAACCGGTCGGCCAGAGCGCGCGCGCTCTCGGCCACCGAAGGGCGGTCGCCGTACCTGGGATCCGGAAACCGGGACGCTCCGATGAACAGCCCATAAGCCCTTGGCGTTCCGAGCGTGGCCTGCTCAGCTCTCATCTGGGTCGATCAGGGGGGCCGGTGCGCCGGTCCCGCCGGTGATCGTGATCGTGACCGGGCCGACCTGGATCGTGGTGACGTCGCCCGAGGTCACCGCGATCGGGTCCTCCGTCGCGACGTCGCGGCCGAACCGGTTGTGCACCCATCCCCTGACCGCCACACCGAGGGCGAAGAGGTCCGCGGTCGCGCTGATCGCCGCGAAGAGTTCCTCCACCTGCGCTCCGAGGTGGTCGCCGGTTCCCGAGTCCGGGTCCTTGAAGGCGAGTTGCAGGTTGGGATCCGCCTTCGGCAGCCATTCCCGGAGCGACTGGAGGTCTTGAGTCCGGTTCGTACCGGCGCAGTTGAACGTGACGTCCACCGTGTCTCCGGGCGCTTCAGACGATTTGCCGATGGCTCCAGAGTACTGGTGACCGCGATGATGGGAAGGGAGAATCGCGATGATCCGATCGGTGCCATTGTCGGATTGCCGGAATGACGTGGACGGTCCCGGCGCTGTTCCGGTCGGCGCCGTCCGTACGCTTCGCAGGGGGATTCACGGGGGGATACGTATGACGACGACGGCACGATTATCCAAGGACGGGATGTCCGAGGACCGACATCTCAAGCGTGAACTGGGCTTCTGGCACCTGACCGGCATCTCCCTGGGCGGTGTCATCGGTTCCGGCTGGCTGCTGGCACCGATGAAGGTGGCACACACCGCGGGACCGGCCGGTGTCCTATCCTGGGCCGTCGGCGGACTGGTCCTGGTCCTGATGTCCCTGGTCCTGGTGGAACTCGGCGCCTCCGTACCGCTGTCCGGCGGCCTGGTGCGCTGGCCCTTCCACGGCTCCGGGCGGCTCGTCGGGACGCTGGCGGGCTGGAGCATCTGGGTCGCCTACGCCATCAACCCGCCGAGCGAGGCGGCGGCGATGGTGCAGTACCTGAGCCCGCACGTGCGCGGCCTGCCGCTCTACCGGTCGAACCGGCTGACCACGCCGGGCATGCTGTTCTGCTTCCTCATCATGGTCGCCTTCGTGGTGGTGAACTGGTACGGGGTGCGGCTGTTCGCGCGGGTCAATCTGGCCCTCACCATAGGCAAGTTCGTCTTCCCGGTATTGACCGCCGCGGCGCTGTTCGCCTCCGGGTTCCACCCGCACAATCTCACCGCGCACCACGGCCCGTCCCCGTTCGGGTACGACCCGACGCTCACCGCGATCACCACCAGCGGGGTCTTCTTCGCCTACACCGGATTCCAGGGACCGCTCGACCTCGCCGGCGAGGCGAAAAACGCCAAGCGGGACGTTCCGCGGGCGGTGGTCGCCGCCCTGGTGCTGGCGATGCTGGTGTACACGGCGCTGCAGATCGCCTACATCGGCGCCGTACCGCTGGGCGCGGCCGGCTGGCACGGCATCGACACCAACTCGACGTTCGTGCAGGTCGCCACCAACCTCAACATCGCCTGGATCCTCATCATGCTCCAGGTGGGCGCCGTCGTCTCCCCGGGCGGCTCTTCGATGGTCTACACCGCCGAGAGCAGCCGGTCGGTGTACGCGATGGGCCTCAACTCGCTGCTGCCGACCGTCATCGCCAAGGTCGACCGCAGATCCGGGATCCCGCGCCGGGCGCTGGTGGTGAACACCGCCATCGGCGGGGTGTTCCTGTTCACCCTGCAGAAGTGGTCGAGCATGGTGGCCGTGGCGAGCGCGCTGACCCTCATCGGCTACTCGCTCAGCCTGATCGCCGAGCAGGCGATCCGCCGCCGCTACCCCCAGTTGATGGCCGGCTGGGTGCGCGGCACCCGGATCATCGCGCCGGCGAGCTTCGTCATCACCACGGTGATCTTCTACCGGTCCGGCTGGTCCCATGTGCGGATCGCCGTCCTGGTGCTGCTGGCGGCCGCGCTCCTCGGCTACGGCTGGGAGTGGGTCAACCACAAGTCCGGCAAGCGCGACCTGGCGTCGGGCTGGTGGCTGATCGCCTACCTGGCCGCGCTGTCGGCGCTCTCCAAGGTCGGGAACTACGGCGGCCTGCGCGCCCACGCGCTGCCGATCCCGGTCGACTCGCTGCTCGCCGCGCTGATCGGTCTGGCCGGCTACTGGTTCGGTTTGCGCGGGGCGCTGCGGCACCTGCGCGGAGGCGAGCCGCTGCTCGAAGAACTCGACACGCTGCGGAAGCGCTGACAACCCCGGGGCCGTAATCCCCCGGGGGCTTTCCCGGGAATTCACCGCAACGGGCACCTACCGCGCCCGGGAAACGCCCGGACCCGGCTGGTCGGCGGCGCTCCGGCATCCCGGTGCGAATCCGTGCGACGGCCTGACGGAAAACCGCCCGGCCGGGCCGGGGAATGCTCCGGTCATCCCCGCCGGCCGTTCCGGTGTGCCGTTCCGTACGCCATTGCACACCCCGTCACAAGCACTATGACGCCGCCCCCGCGGGTGGTCGACCCGGGTTCCGGCGACCCGTCGGAAACGCTCCGCCCGGGGCCGTTGATCCGCGCGATCGGGCACCCGCGGAAGCCGTCGGCGCTTTCCCCGGCCGTACGGTTCTCCCCCGCTGATCCCGGCCTTTCCCCCTTGCCTTTCCGAGCCGGTCGCCGCATTCCGGCCCCGTGCCGCGCCGTACCCCGGACGGTGTCGGACGCGGGCGTCACAGAAAAGCGGCGCGGTGGCTCGCGGCCCAGTCCCGGAAGGAACGCGGGGGGCGGCCGGTGAGATCGGTGACGGTGCGGGTGACGGTGGCTTTGTGGCCGAGGGACTGCCGGCGGGCGCTGCGCAGGAGGGCGTCGACCACCGGGGCGGGGTAGCGGGCGGCCCACTGGGCGGCGGCTTGGGCGAAGGTGAGTTCCTCGAAGGCCAGCGGGCGGCCGAGGACGTCGGCGAGCCGGGCGGTCTGGTCGGCGGCCGTGAGGGCTTCGGGACCGGTGAGGGCGTAGACCCGCCCGGCGTGGCCGGGGGTGGTGAGGGCGCGGACGGCGACCTCGGCGATGTCGCGGGGGTCGACGCAGGCGTTGGCGGCGGCGGCGTGCAGGGACCGTACGACGCCCTCTGCGCGGATCGACGGCGCCCAGGCCAGTGTGTTCGACATGAAGGAGCGCGGGCGCAGGAAGGTCCAGTCGACGCCGGAGCCGCGGATCGTGCGCTCGGCGGCGCGCTGCCACTCGGTGATCAGGTCGTCCGCGTCCTCCTCGCCGGCCGCGTACGACGAGAGCTTCACGACGTGGCGTACGCCGGCCCGGACCGCCGCCGCCATGAAGCGGTCGTCGTCCGGACTGCCCGGATCGGTGGTCACCAGGAAGGCCGCCCGGATCCCCTTGAGGGCCCGCAGCAGCCCGTCGCGGTCGGCGTACGCGGCCTCGGCGACCTCGACGCGGGGGCCGGTGACGGTGAGCCGGGCGCGGTCCCTGACGAGCACCCGTACCGGTCCGGCAGCCGCCAGCAACCGCGCCACCTCCCCGCCTGTCACGCCCGTCGCACCCGTTACCAGAATCACCGCGGACTTCCTCTCATAAGGGTCGACCGGGTGGCAAAGTGCCGCCTGCGGCGCGACCGGGTGGGTAAGACGGTAACCGGCTGATGGACGGCCGAGGGCAAGCAGGGAGATGGAATCGTAACCGTTCACGATTTACCGGCGAATGGCGGCCGGGCTATGGTCTGTTCCTGTACCCGGTAGGGGAAGCCGGGCCACGGGGAGGGGTGAATTCGTCGCCGAACGGGACCGTTGACTACCAGTCGGGCATGCTCAAGAGCGTGTGAGCAGGTAGCGGAGTCTTCCCGCTTCCAGGTGGAACGAAGCGTCACCAGTACGGATCCGCGCGCCATTACCCAAGTGCGGCGATCCGGTCAGTCGCGCCGGCCAAACGCTTCGGCGCGCCCGAAGAACGACCCATAGGGGTTTATCGCGGCCGGACCCTGCTCTCCGGTCCGCTGTCCGGCCATGCGGTCCGCATTTCATGCCCGCCTTCCCCGGGACCGCTCGGCCGAAACACCACGGAACACCTAGTTCGGTACGGAAGCGCATTGCCTGTATTCGCCTCGACGCGAAGGAGCTGGTAAATGATGCAAGCCGGTAGAGCCGGGCACGTCCCGCACCAGGACCACGACGGTCCGCTCCATCCGCTGGTGCCGCTGCCCGGCGCGGACGAGTGGCTGACCGATCTGTGCGTGGACCAGACCGACCCCTTCTTCTTCGACCATCCACTGGACCATGTGCCCGGCATGCTGCTGGTGTGTGCCATGGCCGAGACGGTGCGCGGCCTGGACGGGCTGCCCGCGAGCAGCCGGGTCAAGGCGGTGGTGAACTTCCGGGCGATGCCCGAACTCAGGCCGGAGCTGGCGCTGCTGGCGGGACCGGCGCAGGAGGGCCGGCGCGGGTTACGAGTCCTCCAGGGGACGTCGGTGGTGGCCGACGGGTCGGTGGTGGTGCTGTCCAGGGCGCGGGGCGGGTGGGAGGCCGAGCCGCCGTCGGGGGCCGCGCCGGGGGCAGCAGCCGGTGCGGCGGGCGGGTCGGCGGGCGGGTCGGGGGCGGGAGCCGGGACCGGGACCGGGACGGAGCCGGCGGGCGGGTCGGGGGCGGTGGCACGGGCGGAGGAGGTGCCCACCGGCTCCGCCGACCCTGCCGGCGCCCGCGGCGTGCACGGCACCCGCGGCGGCCACGACGACACCGGGGACCAGGCGCGCGCCACGCTCGTCCACCGTACGAGACCCGAGAACGTCATGATCGGCGAACCCGCCACCGTGGAAGCCGGGATCACCGCCGCGGTGCTGCTGCCGCCCCCGGGACACGCCTTACGCGGTCCGCACCCCGGCTCCCGCCCGGTGGAGGCCCTCATCGAGGCCGGCCGCCAGCTGTCCGTGTGGCTGTCGCACCGGCTGGGCGGCTGGCCGCCGGACACCCGGATCCTGTGGCTCAAGCTCACCGCCGATCTGCCGGCCGCGCTGCCGAGTTCACTGCGGGTGGCGCTGCACTGGCAGTCCGGGCACATCCCCGACGACCGGGCCAGGGTCCGCTTCGACGTGATCGCCGGCGGCGGGGTGAAGGTCGGCTCGCTGGTCTACGTCAGCAAGGCGATGCGGCCGGCGGAGTACGCCCGCTTCCGGGCCGAGGCGCAGATCGAGGCGCGGGCCGGCGGCCGCGTCGGCGACCGGACCCACGTCCGGCCGCAGGCGCCGGCCGAGCCCCCCGCGCGGGTTTCCGCACCGGCCCCGGTGCAGACCCCCGCGCAGGCCCCGGTACAGCCGAACCCGTACCGGAGCGCGGTATGAACCAGCGCCTGGTCGTCACGGCGCTCCGCGCCCTCCTGCCGCTCACCGTCACGGTGTTCACCGCCGCCATCGCGTGGCTGGCCTTCTCCTCCGGCCGGTCCCCGCACGCCGCCGCCGCGGCGTTCGCCTTCGCCTACCTGCTGTGGATCCTCGCCGAGGCGCGCATCACCGTCCGGCACCCCTCGCAGACGGCCGCCGAGAACAGCACCCTTCTGCCGTACGCCCTCAGCCGGGCCGGGACCGGCATGGCCGCGGTGCTGTGGCCGCTGCCGTGGGCCGGCTGGTCACCGTGGCAGATCGCGCCCATGGCCGTGTTCGCCGGCGCGGTCGCGCTGCGCCTGACGGCCATCCGCACCCTGGGCCGCTTCTACTCGCACCACGTGGTCCGCTACTCCGACCACTCCGTCGTCACCACCGGCCCGTACCGCTTCGTGCGCCACCCGGCCTACACCGGGATGCTGTTGGCCAACGCGGCCTTCGTGGCGTTCTTCCTCAACCCGTTGAGCGTGCTGCTGTTCGTCGCGCTGTGCGGCTTCGTCACCTGGCGCATCCACGTCGAGGAACGGGTCCTGTGGGCCGTCCCCGGCTATGCCGGCTACGCCAGCGGGCGGGCCCGTCTCGTCCCTGGAGTGTGGTGAGCATGGAACTCCTGCTGCGAGGACCTGAGTCGAACGACCCGACGCAGGTCGGCCACAAGTTCGCCCGGCAGTACGAGATGCGCCGCGCCGGACTGCCGGTGCCCTCGTTCTTCTGCCTGTCCGCGGCGGCCTTCGAAGCCTGCGTGCCGTCCGCCGCCGGCTTCCCCGGACCGGCCGCGCCCACCGCGGAACTGGCCGCCTGGGCCGTCTCGGTCCGCGAGCAGGTCCGCGCCGGCGGGGTGCCGGGAGACCTGGCCGCCCGGGTCCGCGCCGAACTGGCCGGTCAGGAGGGCCTGTTCGCGGTCCGGGCCTGTGTGGCGGCGGCGCCGGACGGCGCGGGCGAGGACAGCGCCGACGACCCGTTCGCCGGTCTGTCGGACAGCTTCCTGTACGTGGACCGCGACACCGTGGCGGCCCGGATCGCGGACTGCTGGGCGTCCGCGTACAACCCCGAGGCGGTGCTGTACCGGGTCCGCAGGGGCGTGGACCCCACGGCGGTACGGGTCGCCGTCGGCGTGCAGCACATGGTGCCGGGCGTCCGGTCGTTCGTGGTGTTCACCCGCGACCCGCGCACCGGCGCCGACCGGCGGGTGATCGCCGCCGCGCACGGCATCGGCGAAGGCGTCGTGCAGGAGAAGGCGGACATCGACCACTTCTTCGTGGACGGCCCGACCGGCGCGATCGAGGTCCGGCCGGTCGTCAAGTCCGTGATGATCGGCCTGGACCAGGACCGGCCCACCGCCGGTCCCACCACGCTCCCGGTGCCCGCCGGACTCGCGGACGCGCCGGTGCTGACCGACGCCGACGTGCTGCGGGTCTGCGCCCTCGCCGCCGAGACCGAGCGACTCTTCGGCGGGCCGCAGGACGTCGAGGGCACCATCACGGACGGCGGCGAGGTCTTCCTGGTGCAGGCCAGGCCCGTCGTGGCGGTGGACACCCGGACCGGGCCACCACCGCGGGCCCGGCGGCCGTCCGGGGCGGCCGTGCCGACCGGCGCCCCGTGGTCGGCGGACGCGCAGGAGATGGGCGCGCAGGCGGGTGCCCGGTCGGCGGGCGCGCAGGCGGCCGGGACGCAGGCGGCGGGCGCGCGGCCGACCGGTCCGCGGATCCCGTGGACCAACCACAACCTCACCGAGAGTTTCCCGGGCCTGACCAGCCCGTTGACGTATTCCCAGGCGCGCGTCTTCTACCGGATGGGCTTCACCGACTTCTACCGGCGGCTCGGCGTGAGCCCCCGCTCGCTGCGCCGCAACCAGCACCATCTCAGCCGGATGATCGGTTACTTGGACGGCCGGGTGTACTACCGTCTGGACGCCTGGTTCACCCTGCACGCGCAGATCCCCGGCTTCGCCCTGATGCGGCCGATGTGGGAACGCTCGCTCGGACTGACCGAACGCGCCGGCCCGCCGCGGCCGGCGGCGTCCAGGACATGGCCGGGCGTGCTGGCGGCGACGCCGCGGCTCGCCTGGACGTGTGCGGCCCACCCCTGGCGGCTGCGCCGGTTCCTGCGCTGGTGGGACGGCCTGATGGCCGACTCCGCCGCGTTCGGCGACCGTACGGACGACGAACTCGTCGCCCGCTACCGGTCCCTGTGGGCACAGGCGGCGCAGCGGTGGGGCGTCACCATGGTGTCGAGCTACTTCGCGCTCGGCGCCCTGACCCTCGCCGACGCCCTGCTCAAGCGCTGGGTCCCGGACGGCGCCGCACTGCTGCCCCGGCTGCTGGCCGGCGGGAAGCCGAACCGCACGCTGGCGTCCGTCCGTTCGGCCATCGCGCTGGCCGAACGCGTCGGTGCGCGGCCCGCGTTGCGGACCGCCGTACTGGAGCGGCCCGAGCGCGAGGTCTGGGCGGAGATCACCGCGGGCCGCCACGGCGCCGACGTGGCCGAGGAGTTCGGCCGGCACCTGGCCACGTACGGCGACCGCGCGCTGCACGACCTGAAGCTGGAGGTGCTCACCCCGCGCCAGGAGCCCTGGCGGATCCTGACCACCCTGCGGCCGTTCGTCATCCAGGGGCTGACCGTCGAGGCGAACGTCGCCGCCGGGGCGGGCGCGCGCCGGCAGGCCGGGCAGGCGCTGCGGGAAGCATGCCCCAACCCGCTGCGGCGGGTGGTGCTGGGCACCTTGCTGGCGTCGCTGCGGGCCGGCGTCAAGGCCCGGGAGGACACCCGGTTCTGCCGCAGCCAGTTGTACGGCGTCTCCCGGGACGTGCTGTGGCGGCTGGCCGACCGGCTGGTCACGGCCGGGGTGCTGGACGGGGCCGCCGACATCGTGCACCTGCAAGTGGAAGAGGTGCTGGGCGCGTTCGACGGCACACTGCCCGAGACCGACCTGCGGGCGGTGGTGTCGCGGCGCAAGGCCGAGTCGGCGGGGTACGCCGATCGCCCGGACCTGCCCGCGTACTTCACCCTGCCGGCCGGCGTGCCGGTCGCGGTCGCGCTGGCCGAACAACATGTCACCACCACGGACGGCGAGTTGGCGCAGGACGGGGTGCTGCGCGGCCTGGCGTCCAGCAGCGGGAAGGTGCGGGCCCGAGCGCTGGTGGTCGAGGACGCCTCGGTGTCGCCGCAGTCGTGCGTGGACCGGGTGCTCGTCGCCAAGGAGACCGACCCGGGCTGGCTGGCACTGATGATGGCCGCGAAGGGCATGGTCGTCGAGCGCGGCAGCCTCGTCTCGCACACCGCGATCAGCGGCCGGCTGCTGGGCATTCCGACCGTGGTCGCGGTGCCCCACGCCATGACCCTGATCCCGGACGGCAGTTGGGTGGAGCTGGACGGCGACGCCGGAACGGTCCGCCTGCTGTCCGGCCCCGGCCCGGAGGACTCGGCCGACGGCTCGCCCGACGAACCGGCGGCGGGATCACCCGGCGGCACGGACGCCGGACCGCCCCGAACCGCGGCCGTCGACCTGCCCGTCGGCTCGACCGGCAGTCCGCTCGGCGGTTCGCTCGGCGGATCACTTCACGCTTCGGAGGACACGTAGCCATGCGGGTGGACAACCTGTACATCGCCGGGCTGGGGAGTTACGTGCCCGAGCCGTTCCCGGCGGAACGCGCCGTCGCCATGGGCCTGTACGACGAGGCCGAGTGGCGGGGCAGCGGCTGGACCGGTGCGGCCGTCGCCGGGAACATCTCGGCACCGGAGATGGCGGTGGCCGCCGGCCGCCGGGCGCTGGCCCGCTCCGGCCACCCGGCGACCGACATCGCCCTGGTACTGCACGCCTCGCTGCACGAACAGGGCCCGGAGATGTGGACCCCCCACCAGTACGTGCTGCGGCACGTACTCGGCACCGAGGTACCGGCGTTGGAGGTCAGTCAGGGCTGCAACGCCGCCCTCGGCGCGATGGAACTCGCCCACGGCTACCTCGGCTGCGACCCCGGCCGGGTCGCCGCGCTGGTGACCGCGGGCGAGAACTTCGGTACGCCGCGGCTGGACCGCTGGCGCTACCAGGCGGGCGCGAACACCAACCGGGGCTCGATCGTGGGTGACGCGGGCAGCGCGGTCGTGGTGTCCACCCGGGCCGGCTTCGCCCGGGTCAGGGCGATGAACTCGGCCTCCCTGCCGGACCTTGAGGAGATGAACCGCCCGGCGGGCCCGCTGTTCCCGCCGATGACCACCCGCGAGGGGCCGATCGACATGGTCGGCCGGCTCCTCGGCTACGCCCGCCGGGACCCCGCGGGCGCGGCGGCGGCGAAGAAGTCCGTCGCGGACGCGCGGGTCGAACTCGGCCTGCGCACCATCGCCGAGGCCGGCATCACCCCGGCCGAGATCACCCGGGCCACCCACGTGCTGTCCGGCGGCGAGGAGTACATCCGCAGCGTGCTGGCGCCCATGGGCATCGACCCGGGCAGGGGGATGCTCGCGTTCGGCCGCGCCCTGGGCCACATGACCACCAGCGACCACCTGGCCGCCCTCACCCACCTGGTCGAGACCCGCCAGGTCGGCGTCGGCGACCACGTCCTGATGATCGGCAACAGCGTCGGGGTCTCCCTCTTCGCCGCGGTCGTCGAGATCACCGAACTGCCGTCCTGGGCCACCGGAAGCCCGCAACCGTACGAGGAGCGCGTATGAACATCCAGGAGCCGCAGGCCGCCGAACCGGTCGGCGGGGAAGCGGGTGCTCGGAACCCGGGCGCCTCGGAACCGGGCCACCGGGCGCCGGACGAGCGGGAGTCGGACGAGCGGGAGTCGGACCAGCGGGAGTCGGTCGTCCAGAGGTGGACCGCGGCACTCGAGGCGCGGTGGCGGGACCGCGACCCGGAGCGGATCGCCGCGCTGTTCACCGAGCAGGCCGTGTACCACCAGGGCCCGTTCGGCGCCTCCGTCGTCGGGCGGGAGGCGATCGCGGAGCACTGGCGGAAGACGCTGTCGCGGCAGCGGGACCCGCTGATCTGGTTCGGCGCCCCGATCGTCTCCGGCCGCCGGGCGTCCGTGGAGTGGTGGTGCGTCCTGCACGACCCGGTCACCGGTACGCCCCGCAACGCCGCCGGCGCGCTGGCGCTGCGCTTCACCGACGACGGGCTGTGCACGCACTTCCACGAGTACTTCCACGCGGCGCAGGACAGCGCGCTCACGCCCGCCGAGGGGTGGTGGGGATGACCGATGCCCTGACACGGCGTCAGGTCCCCACGGCCGCCGGAACACCGACCGGCCTGCCCGCCGGGACGACCGGAACCGACAGGTCCGACAACGCCGACAGGTCCGACAACGCCGGCGAGCCCGACGACGCGGCGGCGGCCGACGCGGCGGCCGACGCGGGGCTCGCCGCGGGGATCGCCGCCAACCGGCCGTCGCCCGCCGCCGGTCGCCCGCACTTCCCGTTCCCCGACCGGCCCGGTGTCAGCCTGGACGCGGAGTACCTGGCGCGGTTCCGGGCCGCGCCGCTGGTCCCGGTACGACTGGCCGGCGAGCGGGACGCGCTGCTGGTCACCGGTTACGCCGACGTCAGGACCGTGCTGGCGGATCCGCGTTTCAGCCGGGAGGCATGGGCCAACGGCACGCTGTTCGCCCGCAAGTCGACCGCCCTCGCGCTGGCCGTCAGCGACGCGCCCACCCACACCCGGCGCCGTAGCGCGGTCCAGGCCCGGTTCACCCACCGCCGGGCGGAGGAGGACCGGCCGCGCATCGCCGCGATCGCCGAGGAGCTGCTGGACCGGATCGTGGCCGCCGGCCGAACCGTCGACCTGATCGCCGAGTTCACCACGCCGTTCCCGTACCGGGTGATCTGCGACATGCTCGGGGTGCCGGTCGCCGATCTCGACCGGCTGCTGCCGTCGGTGACCGTCATGATGTCCTTCGGCGGCAGGTTCCCCGCCGACGAGGTCGCCGCCGCGCACAAGGTCATGTACGACTACTTCTTCGCGCAGGTGGCGCTGCGGCGACAGGCGGTCGCGGCGGGCACGCCCGGCCCGGATCTGCTGACCTCGCTGCTGACCGCGCCGCAGGAGAGCCGGCTCAGCGACGAGGAGATCGTGGTCTTCGGCTTCGGCCTGCTGATGGCCGGCGGCGAGACCACCGCCTCCCACCTGGCGATGTGCGTACTGCAGGTGCTGCGGACACCGGGACTCGCCGACAGGCTGCGCCGCGATCCCTCGGCGATCCCGGCCGCCGTCGAGGAGCTGCTGCGCTGGGTGTGGTTCGCCGGCACCGGCGGCCAGCCGCATGTCACTCTGGACGAGGTGGAGTTGGCGGGTACGGTACTCGGCCCCAACCAGGTCGTCATCCCGCTCACCGACGCGGCGAACCGGGACGGGCAGGTGTTCGCCGACGCCGACGCGTTCAGCCCCGACCGAACCCCCAACCCGCATCTCGGCTTCGGCCACGGCCGGCACATGTGCCTGGGCGCCGCCCACGCCCGGGTGGAACTGCAGGAGGGTCTGGCCGCGGTCCTGCGCCGTCTGGACGACCTCGAACTGGCCGTCGGGGAAGGGGAGACGCCCGGCGCGCCCGGCCGTCAGGAGGATCCGGTCCCCGGGACCAACCCGGTCACCGGAGCTCCCGCCGCCGCGAGCTGGGCGTCCGCCCCCGGGACCCCTGCTCCCGGGACCCCCGTTCCCGGGGCGCCCGACCCCGCCCCACGGCCCGGCGGGCCGGCGGGCCGACTTGACTGGCGCGACCGGATGTTCATGCGCGGCGTGTGGCGGCTGCCGGTACGGTGGCGAGCCCCCGGAGCCGCCAAGTGATCGTCCGCTGGGCCCGTTTCGTGGCCGGCAGCTACCCGCCGGTGATCTCCGTGCTGTTCGCCTTCGCCTGGGCCTACGGAGTCACCGGGCTGTTCGCCGCCGTCCAGCCGGGCAGTCCCCCCTGGCGGCCGGGCGCGGGCACCGCCGTCTCCGCCGTCACCCTCACCGTCACGCTGCTGCTGATGCGGGCGGTGGACGACATCCGCGACCTGGAGTACGACCGCGGGTTCAATCCCAAGAGGCCGCTGGCCAGGGGCGCGGTGCGCGTCCGCGACCTGCTCGTCCTGTACGCGGCCGGGTCCGTACTGGTTCTGGCGATCAACTCCCGGAGTCCGGCCGCCCTTGCCGTTCTCGCCGGTCAACTCGCCTACTGCCTGGTTGTGCTGGCCGTCGACCACTGGCTGCGCTGGCCGCCGGGCGACAACCTGCCGCTGAGCCTGCTGGTCAGCTCCCCGGCCCAACTCCTGCTGCACGTCTACCTCTACGCCCGCTATCTGGACGGCTCCGGGCGCGCCCCGGACCACCGCGCGGTGCTCGCGATCGTGATCACCGTACTCGCCACCGCCCACCTGGAGTTCGCCAAGAAGGTCACCCGGCAGCCGCGGCCGGGCGAGCGCAGCTACGTCGACGCCCTCGGCTTCCCCGCCACGGTCGGTATCGCCCTGACCGCACCGGTCGTTTCCGTCGTCCTGCTGCTCGCCGGCGCGCGGGCCACCTCGGCGCTGGTGCCGCTGGCGGTCCTCCCGCTCGCGCTGCCCGCGCTGGCCGGCTGGCGCTTCTGGCGCACGCCCGCGACCCGTTGGCCTCCGGCGGCGCCCGCGTTCTACGTCCTGCTCACCTTCGCCTGCTACTTCGTGCTCGGTCTGAGCTACACCTGACCCCCGGGCCCTCGGCCGGTGACCGGCCGGGGGCCCGGGGCGCGCGGCCGTACGGACGTCAGTGGTGGTCGTCGTCGCGCTTGATCGACTCCATCGCGTCGTCCGCCTTGTCGCGCATGTCGCCCATGGCGTTCTTGGCGTCGCCCTTGAGCTGGTCGTTCTTCCCCTCCGTCGTCTTGCTCCGGTTGCCGGTCGCCTTGCCGGTCATTTCCTTCGCCTTGCCCTTGATCTTGTCCATCGCACCGTCGTCGCCCATGAGAACTCCCGGGGTTGTGGGGGGCTTACCTGGCCAACGTAAATCGCCGCCCGGCCCCCCGCCCGGCGAGCGCCGCTGGACGGGGCACGGAGCAGGTGGGGCAGGGGGTCGGCGGGGCGGGGAGCGGTGGGACAGGGCGGCAGGTCGGGGCAGCGGGCGGGCGCCCGACGGAGGTGGCGGCCCGAGCTACCCTTCCGGCCGCCGCCCGGCGGCCTCACCGGTGAACCACGGCGGAAGCGCCTCCACCGCCTGCCGCCACGCGGCCGGAATGCCCGCGGCGCCGACCCGCGCGGCGACGACGCCGCCGACGATCGCGCACGTCGTGTCCACGTCCCCGCCCGCGGACGAGCAGGCCCACAGCGCTTCCCCGTAGTCGTCCAGGTACCGGGCCGCGCACCACAGCGCGAACGGCACCGTGTCCACGGCGCTCACCTGGCTGCCGTTGCCGAGCCGGTGCGCGGCGAACCCGGCGTGCGGCTGCCCGAGCAGGCCCCTCGCCTCGACCACCCCGGCCCGTACCGCACCCGCCGGGGTGAACGCCGCGACCGTACGCAGCAGCTCCTCCCCGGCCGGCGGTCCCGTACGGCCCCGGACGGCCACCGCCGCCGCCACCGCCACGGCGACCGCGCCGGCCACCGCCTCGGGATGCGTATGGGTGACGGCGGCGGACCGGGCGGCCTCCTCGGCCGTACGCGGGAGGTCGGCCGCGAACCAGGCGCCGAGCGGGGCCACCCGCATCGCGGCGCCGTTGCCCCAGGATCCCCGGCCGTCGAACAGCCCGGCGGCCAGCTCCCGCCAGGACTCCCCCTGCCGGACCAGCCGCAGCAGCCGGTTCACCGCCGGGCCGTAGCCGCGGTCGACGTCGTGGTGCCGGGCGAAGGACTCGGCGAGCCGGTCCTGATCGAGGGCGCCGTCGCGCAGGAGGGTCAGGAGCAGCCCGCAGGCCATCTCGGTGTCATCGGTCCACGGCCACGGCGCCTCGGGCAGATGCCGTGCGCGCAGCGCGGGAAGGTTGCCGGGAACAAAGAACCGCGCGCCGAACGCGTCGCCCACGGCAAGCCCGTTGAGGCAGTCCCGGGCCGCGGCGGGTCCGTCGCCCGGCCGGGAGGGAAAGGTCTCGGAAGTCATCTGCCGCCATCATGCCGGGCCGGCGGGCCTCACCGCGACGGATTGCGCCGCCGGCTGCCTCAGTTGGATCACCGCGTGCGTCCCGGTCGTACGCCACGGCTCGCCGGTCCCGTCGAGCGCGGCCACCGTGCCGGGATCAAGGCCGGTGATCACATCGGACTTGAGGGTGCGTAGGGCGGCCAGGGCGGCGCCGGGGAAGTAAGCGGTGCGGTCGGCAAAGGGCGTTGTGGCGGGCCAGTGGCGATCCCCGACCAGGCGGCGGTAGTTGAGGTCGCCCTTGGCGAGGACGAGGGTGGCGCGGGCCAGCTCGTTACGCAGGTCGGCGGGCATGTCCGCGTAGGGCAGCGGCGCGCAGGAGAACGGATGCGCGCGGACCGACAGACGGCCGTCGGCCATCGCCTGCCAAAGCCGGCCGCCGACACGGCCCGCCCGGCCCTCGGCCTCGCCGATCCGGCGCAGGCAGTCGACGACGTCCGCGGTGGTCGCGTCGGAGACGAAGTACGGGTGCGGCTTGACGTGGAGCACGACGGTGGCGGCGCGCCCGGTGTGCAGCAGGTGGTCGATGAGGACCAGGTCGGCGATGAGCTCGCGTCCGGCGTTGTCGGCGAGCACGTACACCGTGCCGCCGGGTACCGCGTGCTTCCACAGCGGGTCGCCGTCGTCCACCAGCACGGACCGCACACCGGCCGGGCCCTGCCCCTGCTGCGCCCCCGCTCCCGCTCCCGCACCGGTGCTCGCGGTCTGGCCGGCGGTTGGGGCGGCGGTTGGGGCGGCGGCGGAGATGCGGAACCCCAGGTCGGCCCGGTTGCCCCAGAGCGACCCGTGCAGCACCGCCCGGTCCCGGGCGCCCGTCGGCAGACCGGTCAGCCCGTCCAGCGCGGCCAGCTCCTCCGCCACGGCCGAACCCCTCAGCTCGGCCCGCTTCGCGGGCCCGAAGGGATCGATACCCTGCCAGGGACCGGCACCGAAATACCCGACCGCGTCCAGCAGCCGCCAGTAGAAACAGCCCTCCGCCCACAGGAACGGCACCTCGAACCACGACCGGCCCGCGTACCCTTCGTCCCAGCCCTCCGGCACCGCCCCGATCGGCCCGCCTCCCGCGCTCTCCTCCAGCAGCACCTCAAGAGCCCGCCGCTGCCCCGGCCCGTACGGAAACGCGTCCCGAACCTGCCGGATGAGCGCAGGGTGCCGCTCGGTCAGCACGCCGCGGGCGAAGGAACCCGGTGTGGCGGTGACGACCGTTGCCGGTGCCATCAGCTCGGACCCTTCCCTCGCGCCGACGCCTCTACGGCAGCCGTCACCCTCGCGATCTGCCGCCCACCAACCGGGGCACCCGCGAGGGGACCCGTGGGCAGTTCCGGGAGCGCATCCGGAAAGAAGACACCAGCGGCGCCGGTCCCGCCCGCCGACCGGCCCAGCGCACCCCCCGCCCGCCCGGCCGTCCTGCCGTGCCGCCGGGCGGCTTCCAGCCCGGCACCTTCCCGCCTGGCAGCGACACGCCGGACGCCATCGCCTCGCGACCCTGGTGCTTCCCCGAGATGGTGACTACCGCTCGCTGAGCTCACCCGGCCAGCCTACGCGGCCGCCTCCCGGCCTCCCCGACCGTCGCAGCCGTCGCAACCGCCGCGTCGGCCAGGCGGTAGGCCCCTCCCACCCCGCCGTCGCCGGGCCGTCCGGTCAGGTCACCGGCCGCGGCCCGGTCACCGGTGCCAGACGCCCGATCACCGGTGCCCGATACCCGTTGCTCCACGAGCGCCGCCTTACGCCCGCGACGGACGTGGCCCCTCGCACTTCCGGCCAGGCGCTCCGCGCAGCAAGCCGCCCCTTCCCCCGGGGCCCGCCCGCTCCGGGGCCACCGCTCCTCGGTGAGTCCCGCGCATTTCACGGCCGGGGTCGCGCGATGGTAGTCCGGGAAGGCGCGCGGAACTGCGTGCTCGAGTGACGAAGGCGGGCGGACCGATGCGGTGGTCGGGTTGGGCGGTCGGCCCAGGCAGTATGGGCGGCACAGGCGGCACAGGCGGCCCGGACCGGCCGGGCTGGCCGGGCTGGCCGGGCTGGCCGGGAGGGGTGGGCCGCTCCGGAGAGGTGGGCCGGCCGTGCCAATCGGGGCCCACCGGTCACACTTCCCGGCCGGGCCGGGCCGATCCGCGCCCGGCAAACCCGCGCCCGGCCCAGGCGCCTGACCTCCCCCCTGCCGGCACGGCCTCCGCCCCGGATTCTCGGCTCCGGAGCGGCAGGTGACCCGTACCGAACATGTCTGGTACGCCTCCTACGGCTCCAACATGCACACCTCCCGACTGCGCTGCTATCTCGCCGGCGGCCGTCCACCAGGCGCTTCCCGCACTTACCCGGGCTGCCGCGACCCCCGGATGCCGCTGCGGTCGGTGGCCGTCGACCTGCCCGGCAGCGTCTACTTCGCCACCGAGTCCCCGGTCTGGACCGGCGGCCGCGCTTTCTACGACCCGGACGCGCCCGGCCGCGTCCTGGCCCGGGCCCACCTGGTGACCACCGCCCAGTTCGCCGACATCGCCGCCCAGGAGATGTACGCCCCGCCCGGCCACGACCTCGACCTCACCCAGGTCCTCACCGAGGGGCGCGCCCGCCTCGGCCCCGGCCGTTACGAGACGCTGGTCCGCCCCGGCGAGCTGGACGGCTTCCCCGTCCTCACCTTCACGGCGCCCTGGCTGATGGGCGACGTCAAGTGGACCCAGCCGTCCGCCGGCTACCTCCGTCACCTCGCCGCCGGCCTGCTCGAAGCGGGCGCCTGGGATCTGGCGTCCGTCGCCGCCTACCTCGCCGACCTCCCGGGCGCCGCCGGCCACTGGACGGCTGCGGAGGTACGGCTGCTCGTCGCGGACTGACCCGCGCGCCGGTTCCGCGCCGCGGCTACCGGGTCCCGACCGGCGGCCACGGCTCCACCGCACGGACCGCCGCCACGGGCAGCGGCCCGTAGATGTGCGGGTACTCGGGCGCCCCGGGGGCGGCCGGCTCATAGCGGACCGGGACGCCGAGCAGCGTGTCGTCGATCACCAGCACAACCAGCTCGACCCCGGCCGCCGGGTCGCGCCTCCCGTCGCGGTCGCCGTAGAGGAAGGCGGCCACGGCCGGGAGCTGGTGCCGTAGCGAGCAGTGGATGAAGCCCTCCTGCTGGAGGGTGCGCCCCCGGGTGGACCAGGTGTACGTACCGGCCGCGCGGGCCGCCTCCCACAGGGGCCGTTCGGTGAGGTGGAGCAGTTCCGCCATGGCCCCACGCTACGGGCTACGGTCGCGGCGCGGGACCGGGCGGCCGGGTGGGCGGCCGGGTGGGCGGCCAGGTGGGTGGTGCGCCCCGTGGCGCGGGTGGGCGTCAGGACCGGGGTTCGCGCCACATGGGCCACATGTGCGGGCCGTCGGGGAGGTCGACGGTCCGGCCCAGGAAGACGAACCCGAGCCGTTCGTAGAGGGCGCGGCTGCGGAGGCTGCTCGCTTCGAGGTAGGCGTGCAGTCCGTCACGGTCACAACGGGCCAGCACCCCGGCTATCAGCTCGGTACCCAGACCCTTCCCGTGCAGGTCGGGGTCGACACCTATCACCACCAGGTACTCGTGCGCGCGGTCCTTGGGATGTGCTTCGCCGGTGAGCCGGGCGATCTGCTCGATGCGTTCGTTGTCCGGGTCGATCGAGGCACGGAAACCCGCCGGGTCGTCGTCATCTCCATGCTCCCCCGCGGGTACCGACTGCCACACCGCGACCGCCGAACCGTCCTCGGCCAGGTCCACATACCCTCCCTCCGCGATCGCCATGTCGAAGAAGGCCCCCATCAAGGTGCCGTGGTCCCGCTCCAGCTGGTCCGGGTCGGGGAAGACCCAGCGGCTCACCGCGTCCGAGGCGAAAGCCCTGTGCAGCAGTTCGACTGCCGTGTCCCGGTCGCCCGCCCCGGCCCTCCGAATCGGCACGCCCATGTGTCCGCCCCGCCCTTCATGTCAGTTCACCCTGCACGTACGGCGGTTGCAGCCTAGACGGTGTGCTCCCGCGGCCCATGTCGGGGATGCCCGCCGCGTCCCCGACATCAGCGGCGGCCGTTCAGCCGCGCCCTCGTATGCCGGCCGTGCGCGCCTCGATCGCGTGCAGCACCGAGACCATGTCGCCGTCGGCGTACCCCAGGCCGACCGTCTCCGCGAACAGGGCGTGGCACACATCCAACAGCGGCGACGCCACGTCCGACTTCCTGGCGGCGTCGGCGATCAACTCGTTGTTCTTCAGTACGTCCGACGCGGCCGCCTGAACGGCGAAGTCCCGGCTCATCAGCTTGGGCGACTTCATCCGCGACACTCCGCTCGCCATCGGTCCCGCGTCCAGCACCTCCAGGAACTGCCGCTTGTCCAGCCCGTGCTGGTCCGCGAAGTGGAACGCCTCGGTGAGTCCGGTCACCAGGGTGATCAGGAAGATGTTCACCGACAGCTTCATCAGCAGCGCGTCGGGAGCGGCACCGCAGACAAACGTCTCCCGGCACATGGGCCCGAGCAACGGCCGCACCCTCTCCACCGCCTCCTCCTCTCCCGCGAGCATCGCCACCAGTCGGCCCTCCTCCGCCGGGACCCTGGATCCCGAGACCGGCGCCTCCACGTAACTCCCGCCCGCCGCACGGACATCGGCCTCCAGCGCGTGCGAATAGTCCGGCGACGTGGTCCCCATGTGCACAACCGTCCGTCCGGCGACGTACCCGGCGAAGTCCGGACTCCCCCGCCGCAGGGTGGCGTCGACCGCGCCCCCGTCGGCGAGCATCAGGAACACGACCTGGGACCGCTGGAACACCTCCAAGGGGGTTGCCGCGACCACCGCCCCGGCCGCCCCCAGCCGGTCGCCACGGGCCGGCGTCCGGTTCCAGACGGTGAGCGGGGTGCCGGCCCGCGCCAGGTTCAGCGCCATGGGGCGACCCATGACACCAAGGCCGAGAAAGCCCACCCGCACCGTCTCTGTCTCCGTCATCCTGCACCGCCGCCTTCGTCTGATCGTGGATCGAACATGGACTTGCCACCTATGACGGTCGTCATGATACTGATTTCTATGACAGTCGTCATAGAAGATGCGGTCAGCTCTCCGGCCGTACGGCCCCACTCCGGCCAGCCGGCCTCCACCTTGTGGTCGGTCGCCCCGGCCCACCCCGGCGACCGCCCGGCCCTGGCCGACCTCTTCACCGCCTGCTCGCCGGAGACCATCCGTCTCCGCTTCTTCGGACGCCTGCGCGCGTGGCCCCGCGACTACCTGGACGGCGCCCTCGCCGGCCCGCCCGAGCAGCACGACAGCGTGGTGGCCTACCGAAGCGGCCGTACCCACCTGCTCGGGATGGCCAGCCTCGCCACCCCCTGCGACGCCGGGCCCGACGTCGGCGAACTGGGGGTCCTCGTCGCCGATCCCTGGCAGCGCCAGGGCGTCGGCACCGCCATGCTCGAACTGCTCCTCACCCGGGCCCGCGCCCGCGGGCTCGAACGAGTGGCGGCCTCAGTCATGCCCGGCAGACCCCGCCTCCTTGCGGCCCTCGCCCAGCGCCTCGAAGCGGACGGCGCCCTGCGCGCGCGGGACGGCCTGACGGGCATCTATAAGCTGACCCGGCGGCCGTAGCCGGCCGCGTTCCTTCGGTGAGGCCCCGTTTCTCCGGAGAGGTCCCGCGCCCTTCGGAGTGTCAGCGAGTCGGAGAGGTGGTCGGTCGGCGATGGCGATTCCGGAAGAGCGGCCCGCAACAGTGAATCCGCGGCCCGAGGAGCGCGCGCCCCAGGAAGGCAGCGCCACGGGCAGGACCCACAGCCCCCGCGAGCGGATGGTCTTCAGCGCCGCCCAACTCATCCGCCGCGACGGCGTGAGCGCCACCGGTATGCGCGAGGTCGCCGCCCACGCCCGGGCACCTCGCGGCTCGCTCCAGCACTATTTCCCCGGCGGCAAGGAACAGCTCGTCAACGAGGCCGTCGCCTGGGCCGGCCGCTACGCCGGCAACCGCGTCGCCCGCTTCCTCGCCGCCATGTCCGAGCCACCGACGCCGAGCAGACTTTTCGCGGCGATGGTTCAGCAGTGGACGGACGAATTCCAGACCGCCGGCTTCGCCTCGGGCTGCCCGGTCGCCGCCGCGACGGTGGACTGCGCGGAGTCCACCGGGTCCACCCGGGCAGCGGCCGCCGACGCCTTCGCCACCTGGAACGCCCCCGTCGCCCGAGCCCTCACCTCCATGGGCGTGCCGGCCGCCCAAGCCCCTTCTCTGGCCACCCTCATGATCAGCACGCTTGAGGGCGCCATCCTCATTTCCCGCGCCGAACACGACATCCGCGCGCTCACGACGGTCGCCCAGCAGCTGGGACCACTGCTGGACGGATGTGTCGCAACCACCCCGTGAACCCGTGTCCCACTGAACACATCCATATCTCGGCCAAAAATCACCGACCTCTCCGAATCGGTCCATGCGCCCTCAGCGCCGTGTTCCTATTTCCCAGCCAGGTCCGGCCTTGCCTGTGCGACGTGTCCGGACGGGGCGGGACCGGCCGCGGTATCCGGCCCCCAGCCCCAGACCGCGCACGCCTGGTCGTGTGCCACCGCCCTCGCCGCACCACAACGACGGCGGACACGACGGTCACCACGGACAACGACACGGCGAGAGACACGACAGCCGCACGTCACAGCCACCCCGGAGCCGGTGCGGGCGCGCCACCGGAACGACCATGACATGAGAACGGCTGCCGTCCGCCGCCGAGCCGTCCGCACTCCGGACCGACCCCGTAGCCCGGATTCACAACGGAGCGCCGGCCGCGTGGCGGGTGGACGCGGCGAAGCTCGACCGTTGCTCGGGCGGCGCCGGCTGACCCGCATCCGCCGGCCGCACCCGCCCGAGGGGCTCGTGGAAATGATCCCCCACGACCACAACGGTAAACAATGAATTCTGCGGAATTTCCCCTCCGGAATAATAGGGCTTATGTGAATTACGGATGGTGTTTGCGATGCGGTCCCGGGGGCAGCAGATCCGCGTACGCAGCCGCGTATGTACGCGTGTGTATAGGTGTCAGTGAGGAGACCGCGATGGTCGAGCCGATTGCCGATCCCGAGGACGAATCCGTGGAGCTGCCGGTGGGGGAACCGGCGGGCCGGTCCGTGGTCGAACCGTTGGGCGCGGTGGCGACCGCGCCGACGAGCGAATCCGCGACCGCCCCGGGCAGGATCGTGGTCGGTGTCGACGGCTCGCAGCCGTCGTTGCAGGCGCTGCGCTGGGCCGCCCGCCAGACCGCCCTCACCGGGTCGGCCCTCGAAGCGGTCCTGGCATATGAACTGCCCGGCGCGGCGGGCTGGGCCGGGCTACCGGAGCTGCCGGAGCTGCCGGAGCTGCCGGAGCTGCCGGACGATCTTGACTTGGAAGGCCCGGCGCGGCGGGCACTGGCGCAAGCGGTCACGACCGCGCTGCCGGGCGAACAGGCCGTGCCCGTCAGTCAGACCGTGGTGATGGGCAACGCCGCCCAGGCCATTCTCGACCGGGCCGTGGGCGCCGAGCTGATCGTGGTCGGCGTGCGCGGCCACGGCACTTTCCGCGCGACGCTGCTCGGCTCGGTCAGTCATACGGTCACACTTCACGCGCCGTGCCCGGTCGTGGTGGTGCGCGGCACGGCGGAACAGTCCGAGGCGGGCGCGCACCGAAGCTCGTAGCGGGATATAGAGAAAAACGCATAGCGAAAAACGGCCGGCGAAAGCTGGACCGGCCCCGGGCGGCTGCGCCGCGGTGGCCGCGGCGCAGCCGTGGAACTGTCGAAACGGACACATCGAAACACATCGGACGGGCCGGCGGATCGGCCGCGGCCGGAAGTTATCCACAGGCCACGAAGGCCATCTCACCGAATGTGCGTGCGGCAGAGCATGATGGGGGCATGAACGAGATCACCGGGCCCGCGAGCGGGTCCATGCCCGATTGGGAGAAGCGGTTCCGCGCGCCGCGCGTCGGCCTGCCGGAGTGGGCGGAAGACGCCCCGGAGCGCAGCCTGTTCGTATCGAACGTCACGGGTACGTATGAGCTGTACGCGTGGGATCGCAGAACCGGCGGCCGACGGCAGGTGACCGACCGGCCGAACGGGACGACGGAAGGCGCCCTCAGCCGGGACGGCGAGTGGGTGTGGTGGTTCTCCGACTCCGACGGGGACGAGTTCGGGGTGTGGATGAAGCAGCCGTTCCGGGGTGGCGAGGACATACCGGCCGCGCCGGAACTCACACCTTCCTACCCGGCCGGGCTGGCGCTCGGCGCCGACGGGGTCGCGGTGATCGGCCGTTCCACGGACGACGAGGGCACCTCCGTGCATGTGGTGCGCCCGGACACGGCGGCACCGTACGAGATCTACCGGCACGCGGAGTCCGCGGGTGTCGGGGACCTCTCGGAGGACGGCACGCTGGTCGTCATCGAGCACACCGAACACGGCGACGCGATGCACAGTGCCCTGCGGGTCGTCCGGGTCGCGGACGGCTCGACGGTCGCCGAACTGGACGACACCGCGGGCGGCACCCGCGAACTGGGTCTGGACTGCCTCGGGTTCGCCCCTGTGCCGGGGGACACCCGGCTGCTCGTCGGCCACCAGAGGACCGACCGCTGGCTGCCGATGATCTGGGACGTGGCAAGCGGCGAGGAGACAGCTCTCGCTATAAATCTACCGGGCGACGTGCACGCCGAGTGGTATCCGGACGGTTCCGCGCTGCTGGTCGTGCACGACTTCCACGCCCGCAGCGAGATCTTCCGGTACGACCTGGCGGCGAGCGTTCTGACGCCGCTGGACACACCGCCGGGTTCGGTCGGCGGAGCGACGGCCCGACCGGACGGCACGGTGGAGTATCTGTGGTCGTCGGCGGAGCATCCGCCGGCGGTACGGTCCACGACCGGCGGCATCGTACTGGAGGCGCCGGGACTGCGGGCACCGGACTCAGCGCCGGTGGAGGACGTATGGGTGGACGGGCCCGCCGGCCCCATCCACGCACTGGTGCAGCGCCCGGTCCAACCCCGCACCGGGGCCGAGGACGGGAAGGAACAAGCGGGAGGTCCATACCCGACCGTCTTCGAACTCCACGGCGGCCCGACCTGGCACGACTCCGACGCGTTCGCCGCCGGACCGGCCGCCTGGCTCGACCACGGCTTCGCAGTGGTCCGGGTCAACTACCGCGGCTCGACCGGTTACGGCCGCGAGTGGACGGACGCGCTCAAGCATCGAGTGGGTCTGATCGAGCTGGAGGACATCGCGGCAGTCCGCGAATGGGCGGTCGCATCCGGCCTCGCCGACCCGGCGAAGCTGGTACTGACCGGCGGCTCCTGGGGCGGTTACCTGACGCTGCTGGGCCTCGGCACCCAGCCGGAGGCGTGGACGGTGGGCGTGGCGGCGGTCCCGGTCGCCGACTATCCGGCCGCATACGCCGACGAGATGGAGGCCCTCAAGGCTTTGGACCGCACCTTCTTCGGCGGTTCCCCGGAGGAGGTGCCGGAGCGCTACCAGGCCTCGTCGCCGCTCACCTACATCGACGAGGTGACCGCGCCCGTCTACATCAGTGCGGGCACGAACGACCCGCGCTGCCCGATACGCCAGATCGACAACTACGTCGAGCGGCTGCGGGAGCTGGACAAGCCGCACGAGGTGTACCGGTACGACGCGGGACACGGTTCTCTGGTGGTGGAGGAGCGGATCAAGCAGGTCCGGCTGGAGCTGGCCTTCGCCCTGCGGCACGTGGGCGGCTGAGCGGACAGAGCGAAAGCCCGGCCAGGCGGGCGGTGCGGTCCGGACGCGGGCGGGCGCGTCCGGACCGGTTCGGCCGAGTCCGGCGGGCGGGAGTCGAGGGCCGGACGTCCGAATCCGAGGGTCCGCAGCCGGACGTCCACAGCGGACGTCCCCAGTCGGCCGCCTCCACCAGGGCCGGGGCCGGGGCCGGGGCCGGGGCCGGAAAACCAGGTGGGGCCGGCGCAGGGTTCCGGCGCGGAGTCCCGGCGGCGAGGTTCACCGACCGGTTCCGCCCCGCGGTCGGGGCCCCGTCCGAGCACTTGTCAGATCCGCCGACCAACCGGTCAGCCGGCCGGAGCCGAGGAGACCGCCTTCGGAACCGCGCCCTCCGATTCCTTACCCACCGCCGCCCCCACCTCGCTCGCCGGTTCAGTGCCCGCCGGCCCGGGTGCTGTCGGCGGGACTCCGGTCTCGCCCTCCCGCTCCGGCACATCCCCGGCCGCCGGGCCCTCGCCGTCCGGAAGCTCTTCCTCCGGGACGAGGCCGAGCGCGGCGTCCGACCGCGCCTCGGCCTCGCGCCGGACGAGCCGGAACCACATGAAGACCACGAAGCCGGCGAAGACGAACCACTGCCCGGTGTAGCCGAGGTTCTGGAACGCCTTCAGGTCCAGGCCGCTGTTGGGGGGCGCGGCGGGTGGCACCGCCTGGAGCGGCGACGCGGGATGCGAGGCGGTGATCCAACCGCCGTACACGGGATATGGGAGGACGTTGACAAGAGAGGCCGCGCTGATCATGCCGAGTTGCCCGGCGGGCAGCAGCCCGGTCCGTACTTCGCCGGTGTCGGTGGTCTCGGGGTACTGCGCGGCCCCGACCACGGTGACCTGCCCGGCCGGGGCGGCCGGCACCGTACCGGAACGCTGAGCGGCGGACGCGTCGCCCGGCAGCCAGCCGCGGACCACCGGCAGTGCCCCACCGCCGGCGACCCGCAGCGGGGTGAGGACGTAGAAGCCGTTGTGGTCGTCGAGAGTGCGGCCGGGGACGAGGAACTGGTGCCCGGTGTCGTAGCGGCCCGTGGCGGTGACGATCCGCCCGGAATCGTCGCCGGCGAGGGCGGTCCGGGTGTCGGGCAGCACCTCGTTCAGCGGTACCGGTGCCTCGGCGGCGGTCCGGCGCTGATCGTGCTGAGCACTCTTGTGCTGGTCGACCCGAACCTCGAACCGGCTCAGCTGCCAACTGCCCATGAACACGCAGAAGGGGATCGCGAGCAGCGCGAACACGCTGACCGCCAGCCAGCCGCGGGTGAACAGGAACCGGTACACGCCCACCACCGTACGGGGGCCCGCCACGAGACCCGCAACCGGCCCCGCGGGGGAAGCAGAATGCGCCCTGAACCCGGCTCCCCGGTCAGGGCACCGGGGAACCCGCCGGTTCAGGAATGGCCGTGGTCGTGTAGACCGTGCCCGCGCAGGCGTCCTGAATGACCGGGCCGGCGACCACGGGGGCGCCAGCGGCCGGGGTGTGGTTCAGGGCCACGCTGCCGGGCGTCTCGGAGACAGGGGTGTCCTCGACAAGCTGGGGCGAGGTGGCGTTGCCGGAGCCGGCCGAGCCTCCCGGGCTGCCCGTGGTACTCCCGTCGGCGGCACCCGCGTCCGTGCCGGGAGGAGCGGTCGGGGTGTCGGTGGGGGTCGGCGTGGCGGGCGGGGTGGTGGAGACGACGGGGCAGCCGCCGGGGCCGTCGCTTGAGGGCACCCAGGCGAAGGCGACCTCGTAGTTCTCACCCGGGCTGAGGACGACCGGGCCGCCGCCGGGGGCGACGGGCAGCCCGCCGGCGGCGTCACCGACGGTGTGGTCCACGATCTGGATCCTGGACGGGTCGGCGGAACCCTGGGCGACCGCCTGGACCACCCCGCCGCTCGGCACCGTGCACGGGGTGTCGGAGACGTTGGCGACGCGGAACCAGCCGTAGACCCGGCCCCCGGAGTCGGGGGCCCCGGCCTGGCTGGCGCCCTGGCCGAGCTGGGTGCTGGAGCACTCGGGGACGGGCGGGGCCGGGTCCGAGGGGACGGCGGGCCGGCTGGTGGGCCCACTGGTGCCGCCGGTGGTGGGCTGCTCCGGGGTGGGTGTGCCGTCCGGGTCCGGTGAGGCCTTGCCGGTGAGGGCGCCGGAGTCGCCCCAGGCGTCGGTGTGTCCGTCCTCGCCGGGCGCGCCGGTGTGGGCGCTGGCGACACTCGCGGCTGTGGCGTCGGCGCTCTGCCCGGTGCCGGTGGCGCGGAGCAGCGCGGGTACGGCCATACCGGCCAGCAGTACCGCGGCGGCGGCGCCGACCAGGGCCTGCCTGTGGTGCTGGCGGCGGATCGGGATGGCCCGGCGGAGGCGGTCCAGGGCATCGGGCGAGCCGTGGAGGCCGGCGACGGCGCCGTGCATGAGGGTGCGCAGTGCCTCCTCGCCGGCGGTCTCGCCGAAGAGGTCGGCGAGGGGGTCGGCAGGGTGGCCGCCGGGGTCGTGGCCGGGGCGGCCGTCGGCGTCGCGGGTGTTCCGGGGGGTCTGCGGATCCATACCGTGTGCGTCGTCGGGGGTGTTCGGGGGGATGGTCATGCCGGTGCCTCCATCGCGACGCGGAGCGCCGCGAGGCCACGTGAACCGTACGCCTTCACCGAGCCCAGGGAGATACCGAGGGTCTCGGCGACCTGCGCCTCGGTCATGTCGGCGAAGTAGCGCAGTACCAGCACCTCGCGCTGCCGCCGCTGGAGCGAGCGCATGGCGGCCTTGAGCTGATCGCGCTCCAGGATCTCGTACGCCCCCTCCTCCGCGCTGGCCATGTCGGGCATGGGCTTGGAGAGGAGTTTGAGGCCCAGGATGCGTCGGCGCAACGCCGAGCGGGAGAGGTTCACCACGGTCTGGCGGAGATAGGCGAGAGTCTTCTCGGGGTCGCGGACGCGGCTGCGCGCCGAGTGCACCCGGATGAACGCCTCCTGGACGACGTCCTCGCAGGAGGCGGTGTCGTCCAGCAGCAGCGCGGCGAGACCCAGCAGGGAGCGGTAGTGCGCACGGTAGGTCTCGGTGAGGTGGTCGACCGTGGTGCCGACTGCCATTGCGGTGTCAGCGTCCCCGCCGTCGGCGGCGGTACCGGCCACCCGGACCGGCCAGGGCGCGATCACCGGCAGACCACCGGCCCGCGGCGGCGCGAGCACGCCCCCCCGCCGTCCGAATACCGTCTCGATACCCAATGCCTCCGCCACGCCAGTTGGACACGCATCCCCCCCTCAGGGTTGTACGCGCAAGACAGGTCGCCCCGTAGAGCGCCGGTTATCCCCATGCGCACCAACTCTTCCTCAATGCCCTTATCGCACCGACGTTTTCCCCGGATCACGCTCGGTGTACAGCGCCATGGCGCTGTGCGCTGACACAAAGACGCTCGCCCGCGGCGGTCGGTTGCAGCCGAGGGAAAGTGAATTGTCCAACGGGCGGGCGGGAAGGTTCAAGTGGTCCAGACCAGCGGTTTCGTCACAAACGCGTGCGGGACGCAACGATTTCACCGTCGCGCCCCGCGGGGTTTTCGTACCGGTAAGGCGGTCGCCGGAGCCCCGGCGGACGGTCAGCGGCCGGTGCCGCCGTATACGACCGCCTCGTCGCTGTCGCTGTCCAGTCCGAAGGCCGAGTGCACCGCCTGCACGGCCGGCTTCACGTCGTCCGCCCGGGTCACCACCGAGATCCGGATCTCGGAGGTCGAGATGAGCTCGATGTTCACCCCGGCGTTGGAAAGCGCCTCGAAGAAGGTCGCGGTGACCCCGGGGTTGGTCTTCATCCCGGCGCCGACCAGTGAGATCTTCCCGATCTGGTCGTCGTAGCGCAGTGAGTCGAAGGCGATCACCGCCTGCGCCTTGGTCAGCGCCTCCATCGCCTTGTGCCCCTCGGACTTCGGCAGCGTGAAGGAGATGTCGGTCAGTCCGGTGGCGGCGGCCGACACGTTCTGCACCACCATGTCGATGTTGATCTCGGCGTCCGCGATGGCCCGGAAGATCGTCGCCGCCTCGCCCGGCTTGTCCGGCACCCCGACGACCGTGATCTTCGCCTCGGACGTGTCGTGCGAGACGCCCGAGATGATCGCCTGCTCCATCGCCTTGTCCCCTTGCCCTGAATACCCTGGTTGACCTGCTTGCCATGACGCTTGCGGAGGCCGGTAGCCCGCCGGCGGCTCGCTGCTGACCCAGGTGCCCGGCAGCCCGGAGAACGAGGACCGGACGTGGATCGGGATGTTGTAGCGACGCGCGTACTCGACACAGCGGTGCAGCAGCACCTTCGAGCCCGAACTCGCCAGCTCCAGCATGTCCTCGAAGGCGATCCACTCCATCTTGCGGGCCTTCTTCACCACCCGCGGGTCGGCGGTGAACACCCCGTCGACGTCCGTGTAGATCTCGCACACCTCGGCGTCCAGCGCCGCGGCCAGCGCCACCGCCGTGGTGTCGGAACCGCCCCGCCCCAGCGTGGTGATGTCCTTCTTGTCCTGGGACACGCCCTGGAACCCGGCCACGATCGCGATGTTGCCCTCGTCGAGCGCGGTACGGATACGGCCCGGGGTCACGTCGATGATCCGCGCCTTGTTGTGCACCGAGTCGGTGATCACGCCGGCCTGGCTGCCGGTGAAGGACTGCGCCTCGTGGCCGAGGCTCTTGATCGCCATCGCCAGCAGCGCCATGGAGATCCGCTCTCCGGCGGTCAGCAGCATGTCGAACTCGCGGCCGGCCGGGATCGGCGAGACCTGCTCCGCGAGATCGATCAGCTCGTCCGTCGTGTCACCCATCGCCGACACCACGACGACGACCCGGTGGCCCGCCTTCTTGGTGTCCACGATCCGGCGGGCGACCCGCTTGATGCCTTCGGCATCGGCGACAGAGGAGCCGCCGTACTTCTGCACGACAAGGCCCACGTGCGCTCCTCGCTCAGGGTTGAATGCGGTCGGCCCAGTTTAACGAGCAGGCCGGGTATGCCCCGGGCGTATCACATGACGAGACAGAGCGTTCAATAAGTGATCACGCGACTTCCGGGAGAAGGCCCCCGGCGTACCCGCCGCTACTCGTCGCGGCGCCGCCCGATCGTCCCCAGCTCCGCCTCCATCACCTTCCCGGCCTCCCGGGCCAGCCGCTCCTCGTCGTCCCCGTCACTGCCGGTGTCCAGCCCGTCCAGCTCGTCCAGCGGGCTGTCCAGCCGTACGTGCGCCACCAGCGACTGCAGCGCCCGCAGCGACGCGCTCGCGGTGGACCCCCAGTTGGACAGGTACGAGAACTGCCACCACCACAGCGCCTCGGAGATCCGCCCGGCCTTGAAGTGCGCGAGGCCGTGGGTGAGGTCGGCCACCACGTCGGCCATGTCGTCCGAGATCCGGCAGGCCACCGGCGTGGACCGGGGCACGTACGGATCGAACACCTCGGAGTAGACGTCGATCGGCTCCAGCAGCGCCGCGAGCCGCTGCCGCAGGTCGTCCTCGTCCGGCTCCGGGCCGACGTCCGGCTCGTAGCGCTCGTCCGGCACGATGTCCTCGTGCGCGCCGAGCCGCCCGCCGGCCAGCAGCAGCTGCGAGACCTCCAGCAGCAGGTACGGCACCGCGCTGTCCGGGTCGTCGCCCTTGGCCACCTCGCGGACCGAGAGGATGAAGCTCTCGATCTGGTCGGTGATCTGCACGGCGAACTCGTCCGGCTCCTCGGCGCCCGCGGACCCGCCGCCGGCCCCGGCCGCCGTCTTCGCCGCGTCCCCGGCCGCGCCCCTCGGCTGGCCCTTCGCGCCGCCCTTCGTCACCCGCTTCGCCGCGCCCCCACCCGTCCTCGAACCCGTCCTCGCGCCCGCACGCCTCGCCGGGCTCTTCGCCGCGCCGTCCGTCACGTCCTGCTGTACGTTCCCGCCCGCGTTCTGGTTCAGATCCTGATCCGCGTCCCTGTTCACCACGGTGTCAGACATCCAGCAACCGCCTTCCTTCGAAGGCCCGCCCCAGCGTGACCTCGTCCGCGTACTCCAAGTCGCCGCCCACCGGCAGCCCGCTGGCCAGCCGGGTCACCCGCAGCCCCATGGGCTTCACCATCCGGGCCAGATAGGTGGCCGTCGCCTCGCCCTCCAGGTTCGGGTCCGTCGCCAGGATCAGCTCGGTGACGGTGCCGTCCGCGAGGCGGGCGAGCAGCTCTCTTATCCGCAGGTCGTCCGGACCGACGCCCTCGATCGGACTGATCGCGCCGCCCAGCACGTGGTACTTCCCCCGGAACTCGCGGGTACGCTCCACCGCCACCACGTCCTTGGGCTCCTCGACCACGCAGATCACCGCGGGATCGCGGCGCGGATCGCGGCACACCCGGCACAGGTCGTCCTCGGCGACGTTCCCGCACACCGCGCAGAACCGCACCTTCGCCTTGACCTCGGAGAGCACGTGCGCGAGGCGGCGTACGTCAGCGGGGTCGGCCTGCAGGATGTGGAAGGCGATCCGCTGCGCGCTCTTGGGACCCACGCCGGGCAGTCTGCCCAGTTCGTCGATCAGGTCCTGAACCACGCCCTCGTACACGCGACGCGCCTTCCTTCCCTGCTTCTCGGGTCTTCCCTGGATTCTCCGGGTCTCCGGCGTCCCCGGTCCACAAGGTGGTCCGGGGGATCGGTGAGATCCGTGAGACGGCCCGTGAAGCGACTCACGGGCGGTCCGGTTCGTCGGATGCCTCGGCAAATGCCTCGGCAGGTGTCTTGTCAGGTGTCTTGTCAGGTCATTCGTCGGACGGGACGACTCGCCGGTGGTTCACCGGCCGGCCCGCCGGACCGTCCGCCGGGCAAGGCGGCTGATCAGGTGGGACGGGGCGGGGCCCGGGGTCAGAACGGCAGACCGGGCATGCCGGAGAGCCCCTCGGTGAGCGGGCCGAGCTTGGTCTGCTGCAACTGCTGCGCGGCCTCGTTCGCGTTGTGGACCGCGGCCACCACCAGGTCGGCGAGCGTCTCCGCGTCCTCCGGGTCGACCGCCTTGGGGTCGATCACCAGCGCGCGCAGCTCACCGGCACCGGTCACCGTCGCTTTGACCAGGCCCCCGCCCGCGGAGCCCTCCACCTCGGCCTCGGCCAGCTCCTGCTGGGCCGCGGCGAGATCCTGCTGCATCTTCTGGGCCTGCTGGAGCAGCGCCTGCATGTTCGGCTGACCACCAGGGATCACGGTTTCGCTCCTGACGTGCGACCGGCTGTGCGGCTCGGCTCGTTGTACGGCTGTGGACTGGTCGTACGGTTACGGCTCGGCTGTACGGTTACGGCTCGGCTGTACGGGCGCGGCTTGCCGGACGGCCGCGGCCGGGGTCCGGTGTCCCGGACATCCGGTCCGGCGCCCGCGCCCGGTCCGATGTGCCGACCCGGGCGGCCCGGCCCTTCGGCCGTGGCAACGGTGCCGCTTCTTGTGTGACTACGTGACAGGGCGAGCCTACGTGTTCGTCCGGCGCAGCGCCCTACGCCTGACGGAGGATCGGCGCGGCGCCGTGTCCACCCGGAGCGGTACGCCGGCACGCCCCCCGGCACACACACCGACCGATCCGGAGAATCCGCAGGTCAACACGATACGGCGCCGGGTCAGCCGTGGCTGATCTCCTCGATCACGGTGGCGCCCAGTTCCCTGATGAACAGGTCGTGTCCGCTGAGCGCGGAGTCGACCAGGTCGGGGTCGTCGTCCTCCGGGATGTCGTCCTCGATCGCGGCGTAGTCCGGGTGGTCGTCGGGCGGCGGCGGGCCCGCGTGGTCGGCGGCGCCGAAGCGGGACGCGGCGGGGCGTTCGGCGGTGAGGGCGGCGGAGCCGGTGGGACCGCCGCCGCCCGGCCCCTGGTCGTACCCGGTCGGGGCGGGGGCGCCGCCGTACGGGGCGGGACCGGCGGACGGGTGCGGCTGGGACGGGGACTGCGTTTGCGACGGGGCGGGGGGGCGCGAGCCGGGGCCCGCGCCCGGTCCAGGGCCGCCACCGAAGCCACCGCCCGAACCTCCGCCCGGCCCGGTCGCCCCGCCGCCGAACCCGCCCGTACCGCCGGCGGGACCCCCGTAACCGCCCGTACCGCCTCCGCCCGCGCCCCCGCCCCCGCCCCCGCCGCCACCGGACGGATCGACGATCGCCTCGATCCGCCACTCCACGCCCAGCGCATCGCTGATCGCCTGCCGGAGTACGTCCTCGCTGCCGTTGTTGGCGAAGCTGTTACGGGCGCCCGGGTTGTCGAACCCGATCTGCAGTGTCTCGCCGTCGAACCCGGCGACCTGCGCGTTGTTGAACAACAGCATCCACGTCAGGCGGCGCCGGTTCTTCACCGCCTCCAGGATGGTCGGCCACATCTGCCGTACCCGGGTGGGGTCGCCGACGGCCCGCGGCGGCTGCTGGGACTGCTGCGGCGGCTGCTGCTGCTGTGCGGCGGGGGGAGCAGCCGGCGCCGGGAGCGGTGCGGCGGGGGCGGTGCGGGCGGCTGGAGCGGCCTGCTGCGATGGCGCCGGCGCGCGTTCAGCCGCGGGCGGCGGGGTCGCGGGGCCGCCGGCGCTCGCGGTGGTCGGCCAGGCACCGGGGCGGGGTGCGGCGGCCGGGGGGGCCGGATTCGTACCGCCGCCGGGGCCTCCCGGACCAGCGGGTCCGCCAGGGCCCGCGGCACCGCCGGGTCCGCCGCCTTGGAGTACCGGCCAGGCCCCCGGGCGCGGCGCGGTCGGCGGCTCCTCGGCGGGCGGGACGGCGTGCTGTGCCGGCGGAGGGGGCTGGTCGGGGCTCTGCTGCTGAGGGGCGGAAGCCGGGGCCGGGGCCTGGACCTGGGGGTACGCCGGGGCCTGAGCCTGAGGCTGTGCGTTGACCTGGGCCGACGCGTGGACCGCCGGGGCCGGGCCCTGGTCCGGAGCGTGGCCCGGCGGCTGGCCGGCGGCCCGGCCCGGGTACTGCGCCGGCGGCTGCGGCTGTCCGGCGTCCGAGGCCGTACGCCCGAGGGCCGCACGCGCCGCCGCAGCCCCACCGGGTCCCGCGGGAACCCCCGCCTCACCGCCGACGTTCGGCGCCGCGGGTGCCGCAGGTGCCGTCCCCAGGCCGATCGCGCCCGAGGCGATCCCCCGCTCCAGCCGTTCCAGCCGCGCCTGCGTCGACCGCTCGTCGTCGTACGCGGCCGGCAACAGCACACGGGCGCAGATCAGTTCGAGCTGGAGGCGGGGCGAGGTGGCACCGCGCATCTCCGTCAGCCCGGTGTTGACCAGGTCGGCCGCCCGGCTCAGCTCCGCGGCCCCGAAGACCGCGGCCTGGACCGCCATCCGCTCCACCACCTCGCGCGGGGCGTCGATCAGCCCCTTCTCCACCGCGTCCGGGACAGCCGCGATGATCACCAGGTCCCGTAGCCGTTCCAGCAGGTCGGCCACGAACCGGCGCGGGTCGTGACCGCCCTCGATCACCCGGTCCACGATCTCGAAGACCGCCGCCCCGTCCCCGGCCGCGAACCCCTCCACCACCTCGTCCAGCAGCGTCGCGTCCGTGTAGCCGAGCAGCGCGGTGGCCATGGCGTACGTCACACCGTCCGCCCCCGCGCCCGCCAGCAACTGGTCCATGACCGACATCGAGTCACGTACCGAACCGGCGCCGGCCCGTACCACCAGCGGATACACCTCGTCCTCGACCCGGATCGCCTCGCGCTCGCACACCGCCGTCAGGTGGTCGCGCAGCGTCCCGGGCGGGACCAGCCGGAAGGGGTAGTGGTGCGTACGCGATCGGATGGTGCCGATGACCTTCTCGGGCTCGGTGGTCGCGAAGATGAACTTCAGATGCTCCGGCGGCTCCTCGACCACCTTCAGCAGGGCGTTGAACCCCGCCGAGGTGACCATGTGCGCCTCGTCGATGATGTAGATCTTGTACCGGCTGCCGGCCGGCCCGAAGAACGCCTTCTCCCGCAAATCACGGGCGTCGTCCACACCGCCGTGCGACGCCGCGTCGATCTCGATCACGTCGATCGACCCGGGCCCGTTCCTGGCCAGGTCCCGGCACGACTGGCACTCCCCGCACGGCGTCGGCGTCGGCCCCTGCTCGCAGTTCAGGCAGCGCGCCAGGATCCGCGCGCTCGTCGTCTTCCCGCACCCGCGCGGCCCGCTGAACAGGTACGCGTGATTGACCCGGTTGTTCCGCAGCGCCTGCTGCAGCGGATCGGTGACGTGCTCCTGCCCGATGACCTCGGCGAAGGTCTCGGGTCGGTAGCGGCGGTACAGAGCGAGGGACACGTCTACGACCCTATCCGGGCCCACCGACATCCGACCCCGCGTCCCGCTCCCCCACCCGCCCGATCCGCCGGCCTCGTCCGTCCACCCGCCCGATCCGCCCCCGACCACGCGAAGGCCCCCCACGCACCCGCCAGAGCCCACCTACCCTTGCTGCCTTCCGGCCCTGGGGGAGTTCAGCGAGATAGCGCCACGTGAGGGGCTTCCCCCAACCCTACCCGATCCCCTCCCCCTCATCGAGTTCGCCCCCACCCCCTCCCGCCCTGTACTCTTCCCCACGGAGGATTCGCCTAGAGGCCTAGGGCGCACGCTTGGAAAGCGTGTTGGGGGCAACCCCTCACGAGTTCGAATCTCGTATCCTCCGCCAGTGCCTCACCGGGCACGACGTCGAGGGGCCCCGCAGTTTACTGCGGGGCCCCTCGACGTTCTCAGGCGATGTTGAAGTGGCGGGAGACTTCATCGATGGTGAAGTGGGCTCGAAGCTTGCACGCGGAGTTCTGGTTGGCGAAGAATCCCGCCCGCCACAGAGCCTGATCGCGTGGGACAGCCTTCTCCCAATCGACCGGGACAACCCATTCACGGCGGTCCTCGCCTGCTTCCACCGCCGGGGCATCCGGGCCAGGTCGGTAGCCGCCCTTCAGTGGGAGCCGGCTCATGGGCACTGCCTCACCCCTGCCAGCCCCACGCCATGCAAAACAGTCTCATACTGGTGTGAATCAGCCGAAAGAAGCTGTTGCCCGGACAGTGAAGTTTTCTCAGCGAAGATCATTTCCAGATTTCGTTGAGGACGAGTGCGGCGCGGGTGATGTCGCCGATCCGGCGTGGGCTGAGGGTGACGTGTTTGAGAGCGCGCCAGTGTTTTTTGAGTTCGGCGGCGGCGCGTTCGCCGAGTGCGCGGAGGTCTCTGATGAGGGTGTTCGTGGTTCGGGTGTCGGCGTGGAGGGCCTGCTCGGACTGGCTTTTCGGTCGGCGGACCGGCACGTGGATGCCGATGCCGGCGCCGGTGTGGCCCTTGTCTGCCGGGGTCGGCAGCCCGTGGGCGGCGGCCTTGTAGAGGGCGGGCAGTGCGTGGATGCGGGCGGCGGTGATGTCGGGGGTGGAGCCGGGTTCGACGTCGGAGACCCATAAGGGGGTTCCGTCCGGGGCGGACAGGAACTGCACGTTGCCGCCGAACGCTTTGTGTTTCCGGCTGAACCACAAGTCGTTGCCGTTGTCGCGGACGCCCGCGAGGCGGTCGGACTCGATGAGGGTGCCGTCGAGGATCACGTGCGTCATGCCTTCGCGTCGGCAGCGGTTGAGGACCTGGTGCAGGGCGGGGGCTTGGTCGGCGAGGACGCCGATGCCCTCGTGGAGGTGGCGGTAGCCGGTGGCCTGGGAGACTCCGGCGTCCTGTGCCGGGCAGTGCACGCAGGCTTGCTGGCGGAACCAGCGCAGGACGGGCACGGCCTGACGGAACGGACCGAGCGCCCGGCTGCCGCGCGGGGTGCCGATGCGGCGACGGTGGGCGGCCAGTAGCCGGGACAGGTGGTCCACGACGTAGCGCGGGACGTCGAGCGTGGCAACATAGGTGACCAACGTGAAGCCTCTGGTGGTTCGGACAAGATCTTGTGGTGAGACCTGTCCTACCAGGGGCTTTACGTCTGCCCACGGCCGGTATGGGTTCGTCCGATCCGCCCACAGGCGCGCGGTTCACGACGTTTCGCGAAGATCATTTCGCTGCGAAAACCTCAGTGGGTAGCCCAGAGCCAGGACGGCCTTGCGGAACGCCGACAGGCGGTCGGGGGAGACCGCGAGGTGGCGTTCGCCGATTCGGGTACACAGCGCGCGCAGGCGGCGGTCGCTGATGATGAGGACCGCCAGTGCCTCGTCTGCGCACTCAATGAGATGGGTCTGCCCTGTGTCGCGGATTCGGCCGGTGCGGCGGCCGGTGTCGTCGAGCAGGGTGGTGACGGTCTGGGGCAGGGGACGCGAGGTGGCTCGGTTCAGGTAGCCACAGAGTTCGTCGAGGGTGTGCCCGCCATTGAGGGCATGGATGAGGGATGCGGTGGTCAGAGTCCAAACGCGGTCGGATGTCCGGTCGGCGAAGCCGTCCAGGAGGACTGTTTCGGCGGAGGGCAGTCCATCGAGGGCGACGATGTCGAAGTTCGCCGGGACAGTGACCTTGCCCGTCGGGACGGCCGGCGCTGGTATCGACGCGGGTGCGTAGTCGCCGGTGCGATCGACGGCGTAGGCGCCAAGCGCGTTGAGGCGGGTTGCGGTCAGGCCGTCGTAGCGGCTGAGCCGGTCGAGGTCGTCGCCGCCCCAGTTGTCGCGGTAGTCGTCGCGGGCGCCCGCCGGGGGGACGTACTCGATGCCGATGAGGCCGAGCGTGGCGGCGTACTCGAAGAGCACCGCCAGAGTGTACCGGCCCTGGAGGAGGGACCAGCCGTGGTAACCGTCGTAGCCGAGACTGCCGTATTCGGGATCCCGCAGATACAGCTTCCACAGGGCGCGTTCGCTGCGGTGGACGACGGGATTGAGTCCGGCCGTGCGCATCTGCGTGAACAGGCCGTCGACGGAGGTCCATGCGTCGGGTGTGAGGCTGGCCAGCGCCTGACCGACGATCTTGCGGCGCGCTTTGGCCGCGGTCAGGACGTTCGCCGCGCGCTGGCCCTTGATCTCCTCTACGCGGGAGAACTCGTCCAGGAGGCTGTTGTTCAGCCAGCGCTGCCAGAGCTGGGCGACGGTCAGGTGCGGCGGCCTGGTCAGTGCGGCCCGGCCGCGCGCGGTCGGCGCGAGTCGGCCGCCGGTGAGCTCTGCGAGACCGCCTGCCTGGAGCAGCATCGGCCAGGCGAAGGCGGAGATCGCTTCGTCCGGGTAGAAGTCACCGCCGGCCAGGACGTCACCGATCACAGCGACAGTGGCGGCACCGGGGCGGCGGGTCTTTTCGCTGCACCGCAACTTCCCTGCCGCGCACAGGCGCAGCACGGCGAGGAGATTGGATTGCGCCTCGTGCTCGGTGCACCGGACCGTTGGTTCCTCAACCTGCCCCTGCGCCACTGCATCTGTCCCCGCGTCTTGTTCCGCTTCGGCCCGCTCCTACAGATGGGCGATGTAATGGTAGTTGCCCTTGCCTCGGGTGCGCTCCAGGGTCTGGACCACTTTGCGCGGGTCATCGTAGGGGCCGGAGATGTCGAATGGTTTGCCGTCTTTGCCGAAGCCGATGGCAGTCCGGTCGCCGGGCGCTGCGCCCAGGTGCACAGCAGCGTCTGCGAGGTCACCGGCCGGATCGAAACCGAGGCTGTGTGCGTATGCGACCGCGTCGTGCACGATCACCTATGCCTGTTCGACGTCAATCCGCAGTGGTGCGTGGTGGAAAGCCGAGTAGTACATCGGTACGTACGTGGCCAGGGATCCGGACCCATCACCTCGGGGCCGGTGACGTTCTTGACCCCTAGTACTACAGGGCTAGATCTGGATCATCTGGAGCCGTAGCCGCCTTCGGAAATGGTGCCGCCGTGCTTCCGCCTGATGCGCACGTCGCCAGATTGACCAGCGGAGTCCCTGGTTGATGGCGGTGCGAGTCGAGCCGATCAGGTTGAACAGCCGCCGGACCTCGGCGATGGTCAGGCGCGCGAGCCGCTGTGTTCGCGGCTCGCGGTCACCGCCCAGGCCTGAAGAGCCCACTTTTGTGGAGTTCGGGCCATCGCGGCCAAGAACGCCAGTGCCACCATGGCCATGGTGATATGGTGATACCAGGCGTTGTATGTGCGTACCTGGTAGTTTTCCAGCCCGGCCTGCTGCTTTGCCGCGTCGAAACACTCCTCGACCGGCCAGCGCAGTCCGATGACAGCCACCAGTTCCGACAGCGGTTCCCAGCGCGGGTTGTAGCAGTGGAAGTAGGCGGTCGCTCCGTCCGCGATACTGCGGCGGACGACATACTGGCGCCCGTCCCGTCCGGCGATCACGGCCCAGTCGTAGGTACGGAATCCTTTCGCACCGATCCCGCAGGCATGCCGGGAGAAGTGCGCCGGCCGTAGGTGTGATGCCAGGCTGTCCAGCCGGGTCGGAGTGCCGGGGTTGGTGGTGATGCCCGCGGTGTTCACGTCGGTGGATTTTGGGACGGCCATACAGTAGGCAATGCCCGCTGCTTCAAGGTGCTCACGCAGGATTCTGTTCTGGCCGAACTCCTCGTCCGCGGTGAACCACGAGAACGGCACCCCGGCCGCGACAGCGCGCTCGATCATGGCCTGCGCCTGCTGCGGACGGGTACGGAAGGCCACCTCGTCCGGGATCCCGGCCTCCCGGCGGCGTTCGGGATCGGCAGCCCGGGAATCGTTGGGCAGGTAGAGTTCCCTGTCGATCAGCACCCGGTCGCCACGGCGGTTGGCGTAGGCCAGAAACGTCCCGGTCTGACAATTGTCGATACGCCCGAGAGTGCCGGAATACTGCCGCTGGACCCCGGCGGATCTGGTGCCCTTCTTCGCGAATCCGGTGGGGTCGACGATCAGTCACGGCGGCTGTGGTTCCGGCCGGTAGGGCTTCGTAGCTGGTCAGCGGGCCGGGGTGGCTGCGGGCATGGGTACGGCCACCGTGATCATGAACGTTTGTGACGACGTATCAAGAGCAGGTGGCCGTGGAGGCCACGATAGCCGAGCGGGAGTGGACGGCTGCGCTTGGGGCGGTGACCGGCCGGATCACGGACTGTTTCGGACGCCGTGAACCCCGCGCTCCGGCCCGGGAGATGTGCGAGGCGATGCTGATGGAGCAGGACACCCGTAACTGCTGGACTCTGGCCGAGGCACTCGGACACTCCGGCACCCACCGGCTGCAGCACTTCCTGTCCCGCGCGGGCGTCGACCACGACACCGCCCGAGACCGGATCGCGATGTGGACCGCCGGCGAACTCGCCGACGGCCAGGCGGTGCTGGTGGTGGACGAGACCGGCGACGAGAAGTCCTCGGCCGACTGCGTCGGGGCGGCCAGGCAGTACTCCGGAGCCCTGGGCGGGATCGGTTTGTGCCAAGTCGCCGTCCACCTCACCTACGCCACCGCCCGTGGACACGCCCCGATCGACCGCGCCCTCTGCCTCGGGGCGGACTGGGCCGCCGACGAAGAACGCCGTCTGCTGACCGGCGTTCCGGACGACATCGAGTTCGCCACCAAGCCACAACTGGCCGCCGCTATGCTCCAGCGCGTCCGTGCCCTGGGCATACCGGCCCGGTGGCTGGCCGGCGACGAGGTCTACGGAGGCCTTGAACTTCGCCGCACCGCGCAAACGCTCGGCTTCGACTACGTCTTGGCCGTCCGCGCCGACCACCGCGTGGACACCGCCGTCGGCCGCCTGACCGTGACCGAACTCGCCGCCCGCGTCCCGAAACGGAACTGGATGCGCATGCGCACCGGCCACAGCCCCAAGGGCGATCGCCACTACGACTGGGCCATGCTCGACATCCGCAGCAACGACACGCCCGACGGCCGCGACACCCCCGGCGGCCAGGATGCCGGGCACTCCGTCGTGCTGGTCCGCCGCCACCGCTACACCCGCGAACTGTCCTTCTACCGCTGCCACTCCGTCGCCCCCGTCGCCCTGGCGAGTCTCGTGGATGTGGTGTGCCGCAGGCGGCGGGTCGAGAAGGACTTCCAGCTCGCCAAGGGAGTAGCCGGCCTGGACCAGGGCCAGACGACCAGCTGGAACTCCTGGATGCGCTGGACCCTGATCAGCATGCCCGCCACCGCCGTCCTCGCCGTCACTCACGCCCGCACCACCATCGCGGCACCCCCGGGCCACCGGCTCATCCCGCCCAGCGTCCGCGAGATCCTGCGGTTGCTGCGGATCACCGCTCTGCCCAGCCCCCGACGCGACCGCGAGCACGTCCTGCACTGGTCTGCCTGGCGCCGCCACCACCAGCACCAGGCCGCCGAAGCCCACCGCCGCTGGAACAACATCACCGCCGCAGCAACCGCTTGACCAGCAACGATGACCCACCGATCAAGGAACTACAGCTGCCGTGACTGACAGCATCCGACAAATGACCTGGATCATGAGGCTGTGTCGTCACCACAGCCATAGTTTTCCACCACTCCATGATCCAGATCTAACCCTGTAGTACTAGCCGTCGCAGCGGGCACCTGGCGGTAACAGCACCGCAGTTGCCATACCGCACATATCAAGCCACTCAAGAGTGCCGAAATAGCCATTTTCTTCCCTCGTGCAGTGCTGTCCGCGCTGCTATCCCATCCTGGAACGTTCGTCACCAACCGAGGGGAGAACGGTGGACGTTCGAAAGCGGCACGCAGGTGACCCGGAGGTCATCGCGGCTGCGACAGGCCTGGTAAATTTTCTTCGCGAGGTGGTACAGAACAGCACGCAGCAGATTCGTGATGACCGGGTCCGGTCCCGCGAGCATTTGTGGTTGGCGCAGCTCCCGGAAGGCGTACGCCGGCCGACAGATCGGCAGGATGGGCTGTTGGTCACCCTCGATCACGTGCCGAGGGCAGTTCCACCGCCCCTGCCGGAAGTTCTGGAGGGCTGGGTGGCGCCGGACCGGGTCGAGCTCGCGGACGGTGGAGATCCGCCGCTGGCGGAAGAGGGCCCGGGGAAGAAGCGGGAAAGCGACGCGGATGGTCGTACGTGGTGGGAGGAACGCACGGTCCAGCGCGAAGACGCGGCCGAGGTCTTACGTGCTTACGGCTCCTGGCTGCAGCGATGGCGGCGATGGGCACATCGGGAACGGGCAGACCGTACCCTGCGCGACCAGTACGAGTTCCTCTACCGTTGGCATCAGCTGCTCTCCCAGCAGGATGACCAGCAAGAGCTGGTACTCGCTGTCGGGTTGCTGACCTGGAAGGACCCGAATGGTGAATCGGTCCACCGGCATTTGCTGACCCGCCGTGTGGAAACGGCGGTTGAGCGCCGCACAGCACGGCTGACTGTGCGTCTCGCCTCGGAGAGCTCTCTTCGGGTTGAGGATCGGGACTTCCTGGACAGCGATGACGGTTGGGATCCCGAGAGGTCGACCGCTGTTGCCGAAGACCTGGAGGCCCGCTCGCCGCATCCGCTGAGTGACGTGGTGCTTGAACAGTTGCCGCAGTGGCAGGAGCGGGCGCTGTCGCGGCCGACAGCGTTCAGTGCGGAGTGGGTACCGCCGGGTGAGCCGGAAGCGGCGGCACAACTGACGTATGCGCCTGCGTTGATCCTGCGTCCCCGGGATCGCAACGCGCTGCTTCGCTGCTACGAGCAGATCGCCGCCAGCGTGGCAACGGAAGAACACGCCCCCCTCGGGCTGGCGCAGTTGGTGCTGACGCTGGACGCCGAAGAGCGCGCACAGTGGACCAGTGATGAGAAGCCGCCACTGTTCGGCGACGACCCGCTCTTCCCTTTGAAGACCAACGCGCAGCAGCGTGACGTCCTTCGACGTCTTGAGCGGGATACCGGTGTGGTGGTGCAGGGGCCGCCCGGCACTGGCAAGACCCACACGATCGCCAACCTCGTCTCGGCACTACTTGCGCAAGGACAGCGAGTCCTAGTTACGAGTGCCCGCGATCAGCCGTTGACAGTCCTGCGGGACAAACTTCCGCCTTCTGTTCGTGACCTGTGCGTTCTGCTGCTGAGTTCCACGCGCCAGGACGGCACCAGCGAACTGGAACGCACCATCAACGCCTTGACGGACCAAGTAGCTGCCAGCGACATCGGAAGCCTGCGTGGGGAGATCGATATCCTGTCCACGCAGCGCGACGGTGTGCGTGCACGGATCGCCACCCTGACGGGCGAAGTAATCGAACTACGTGAGGCTGAGACCCGTCACCATGAAGGTGTAGCGCCCGGCTATGAAGGCACTCTGGCGGCCATCGTGCAGCGTGTGCAGGACAGAGAGCCCCAATACGGGTGGATGGGAACTCTGCCCGATGGTTCCGGTGTCACCCCGCCCCTGTCTTCGGTGCAGGCCGAGGAACTGCTTACTTTGCTACGTGAAGAGCTGGGGCAGATCCGGGCGGGCGGCGCTCTGCCCGTGCCAGACGAGTTGCCGTCCGCACACGAGGTCGCCGAGACCCTGGCCGCCTCCAGACTGACAGGCGACGGGCTGTCCAGGGAAGTCGTAACCACCAGGGATGTTCTGGCTGGTCTGGACGTCTCTGTCACCGATCAACTGACAAAAGCGTTGAGCGAGTGCCGAACCGCGCTGCACAATCTTGGCGTACCTGCGGCACCGGCGCAGTGGGGCAGCGGGCTCTGGATCACACAAGCGCTAGAGGACAGACTGGCCCGTCGCAATGTGCTGCTGTGGCAGCGCGTGGCCGCCGGCGCGTCGGAACTCGCATCTGTCAGGCGCGGCGTCGACAGTCTGGGATTGAGAGATGTCTCACTCCCCGATGGTCTCTCCAAGGACGGCGCAGGACAGATGGTCAGGTCGGGCAGCGCCCTGAGAAATCATTTGGCAGGCGGCCGAAAACTCCGTACCCGGTTGCTCTCCAGGGTCCAGAAGGAGGCTCAGGAACTACTGGACAGCTGCACAGTCGATGGGCGGCCTCCGACAACTCCGGAAGAACTTGACGCGGTCCTCGCGCACCTGCAGGCACACACTGTCATCACGACCGTGGCTGGACGTTGGGAACAGGTCGGCGCGTCGCTACCCGATGGCCCTATCGAAGTGGGCTTGGCAGTACTCGCCGAGCGCTATGAGCAGTTGGCGCAGATCGACACGTTCGGGACTTCGCGAGAGCAGATGGACAAACTCCTCGTCAGCGAGGGAGTACATATCGCCCTGACCTCCCGCGATAGCTGGCAGCACTTCGCCGACGCGGTGACCGCCCTCGACGGACGGCGTACGGCCGACGAAGCAATGGCCCGGCTCTCGGCCTGGGAGGAACGGCTACGCACGCCCGTGGAGGGCACGCACCCTGCTTCCGAGGCGCTGGCAGTGGCTCAAGCCATCCGCGAGGGGGATGTTGAACGGTATGCTAAAGAGTTCGATGGTCTGGCCTCGGCGTATGACCGCGAGCACCGCACGCGGCGGTGCTCCGAGCTGCTGGATGTTCTACGGAGCGCGCACCCGGTCCTGGCCGCACTCCTGGCTGAGCACTATGGCGAACCGGAATGGGATTCACGGCTGGGCGAATTCGGTGAGGCGTGGGCCTGGGCGCGGGCGGCTTCTTTCGTGCGACGACGGCGTACTCCCGGTCTGGAGCAGCGGATTGAGGGGGAGCTGGTCGAACAGGAGGAGCGGCTGGAGCGGCTGACTGGTGACCTCGCCGGATTGATGGGGCGTTTGCACTGCCTTGAGCGCATGACCCAGGCCCAGCGGTCCAGCCTACAGGCGTACCGCTCCCACATGTCCTCGTACGGGAAGGGGAAGGGCCGGCATGCCGGTATGTTCAAAGCGGCGGCGCGCGAGGCGATGCAAAAAGCCATGGAGGCGGTGCCGGCGTGGGTCACGCCGATCGGCCAAGTAGCCGAGATGGTCCAAGCCAAGCGTGACGCGTTTGACGTGGTTATCGTCGATGAAGCCAGTCAGGCCGGGATGGACGCCCTCTTTTTGCTGTGGCTGGCACCGCGCGTCATCGTGGTCGGCGACGACAAGCAATGCGCGCCGTCGTTGTCCGGCATGGGGCGCACTCAGGCCATCCAGGACCGGCTCACGGCGCATCTGCCGGAAGTTCCGCTCTCGCTGCGTCAGCTGTACACCCCGCACACCAATCTGTACCAGTTGCTATCCACCTTCTTCCCAGAGGTCATCCGGCTCGGAGAACACTTCCGGTGCATGCCTGAGATCATCGCCTGGTCGTCGAAGACCTTTTACGACGACAAGCTCGTACCGCTGCGCCAGTTCGGTGGGGAGCGTCTTCAACCACTGCTGACGCACTTCGTCGAGGGAGCTGTGACCGAGGGTCGCGAGGGCCGTCTCCGCAACCCCAAGGAGGCGGAAGCGATCGTGGACTGCTTGGCGGAGATGGTCAAGGACCCGGCCTACCGGGACAAGAGCATGGGCGTGATCGTCCTTCAAGGACAGGGACAGATCAGACTTCTCGACGACCTCATCAAGCAGCGGCTCCCTGCGACGGTGCGCGAGCGCCACGCGATCCGTGTCGGCAACCCCGCCTCGTTCCAAGGTGACGAGCGGCACGTAATCATGCTGTCGATGGTGGTCACCGAACCGGCCCGTATCACCGGAGGCCAGCGCAGTGAGCGGCAGGCGTATAACGTCGCCGCCAGCCGCGCGCAGGACCAGATGCGCCTCTTCTACTCCGTCCATCGCGGTCATCTCAAATCGGGTGACCTGCGACTCAACCTTCTGACGTACATGGAGAATCCTCCAGAGGCATTGGCCGCTGACAACAGGATCGGGCCCGTGGCGGCCGACGTGCTGACCGCTCCTTTTGACTCACTCTTCGAGCAGCAGGTGTATCTGCGTCTGAAAGAGCGGGGTTACTACGTCATCCCGCAATTCCCCGCCGGTGAGAAACGCATCGACTTGGTGGTCATTGGGCCACGCGGACGGCTGGCCGTGGAATGTGACGGGGACTACTACCACTCGACGCCAGAGCAGATCCGGCGGGATCAGCAACGTGAACGTGAACTGCAACGTGCCGGGTGGAAATTCTGGAGGGTCCGAGAAAGCGAGTTCCGCTTCGATACGGACGCCGCACTGGCCGGCCTCTGGGAAGAGCTGGAACGGCAGGGGATCCACCCAGCGGACTACGCGCGTCCGCAGAACTCACGTCCACAGGGCGGTGCATGGGTATCACTTGATCTCTCCGCGGACGACATCCTGGAGGACGATGCTGAGGAGCAGGTCAACGCCGACAGCGCCCCCGACGCACTCGACACCCCGGAAGGCGAGGAATGAGCCAGCAGCCGGTCCGACCCGTAATAGAGCTCGACGCCAACACCCTGGAGGAGATCGCTCGCGTCATCTGCGGTGACCATCTTTACTACCGTCAGGGCTGGGAGATCGCCAAATTCCTGAAGCATGCCGGCTGGGCGGAAGTGCCTGACTTCGACGGTGCATACCGCCGTGAATGGACCCTCGCCCGCCTCACTGAACGACGCGAGGACCCCTCGGAGCTGGAGAAGGTGCTGCTGCGTCTCGCAGATCCGCTGGAGTACCTGGATGAACCGAAGCAACTGCCAGGGGTGATTGCAGCCGTCAACGCGTTCCTCGTATATGAAGGCTTCCGTCTGGACAGCCCCGGCGGACGGCCTCGCCTTGTTGCCTGTGATCCAGCCCTAGCATATCCAGGCCAACATGCACCGGCGGAGTTCAAGGCCGTAATGGCCGACATCATCAAAGACCCAGGGACGGCGGACCTTCTCCAGCGCCGCCTTGACGAGGCCCAGACGTGTTACGCCAACGGCGCTCATGTCGCGGCGATCATCATGCTGGGCAGCCTGCTGGAGGGGGCCCTCGTGCAGGTGATCCAAGAACGTGACCGCTTTGTCCTTGGATCCACCACGCCGGACAAGGCAACGCTTGATGTGCTCATCAAGGTGTGTCACCGGGCCGGCTGGATCGGAGCTGATATCGAGCGCTTCTGCCATGAACTGCGCAAATACCGCAACTACGTCCATCCGCGGGCAGAGATCAGGGAGGCCCACACGCCTGACCGAGACACCCTGAACGTCTCATGGCAGGTTGTCAGTGCAGTCCTCAACGACTTGGCCACGACCCAACCCGAACGGCCCTGACCGGCGGTCTCCGCTCTCGGCACCAGCCTGCTCGCTGCCGGGAGCGGGGCGCAGGAAAGTGAGGGGCCTCGCTCTTTCCGGACAATGGTCTGACAGTTTATTTCACGCGGCTATACGAAACTCCATGTATGCGGCGTGAACTTCTCGCGGTGGGCGGTATCCGACAGCCGAGTGCAGGCGTTTGTGATTGTACCAGAGTTCGATGTATCGAGTGATGTCCCGTCGGGCGTCCTCTCGGGTCGGGTAAATCACGCGAAAAACCCGCTCGTTCTTCAGATCGCCGTAGAATGATTCCGCCATCGCGTTATCCCAGCAGACGAGCCTTGCCGCTGAAGGGCTGCTGGAGCGGCAGCATCTGCAGGAGTGGGTGATCGGCAACCCGCAGGTACTCGGGGACACGGTGCTGGTGATTGTACTGCCCCGTGAGGTTGGGGACGCGGCTGGCGGGTGGTTGGCCTTTGAGCGCGGTGTGTCCGCGGTGGTGTTTGTAGGTGTGGAGCCACTGCGGGTATGCCTCGCGTCGTTCGGCTTCGCTGCGGTAGAGCTTTGCGTAGGCCCATTCGTCCAGCAGGGTGCGGTTGAACCGCTCGACCTTCCCGTTGGTCTGGGGCCGGTAGGGGCGGGTGCGCTTGTGTGCGATGCCCTGCGCTGCAAGGGTGTTGCGCCACAGGTGTGACGTGTAGCAGGCGCCGTTGTCGGTCAGTACCCGCTGGACGGTGATCCCGGCTGCGGTGAAGTAGGCGTGGGCCCGTTGCCAGAACCCGACGGCGGTCTCCTTCTTCTCGTCGGTGAGGATCTCGCTGTAGGCGAGGCGGGAGTGGTCGGCGACGGCGTTGTGCAGGAAGCTCATGCCGGCCTTGGCCCGGTTCTTGCGGCCCGCCTGCCGGCCCAGGAGCCTGTGGCCGCCTCCGTCGGGGATGCTGCCGGGTTTCTTGATGTCGATGTGCACCAGGTCGCCGGGGGTGGCGTGTTCGTAGCGGCGGATCACCCGGTCGGTGGCGCGGTCCAGGTGGGCCAGAGGGGCGAGACCGAAGCGGGTCAGGACGCGGTGCACGGTGGCCGGGTTCAGTCGCAGCAGGTAGGCGATGCGGGCCGGCCCCCACCGGCGCAGGACGCGGACTGTGATGATCCGCCGCTCGGTCCGGGTCGGTGTCCGGCGCGGGCTGTGGTGCGGGCGTGAGGACCGGTCGGACATCCCGGCTTCGCCCATCTCCCGGTAGCGGGCTGCCCACCGCTGGGCCGTGGTGGGCGAGACCTGGAAGCGCTCGGCAGCACGCCGCGGCGACCAGCCGTCGTCCACGACGCAGCGGGCCAGACGCAGACGACCGGTCTCGGTCAGGGGTGCATTACGGTGGGCATGAGGGCCTTCTGATCGTTCCATGTCGATGTCGCAATCCACACCGAACCCGGAAGGCCCTCACTCATTCAAGATCCCCAAGCCGTGGGATCCGTCACCAACCTCCGTGGACAGAACACCTAGGAAGCCAGGTCAGCGGTACCCGCAAGGACTGGACCGACCTGCACACCCTGCTGGCCGCCATACCCAAAAGCCGATGGACCGCCTACGGCGACATCGCCGCAGCCATGGAAAGCCATCCAGTGCCGATAGGCACCCACCTGGCGTCGTGCCCCCAGTGCCCGGCCCCCTGGCGCGTACTCACCGCTGCGGGAAAAGTCAGCACCGGATTCCGCTGGTCCGACCCGCAGCGGACGGAAACACCCGAGGACATCCTGCTTGCCGACGGAGTCCCGATACGCGACGGCACCGCGGCCCCCGCGGCACGCATGTCAGGACCGGAACTGCAAGCACTCCTGGACAGCTGAACCCGGATCCACCGGCTTGATGCTGGTGGATGGTTCACCCAGAAACGAAGAAGTGCCTTGCGACCTGCGATGATGGGGTTTGTCTAGGACCACATCAGGCACGATCGACAAGGCACTTCCGAGATGCAGTCTTCCCATGCCGCGGCGGCAGTCTCATCCGCGTTCGATGATCCGAACCTGATCGCGTACGGCGGGCTGGAGCCGGTGGTGCGGCTGGCCGAGCGGTGCGGTCTGCCCAAGCTGGCCGGCGAGCACGTCCGGCTGCCCGATTCGAAGGACGGCACCGGCGCCTTCCCAGCGGCGAAACTGATGTCGCTGGTGGGCGGCATGGCCGCGGGCGCCGACAGCATCGACGACATGGACCGGCTGCGGCACGGCGCCATGGGCCGCCTGTTCTCCGGAGTGCGGGCCCCGTCTACGCTGGGGTCGTTCCTGCGCTCCTTCACCCACGGGCATGTGAAGCAACCGCACGCCGTGGCCCGCCGGTTCCTGCACGAACTGGCCCGTCACACCCCGCTGTTGCCCGGCGCGGACCAGGCCGCCTACGTGGACATCGACGACACCGTCCGCCGCACCCACGGCTACGCCAAACAGGGCGCCGGATACGGATACAGCAAGGTCAAGGGCCTGAATGCACTGCTCGGCGTCGTCTCCACACCCCTGTCCGCCCCCGTGACCGCCGCCACCAGGCTGCGCAAGGGCCCCTCGAACTCCGCGCGCGGGGCGGCAGCGTTCGTCGCTGAGACCATCCGCACCGCACGCGCCTGCGGCGCCAGCGGCCTGCTGGTGCTGCGGGCGGACTCCGCGTTCTACGGCGCCGACGTTGTCAACGCCTGCCGGGCCCTGGGTGCCCGCTTCTCCATCACCATGCGGATGAACGCCTCCGTAAAAGCCACCATCGCCCGCATCGACGAGGACGCCTGGACACCGATCAAATATCCCCAAGCGGTCTGGGACGAGGAGGGCCAGTGCCCGATCTCCGACGCCGAGATAGCCGAGATCCGCTACACCGCTTTCACTTCCAAGCCGAAGAAACAGCAGGTTACCGCCCGACTGATCACGCGCCGCGTCAAGCGCCTGAGCGCCGGTACCGTCCCCGCCGGGCAGGGCACGCTCTTCGATACCCGGCGCTACCACGCCGCGTTCACCGACTCCCCGCTCGCCTTGAGGGATGCCGAGCGTGATCACCGCCGGCACGCTGTCGTCGAGCAGGTGATCGCCGATGTCAAGAACAGCGGCTTCGCCCACGCGCCGTCCGGTCATTTCCAGGCCAATGCCGCGTGGCTCGCCCTGGCGGCCCTGGCACACAACCTGACCCGCGCCGCTGGCGCCCTGGCCTCCGCGTTCCATGCCAGGGCGACCACCGCCACCATCCGTGATCGCCTGATCAACGTGCCCGCCCGCCTGGCCCGCTCCGCCCGCCGCTTCACCCTGCACCTGCCTGAGCGCTGGCCCTGGAGCGAGGACTTCACCCAGCTGTTCAGCACGGTGCATGCACCACCGGCCCTCTGACGCTCCCTGACCGACCTGCCCGAAAGGGCCCGAGACCTGTGGACAGAGTGGAAGAGCTGGGCAGACCAGCGGCCACCCCATGCCCGAATCCGCAACTCAGCCCCAACACGGCCGGCACGACCCCGAAACGATCAACCGGGAATCAAGCCGGTGGATCCGGGATGAACCGCCCTCGAAGTAGCGCGGCGAGGTCGTACTTCCGGTCTCGCGGCCTCTGCTTTACTTCTTGCGCTTGGTCGCCTTCTTGCGGGGAGCTGCCTGCCGACGCTTCGCCGCTTCGTAGGCCGACCATTCACCCTGGTGTTCTGCGCACCGCGAAGTGCCCTTCACCGCGAGTTTCCGGCATCGGCCGCCGGCCTTGGTGAGCGCTCCGCATCGGGGCTGCGTCGTAGCCATGATCGCCTCTCCTCCAACGTGCGCAGAAAGACCGTAAATCCGCGAGGAGTCCCCGGACGCGGTCCAGGTTCCGCATACGTCACTTCCCGTACGCCTGTTTCCAGCGCGAGCGGTGCCGTGAATCGCCTTGGCCAACACCGTTGACTTCCACAGGGGACATTAGGGAAGCACCATTGTTCCACAGACCAAGGTGGTCGCGGTGGATGGCGAAAATTCCGTTCTGTACAGCGAAGCCCTCACCCTGTGCGCTGAAAAGGGTGGTCGTGACGAAGACGGCCAGGTCGGCGCCGAAATGAGTTTTGGCTCCGGGCAGATCACGTAGATCGCGGGCAGGGATGGTGCTGCTGGGGGCATAGCGCTTGCACTGGACGACAACCGTCCTGCCATCCGGCAGGAGTCCACGCACATCGGCGCCATTGTCGCCCGACCCACCTACACGTCGAATCTCGGTACATCCATCGCGGCGGCAGAGCGAGGCTACGAACTCTTCGAACTCAGTGCCAGACATCTTGTCCACCTGTGCGAGTGTCCGATGCCCAGCCTGGACCGCATCCTGGCGCCGCCAGCGCAGGTCCGCCCTGCGATGGACCTGGCCGGTACGCCACAACCACCAGCCTCCTGCGCTGAAACCTCCAAGCAGCACCGCCGCCGGGAGGTAAGGCCAGACAGATGACCAGAGCGCTGCCAAGACCAGCAACAGGACGGCTCCACCAGCGAAAAGTCCACGTCGACGAATTTCCCGTCGTCTACGTGCCGCCGAGCGACGCCTCTTCTCGCCCACAGACCCCCTCCCGCCCCTGCTCAGCAGTGTGGACGCGGGATGCGCCTTCGCGAAAGAGCGCCTTGCATACTTGGCTGGATCGCTTCCCGGGCAGGCACCTCTGGACCACTGCCGAAGCTGGCGTCTTCCTTGTCCCATCGGAGCCGGGGCAAATCAGCTTTTTCGATCGCCGTGCTCAGAGGCTAAACCAGGCCACGCAGTCGGTCGATTGTTCGATTTCTGCGAATCCACGAATGCAATGGAACGCAAAACGGTAACGAAGCATCAGATCAGCCGCTCAGAGCACCCGCCATGTGATCGCATCCGAGCACTAAAACAAACCGGCGACACGCCGGAACAACGAGGCAATCATGCCCCGATCTAGGCGTCTCGCATATATCCACATGAGTGAAAGAAGTGCCGCAAGTGCCTGCTTCCTTACACGAGGTCCTCGACTCCATCCGCGCCAGCTCGACGTCGAACCGGGAGCGGGGGACGGAGTTCGAGGAGCTCATGGTCAAGTACCTGAGCACCGACCCCCAGTGGACTCGCCAGTTCTCGCACGTCTGGATGTTCGCCGACTGGGTGGGGGCCCAGACCGACAAGCGGGACGTGGGTATCGACCTGGTTGCGCAGGATCGGGAGACCGGCGGGCTCTGCGCCATACAGTGCAAGTTCTACGAGCCTCAGCACCAGGTGCAGAAGGCCGACCTGGACTCCTTCTTCACTGCCTCCGGCAAGGGCGGCTTCACCCGCCGCCTGATCATATCGACAACGGACAGGTGGGGCCGGAACGCCGAGACGGCCTTGGACGACCAGCAGATCCCCGTGACGCGGCTCGGGCTGGCCGACATAGAGGCGAGTCCGGTCGAGTGGCAACTACCCGCCGCCCGTGATCGAATCAAGGCGACCCTTCGCAGGCAGAAGAGGCTGCTGCCCCACCAACAGCGAGCCGTCGAAGCCGTCTTCGAGGGCTTCGCCTCGCAGGCCCGCGGCAAGATGATCATGGCCTGCGGGACGGGCAAGACCTTCACCAGCCTGAAGGTTGCCGAGCGGCTGCAGCAGGAACGTGCCAAGCGGGGTGAAGGGGAGCACACCCGGGTCCTGTTCCTCGTACCGTCCATCGCGTTGTTGAGCCAGTCACTCAGGGAGTGGAGTTACGAGGCAGAGACCCCCCTACGCGCCTTTGCCGTCTGCTCGGACGCCAAGGTCGGCAAGCACCAGCCGCTGGAAGGAGACGACCAGGACCTACCTACCCACGATCTGGCGTTACCGGCTTCCACTGACGCGGGTCAATTGGTCCGGCGGCTCGAGATTGCAGGCGAGGAGCCTGGGCTCACCGTTGTCTTCTCCACCTACCAGTCGCTCTCGGCAGTTGCGGAGGCACAGCGTCAGGGTGTGCCCGGCTTCGACCTGGTGCTGTGTGACGAGGCCCACCGTACGACCGGTGTCACCCTGGCTGGCCACGACGAATCGGATTTCGTCCGCGTCCACGACAACAGCTTTCTTGTCGCGGATCGCCGCCTGTACATGACAGCCACGCCTCGGATCTACAACGAGGACACCAAAGCGACCGCGAACAAAGCGGATGCCGCCGTCGCTTCGATGGACGACGAAGACACGTTCGGTCCGGAGTTCCACCGTCTGGGCTTCGGGCAGGCCGTGGAGCAGGGCCTCCTTACCGACTACAAGGTGCTCATCCTCACCGTCGACGAGGGCGTCGTTGCAGAGACGATCCAGCGAAGCCTGGCCAACGGCGGCTCCGAGCTGAATGTCGACGACGCCGCAAAGATCATCGGGTGCTGGAACGCCCTGGCCAAGCGGCGCGGCACCTTCGCCGACGGATCGGGCTTCGCAGACGAAGATGCCCCGATGAGGCGAGCTGTCGCTTTCGCCCGCAGCATCGCGGACTCCAAATGGATCGCCGAGAAGTTTCAGGACATCGTCGATGCCTATGACGGTGCCGACGACGACGTGCTGCGCTGCGAAGTCGACCACGTGGACGGCACCTTCAACGCCCTGCGACGCAATCAGCTCCTTGGCTGGCTCAAACAAGATCCCGGCCCGGGCACAGCCCGCGTCCTCTCCAATGCCCGTTGTCTGTCCGAGGGCATCGATGTCCCCAACTTGGACGCGGTGCTCTTCCTGCACCCGCGCAACTCCGTCGTGGACGTGGTGCAATCCGTCGGACGGGTAATGCGGCGCGCGGACGGCAAGGACTACGGCTACATCATCCTGCCTGTCACGGTGCCGGCCGGAATGGCGCCCGAGAAAGCACTTGCCGACAACCGGCGTTTCAAGACGGTCTGGCAGGTCCTCCAAGCCCTGCGCGCTCACGACGACCGGTTCAACGCAACCGTCAACCAGATCGAGCTCAACAAGAAGCGGCCCGACAATAAGATCGGCATCGGCAGCGTCGGCCCCTACGACGAGACGATCGGCGACCGCGACGCCTCCAGCAATGCCGACACTGCGGACGACGCGAAGCGTCGGCAGGCGGAAAGCGCCCAAGGGATACAGGATGCCCTTTTCTCCGTCGCCGACTGGCGCGAGGCGATCTACGCCCGAATCGTCGACAAGGTCGGCGAGCGTCACTACTGGGAGGACTGGGCCAGGGACATCGCCAGCATCGCCAACCGGCACGTAACCCGTATCAAGGCCGTCTTGGCGTTGCCGGAGAAGCGGGCGGCTTTCGAGGAATTCATCGGCGAACTCCGGGCGAACATCAACCCGGGTGTCACCGAAGCCGTCGCCATCGACATGCTGTCCCAGCACCTCGTCACGAAGCCGGTATTCGACGCTCTCTTCAAAGACTATGGCTTCGCGGAACGCAACCCGGTCTCTCGGGCCATGCAGCGCATCATCGACGTCTTGGACGACCAGGGCATGGGTGCCGAGACCAAAACGCTGGAAAACTTCTACCACTCGGTCCGCGTCCGAGCCGAGGGCCTCGACAATCACGAGGGCCGCCAGCGAGTGATCATGGAACTGTACGACAAGTTCTTCAAGACCGCCCTCCCCAAGACCGCCGACGCGCTCGGTATCGTCTACACTCCCATCGAGGTTGTCGACTTCATCATCCGCTCCACCGAACAGGCCATCAACAAGCACTTCGGGCGGTCGCTCTCCGATGAGGGAGTCCACGTCATCGACCCCTTCGCAGGCACCGGCACCTTCCCGGTACGAATTATCCAATCCGGCCTTATCCGCCCGGAGGCCCTGCGGCGTAAGTACGCAAGCGAGCTCCACGCCAACGAGGTTGTTCTTCTCGCCTACTACATAGCCGCGATTAATATCGAGGCCGCGTTCCACGACATCGTCGGCGTCGATTACCAGCCTTTCGAAGGCATCGTTCTCACCGATACGTTCCAGCTCGCCGAGGGCATGGAGAAGCTCGACGGAATGGACGCCCTGGAAGGCAACAGCGAGCGCGCGAAGAAACAACAGAAGCAGGACATCACCGTTGTCGTTGGCAACCCGCCGTATTCGGTGGGGCAGGACAACGCGAACGACGACAACCAGAACCTCAAGTACGAGGCGCTGGACGAGCGCATCCAACAGACTTATGCGGCCCTGTCCACGGCCACGAACAAGAACTCGCTCTACGACTCATACATTCGCGCCATCCGCTGGGCCTCCGACCGCATCAAGAACGAGGGCGTCGTCGCCTTCGTCTCCAACGGTGGTTACATCGACGGCAACACGGCAGACGGCCTACGCAAGTCACTCACCAGTGAATTCGACACGATCTACTGCTACAATCTGCGCGGCAACCAGCGAACGGCTGGCGAACAGTCCAAAAAGGAAGGCGGAAAGATCTTCGGATCTGGCAGCCGAAACACCGTCGCCATCCTGGTCCTCGTCAAGGGCGGAGAGCGGGCCGATCCAACTGCCAGCTGCGCTCTGTACTACCGAGACATCGGCAACTACCTCAGCCGAGACGATAAGCTCCGCATTCTCACCACACAGGACCTCAAGTCGGTCGAGTGGGAGCAACTCCTCCCGAACGTCGACGGCGATTGGATAAATCAGCGGGACGAGCGGTACAAGGAATTCAGGCTGCTGGGAGACAAGGCTTCAAAGAGTGACTACGCTGCAATTTTTGGGGTCTACTCCCCAGGGCTTCAGACCAACCGGGATTCTTGGGTTTACAGCTACTCCGAGCGGAAACTCGGTGAAAAAGTAGAGTCGCTGATCGACTTCTACAATTCGCAGCGCACCGGCTTCAGCGCACATTGCAAAACGGTCGGTGTTGTGAACTCGAGGCCAGCCGATGCAGAGAAGTACATCGACCGCGACCCCAGGCGAATCAGTTGGTCGTCGAGCCTGATCTCCAAGCTGGCCCAGGGAAAGAATATAACGTACGACGCGGGTCGCGTAGTTATAGGCATGTACCGACCCTTTAGCCGGCAGGCGGTCTACTTCGACCGGGACTTGAATCACCGCCCGGGTAAACTACCGCTGATGTTCCCGACTCCGGATCACGAGAACCTCGGATTCTACGTGACCGGCATGGGGTCGGACAAGCCCTTCTCGGTGCACGCAGTCGACCATCTTCCGGACCTGGCATACTGGGGTTCCAGTAATGGGCAGTTCTTCTCCCGCTACGCCTACCGTGAACTGGGCGGCATCGACGATCTCTTTGCCGCCGCAGGCGAAGAGGCCGGTTTTGAGCGTGTAGACAACATCACCGACGCCGCGCTGCAGGACTACCGAGAAACGTACGATGACCCGGAGATCACCAAGGACGATCTTTTCTTCTACTGCTACGGGCTGCTCCATTCCCTCGACTACCGCACTGCTTTCGCCGCTGACCTGAAGAAGTCCCTGCCCCGCATACCCAAAGCGCGCGACTTCAGGGCCTTCACCCAAGCCGGTCGCAGGCTCGCCGACCTGCACGTCAACTACGAGCAAGCCGAGCCGTACGCAGGTATCGTCGAGACCGTCACCGGGACCGCCTCCAGCATCCCGCAGCGTGAGCTGTACCGAGTCTCGAAGATGAAGATCCCTAAGGTGAAGGGGCGGCAAGATCGTTCGACGATCATCTACAACCACCGCGTAACCCTAACCAACATCCCGGAAGAGGTGTACCGCTACCAGCTCGGCGCCCGCTCCGCGATTGAATGGGTCATCGATCGGTACCAGATCAGGGCTGACAAGACATCAGAAATCACCAACGACCCCAACGACTGGTCCGACGATCCGCGCTACATCATCGACCTCGTCAAGCGGGTTGCGACGGTGAGCGTAAACACGGTGAAAATTGTCGACTCTCTGCCGGCATTGGACATCCTGGAGTAGCGAAGCCGCTCGGCTAAAACGCCGCGGTCAATCTAGGTACCGCCAGGCAGTAGTGACTTTCTCATGCCTGGCGGTACTTGTCGACCACCACAGGGTAGGGACGGAGTAGCGGTGCGACGGTGACGCGGAGCAACTTCGCATCGGTCACAGGGAGCTTGAGAACAGCCCTCCGCATGCGTACGCTCCATGCGCTCGGGTCGGGAAAGACCTCTAGCTGTGGGACAAGATCGCTAAGCACGAGTCCGCCACGCCAATCGGCCAAGGCATGGATATCCAGGGTGCACCCCTCAGGGAAGATGCGTTCACCGAGATGCATTGGTTCCGGCAGAATCTGAACTGGACTCGCGACAGTCGCGCAGCCCATCAGACGCCCGCGGTCACGAGTGGGGTTACTGAAACACCCACGAGTGGTATACAGAAGGACTTCGTCGCCCTCTTTGACTGATTGAGCGAGTCTGGAGCGGCCGGCAGGAAAAGCCATCCTCTGCTCCGTCACCACCCAGCTTAATGCATCGCGGTTGCTGATGATCATGAGGTGTGTCTCGGGCATGTTGACGACGATACTGGTCTCGGGAGCCCCGTCGGCTTGCCCGATCGGATCCACTGCACGAAGCGATGGCGCGCAGGGACGTTGGCCAAGGGCTTTGAAGCATCTGGTGCTGACACCGCCGGTCAGCCTGAAGGCAACGAAGCTCGTAGACACCCTGCAGTGCCTGGACCACTGGCGCAGGAGCTCGACCCAGCCCCGCCGCAGCCGAGTCCTGGTTGCAGTTCTGGTTGCATCGGTCCCGTCCGGCGCTGTCCGAAGCCCTTGCCATTACCAGCTCCGCCCCAGGTCAGAATGCCTCTGCTCCCCGACGTACGGCCCCGTGGCCCGTTGGAAAGCGTGTTGGGGGCAGCGCCTCACGAGTTCGATTCTCGTATCCTCCGCAGGCCAGAGGGCCCGCAGCGTTCACCGGTGCGGGCCCACTGCGCTTCTGGTCTCAGTCTCCTCTTCCGGATCGGATCGCAGACTCACGTGAGTCGGTGGCCCGGAGGCGGCACCCGCCTTGCCAGCGCCTTCGCAAATCCTGGCTAACCTTGATCTTTCGTGACGTTCCATCGGTTCTCTCGGTGGGCCGTTTCGGCTGTTCGGGCTGGTGGCAGCCAGGCTGATGGCCCGGCTGTCGCGTCGGGTGGGCGCCGGGTTCCACGGCTCCGGTCGGGGTGATCCTGGTCGCGGGGACGGGAACGTGCTGCTCAGCCGGGGTTCGGGAGGGCTTCGAGCCGTGCCAGGGCGTCGGTTATCACGTCGGTCCAGGGCCAGTGGCGGGCGAACCGCAGATAGCGTCGGCGGGCGGTCGTGACGAGCTGGGCGGCGGCGGAGAAGAGGCGGAACCGGAGACGGCGGGGTTCCCACCTGCGGGTTTCGCCGGTCAGAGCGAGCATCGGCATCCACGCGAGGAGGTCGAGGGCGAGCTGGACGATCTCCAGCCATATCTGGTTCTGGGCGGTGCCGTGCAGGGGCAGGTTGCGCAGGCCGGTGGCCCGCGCGGCCCGGATGCGGTCCTCGGCCCGTGCCCGCTGGCGGTGTCGCAGCTCCAGTGCCGCGATCGGCATAGCGGTGGTGTTGGTGGCGAAGCAGGTCAGCCGCAGTCCGTCGGCGTCGGTGATTCTCAACTGGGCACCGGGATGGGGCCGTTCCTTACGGATGATCAGCCGCGTTCCCTTCGGCCAGCTCTTGAGGCAGTCGCCGGACAGTTCTGCGACCCAGGCGCCGTCGCGGATCTCGCCGCCGGGCTCGATCGCTGCCGTCCAGGCCGTGGCGGGAACCTTGAGGACGGCCTGGTGGATCTGCTCGGTGATGGTCATGCCGACCGAGTACGACAGCCACCGGCCGCGCTGGGCGAGCCAGGCGACGAACTCGTGGGTACCGCCTGCGGAGTCGGTACGGATCAGCGTCCGGCGTCCACGGCGGTAATTGTTCGGCAGCTGCGCCAAGGCGAGCTGGGCGGTGGTGATGTGGTCGGCGGCGGTGTTGCTGCCCGCGTTGCCCGGCCTGAGCAGGCCGGCCACCGGCTCCCCGGACCCGCCGGCGCCGTGGTCGACGAAGGCCATCAGGGGGTGGTGTCCGAAGGTCTTCTTCCAGGTCGCCGTGGCGTCCTGCTTCTCGGAGTGGGCCAGCACGAGTACCCCGTCCAGGTCCACGATCACCTGCCCCGCGGCATCCGGCGCTGCAGTGCCGGCCAGCTTCCACACGCGCTCGCGCACGCCGGCCCGAGCGGCCCTGATCGCGGACAGGGCCTTCGGCCCGGCTGCGGCGAGGGTGTCGATGAGCCGGGAGACCGTGGGGTCTGACGCCACCGGCCCGAACACGCCGGGCTCGGCCCGCAGCATCCCGACATCCGCGAGGCAGTCCCCGCCCAACGCGACCGCGAGGGCCACGTCCAGGAAAATTTTGCCCGGGTCGTGCACCGCCCGCGGCCGTCGCCACGAGGCAAGCGCCGCCGATATCGCGGTGTCCAGCCCGGTCTTGCGGATCGTCTCGACCAGCAGCACGGCCCCGGCCTGGGACACCATCCCACGGCCACCGCCCTCGATACGGACACGTGGATAGGACCCGATACGCTTCTTCACCTGAGAAGTGCCTCCGGCAGTGGCAGGAACAAGGACCTCGACAATCCTCATTCTTGCTGGTCAGAGGCACTTTTCGCTTACCTGCCCACCCGTCGGACAGCCCACTTCATGAAAGCGCGAGGCTAACCCGAAGAGGACCACCGGTATGCGCAACCCGGAGCTCTTGGGGCCGCTGCCCTCGGTCATGCCTCGATGGTGAACGCCCGCTCGTAGAACGATTCTGTTGCGACGTCCTCGTACACCGTGGTGGGGCGGACCCGGTTCCATCGGTGGCCCAGCATAACGGTCAGTGCCATCGGTCCGGCCAGGAAGAGGTGGACCCTGGGTGCGGTGCGGCTGGCGCGCCGGACTGCGTCGCGGATGCCGACGGCCAGCGCGTTGGCGGTGGCCTGGTCCGGGACGGCGCTGTCCTTCACCCCGGCCGGCGGGCGCAGGACCAGGAGGTCGGCTACGGGGATCCAGGCGCACCGCGGCGTCCGCGAGATCACCGGCCGACTGAAAACCGCGGCTGTGTGCGTACGCGACCGCGTCGTGCACGATCACCTGTGGCTGTTCGACGTCAATCCGCGGGTGCCTGGTTGAGACCGAGCGGTACATCATTACGTACCTGGCCAGGAATCCGGACCCCATCGCCTCGGGGCCGGTGACGTTCCGGACGCCCAGGCAGTACACATCCACCAAAAACCCGACGACAGTGAACGGGCGAGCGCCCCCGCAGCACGCTGTGGAACGCTCACGGTGAGCGGCGGCGGAACAACTTTTTCGGGATGCCGACTGGGCCGGGCTCTCCGTCGGCGCCCAGGCGTGCGGGCGGGGCCATGCGGATGCCGTCCGCGCCCTCCTCCGCGGTGCCGCGCGCCGCTGTCGTCACCGTGCCGCGTGTGGCGGAAGTGCCGGAAGCGCGCGGGCGCGGGATGATGAAATGGTGGATGGAGGCGACAGGACCCCGACAGTACGAGTGTTCGACATCGGAAGTCTGACCGGCTCGCTGGTCGGCGCGGGGCTGGTCACGGGCGACAGTCTGCGCTTGACGGAGAGCAATTCCTTCCTGCGCGATGTGCTCGGTGGATGGGGCATCGGACAGCGGGCTGATGACGTTCTGACCGGGGACCGGTTGCGTCCGCTGCTGGACGCTTTGGTCGAGGTCGCCCGGGGCGGTGCTCCGAGCCGGGTTGTCGTGGCCGTCGACGAGCCCGCCGGGCAGGGGGCAGCCAGGCGGTACGCCGTGGTGAACTGTTCGGCGACCAGGTCGCGCCACGGGCCTGCCGTACTGCTGCTGGCCAGCGAGTTCCGCGGACCGATCGGGGTGACCGACCCGGACGGCGTCTCCGCGACCCGGGACAGGACACTGCGGCGCTACGAGGCCCTGCTGTCCGCCATCCCGCAGGTGGTGTGGTCCATGTCCCTCGACGGCGAGGTGGACATCCTCGTAGGCAACAAGGGCGATCTGGGCGACTTCCAGCGGCGGGAGTCCACCGCCGAGGCGTGGATGGAAGCGGTGCATCCCAAGGACCGTGTCTGGTTCGCGCCGCAGTGGCAGGCCAGCGCCGATGGCCGCGCCATCCTCAACGCGGTGATCCGGGTCCGCCAGGGACCGCAGCCCAACCAGTACTGGCACGTCAACATCGTCGCCGTTCCGGTCATGCACGACGGCCGGGTCACGGAGTGGATCGGAACCGCTACGGACGCCGAGACACGGTGGCGCTCAGGCATGCGTGAACACCTGCTGTCCCGCATGGTGGCGCTTCCCGCCGCCGGGGACCTGCGGACGGCCCTCGCCACGGCAGCATCCTCAGTGGTGCCGGAGCTGGTGGACGTCTTCGTCGTCTTCCAGATCCAGCAGGCCGACCGGATCGGCTTCGATCCGCGGAACAGCGCACCGCTGTCGGTCACACGGGCGGGTATGGCACTGGCGGAGGGCCTGCCGCCGTCCCCGATCCCCGACGAAAATTTCCGCCTGGGTCCGCTGGCGCTCCGGACGATCGAGGACCAGCAGGCGCAGCGCCTGGTCTTCGCTCCCGGCCGCCCGCCGGAGGGCGAACTGTCCGATGGGGCGTACGCCTGGTTCTGCCAGACACAGGCCACCGGGCTGACCATGATGCCCGTAGTGATCGACGGCCGCACCGTCGCCCTTGCGGGAGCCGCCAATTGCAGGGGCAACCCGCCCCCGAGCGACGCGGACACAGCGCTGCTCGGGGAGGTCCTCAACGAACTGCGCGAGCCACTGCGCCGCACGTCCGAACTCGAGACCGCGCGCCGCACCGCTCTGACGCTCCAGCGGTCGTTCCTCACCGACCTCCCTTCCGTCGAGGGGGTGGAGATGGCGGCTGTCTACCAGCCCGCGAACACCGCGGCGGAGGTCGGCGGGGACTGGTACGACGTCACGCAGTTGCCGGCCGGGTCGATCGCCCTGACCATCGGCGACGTCGCCGGCCACGACCTTCGCGCCGCCACCATGATGGGCCGGGTGAACAGCATGCTCCGGGGCATCGCCTACGACGGCGCCATCGGCCCCGCCCAGGCGATGGACCGCCTCGACCGCGCGCTCGACAGCCTCCACACCCACACGCTGATCACAGCGGTCCACGGCGTCGCCACCCGCGAACATGACCACGACCACGACGGGTGGTGCCTCACCTTTTGCAACGCGGGCCACCCCCCGCTCCTGATCGTCCCCGCCCACGCGCCAGCCCGTTACCTCCGCGCCGGGGACGGACCGGACCCGCCCCTGGGCGTCTCCTTCACCGAGCCGCGACGCGAGGAGCACTGCCGGCTCTCGTCCGGCGATGTACTGATCCTTTATACGGACGGCCTGGTCGAAGAACCCACCGCCGACATCACCGACCGCCTCGCCACCCTCCTCGCGCTCGCCGACGCCGCACGCGACGCCGCCACCCCCGACGAGATCCTTACCCGCCTCCTCCAGCACGTCCATACCCCCACAGATGACGTCGCCGTCCTCGCCCTCCGCATCCGGTGAACCCGAGTCCGCACCACGACGACCCACCCCGCCGTGAGGGGTGGCGAGGCAGGCCCTCGCCAGCCCTGGCCCCGGCCCCGGAGTACGGCCGCAGCGACGGTGTCGGCTGACCCGTCTGGGCGCAGTGGCCCGGTCTCGCCGCCGCATGTCGCTGACCGGTCGGTTGGCAACCGTCCGAACGGTCGGCTACACGCTGTCCCGCACTGCGAGCATCATGCCCGCATCACCCCGGTGAGCACCGGAAAGCTTCCGGCTGGCCGATACAGCAGGTTCTGAACACCGCACGTATGGTTCCCTGTACGGCGAGTAAGAAAGGAACGGTGACCATCCCTGAGGATCTCCTCGACGAGATCCGGACTGAAGCGGCTGAGCGCGGCCTGTCGGCGTACGTCGCCGAGGCACTGCGGGCCAAGCGTGACCGGGACCGGGTCCTTGAGCTTGTCGGCTGGCTGGAGGAAGAGCACGGTACGGTCACCGAGGATGAACGCGCGGCGGCCCTCGATGAGCTGAACAGCCTCGACGCCGAGCACGCGCACCGCCGACCCGGCAGCGCCGAGGAGGCCGCGTGCAGAAGCCCGGTAGCGACCACCGGCCTCCACTCCGGGTCTTCGTCCTCGGCTGCGCAGCCCTGTCTCTCGCCGTACGCGGCGACCGGAAGATGATCGCCTGGCTCGACCTCGCCGCCCGGGGCGAAGCCGAGGTGGTGACTTCCCCGATGACGCTGGTCGAGGCATACGACGGCCGAATCACCGGGCAGCGATGGGACTGGCTGCACTCCCGCCTCAAAGTCGCCGACATCGGAGAAGACGAAGCCCGACAGGCTCGCCGGCTACTGGCCGATGCCAAGTTGCACGGTCACAAGTACGCGATCGATGCGGTACTCGCCGCCGGCGGGCGTCGGCAGCAGGGCCAGGTCACCGTTTTCACCTCCGATGCCGACGACCTGGAGAAGCTGGCCCCGGACACGGTCGTCGTCAAGAAGGTATGACGCTGTCGCCCGGTCTCAGTTCTGGTCTCCTTCACCGGCGTTCAGCAACGTCCAACCGACCGTCTGTCAATCGTTGCGCCGCAGGTCAGTACGCGCCGGCCCGGTTGTGATCAACGACATGATCCGTTGGAAAGCGTGTTGGGGGCACCTTCTCAGGAGCCCGAATCTCGTATCCTCCGCACCGGCCCACCGGGGCAGACGTCAGCCTCGGCGCATCCGGGCCGACTTGCCGGGTTCCCAGCCCGTGATCGCGTCGACGACCGCGTCGGGGACGCCGAGGACCAGCAGGACAGTAGCCGCCGTGTGCCCTGAGGGCGCGCGCAACAGAGTGCGTAGTTGTTCGGGGCACCGCCCGGAGCGGCTCCTGAAGGCTCGCCCTTGGCCTGTCGCTGCCCAGGGTTGATTCACCGCACCAGCAGCAGCCCGCAGCTGTACGCTGGTTACACCAGTCGATGTACTCGGCGACCGCGACCTCGACGTCGTTGATGCCGGTCCAGGGTCCCTTGTCGCGGATCAGCTCGGCTTTGAACAGGCTGTTGAACGCCTCGGCGAGGGCGTCGTCGTGCGAGTCGCCCTTGGAGCTGACCGAGGCAGCCGGAGCGCTGGGACCGGTGGGCTCACGACGCGGCGCGCCGGGGGCAGCGAGCACGGTAGCTGGTGTGTCGGCGGCCCACTCGCCATCGCGGCAAGGGACTGCGCACCCGCCAGCACCGCGCAAGCGGCGAAGCCGACCGCGTCCGGGCCCCCGCACACCACCCGGCCCGGACGCTCCTCCACCGCGTCGAGCAGCGCCTTCGCTCGAACCGGCCCACGCAGGCATTCCCGCGGCGGCGGAAACACATCGTGCGCGAGGGATTACGCACTCTCGCCATACTGGCTAGGCTCAGCCGTGGGAGCGCTCCCACTCATCCTCGCCGTATTCGGCCCTGAGCACCTTAAGGGGCCCTCTCCCCCCACGAGAAGCACGGAGGACAATGTGACATCCCCCATCCGCACACCGCGCCCTCCCGGCGCGGCAGGGGCCCGTACCCGCGGGTCACGGCTGCACAAGGCCATCGCACTCGGCCTGGCCTCGGGCCTCGCCGCCGCCGGTATCGCGCTGAGCACCGCGATCACCGCAGGGGCCGCGGCGCAAGGCAGTCTTCCCGCCGACACCCAGCTCTACAAGGATCCCACCTCCCAGGTGGTCCGCTGGGTTGCCGCCAATCCCGGCGACTCCCGCCAGCCGGTCATCGCCCGGCGGATCGCATCCCAGTCGCAGGCGGTCTGGTTCTCCAACTACAGCCCCGCCACCGTCACCAGCGACGTCAGGGCGGTCACCGCGCCCGCGGCCGCCGCCGGACAGCTGCCGGTGCTGGCCGTGTACGAGATCCCCAATCGCGACTGCGGTGGCGCCTCCGCCGGCGGTGCGCCGGACCTCGCGTCCTACGACGCCTGGGTGCGCGACTTCGCCGCCGGGCTGGGCGACGGCCGGTCGATCATCATCCTGGAGCCCGACTCCGTCTCCCTGACCACCTGCTTGTCCGCGCAGCAGCAGGCAGACCGGTTCGCCTCGCTCGCCCGTGCGGGTGCCGCCATCCACGCCGCCGCGCCCAACGCCAAGGTGTACCTGGACGGTGGCCACTCGACCTGGAACAGCGCCGCTGAGCAAGCCAACCGGCTGCGCGGCGCCGGCATCCTGACCAGCGCGGACGGCCTGTTCACCAACGTCTCCAACTTCAACACCACCGCGAACGAGGTCGCCTACGCCAAGAACGTGCTGGCCTCGCTGGGCAACCCGGCCAATCTGCACGCCGTGGTGGACACCAGTCGCAACGGCAACGGTCCGGCCGGGGGAGGGGCATGGTGCGACCCGTCCGGCCGGGCGATCGGCACCTACCCCACGACCAACACCGGGGACCCGGCCATCGACGCCTTCTTGTGGGTGAAGCCTCCCGGTGAGGCGGACGGCTGCGCCGGCGCCGCGGGCACCTTCCTGCCGGACGTGGCCTACGCGCTGGCGTCCGCCGGAGCGTCCGACCCCACGACCCCGCCGCCCACCACCACGCCCCCCACCACCACTCCCCCCACCACCACTCCCCCCACGACTACTCCCCCCACGACTACTCCCCCCACAACCCCGCCGCCCACCACCACTCCCCCCACCACGCCGCCGCCGGCCGGCGCGGCCTGCTCCGTCCACTACGCCATCGCCAGTGCCTGGACGGGCGGCTTCACCACGAACGTCACCGTGCGCAACACCGGCAGCACCGCACTCAGCGGCTGGTCGCTCACGTGGACCTTCCCCGCCGACCAGAAGGTCACCAGCGCGTGGAACGCCGCGATCACCCAGTCCGGCGCGGCCGTGACCGCCACGGATCTGGGCTACAACTCGACCATTTCCGCGGGAGACTCCACCGGTTTCGGATTCCAGGGGACGGGCTCCAGTACCTCCTCGCCCGCCGCGTTCACCCTCAACGGCGCTGCCTGCACCGTGACCTGACCTGCCACCCGTTCGGCGGTGGGCGGCCGGGTTCCGCCCGGGTCGGCCCACCGCCGTGGTGGGCCCGGCAGCGTCGGACGACGGCACCGCACCTGACACCGCCGTCATCGTCCACGACTGCCACGGCGAGACCGACCGGCAGGGGGTCATCGCCAAGGCGGCGTCCGGCCGGTGCCCGCACGTCGCCGCGGCCGGGACCGCCAACGGCAGCCGGTCGGCCTCTGGAACCGCGGCGGCGGAGGCGATCAGCGGTGGGAGCGGCCGTAGGCGGCGGATCGCCTGCCCGGCCCCAAGGGATCAGGGACGGGCGGAGATCCTCCCGGCCCGGAGGCCCCGGGTCGCCTGCTTGCGGCGTAGTGAACCGCTGGTCCACTCGGCCATCGCACCCGCGGTTCACTACGCCGCAAGCAGGACGGCGGTGTCCTTGCCGGTTCCCCGCGGGCGGCCGGCAGCGTCGCCTTCGTCGTGCCCGCCGTATGAGGCGACTGGCCGCGGTTCTGGTCTCACCCGTCCGCGTCCGTCCGCGTCCGGGCGCGTCCACCGCGCGGCCGCGTGTGCTCCTGTGCCAGGTCAGGACCCTGCTGCAGGGCTGGGACGGGAACGTGTCCCGCCTACGCGCGTGCGGGCTACCAGGGCGGTCACCGAGGATGAACGCGCGGCGGCACTCGATGAGCTGAACCGTCCCGGTACCGAACACGCGCACCGTCGGCCGGGCAGCGCCGGAGAGGCCGCGGGAAGAAGCGCGGCAGCGCGCGCGGGCCCCCGGTCCGGGTCTTCGTCCTCGACGGCGAGGCCCCGTCCCTCGCCGTACGGGGCGACCGGAGGATGATCGCCTGGCTCGGCCTCGCCGCCCGTGGCGAGGCCGAGGTGATGGCGTCTCCGCTGACCCTGGTCCGGACGGGGAGGCGGATCGGCGCCCTGTGCGGTGTTCCGCCTGGCTCAGCGGGCGACGGGCGCGGTCTGGAGCGACCAGGAGCCGCCGTCGGGGACCTGGACGAGTATCCAGCCCGCCGCGGGAACGACGAGGTCCTGGGATCCGTCGCCGAGTCCGTGGATCCAGTCCTTGCCGCTGTCCCGGCGTGGAGCGCGGTAGGTCACACGCCAGGTGCCGGTGGTCCTGGCCTGGACGACGATCCGGGCGCGTCCGCCGGTGTGGGCGAGGACCTCGTGCGCGGTGGTGCCGTGCGCCTCACCGGTGAAGGACAGGGCGCGGTCGATCGGCAGGAAGCGTACCGACCAGCGGCACGGGCCTTCGCTGTTCTTCACCTCGACCCTCAGGTGGGTGACCGAGGTGTCGACGAGATGGCGTCCCTGGTAGGCGTGTTGGAAGTTCACCAGGGTCTGGCCGGTGGTCAGCCGTCCCTCGGTGCGCGTGAGCGGTCGGACGAAGAAATTCCCGTGTCCTTCGAAGGCGATGTCGGCGATGACCGGGCTGCCGGGCTCAGGACGGTCGACGAGAACGTCGAACTCGCCCGGTGCGGTGCCCGAGTGCAGGTAACGGTCCTCGCTCACCAGCACCGGCGGCGCGGGCGCCAGCGCGCTCTCCAGGGCTTCGATGGGGACCGGACGGCCGTCGATCCGTGCGGAGAGCCGGATGAGAGCGGCCCGGCCGCGGTCCAGAGCGCGGGCGATCTCCGGTTCGTCGCCGACGGGTGCGGCCTTCGCCTGCTCGTAGCAGTCAAGTGCCGTCCGGTAGTCGGCGATCATGGCGGCGGTGGCGGCGGGCCTCGCGGGATCGAAGGCCAGATTCTCCAGTTCCTCGCCGAAGACCGTGACGGCCTCCGCCACACGCACCGCGCCACGGGCCGGCTCGCCCGGAGTACGCGGTCCCCGGGCGCCGAGCGCCCGCAGCACACCGAAGGTCACCAGGCACCCCGCGACGAATGCCACGACAAGACCGATCATCTGCTGCCCCCCGGCACCGCAAGAAGCGTCGAAAGACGCCGAACGCAAGGCAGGCTACCGGTCGAAACCCTCGCAGGATCCGATATCCAGACGATGCCCTTCCGGATGTCAGCCGCTCCCCACCTCGTTCTCCCGGGTGACGGGTCCGCAAGCCCGATCCACCCAACGGCCCGCCGCCTGGGCGGCGTACCTCCCGTTCAGGTCGCGCGGGGGGGTGACGCCGGGCCGGCCGCGTGTCGAAAGGGTCCGCAGCTCGAACTCGGCGGCACGGTCGCTCCCCAATTCGCCGCGGAGCTCTATGGAATGTCGCGTATGTCGCGATGGACGGCTCGGCGGAGACCGTTGACCGGGTACGTCGTGCACGCAGTCGGGAACTTTCGCGACCTCTGCCTGCGTAGGGAAGCGTGGCGGGCCGCGCCGAGCGACGTCAAGGGATCCGGGGAGGATGCGTGCGGACCGGTTCGGGACCGGGGTGCGGCGGGCCCCGGACGCCCGTCGGTGGTCCGGTGGGCTCGCTGGGCCGCACGGCAGGCCCGTTGACCGGTTCACCGGTCCGGTTCACGCGGAGCGAGCCGCGGGAGTCGGCGCCGGCTTCGGTCTCGGCCCTGCGAGGCCGGGGTTCTCGGTCCGGGCGGTGTCAGCGCCGGGTGAAGGTCGTCGGGGCGCCGAGTCCTTGTGAGCCGGGGCCCAGCCGGAGAGTGCCGTCGGCCATGGTCACCTGGTAGGAGTTGCCGGGTGCGCACGTCAGCGTGCTGGTCGGGTCGGTGGGGTGCGGTGACTTCGCGGCGAACTCCGCCGTGCCGGCGTCCAGTTGCTCCAGCACCAGCGATTCCGTGCAGCCGACGTTCTGACCGGTGTCCTGGTCGTGGACGTCGCTCACCTGCTGTCCGACCAGTTGGCCGATCCGGCCGGCGTGCAGGGTCAAGGTGACCTGGTAACCGTCGGTGTGCACAGCGAGGGAGTAGTTGCCGTCCGGGTTGCCCGGACCGGTACCGACCCAGGTGCCGCCCCAGGACGCCGGCAGCGCCGACGGATCGGTGCTCGGGGTTCCGGCCGGGGTGGTCGGCGTACCGCTGCCGCCGCCCGAACCGGCGTGGTCCGATCCGGATCCCAGCGCGCCGTGCACCAGTAGTCCGGCCAGCGCCACAACGGCGACGGCGCCCGCCACGGCGACCCGCACCCTCCACCGGCCGGACGGCGGCTGCGGCTGCGGCTGCGGGACCGGCGAGGTCGCTTCCCGGGCGGCGCTGTCGTCGTCGGCCGGCCTCGGTGTGGGCGTCGGGGCGGTGCGGTCGCCGCGGGCCGGACGGCCGTCCGCGGTCCGCGTCTGGGAAGAGTGGTACGCGGCGTTCGAGTCGCCGCCGGAGACGGCGCCGGCTCCGGCTCTGGCTCCGGCTCCGGCTCCGGCTCCGGCTCCGGCTCCGAGCGGATCGGACGGCGAAACGCCGGCATCGAGGGCGGTGACGGGGTGGGTCGGCGACTGCGCGGCGGGTGAGGCGCCCAGCACCACCCGCATCTCCGCTTGCCGGGCGGTCAGTTCAGCCGCGAGGCCCGGTGGCTGCCGCAGCGCCCAGCGCCCGGCCGGCCGGTCGGGTTCCGGCAGCAACTCCGCGGCCGCCCGCGCCGTCGGACGGTCCGCCGGTCGTTTGGCCAGGCAGGCCCGTATCAGCGGCAGCAGCGCCTGGGGAACCCCCTGCAGGTCGGGCTCCTCGTGGACCACGCGGTAGAGCAGCGCGGGCACCGAGGGGTTCTCGCCGAGCCGGTCGAAGGGGCCGCGCCCGGTGGCCGCGTACACCAGCACCGCGCCCAGCGCGAAGACGTCGCCCGGCTCCGCCGACACGCCCGCGGTGGCCTGCTCGGGCGCCATGTACCCGGGCGAGCCGATGACTCCGCCCGTTCGGGTGTGCCGGGAGTCCTCCGCCGCACGGGCGATGCCGAAGTCGATCAGCAGCGGACGCGTGCCCGCCAGAAGGACGTTGGACGGCTTGACGTCCCGGTGGGCCAGACCTGCCTGGTGCACGGCGTGCAGCGCCTCGCACAACTCGGCGGCCAGCGCGGTCAGGCTCGCCTCCGGCAGCGGCCCGTCCCCGGCCACCCAGTCGGCCAGCGACGGCGCGGCCACGTACTCGGTGGCGAGCCACTGCGCGCTGGAGCCCGCCGGGGAGAAGTCGATCACCGCGACGGTCCACGGCGACCGCACCCGATCGGCGTGCCGGATCTCGCGGGCGAAGCGCTCCGCGAAGGCGGGATCGAGGCTGAACTCCGTCCGCACGGTCTTCAGCGCGAGCGCCCGCCCGGCCGGTGTCCGTGCCAGGTACACCTGGCCCATGCCGCCGGCGCCCAGCCGCGCGAACAGCGGATAGCCCCCGACCGACAGTGGATCGGCCGCCCCCAGACTCTGCATGTCCGCAGCCTACGGCCCTCCCCCGGTGCCCGCCCGACGGTTGGCACGGTCGCCGGCGCCGGACGCACGCGGGCACAGGTCTTCCGGACCCGGTCGGCGTTCCCGGGGGCGGTCCGGTGGTGAGGAAGGACTCGGGGAGATGGTTGATCAGGGTGGGGCGGGTGGCGAAGGCGAAGTGGTCGGTGCCGGGGAGTTCGACGAGGCGGGCGTTGGGGATGGCCGTGCGGAGTTCCAGGCCGACGCCGGTGGGGACCTCCTGGCCGATCCAGCTGCCGCCGGCGGAACTCGCCCGGGTGCTGACCGCCTACGCCTCCCGGGTGCTGACCCCGCGCGGCTCCACCGGGTGCTGGTCATCAGGAGGGTGGGGGCCCGGATCTACGGGAGGAGGAGCGGTCGTCGCCCAGGGAGATGTCGTCGGAGAAGCCGAGCAGGGTGCGGACGCCTGCGGCTCGTCTCTCCGAAGCGGAGTGCGCGTTCGGCGGCGTGGTGGCGGTCGACGTCGGCGAAGACCAGGGCCGGGTCGAGGACGGCGTCCGTGATGCCGTCGATGCCGGGGTCGGCGGCGGCGTCGGTGAAGTGCGCGATCCCCGCGTCGTCGAAGCCGTACGGCCAGTCGGCGGACCAACGGAACGTGGGGGATCCGTTGAGCACGGCGAGTCTGCCGACCAGGGCGGGGTGCTGGGCCGCGAAGCGGAGGCCGACGTGGCCCGCGGAGGCGAAGCGGACGATCGTGGGCCGGTGCAGGCCGGTGCAGGCCGGGCGGCGGCGGGAGGCGACGGGGCGAGACCCGGCCGGGGGGCGGGGGCGGGCGGACGCGTCCGTCCCCGCGCGTCGGCGCCGGTCCCGGCTACCGGCCGAAGAGCTGGAACTCCCAGAGGGAGTAGCCGTACTGGGTGGAGCGGGTGGTGCCGTACATCCGGATGTAGCGGCCGGAACCGGTGAGGTTCAGGGTCTGGGTGCCGCCGGTTCCGGTGGTGGTGGAGTAAATCGAGGTCCACGCCGAGCCGTCGTTGGAGGTCTGGATCTGGAACGCCTTTCCGTAGGCGGTCTCCCAGTTGAGGACGGCCTTGCAGATCGTGTGCGCCGCGCCGAGCTCCACCTGCAGCCACTGGGGGGTCAAAGAAGGCGGACGACCAGCGGGTGCCGTTGTCGCCGTCGACCGCGCTGGACGCGGGGGACGCGATGTTCTCCGCCGAGGAGGCCGTCGCGGTCCTGTTCAGGGCGAGGTTGGCGGTGCCGCAGGTGCCGCCGCCCGCGGTGACGGTCCAGGTGAAGGTCGTGGTTCCGGTGGTCCCGGCGGTGTCCCTGGCGGTGGCGGTGGCGGTCGAGGTGCCGGCCGTGGTCGGGGTGCCGGAGATCAGGCCGGTGGCAACGTTGACCGACAGCCCGGCGGGCAGGCCGCCGAGCCGTGCGGTCAGCCGCCGCGCGGAGCCGTGCAGTCGGCCGGGGGCGGGCTGCCGGTCGGCCAGGCGATTCCGACCAGCCGGGTTCCCCGTACGGCGGGGTCGAGGCGGATCACGGCGACGGCCTTGTCATAGGCGTTGCCGTAGTTGTCCAGGCAGATCCAGCCGCTGGCCCCCTTCACCGGTGTGGTCCCGTGCAGGTTGTACCGGGCACGGCCCACCTCGTCGAGAGTGGGCATGCTGACACCCGCGTCAGCGGCCGTGCGGATCTCCTCGATGCCGGTCCACACCGAGTCGTACTCCAGGATCGTGCGCTCGTCGTCGAGGTAGATCTCGCCGATTCTGCTGCGGGTGCCGACGGGCTCGGCGGCTTCCTGCACCGCCTGGTCGAACTTGGCGTAGTCGGCCGCCGAGCCGCCGGTCTTCGGCAGGTCCGGCCGGTTCGACCACTCGCCCGGATACCCGAGGGCCGCGTACTGGACGGTGATCCCCGACTTCTTCAGCTTCGCCCAGCCGAGTTCCGGGTCCCCCACCAGCACGGAGGCGTTGGAGCCGCTGATGACGGTGTACGGGTTCGCACAGGCGCGGTCGCCGAGCGCGTTGATGAACTGCCGCAGCTGGACCGGGCGCCCGGCGAAATAGATGACCTTGGCCTTGGACGCGCAGATGTTGGCGAGTTTTCCGGTGAAGACGTTCGAAATGTTTCCGGGGTCGTTGATGTCGTCAGGTGACTGGAACTGCTCGATGTGGGCGTCGGGGATCTGGCGTTCGAAAGCCTCCCGCAGCGTACGGATGTAGTTGTCCCCCGGCCGGGTGTCCTCCACGATCAGGGATTCCTCCGGGCGGGGGGGCTTGAAGAGAATGAGCGCGTTCGCCTGGTCACTGTTGGTCGGAGCGACTCTGACCAGGTTGCTGAACCGGCCCGGCCGCTGACTGGTGTTGGCGAAGTCGTCCGCGGTGAGGGGGCCGCCGACCAGGGGGATACCGTGGGTGTTGGCCAGGGCGGCCATGGCGTCGGCGGTGTCCGTGACGCTCAGGTCGAACCCGGTCACGACCCGGAGACGGTCCCGGCCGGAGCGGGCCATGGCGGCCAGCCTCGTGACGACCGGCCGCCACTGGCTGTAGGCCCGGCCGGGATTGGCCAGTACCAGGCGGATCAGCGGGGACTGCGAGTTGTCCTGGTGGTTGGCCCGCCACTGGGCGAGGTAGGCGCCCTGGACCTCCTCGCGGATCTGACGCTGCTCAGCCGCGCTGCTGGAGATCATGGGGATCATGAGCGCCACCGTCGCGTACACGGTTTTCGGCGACTTCGTCTTCGTCACCCACCGGTTCTCCGCGTGGATGCGGTCGGTCACCTCGCGCAGGTAGGACGGTGCGTAGTCGTACGCGCCGTCGGTGACACCGACGCACTCGTGGTCGGGGCCGTACGTCGCGACTCCCGAAGCGCCCTTGCCGCACCCGGGGTGGTCCGGCGGTATCACGACCGGGTAGACCAGCCAGGCGCTGACGCCGAGAACGGCGCTCAGGGCGATGGCCAGCACCGTCGCGAAGATCCGGCCCGGAGGCCACCGGAACCACTCGCGCAGCTGGTACAGGACTCTCATGCGAAGGCACCCCCGGGTAACGCCAGATCGGGCGCCTGCACCCACCCCTCCAGCTGTTGCGGCCACTGGTTGTACGCGGCGAAGTAGACGTCCTGCGCGGTGTCCACGGAATGCGTGGCCAGCACGCCGATGCCCAGCGTGATCCGGTCGACCGTGGGCTTGTCGGGCACGGCCTCCGGGGCCGAGAGCGCCCACAGGTCGCGTACCAGCACGTCGATCGCCTGGTGGACGGGCAGTCCGTCACTCCCGCAGGCCGGACACCGCGCCGGGCTGCCGGCGGGCACCCGGCGGGGCGGCCGGGGGGCGGCGCAGACGAGGTTCAGTGCCGCCAGCCAAACGCGTGCGGCGCCGGCGTCCGAGCCCTGCCGGAAGAGCTGGTGCAAGGACCGGACGACGACGTCGCAGTCGCCCATCGCCAGCGCGTGGTGCAGATAGCGGACATCGCTCGTGACGGCGCCGGACTCCAGCGGATGGCGGGTGTCGAGCCGGTGCAGCAACTGCCGGTGGACCGCGTCCCAGGCCGACGGGGTGCCCCGCAACTCGTGCAGCAGCAGCGTACGCAGTGTCCGGTCGCCGACGAACGGCCCGTCCGTGCCCGGCCAGGACGGCCCGCGCCAGTGGCCGAGCCTCAGGTACAGAGCGGTCGCGTTGGCGGCCAGCGGGCCGTTCCACTCCGGCGGGAAATTACGGCTCAGGTGGGCGGCGGCCGATGCGTCCAGGGCCGGGGAATAGTACGTCAGACGGCGGCGCGCGGCCTCCTCCGGTACCAGGAACCGCAGCAGCCGGGCGCTCGCCTTCGTACCGGTCCCCGGGCGGCCGTCGGCCGAGAGGTCCAGCAGCTGCGACGGATCGAGCGCTTCACCGCCCTCCAGGCGGGGCAGTGCCGCGTGGACCAGGGCGTGCGCGACGCCCGCGCGCCCGCCGCTCACCCGCTCCACCACCCTTACCAGGCGGGCGGGCGGCCTGCTGGCTCCGAACATGGCCCTGATCGCCGGTTCCCGCAACGGCCACAGGCCCAGGGACAACAGCCACGACTCGGGATCGGCGCCGCCGTCGGGGTCCGGCGACCGCCAGCCCGTGTGCCGCTCGACGGCGTCCGCCGAGGGGTGGGCGGCCTCGTCGCCCGCGGCGGTCAGCACGACGACGAGCTGGCTGGGGCTGTCGCCGGTGTACTCGTGGCGGGCCTGGAGCAGCAGCTCCAGGAAGTCGCCGCCCAGTCCGGCGGGTTCGGCGTTGTCGAGGAGGACCAGCGGGCGCTGTATGCCGTCGTATCTGCGCATCGGTCCGTAGTGGGCGGAGACGTCGTCGAGGAGAGCGGCCACGAGGTGTCTGTGGGCGAGCAGCCTGCCGTTGCCCTCCGTGTCGCGGAAGTCCACGGCGAGGGCGGCGAGTTGGTCCAGCCCGTCGCCTGTCGGCGCCACTTCCCGGTCGGCCCACCATCTGCGGGCCACCTTGTTGACACGTCTGCCGAACAGGCGCTGCGTGAGGGTGGGTACGAGCGTCTTGGCGGCGGCGGCCAGCGACTCCTCTCCGGTCAGGGTGCCCACCCCGTCGATCACGGCTTCCAGTCCCGCCTGGATGAGGCCGGCGGTGTTGCCGCGGTCGGCTGTCAGCTGGCCGTCCAGCCGTTGCAGCGCCGCGGTCCTCTCCTGCGGGGATCCGGCCTGCCATCCGCTGACGGCCACCAGGCCGTGGATGAGGCGGGGGAACTCCAGAGGAACGCCGAAGTACTTCGGTCTGCGCCGCAGATCGTGCTCCAGGGTGTACAGCAGATCGGTCACGGGCGACGTGTTCGCCGCCTGGTCATTCGCGTCCGCGGCATCGGATCCGTCGGATTCCCCTCCGGCACCGGACGCCGAGGACGGCGGACCGCCCAATCCGTCGGCGTCCGGCCCGCGCCGCTGCACGGTCCACGGCCGGGGCCGGCGCAGATCCGGACTGGCCAAATCCAGAAAAGACAGCGGAACGCGCTGCCGATAGGCGTCGGCGAGGTCGGCCAGAACGGCGCTCTTGCCGGTGCCCCGGCTTCCGACCAGGAGGACGACGGGGCCGGCGTCCTGGTACTCCACCGACTGACGGCGGCCGTCGGCGCGGTACTGGATTCCCACCAGGCGGGGCACCAGCCTCCGCAACAGGGCGTCCCTGCCTTGTAATTCCGGCATCGCTCGCCACCCCCCGGTCACGTTCGCTCCGCCGTCGGCATCCAGCGACGGGTTCATGAATGATAGGGCGTCAGGACTGCGCACGGGCGATGGTTCGTACAGTTGCTCCGGCTTTTCCGCTCAGCCGAAAAAGATGCGTTTCCAAGGCTGTTCGGATCACATGCGGACCAAAGAATTCCGCGCCCCGATGACTTCCCGACGATGTGCTGACCGCAAGCTGCCCGCGTATGCCCTTTGTGCCCACGGCCGCCGCGCCCCGACCACCCGCGTCCGCTCCCGGACGGCCCGCGCCGCGCCGCGCCGCGGGGATTGGACTCGCGGGACCGGCCGCGCCGAGGCGCACCGTCAAAGTCGCGGGCGGGGTACGGCACGGAGGTGGCTGCGCCCGGACCGATGCCGGCAGGACGGCGCGGGCCGAGGCAGGGGAGTGGAGCGGGATGCCGTCGTCCGGGGCCGCGGTGGGCCGGCAGGGTTCACCTCTGCTCGTGTCCGTCAGGTGGTGGCGCGGGCATGCCGTGCGGTGGGCCTGGACGCTGACGGGGCGCGCTTGATCCGGCTCGGGGAGAACGCGTTGTCCCGGCTGGAACGGCAGCCGGTAATCGTACGGATCGCGCGCGCGGCGGAGTACCTGGAAACGGTGCGGCGGGAGGTCCGTGTCCGCGGTGGCTTGCCGGCGAGGCGTTTCCTGCCGCGCGGGTCGTGGACGATGTCGAGCAGGCTCTTGTGGTGTCCGGCTGTCCGGTGACGTTCTGGCACGTCATCGAGGAGGGGACCGGGAGGCGTCGTACGGCGAGTTGGGCTCGGTGCTGCGCGACCTGCACGCGTTGCGGGCGCCGACGGGCCTGGAGCGCCCGCGCGTTGACGCCCTGCACCGTTCGGCGGCGCGGTTCGGGCGGGCGCTCGGCATCCCGGACGAGGACGAACGCCGTCGGCCCGCTTCCGGAACGGCCGGCCGGGGCGTCGGGCGCGGCGCCGCCCGCGCCCTTGCGGGGTGGGTGCGGAGGGCGGGACCGGCGCGGCCGGCCGGTGGGGAGGCCGGCCGCGTCTCGTGGTGGCGGCGATACGGGGCGGAGCGGTTCGTCCCCGTCAAGGGGCGGCGGGCGGGGCCGGTGTTCGTGGCAAGCGGCGCTGATCCCCGCCGAGTCCCGCGCTCCCGGCCGATCGGCTCGCCCGGACGACCGGTCCACCGTATCCGTCCTGGCCGGTGCGGCGGCCGGTCAGTGTGCGGCGCTGCGGACCGGTCCGGACCAGACGTCGATCACGACCTGGTGCCGGCTCGGGCGCGCCGCCGCCGTACGGCCCGCGTAGTCGCGGTCGACCTGTGCCGCCTCGGCGGCGCTCGGCTTGGCGTTGCTGCATGCCGTACCGGGGCCGTGGCCGGACATCAGCTCCGAGCAGGGGCCGGTGTAGTGGTCGGGCAGCCCGAGGATGTGGCCGGTCTCGTGGGCCGCGATCCGGGTCACGTCGTACCCCTCGTCGACCGCTTCCTGGCCCAGCCGCACCTGCCCCCTGCCGCCTGGGAAGATCGGCCCCAGCGTCGTCTGGGGCCAGCCGGGGGTCGCCACGTAGACAAAGTCGGCCGAGCCGGCCGAGGTGGCCGGCTGGAGGTGCACGTTGTGCACGGCCGCGTTCCAGTTCTGCACGCCTCGGGTGATCGCGCTCGCCCACTGCCCCGCGCGGCTGGCGTCGTAGGTCAGGGTGACCACCGCCGCGGTCGCCTTCGGCGCCGGCTGCGCGGAGGCGGCACCGGACGCGGTGCCCAGCATGGCCGGGATCAGTGCCGCCACGGCGAATATGCGCTTGATCATGGGACTCTCACACCTCCCTGGCATCAGTTGCCCCGTGCGCCATAAGAGCACCATGCCCGGAGCGGGTTCACAAGTACGCGGCAGGCGGCGGGCGTTGTGGGCGCTCTTCGCGGCGGGGGCCGCGTCCACCGGTGGCCGGGGGCGGGGTGTTGCCGGCGCCCGCCGAGCGCGCCGGGGCCCGGACGACGCGCTTGCGCGGGCGCCGCCATCGTCCCGGCCATCGTCCCGGCCACCGTCCCGGCCGACCGTCCGAAGGTGGCGCCGGGGTACCGCCCGCGTCTCGGGCGGGGGCCGACGGCCTCCCGGCGCACGTGCGCCGACAGCTCGGTCGTGAGCGGTGAGGGGGAGGACGGCGATGGGGAGGGCGGGGTGAGGGTCGCCGCGGCCCGGCCGCGTGCCGGGACAGCGGTGGTGCGAGGGATTCCGCGGGACGCCGGGTGCCGGATGATGGGTAAGGACGGTCGGACAGCGGATGTGAAGGGCGGCGCGGTGGCGGACAGCGAATCCATCCGGTCGGAGGCGGACCTCCGGTCGGCCGGTGGCAGGCCGGAGAGCGTCGTGGCCGTCGAGCGGCCCGAGGCCGGGGCGGAGATCACGGTCGGATCGGCACCCGTGCCGGACGGCGAAACCGGGGCCGAACCGGCACCTGCGGCGGATCCCGCAGCCGGGGACGAGTCCGCGCCCGCGCCTGTGCCCGCGCCCAACCCCGCGCCCAGGAGCGGATCAGCGCCGGCGCCCGACCCGACGACCGAGGCCGGTCCGACGACCGAAGCCAACCCGACGGCCAAGAACGGATCGGCCCCCGCGCCGGACCCCGGGACCGAAGCCGGGAGCGCGCGTCCCCGGCAATCCAGGCGGCGGCTGGGCGGGACCGTGGTCCTCCTCGTCCTCGCGATGCTGTTCGTCCTGCCGTGGTGGACGCTGTTCGCCTCCGGCGTGGACTGGCCGCTGCCGGTCTTCGTGGCCGGTACGGCCGTCTTCGCCGCCTGGCTGGTCTCCTTCCCCTTCCTGATGGCCGCGGGCCACGGGCACCGGCGGGCCGACCGGGCGGCGCGTGCCGCGGACAGCACCCTCGGGGCGGTCTGGGTGCTGTTCACCTGGTCGGTGCTCGGCGGCCTGGCGCACCTGGTGCTGATCGGGCTCGGCGTCGGCGGCGCCGACCGGGCCAGGGTCGTCGCCGTGGCCGTCGCCGCGGTCTCCGCCGTCCTGCTGGCCTGGGGGCACTACGAGGCCATGCGCGTACCCCGGGTGAAGCGGCTGGACGTGCACGTACCCCGGCTCGGCGGCGGTCTGGACGGGACCCGGGTCGTCGTACTGGCCGACACCCACTTCGGGCCGATCGACCGGGCCGACTGGTCGGCACGGGTCGCCGAGGCGGTCAACGCGCTCGACGCGGACGTCGTGGTGCACGCCGGGGACATCGCCGACGGCACCCCCGCCCAGCGCCGGGGGCAGTCCGCGCCGCTCGGGACGATCCGGTCCCGGCTGGCGAAGGTCTACGTCACGGGGAACCACGAGTACTTCGGGGAGGCCCAGGGCTGGCTGGACCGTATGGCGGAACTGGGCTGGGAACCGCTGCACAACCGCCATGTCGTGGTGGAGCGCGGCGGGGACCTCCTCGTGCTCGCCGGGGTCGACGACGTGACCGCGGAGTCCTCCGGTCTGGCCGGGCACCGCGCGAACCTGCTCGGCGCGCTGGCGGGGGCGGACCCGGACCGGCCGGTCCTGCTCGTCGCCCACCAGCCCAAGTACGTACCGCAGGCGGCCGCCGCCGGCGTCGACCTCCAGGTCTCCGGGCACACCCACGGCGGCCAGATCTGGCCGTTCAACTTCCTTGTGCGGATCGACCAGCCGGTGGTGCACGGCCTCAGCCGGCACGGCGAGCGGACCCAGCTGTACACCAGCCGGGGCACCGGCTTCTGGGGCCCGCCCTTCCGGGTCTTCGCACCGAGCGAGATCACCCTGCTCACCCTGCGGCCGGGCGCCGGACCGGCCACCGCGGACCGTACGGGGGACGCGGCCGACTCGACCGCGGTCGGCACGGACTCCCCGGCGGGCACGGACGCCAACGCCGGCTGACCGGGCCGCGGCCCCTCCCGGAACGCCGAGGTCGGGGCCGGGACAGGCCGCCGCGCGGAGCGGGCGGTGGGACCCGGTCCGCGCGGCGGCGTTGGTGGTCCTAGGGGTGGGGGCGGTCACGGCGCCCCGGCGGGCGGGGCACCGTACTCACCGGGTGACCGTGTTCACTGCGTGACGGACCATACGAATGTGGCCGAGCCCGACACCCCCCGGCTGTCCGTGGCCGTGACCGTCACCGTGGAGGTGCCGGGCGTGCCGCCGGAACCGGAGACCGTGCCGTTCGAGGCGATCGTGATGCCGGGCGGCAGGCCGGTCGCGGTGAAGGTGAGGGTCTGCGACGCGTTGGAGTCCACGGCCTGCAGGGCGAACGAGACCGCCTTGCCCTTCGGGCTGCTGTAGCCGAAGGGGTTGACGACGCCGACCGTCTCCGCGCCGGGTACGCCCGAGTTCGCGGTGACGTTCGCGCTGACCGCCGTGTTGGTCAGCGAGACGCCGGCGGCCGAGGCGCCCGCGGCGACCTGCCCGGTCAGCGTCTGGGCCAGGCTGGTCGAGCCGGTCAACGGCAGGTGGTTGGACGCGTCCCCGACCTTGATCGAGTACGCGCCCGCCGGGGCCTCCCACTGGTTGTCAGCCGCCGACCAGGACGCCAGGTCGTGGACGGTCAGCGGGAAGGTGACCGTCGCGCTCTGCCCGGGGCTGAGCGTGACGCGCTGGAAGCCGCTCAACTGCTCCGGCGGGTCCTGGGCGGCGGCCGGGTCGCCGACGTACATCTGGGCCACGTCCGCGCCGGCCACCGACCCGGTGTTGGTGACCGTCGCGGTCACCGTGGCCTTGCCGTCCGCGGTGAAGGCGCCGACGTCGAGGTTGGAGAAGGAGAACGTCGTGTAGGAGAGGCCGAAGCCGAACGGGAAGGCGGGGGTGATGTTCTGGGACTGGTACCAGCGGTAGCCGATGTCGACGCCCTCGCTGTAGACCGGCCCGGTCGGGGTGCCCGGCCACTGCGCGGTGGTCTGGGCGGGGACCTGGCTCAGGCTGCCCGGGAAGGTGACCGGCAGCTTGCCGGACGGGTCGGCGGTGCCGAAGATCAGCGCGGCCGTGGCGGCGCCGGTCTCCCCTCCCCCGTACCAGTTCTCGAAAACGCCCGCGACGTTGTCCAGCCACGGCATGACCACCGGCGAACCGCTGTTGACCACCACGACGGTGTGCGGGTTCGCCGCGGCCACGGCGTTGATCATCGTCTCGTCCGCGCTGGAGAGATCCAGGGTGGCCAGGTCGCTCTCCTCGCCCTCCGGGGCGCTGACGTAGACGATCGCGTCGGTGGCGGCCTGGGCCGCGGCGACCGCCTGCGGGATGTCGGCGGTGCCGTTGTCGTCGCCCGCGGTGTAGGTGACCCTGACGTTCGGCCCGACCGCGTTCTGGACGCCGGTCAGCGGCCAGACCGTGTTCGCACTGTCGACTCCGCCGCTGCCGCCGCCGGCGAGTTCGACGGCGGCGCCGCCGTCGGTGCCGATCACCGCGATGGACCCGGTCATGTCCGGGTTGAGCGGCAGCAGCCCGTTGTTCTTCAGCAGCACCGTGCCCTCCTCGCCGAGCTTCAGCGCGGTCTGCTGGTGCGCCGCGCTGGTGACGGTGGCCGAGAGCGAGCCGGTCGGCGCGTTGTCGAACAGGCCGAAGGCGAACATCTGGGTGAGGATGCGGGCCACGATCGCGTTCAGGGTCCCCTGGTCCAGCGTGCCGGCCGCGAGGGCCGCGGCCACGTCGCTCGCGTCGGAGAACGGCATCGCGATGTCCATGCCGCCCTCGGCGTCCGCGACGGCGTTGCCCGCGGCGCCCCAGTCGGAGACGACGAAGCCGCCGTAGTCCGCCTGCTGGTCGAGCCCGTTCTGCAGCATGTCGGCGCTCGCGCAGGAGGGGGCGCCGTTGACCACGGCGTAGGAGCACATCACCGAACCCGGTGCCGACTGCTCGATGGCGGTCCGGAAGGGCGCCAGGTAGAGCTCTTCGAGCGCCTTCTGGCTGACCGTCTCGTTGTCGCCGCCGTTCGGATACCGCTCCTGGTCGTACGCGGCGGCGTGCTTGACCTCGGCCATCACGCCCTGGCTCTGCAGACCGCCGACCTCGGCGGAGGTGATCTGCCCGGCCAGGTACGGGTCCTCGCCGTAGGTCTCGTAGGTCCGGCCCCAGCGCGGGTCGCGCACCAGGTTGGCCGTCGGGCCGAGCGAGACGTTCGCGCCCTTGCCGGCGAACTCGGCCCCCTTGGCCGCGCCCTCCTGGCCGACCAGTGCCGGGTCCCAGGTCGCGGCGGCGTTCTCGCCGTCGGGGAAGGCCGTCACGCCGCCGTTCCCGTCGCCGACCCCGGACGGGCCGTCCTCCAGGTTCAGCGACGGGACGCACAGGTCCGGGATGCCGGCGACCTGGCCGATGTACGCCGAACTGCCGTCGCCGGAGGCCAGGGTGACCTCCTCCGCCCGGTCCATGGTGTCGAGCACCTGCTGGACCCGCTGGGCGACCGGCGCGGTGGAGCCGACCCACGGGCAGACGCCGTTGCCGCCGTTCCCGTTGCCGCCGCCGACCGGGGCCACGGTGGTCAGCCCGTAGACGTCGAACTCGAAGATCGAGTAGCCGAACGAGGTGCCGCGCGCCGTGCCGGCCATGCGGACGTAGCGGGCGGTCACGGAGGCGGTGAAGGTCTGGTTCCCGCCGGTGCCGGCCGTCGTGGAGTAGACGGTGGTCCAGGTCGCGTTGTCGTCGGACACCTGGACCTGGAACGCCTTGCCGTACGCGGCCTCCCAGCGGATGCCCACGCCGCAGATCTGCTGCCGGGCGCCGAGGTCGACCTCCAGCCACTGCGGGTCGCCCGCCGCGCTGGACCAGCGGGTGCCGGGGTCGCCGTCGGTGGCGCCGGACGCCGGGTAGGCCACGGCGTCCTGGGTCGAGGAGGCCGTGGTCGGCTGGTCCAGTGCGAGGTCCTGCGTACCGCAGTACTCGGTCGGACCGGTGCCGCCGGTGCCGCCCGTGCCGCCACCGCCGTCCGATCCCTGGGCGAAGGCCAGGTAGTGGAAGTTCCAGCCGTTGGTGTCCTGGTCGACGGTGAGCGTCTGCCGGCCGGCCGGCAGGGTGACGGCGGCGGTGACCGTGGTCCAGGTCTCGTAGCCGCCGGTGTTCGGGACGGCGACCGCGCCGGTCAGATCGCTGCCCGCGGCGTTGGCGATGTGCAGCGCGTCGGTGAGCCCGTACGGCGAGGCCACGCGGAAGCTGACCGTGTAGTTCCCGGCGGTGGCGGCGTCGACGGTGTAGGTGAACCACTGCCCCGGAGTGGTCCAGCCCATGTCGTACGCGCCGCCGGCCGCGCCGGTGTCCTGGGTGTCCGCGGTGGTCTCGAGGTCGATGCCGTCGGAACGGTAGCTGTCGGCGCTGCCGTTGGCGGAGACCACGCCGTAGGCGACGCCTTGGCCACCGGTGTCGTAGTTCGCGGCCTGGACCGTGCCGGGAACCGGGGCCGGGGTGCCGCCGAAGGGGGCACCGCCGGCGGCGTAGGCCCGGGTGTGCACACCGGCCAGCGACAGGGCGGACAGGGCCGCGGCCACAAGCAGCGCGCGGACCGTGGGGCGGCGGCGGGAGCGTCGCGGCGTGCCGCGCGGGGGCGCCGGCGGTCGCGGGAGAGGGAGCAGCTTCATTGCATTCCCTTCGGTTGTCTCAGGTGTCGGGACTTCTTCTCGGGCGCCGGACCGCCCGGCCGGTCGGCGAGTGGGCCGACCGGCCGGGCCGGCGCGGATTCCGCGGGCGGACGGCCGCGAACGGCTCGCGCCCGCGCGGCCGGCCCGGCCGTGTGCGGCTGGGCACGGCTCGGCTGGGCTGGGCTGGGCTGCGGGCTGACGCGGACCGGATCGGCTGCCCGCGGGGCGGTGCCGGGCGGTGGGGCGGTGGTACGGGGTCGGCGGGTCGGAACATGGCAGGGGCATGACAGGGGCATGACAGGACATGGTGGACCGGGGTGCCACGCAGCGGGAGTTGAGCTCGCCGTATGACTCCCGCCAACCATGGAGAGTGTCCCCCGGGCGGGCCGAACGGGATGGGAGAGCGCTCTCCAAGGTTGCGTCAAGATTGCGCATGGGCCGCGGAAGCCTGTTGCCGCCGGGGGTGAGGGCCGCGGTGGATAGCGGGATCGGCGGCGCGGTCCCGCACGCGGCGGCGCGGCGGTCTCGGTGGCGCGCCGGTCTCGGTCCTGGCGTCGTCGTCCACCGCCGTCCGCCAGGGTTCAGGCCGGTCGACCGGCTCTGCTCCACCGCGGGCCGTACGCGCTACGGAGGCGGGCGGTCGCTACCGGGGGCCGCCGGAAGGCGTGGTGGGGAGGGCGCCGCCGGTGCCGTTGCGGTGGGCGCCCTCGCAGCGGACCCGTCCGCGGCGTTCCCGCTCGGCGCACAGGCCGGGCGGACGGGCTCGGCACCGGTCCCCTGGTCCGGCACGGCTTCCCTGAACCCGCGCTCGCGCCCGGGTGGGGCGCGGCCGTGCCGAGCCCGGCGTCCACCGCGTTCCGGGTCGACGCCGCCGCCGCGTCCGGTTCAGCGTCCGGTTCGGCCGGCTCCCCGGCTTCCACCGCCTCGGCGTCGTCGACGGAATCCACCGGGTCCTGCGCCGCTGGTGCCTCCGCCGGTTCGACGGCCTCCTCCGGGGCGGACGGCCCGTCGGGTTCGGCTGGATCCTCCGGTTGGGCGATGTCCGCCGGCTCGGCGGGCTCTTCCGGAGCAGGCGGGTCCTCGGGAGGCGGGGTTACGTCCGGAGCCGGGGTTTCGTCCGGAGCCGGGGATTCGTCCGGAGCCGGGGATTCGTCCGGAGCCGGGGTTTCGTCCAGGGCGGGCAGGTTCACCGGGCCAGCGGGTATCTCCGGCCCGGCGGGAATCTCGGGTATGGCCTCGTCCGATGCCGGGCGGCCGTCCGGCGCGGCGGTCTCCCGCTGCCCCGCCGCAAGGTCCGCGACGTCGGCGGGATCCGCGTGATCGGGCAGGTCCGCTAAATCAGGCAGGTCCGCGGGATCCGGCAGGTCCGCAGGGTCCGCGACGCCGTCGGCGTACCGCTCCGCCGGTTCCTCCCGTGTCTCCTCCGGGAGCGGCTGTTCGGCGTCGAGGAGGTCGTCCGCGTCGGAGGGTCCGGGCGCCGGCTGCTCGGTGTTCTCCGAACCGGGGAGTTCCCGCGCCTCCGCGGTGTCGCGGGGCTCGGCGGCCTCGGAATCCGGTGGGGCCGGCGGGTCCGGGGGGTCCGGGGGCGGCGGAGGGGGCGCGTCGGTGAGCTCGCTCATCGGCCGGGACCCGGCGGGGACGGCACGGACAGCGCCGACAGGGCCCAGGTGGTGCCCATGCCCAGGAAGCGGGTGGCGGCGAGGAAGGCGGCGCGCGGGTCGGGGGACGGGCTGAGCCGGGCGACCGCGGAGGCGTACGCGGGCGGCCGGCCGCCGGTGACCACGGAGCGGTCGGGGAGCCACAGGTCGGGGTGGTCCCGGAGCGCCGGCGGGCGGGCCGGAAATCGGGGACGCGGGTTCCGCACCGGCCGGATATCCACGGTGATACGGCCCGCAACGGGGGAACACGGTAAAATCGCGCCGGTCGGCATTGGCGTGTTCGACCCGGACAACAATGCGCCGGACAACCGAACAAGACCGGGCACATGCGACAACGATGAGCAAGATCAGGCACATCAGACGACCCGAAGAGGAAACGATGACCGACTTGCCCAAAGGCTGGGACATCGCCCACGACGGCGAACTCGCCGACACCGCGTGGATACCGTGGGGATCCGACGGTAAAGCCCGAGCAAAAATAGCGGCTCGGGCCGACGGATACCACATCGCCGTGGTCGAAGCCGAACCCGGCTACCGCACCGACCCGCACACCCACCAGCACACCGAGTTCTTCTACCTGATCGAAGGCACCGTCAGCAACCAGGGCCACACCATCAGCGCCGGGGGGCTCTTCGCGGCCGCGGTCGGGTCCGAGCACAACGATTTCATCGCCGAGACCAAAGTGAAGTACCTCTCGATTTTCAAACTCTGAAAATCCCCGCCCGCCGGTTCCCGAACCTTACCCTCATCCGCCTTCGCGACCGCGAGCGCCGAACTCCCCGAAATCCGGGTCCGGCTCCCTCTCACCTCTCCTCCCCCGCCGGCATGGCGACGACGGCGGAGGAGGCACCCCCGGCACCGCGGGACGGACGCCCCCGACTTCCAGGCGTCACGTCCCCGTCATTCCCCCGTCGGAACTGCGGACCGAATCCGCTATGGCGGCGGCTCGGCCGGCAGCGGAATGGGGGCGGGCGGCTCCGGAGACGCGCCGGGCGGGCGGGCGACTGCGGGGACGAGCGCGAACGCACCGCAGGAGACGACCAGCAGGGTGCCCCACAGGGCGAGCGTTCCGGCGTTCGTCAGGCGGGTCAGCACGCCCGGGGCCAGCACGGCGGCCAGGCTCCAGCAGAGCTGGCTGACCGCGAAGTACCGGCCTCGCAGATCCGCGGGCGCGAGCGTGGCGACCAGATCGGTGAGGACGGGGGAGGAGACGATCTCCCCCGCGGTGTAGCCGAACAGGGCCGCCACCAGGAAGAACGCGAGCCACGGGGGGCGGTCCGCCGCGTGCGCCGCCCAGAGCAGGGCGAAGGAGGCCGCGAACAGCACGGCCGCCAGGTGCAGCAGGCGGGTACCGCGGTGCGGGCGCAGCGCCTCGGTGACCGGTGTCTGGAAGGCCACCACCAGCGCGGTGTTGCCCGCGATGAACGCCCCTGCCACCCATGCCGGTTGGTCCAGCGTCCTGGTGACGTAGAGCGCCAGGATCAGCGGGGGTCCCAGCAGGCACAGCACGAAGAGCACAGTCGCGGCGTTGAGCGCCGCGAAGCGGCGGTCGGCCAGGACCTGCCGGTAGCCGGGGCGTCGCGGCGGACGGACCGGCTCGGGAAGGGCGGCGGGCGGCGGCTCCCGCGGAGGCCGGCCGGCGGATACGGCCGCGGGCGGCGGCTGCGGGCGCCAGCGGGCGAGGACGGCGGCGGCCAGCAGGAAGCTGCCCGCGTTCGCCACCACCACCGCCCGGCCGCCGATCGGAGCCGCGCCCACCGCGCCCACGGCACCCACCGCGCTGACCGCGCCCGCCGGGTGCGGCCCGCCCGCCGCACCCGCCGCGATCAGCGACGCCAGCAGCGCCCCCACCCCGGTGCCCACGTTCCGCACCACCCGCAGCAGGCTGAACCAGCGCACCCGGTCCTCCGGTGCGGAGACCGTGGTGACCAGCACCCCGTTCGCCGTCCAGAACAGGTTCTGGCCCGCGGTGACGAGGAACCCGAAGGCGACGATCTGCCCCGCGGACGCCGCCCCCATGTAGCCGACGAAGCCCGCCGCCTGGGCGAGGTTCGCCAGCACCACCGACCGGCGGGCGCCGGCCCGGTCGACCAGCGGGCCGAACAGCGCGGAGCACGGCAGCGCGAGGGCCGCGGCCGCGGACAGCGCGAGCCCGACCGTGGGCGCCGGCAGCCCGGTGGTGCCGAGGAAGTACAGCAGCGCGTACGGCAGGAAGAGCCCGCTGCCCAGACTGTCCACCAGGGCCGCCGCCAGAAGCGGGCCGGCGCCGCGGGCCCGCGGCAGCCCCAGCCGCTCCCGCCGGGTGGGCCGGGTGGTCGCCGGCCCGCTCAGGACCACGCGGGCTTCTTCTCCGCCGCCCCGGTGAGCACGGCCGTCACCGCGCCGCGGAGGATCTCCAGACCCTCGTCGAGTTCTTCCTGGCGGATCGTCAGCGGGGGCAGCAGCTTGACGACGTCGTCGACGGCCCCGGAGGTCTCCACCAGCAGCCCGCGCTCGAAGGCGGCGGCGCAGATCAGCTGCGCCGTGGTGGGGCGGCTCGCGCCGCCGCCGGTCGTACCCGTGCCGGCGCCGCCGCCGGTCGTACCGCTGCCCGCCTCGGCGCCGGCCGTCCCGCCGCCATCCGCCGCACCACCACCCGCCGCACCACCACCCGCCGCACCACGAAAGTGCAGGCCGACGGCCAGACCGCGCCCGCGCACCTCGGCGGCCGCCGCGGGGAACTCCCGCGCGAGGTCGGTGAGCGCCGCGCGCAGCCACGCGCCCTTGGCCCGTACCGCATCCTCCAGTCCGCCGTCCGTCCAGTACGTCCGCAGGGCCTCGGCGCCGGTGACGAACGACGGGCTGACGCCGCGGAAGGTGCCGTTGTGCTCGCCCGGCCGCCACACGTCCAGCTCCGGCCGGAGCAGGGTGAGCGCCATCGGCAGGCCGTATCCGCCGATCGACTTCGAGAGGCAGACGATGTCGGGGGTGATGCCCGCGTCCTCGAAGCTGAAGAAGGCCCCGGTGCGTCCGCAGCCCATCTGCACGTCGTCCACCACCAGCAGGACGCCCGTCCGGCGGCACACGTCGGCCAGCGCGCGCAGCCACGTACTGCTCGCGGTGTGCAGGCCGCCTTCGCCCTGCACGGTCTCGACGATGACGGCGGCCGGCAGGTCGTGGCCGCTGCCCGGATCGGTCAGCAGTCTCTCCAGCAGCGCGGGCGCGTCGACGCCGCCCGGGTAGCCGTCGTACGGCAGCGAGGTGGCGTGGGCGAGCGGCAGGCCGGCGGCGGCCCGCTTGGCGGAACTGCCGCTCACCGCCAGCGTGCCGAGCGTCATGCCGTGGAAGGAGTTGGTGAAGCTGACGACCGGGTGCCGGCCGGTCACCTTGCGGGCCAGTTTGAGCGCCGCCTCCACGGCGTTGGCGCCGCCGGGACCGGAGAGGACGACCTTGTAGTCGAGTCCGCGGGGCTTCAGGAGGATCTCCGACAGCGCGTGGAGGAAGTCGGCCTTGGCCACCGTGGACATGTCGAGTGCGTGGATGACGCCGTCCCGGCTCAGGTAGTCGAGCAGCGCGGCCTTGAGCACCGGGTTGTTGTGGCCGTAGTTGAGCGCTCCGGCGCCGGCGAAGAAGTCCAGGTACGGCGTGCCGTCCCGGGCGTACAGCCGGCTGCCCTCGGCGCGGTCGAAGACCACCGGCCAGCACCGGCAGTAGCTGCGCACCTCTGATTCCAGCGATTGCGGCGAGTGTTCTACGTCGAGCGTGCTCATCGAGATGTCCGTTTCCTGCCGGTGGCGAAGGCGATGGCGATCGTGGCGGTGGCGGTGGGCGGGCCGTCCCGGGCGGACGGGGTGCACGGGGTGCACGGGGTGCACGGGGTGCACGGGTGGGTGGACGGACGGCGGGGTACGGGGCCGGCCCGGCCCCGGTCAGTGGTGGAGGAAGGCGAAAAGTTCGTCGCGGGCGGGGCCGGCCCGGCCGAAGTCGCCGTGGATGGAGGTGGAGGTCATCCGCGCGCTGGTCTTGATGCCGCGCATCGTCATGCACAGGTGTTCACCGTGGCCGACCACGGCGACGTCCTCACTGCCGGTGATCCGGATGATGTCGGCGGCGATGTCGGCGACCAGCCGCTCCTGCAGCTGCAACCGGTGGGCGTGCTGGTGCGCGATGCGGGCGAACTTCGAGAGCCCGAGGAGCCGTTCGGTGGAACGGTAGGCGACGCTGATCGAGCAGTTGAACGGCAGCAGGTGGTGCTCGCAGAGGGACCAGACCTCGATGCCCGAGACGAGCACCAGCTGACCGGTGGCGGTGGTCTCGAACAGGGTCGACGTGGTGCCGGGGTCGTAGCTGGTGAACTCCCGCCACCAGCGGGCGAACCGCTCCGGCGTATCGCGCAGCCCGTCGCGTCCCGGGTCCTCGCCGATCTCCTCCAGCAGTCTGACGGCGAGGTCGATCAACGGATCGGGGTCTCCCACCGGTTCGATGTCCAGCGTGGTGGCGACGGACTGGGTCTTCACCTCGGTGCTCACTCAGACGCCTCTTTCCTGTCCCCAGATCAAGATGTGCAGTCGGGTGGTCAGATTCCAGCCGCGCTCGATCACCGCCGCCACCAGGTTCCGCCCGTGGTCGCTGACGTGTTCCGCGCTCTGGCCTTCCGGCATGATCCACACCGGGCCGATGGCGAAGCGCCGCACAAGGTCGCCCACTTCGTCCAGGTCGGCGGGGTCGCGGCAGACGAACTTGAAGCAGCTGCCGGGGGTGCCGGCCAGGCTGCGCAGCGCGTCGGGCCTGATCCGCCGATCGGCGGCCACGCCCGAATGGGCCAGCTTCGGCGAGACGTTGAACCGGGCGCCCGCCGCCACCAGCGCCGGGTGCGGGACGTGCGTGCCGTTGGTCTCGATCTCGACCTCCATGCCCCGTCCGGTCAGCAGCTCGACCAGCGGCACCAGCCGTACCTGCTGGCCGAGCGGTTCGCCGCCGGAGACCACCACCAGGTCCACGCCCAGCGCGGACACCTGGTCGGCGACCGAGGTGACCGAACGCGAGTGCAGCTCCTCGCGGGGGTCGTACGCGATCCCCGCGTCGCTCGTGCCCTGCCAGTCCCATGTGTAGGGGGTGTCGCACCAACGGCAGGTCAGGTTGCAGCCGCCCAGGCGCACGAACGCGCACCGTCGGCCGAGTGAGCGGCCCTCTCCCTGGACGGCCCTAGGTGGGGCCGAAGACTTCGTTGACGACGAGCTGCGGTTCCACTGGCACCACCTCCTCGATACGGTCTGCGGTCACCGCGCGAGCGGCGCGATGCGATGCGATGCGGCGCGATGCGATGCGATGCGGTCAGGTCCGGGTTTGCCCGCCGTCGGCGGCGGGCAGCGGACCCGCAGGCCAGGGACGGGGTCAGGGACGGAACTCGGCCCAGGTCTTGGGTGTCTCGGAGATCCGGACGGCGGACAGTTCGGGGAACTGCTCCGACCACAGCTCGTACATCCACCGGGCCAGGTTCTCGGCGGTCGGGTTGGCCTTGACGATGTCGTTGAGGTGCTGGTGATCGACGGTGGCGTCGATCCACCTCTTGAACGGGGCCAGCTCGCCGTAGTCCCGGACGAATCCGGTCGCCGTCAACTGATCCGCTTCGGCGGCCAGTTCCACTTCGACCAGGTAGTTGTGCCCGTGCAGGCGCCCGCACTGGTGCCCTTGGGCGAGGCCCTCCAGCCGGTGGCTGGCGGAGAAGGCGAACTGCTTGGTGATCCGCAACGCCATGTGCGCTGTCCTCTCTGTCTCGTGGCTCCGGCTCAGAGCGCCGTTTCGCGGCTCGGTGGCGCGGCGTCCGCTTCGGGGCGCTCCTGCGGCCGACGTCCTTCTCCCCGGCTGGCCGCCGGCTCCCGCCGGTACTCGGTGGGGTCCTTCACCGCGGCGGCGGCGAACGCCGTACGCCGCTCCACGCAGGCCGCGCACCCGCCGCAGTGCAGCTCCCCGCCGCGAAAGCACGTCCAGGTCTCCTGCCACGGGACCCCCAACTCGACTCCGCGCAGGATCACTTCGGGTTTGTGCAGGGTGATGAGCGGCGCGAGCAGCTCCAGTCCCGGCACGGCCTGGCCGAAGGTGGCGATCCGTTCCATGGCGAGGAAGGCGGCCAGGAACGCCGGTGAGGTGTCGGAGGGGCCCACGTCGTCGGCCATCGCCCCGAAGGCCACCGCCCGCGCCCGCTCGACCACGGCGACCGAGTAGGCGACCGCCAGCAGAAGCGCGTTGCGGTTCGGCACGATGTTGGGGTTGGGCCCGCTCGGGGCCTGCTGCGCGTCCGGGACGGGTACCGCGGGATCGGTGAGGGACGAGCCGCGCAGCAGGCGGCCCACCGCGGTCAGATCGACCTCCTCGTAGGGGGCGCCGAGCCGTTCCGCGGTGGCGCGGGCGAAGCCGAGCTCCTTGCGGTGGCGCTGCCCGTAGTCGACGGCGAGAAGGTGCAAGCGGTGGCCTTGGGCGGCCAGTTGATGGGCCATCGTCACGGAGTCGATCCCGCCGGAGACGACCACGACGATCCTGGTCACCGCGGGCTCCCCACCGGGGTGTCCCGGCCGGTACGGGAGGTGGTTCCGGGGACGGCGACGGTGCTGGAGCCGGGGGCGGCCTCGGCGCCGTCCCCGGGTTCGGGGGCCGGTGTCACGGCGAGTTCGTACAGCTGGGCCAACTCGCGCAGCCGGACCGGGATCTCCCGCTCGTCGTCGGCCGCGAAGAGCACCACGCCGGTGTGCGAGGTGGAGTACAGGTCGGCGTCGACGATGTCGCCGACGCGGCGCGTCATGGTGGCCCGGAGCACGCCCGGCAGCGCTTCCAGCGTCTCCGCCGGGGTGATCGCCGTGATCCGCCCCGGCCGCGCCGGAAGCATGGTGTTGGCCACGATGTGCCCGGCGTGCCGCGGGCGCAGGGTCGGCGGCAGCCCCAGCGAGGTCTCCAGGAACGCCTGCCACAGATCGACCCCGTACTGCAGGGCGAGCCCCTCGACCACCCCGCCGCCCGGCGGCCGGCAGGCGATCTCGCCGACCAGCAGCCCGGAGGCGGTACGGAACATCTCCACGTGCGCGACCCCGGAGCGCAGGCCGACCGCGGCCAGCACGTCGTCCAGCAGGGCGAGGGCAGCCGCCCGGTCGGGATGGGCGTCGGGCAGCGGGTAGGAGCCGAGGAGTCCGCCGAGGCTGCGCAGGACCGGTCCGTGGTAGCGGGAGACCGCCGCGAACAGCGCCTCGCCCTCGTACACCACGGCGTCGCAGTGGTACTCGGCCTCCATCTCCACCAGCGACTCGACCAGCAGCGATGTCCGCAGGCCGCGCAGCCCGGCCGAGCGCGGGCCGGCGGCGAACCCCGCGAACGCGCCCGGTGAGCGCAGCTCGACCACGTTGAAGGTCCCGCCGCCGAAGGTGGGTTTGACCACCACCGGCCAGCCCAGCACGGCCGCGGCGGCCGGCACGTCGGCCAGCCGGTGGACCGGGCGGAACGCGGTGACCGGCACTCCGGCGGCCGCCAGCGCCCGCTTCATCACGTACTTGTTGGAGCAGGCGTTGGCGGTCTCGTATCCGATGCCCTGCACCCCGTAGTGCGAGCGCAGCAGCCCCGAGGCGGCGATGCCGGCCTCCGCCGGGGTCAGCACGGCGTCGACGCGGCCGTCGGCGAAGACGGGCAGGGCCGCGTCGCGCACGGCCGTCAGGTCGTCGACACCGCCGACGGTGGTCACCCGCGCGTCCGGCCCGTAGAAGTCGGCGAACTCCGGTTCGGTGATGACCGACACCCGGCCGATCAGCCCGCTCGCCAGCAGGCGGGCCGGCAGCGGCTTGTAGGAGCTGACCACCAGGACGTCGTACGGGCCGCGGCCGGTCACGGCAGCGCCTTCCGGGCGACGAGCACGAACCAGTGCCGGGCCAGGTGGATGCCGCGCTCCGACCTCGCGCGGCCGACGTAGGCGTCGAACGGTTCCTTGTCGGCGACCGGGTCGAAGTCCTCGAAGATCGGCACCTTGCGCAGGAATCCGCGCAGGTCGTCGGCCGAGTGGAAGTACTCGTCGAAGCGGAACGCCCGGTGTTCGACGGAGAAGCCGGCCTCCTCCAGCCGCGCCTGGTCCTCCTGGGCGGCGGGGACCCCGCACCAGCGGCCGTAGTTCTGCCCGCGCCCGAACGCCTCCTTCAGGGCCCGTACGTCCTGTTCGCCGATGCCGAGGTGCACCACCGCGCCCTGGTCGGTGAGCACCCGGTGGAACTCGGCCGGGCACAGCGGTCCGCGCCGGGAGGAGACCACGTCCACCGAGCCGCGGGCGAGGCGGGTGGCCGAGGCGTCGCCCACCTCGAAGGCCACATGGGCGAGCGCGGCCTCGCGCTGGTGGCGGTGGGCGGCCTCCAGCATCTCGGGCGACAGGTCGATGCCGAGGACCTGCCGGAACCGGTCGGCCACCGCCAGCAGGTTGCGCCCGTCGGCGCACCCGACGTCCAGGAGGCGCCCACCGGCGCCGAAGGCGGTCAGCGCCGTGTCGAAGTACTCCTCGGGGTCGCCGTCGGGGTAGTGCGTGGTCCGGGGCGGCCAGTCGGGGTAGCCGCCGAACTGGCCGGCCACCTTCGAATAGAACGCGGGGCTCGTCACGGTGTCGGTCGCCTTTCTCGGGTCGGGTTGTCGGCAGACGGGGGCAGGCAGGATGGCGGGTGAAGCAGCGGGGGGGCGGACGCGGGCCTCCCGGGCCGGCGGTACTCCGCGGCGGGCGGATCCCGGGCGGGCCGCTCAGGCCGGGGTCAGGGGGACGCCGAGCTTGCCCAGGATCGACTCGCCTGCCACCGCGGGCGCCATCCCGCGGCCGCCGCCGACCGGTGCGGGGAGCGGCTCGATCAGGGCCTGCGGGTCGGCCTCGAAGAAGAAGACCAGCGAGACCTGCTCCTCGTCCTCCTCGCCGGCGTCCACCCGGGGGGCCGGCACGCGGTGGCGCAGGGCGCGCCACCGGCCGTCCGTCCACAGCTCCATCAGATCGCCGAGGATGACGATCAGGGTGTCGGAGTCCCGGGCGTAGACCGGGGGGAACCAGCCCTCCGCCTCGTTCCACACCTCCAGGCCGCCTTTGCCCGGCTGGCGGTTGAGCAGGGTGAAGGTGCCCAGATCGGTGTGCGGGGCGTTGCGCATCCGGCCGGTCCCGGTCTGGCCCAGCCGGGCCAATGACGGGTACCAGCTGACGTTCTGTGTCCACGTCGCCTTTCGGGAGAGGGAGTTGAAGAAGTCCCGGGGAAGCTCCAGCACGTCGGCCAGCAGGCTGTTGACCTGCTCGGCCACCCGCACCATGTGCGCGGTGTAGGCGTCGGCCGCCGCCCGGAGCCGCGGCAGTTCTGCGGGCCACCGGTTGGCCGGGTAGAACAGGCCGTCGGCGCGGGCGTCACCGGTGCGGTGCGTGGGGCCCGCGTAGAAGGACTCGTGCAGGTCCGGGGCGCTGTCGTCGTCGTTCGCGGCGGCGTCGGGAATGCCGACGTTCCGGTGCACCTCGCGCCAGCCGTTGTCGTACTGGCCCTGGATCTCGTAGCGGAGTTTGGTCTCGCGGGGCAGGCGGAAGAACGACAGCCCCGCGTCACGCAAGTCCTCGCCGCTCGATCGCGGCACGTCGTGACCGGTCAGCAGGAACATGCCGGTCTCCCGCAGGGCCAGGTCCACGGCCCACGCGATCTCGTCGAGCCGGTCGAGGTCGGCGTGCCGCCATTCCTGCAGGTCGACCGTGGGGATATCGGTACTCATCGCTGGACACTCCTTGAAGCGGCCCCGGGCCGCAGCCGGGCCGGGGTTTTCGGTACGCGGTCGGCACGCGTAAAAGGGGACGCGGAAACGCGGGCAGGGACAGCGGATCGTGCGGATGCCGGCGCCGGCGAACGCCGTATCCGTACGTTCGCCCCGGGAACACTGATCGGCCGGGGCGGGCTTTCCAGCCCGGAAACGAGGCGACCGTACGGGTTGGCGGCATGCCGCCGCCGCCCGGGAATCATCAGGCCCGCACCCAGCCGGATACAGCGTTCACCGACCGGGCGGAAAGGCGTTTCGGTACACTGGAAGTCGACGGGGCGTCAGGCGGGATCTACTGGCGGGACGCCGCCGGAGCGTCCCTCATGGCGTCTGCCGGCCCACGGCCGGCGGGCGGGCGGTCGGGTATGTCCACCCACGTCTCATGGCCCGCCGAAAAAGATTCTGCTCCGGAAGCCCGATCGCCCTCTTTGCCAGTTTCATCCCCGACCGGACTCCCTGTCAACGGCGCCTTTCGGGTGAACCTGAAAGGCGCACCGCCGACAACACGATCCCCCTGATAGCGCCGCTTTCCCACCGGCGCGCAAATCGCTCATCCGATGATCCGACCGTAATTCCGTAATCCTCGGCAACCTTTTCTCCGTCCGACCGGCGGAGAATCCCGGTGGCTCCGGGCCGACGGGCCGCCCGCCCGTCGCGGAACCGGATTTCCTCCACGGCGCGCGTTCCGCCGGGGACCCGCGCCCAGGGCGTCACCGCCGCATTCCAGGGGCTGACCCTCCGGCGTCACGACCGGGACGTCGAGCGCGTCGCCGCGTTCACCGGGCAGCCCCTCCGGTGGTACGGCCCGGACGCCGGCGAGCAGGCCGGCAGATCGACCGGGCCGGTACGAGGGGGTCCAACTACGAGGGGTCCGGCGTCCGACGGCGATCCGCCGCCCCCCGGTGGGGAGGGCGGCGGCGACCACGGCGGCGGCCCCGTCGGGGGTCTACGCGTCGGCGAGGAGGGGGTCGAAGGGGGTGGAGGGGCGGCGGCCGGACATGAAGGAGAGGAAGTCCTGGACGAAGGCGCCGCGCGGGTAGCGGGGGTCGGGGCCGGTCGGGGTGCGGGCGAAGGCGGTGCGGAAGAGGGCGCGATACTCCTCGGCGTCGATAAAGCCGTCGCCGTCGGCGTCGGTGGCGTCGAAGAGGACCTCGGCGACCCGGATCAGGGCGGGGCCGGCGAGGGAGGGGACGGCGGCGGCGTACTCGTCCTTGCTGACGCGGCCGTCGCCGTCGGTGTCGAGGGCGCTCTGGAGTTCGCGCCACCACTGCGCGTAGGCGTCGTAGAGCCTGGTCTCCTGCGGTTCGTCGAGGTCCAGGCGGGACGACAACTCCCGTGCCATGGCGGCGAGATCGGGCCAGTCCAGGTAGCCGTCACCGGTCTGGTCGAGGACCGCGGTGAAGAACTCGTCGGCGCTGCGCCGTGGGGCGTTCCGGTCGGCGGGTGGCCGCGGTGCCGGGAAGGGCGTGACGAGCCGGAACAAGGCGCCGGCGCGCTTCACGCGGGCGCTCAGCGCGCCGAGCGTCGCGGCCCGCGGGTCGTCGCTGTCGGCGGACAGGTAGAGCAGGTTGGTGAGGTCCTCGGTCCTGAGCCAGTCGTCGGGCAGGAAGCGGGCCAGGCCGGCGGCCAGGTAGGCGCTCTGCATCAGCGTCCGGGCGCCGGGGACTTCGGGCAGCCCGGCCCGGCGGCGGAAGGGTTCGGGCAGGGACGCCACGGTGATCGTGCCGATGACCGGGCCGGCGAGCGCGCGGCCGGCCGCCCACACCGTCGGCAGGCCGCCGAGCAGGGGCGGCGCCGGGAGGTGGTCGAAGAGCTTGTAGAGAACGATGCGCAGCGCCTCGGTGTTCTCCAGCTCCTCCTCGACCATGCGGTCGTAGTACCGCCAGAACTCCGGCAGGGTGGGCGGCAGTTGGCCGGTCTGATCCCCCAAGGCGGCCAGGAAGGCCCGGAACTCGGCGTAGAGCCGCTCCATGGTGGCCTGGTCGAGCGGCTGCCCGCTCAGCCGGCACATGGTGACGGCGCTCTCGAACAGCGTCGCCACCACCCACGCGCGGACCTGCGGGTCCATCGCGTCGTACGGCCGGTTGCGCGCGTCGGTGCCGCTTATCCGGGTGTGCAGGCGGTTGAGCCGCGCCGCTTCCCGCTGCCGTACCTGCTCGTCGGCGCCGAACATGCGCTGCAGGCTCACCAGGGTGTTGCGCAGCCGGCGCCACGGGTGGGCGACGAACGTCGAGTTGTCGATCAGGGCCGCACCGATCTGCGGGTGCGCGGCCTCCAGTACGGTGGCCCTGACCATGGCCAGTGCCCAGCGCGGATCGTCGAAGAACCGGTGGAACTGCGAGTCGGGGCCGAACAGGGCGCCGGGCCCGGCTGCGGGGTCGGGCGGTACGGGGTCGCCGTGCCGGCCGGCGGGTTCCGAACGGGTACGGCCGGGGCGGCTGTCGCCGGTGTCCGTCACGGGTGGGGTTCTCCGTTCGCGTACGGTGTCACGCCGCCGAAGCGGCGCTCGCGGTGCCGGTAGGCGCGCAGGCACTCCAGGAAGTGCGGCGCGCGGAAGTCGGGCCAGAGCACCGGCGGGAAGACCCATTCGGCGTAGGCCACGTGCCAGAGCATGAAGTTGGAGATGCGCTGTTCGCCGGAGGTCCGGATGACGAGGTCCACGTCGGGGGTGTCGGGGAAGGGCAGGTGGGCGGCGAAGTTCCGCTCGTCGACGGCGTCGGCCGGCACGCCGCTGCGGATGAGGGACCGCGCCGCCTCGACGATGTCGCGGCGTCCGCCGTGGTCGAACGCCACGGTCAGCGTCATGCCCCGGTTCGCGCCGGTCAGCGTCATCAGGTCGGCGAAGTCCCGGGCCAGCGGCGCGGGGATGCGCGGATCGGCGGCTCCGAGGAACCGGCAGCGGATGCCGCGGGCGTGCAGCAGCGGGGCGTGCTTGCGGACGGCCCGGCGCACCAGCCGCATGAGGAAGTCGATCTCGCCGCTCGGGCGGCGCCAGTTCTCGGTGGAGAACGCGAACAGGCTCAGCCACCGTACGCCCGCGCTCCGCGCGCTCTCGATGACGTCGATCACCGGCGTCTCGGCGGCCAGGTGGCCCGACGTGCGCGGCAGGGACCGCTGCTGGGCCCACCGGCCGTTCCCGTCCATCACGCACGCGACGTGGTGCGGTACGTTACGGGGCCGGTCCGCGCCGGGCGGCCCGTGGGGGGACGGGCGGGCCGCGGCGGCGCCGTCCCGGTCTGCCGCCGTACGGGATTCCCCGGCTGTCACGGCACAAACCCCCTCCGTCTCACGCGGCGCGGCGCCCCGTGACCTCCGGGCCGCGCACCGGGCGTTTTGCGGAGCTCTGCCGCGTCCGCCGGCGAGCGCGATCCGCCCGGCCGACGGCCCGGCCGGTGTCGGGACCGACCCGGAGGACGGCTCCCGCCACGAGCACCGCTCGGACCAACTCCTAGCAGGGTGCCGGGACTTGGCGCCGGCCGCCGGGCAATCGCCGCAGGTTCACCCGGAGCACGTCAGTCCGATTCCGCGGTCCGCGACGGCCGCGCGACCGGAGGGCGGGGCGGGGGCAGCCTCGTCGCGCGGGGCGGCCTGGGGCCTGCCGTGCGGATCGCCGCGGGCGGCGGCGCGGGTCCGGCGCGTTGACGGCCGCACGGCGGAGGAGGGAGGCGGCGTGGTGCGTCGACGATCGGGCGGGAACGCGGCAGACGTGCGGGCCGGGGCCCGCGACGCCGCGCAGATCCGCACGGCAGGCCCTAACCGCAGGACGGGCACAGCCCCCGGTAGGTGACCTCGGCCCCGGAGACCGTGAAGCCGAAGCGCTCCTGCGGCGGGAGGTCCGCCAGCGGGTCGCCGGTCGGGTGGACGTCACGGATGGTGCCGCAGTTGGAGCACACCAGGTGGTGGTGCGGGTGGTGGGCGTTGGGGTCGTAGCGCTTGGCGCGGCCGTCGGTGGAGACCTCCATGACCTCGCCGAGCGAGACGAGCTCGCCCAGGGTGTTGTAGACGGTCGCCCTGGAGATCTCCGGCAGCCGCTCGGCCGCGCGGGCGTGCACCTCGTCGGCCGTGAGATGCACGTGGTCGCCGTCGAGGACCTGCGCGACGACACGCCGCTGGGAGGTCATCCGCCAGCCACGTCCTCGCAGCCGCTCCAGCAGGTCACTCATGTCGGTTCACCTATTCAGGTTCGTGGGATGTCCGAAGTTTACCAGTGAACATGTCCGCAATCCGGCGAGATGTGCGTTTGGTCCCCTTCTTGACTTGGACTCAGTCCATTGTAGGATCGGTTCCGGCAATAGCCAAGGAACAGGAAGACTCCAGTACGGCAGGAGACAGACGTGACCGGACCACCGCCGAGGGACCGAGCGGTGCCGGCCCGCGGGTGACGGCCGCCCGCGCCGTAAGACCGGATGAGCCGGCTTCCCGGCTCCCCCGCACGTCGGTACGGGGTACTCCTCGCGGCCACCGCCGCAGGACCCGTACGCCGCGTCGGACCGGTCGGCAACCCGGCCCGGTCCGAGCGGCGCGCCGGGAGCGACACCCGTCCCGTCAGGTGCCGCCCGCGCGGTGCCGCCGCCCGCCCCGACCGTCCCGACCCGGCCGCGCGGTCACGGCCGCGCTCGGGCCGCGCCGTCACCGCCCGCCACCGCCCGCAGTTCCCCAGCACCCGCTGATCCGCCCGCCCGGAAGGATTCCCATGACTGAGAACCATGACGCAATCGTCGTAGACGCGAAAACGGAGAGCGCAGGCGGCTGCCCGGTCCCGCACGGGCGCGCCCCGCACCCGACCCAGGGCGGCGGAAACCGCGCGTGGTGGCCGGAGCGGCTCAACGTGAAGGTCCTTGCCAAGAACCCCGCCGTGGCCAACCCGCTCGGCGAGGACTTCGACTACGCCGCGGCGTTCTCCGCCCTCGACCTCGGCGCCGTGAAGCAGGACATCGAGCAGGTCCTGACCACCTCGCAGGACTGGTGGCCGGCCGACTACGGCCACTACGGCCCCTTCATCATCCGGATGGCGTGGCACAGCGCGGGCACCTACCGGATCAGCGACGGCCGCGGCGGCGCGGGATCGGGCCAGCAGCGCTTCGCCCCGCTCAACAGCTGGCCCGACAACGCCAACCTCGACAAGGCCCGGCGCCTGCTGTGGCCGGTCAAGAAGAAGTACGGCCAGAGCCTGTCGTGGGCCGACCTCCTGGTGCTGGCCGGCAATGTCGCCCTGGAGTCGATGGGCTTCACCACCTTCGGCTTCGGCGGCGGCCGTGAGGACGTCTGGGAGCCCGAGGAGGACGTCTACTGGGGTCCGGAGACCACCTGGCTCGGCGACGAGCGCTACACCGGCGACCGGCAGCTGGAGAGCCCGCTCGGCGCGGTCCAGATGGGCCTGATCTACGTCAACCCCGAGGGCCCCAACGGCAACCCGGACCCGCTGGCCTCGGCCCGCGACATCCGGGAGACGTTCCGCCGGATGGCGATGAACGACGAGGAGACGGTGGCCCTGATCGCGGGCGGCCACACCTTCGGCAAGACCCACGGCGCCGGCCCGGCGGACAACGTCGGCCCCGACCCCGAGGCCGCCCCGCTGGAGGAGCAGGGCCTGGGCTGGCGGAACTCCTTCGGCACCGGCAAGGGCGGCGACACCATCACCAGCGGTCTGGAGGGTGCGTGGACCAACACCCCGGTGACCTGGGACAACAGTTTCTTCGAGATCCTGTTCGGCTACGAGTGGGAGCTGACCGCGAGCCCGGCCGGCGCCCAGCAGTGGAAGCCGAAGGAGGGCGCCGGGGCGGGCACCGTACCCGACGCGCACGACCCGTCGAAGAGCCACGCCCCGACGATGCTGACGACCGACCTTGCGCTGCGCACGGACCCGGCGTACGAGCAGATCTCGCGCCGCTTCCTCGAACACCCGGAGGAGTTCGCGGACGCCTTCGCGCGGGCGTGGTTCAAGCTGACCCACCGCGACATGGGCCCGGTCGTGCGCTACCTCGGCCCTGAGGTCCCGGCCGAGACGCTGGTGTGGCAGGACCCGCTGCCGCCGGTCACCCACGAGCTCGTCGGCCCGGAGGACGTCGCCGAGCTCAAGAGCCTGGTGCTGGCCTCGGGCCTGTCGGTGTCCCAGCTGGTGTCCACCGCGTGGGCGTCGGCCTCGTCCTTCCGCGGCAGCGACAAGCGCGGCGGCGCCAACGGCGCCCGCATCCGGCTGGAGCCGCAGAGCGGGTGGGAGGTCAACGGCCCCGAGCAGCTGCCGGCCGTGCTGCGCGCCCTGGAAGGTGTCCAGGAGGCGTTCAACGCCGCCCAGACCGGCGGCAAGCGGATCTCGCTCGCCGACCTGATCGTGCTCGCCGGCGCCGCGGCCGTCGAACAGGCCGCCAAGGACGCCGGTTTCGACGTCGAGGTGCCCTTCACGCCGGGCCGCACGGACGCGTCGCAGGAGGAGACCGACGTGGAGTCGTTCGCCGCCCTCGAGCCGACCGCCGACGGGTTCCGCAACTACCTCGGCAAGGACAACCGACTGCCGGCGGAGTACCTGCTGATCGACCGCGCGAACCTGCTGACGCTGAGCGCCCCCGAGCTGACGGTCCTGGTGGGCGGCCTCCGCGTGCTGGGCGCGAACCACCAGCAGTCGCCGCTCGGCGTCCTCACCGCGACCCCCGGGGCGCTGACCAACGACTTCTTCGTCAACCTGCTCGACCTGGGGACGACGTGGAAGGCGACGGCCGCGGACGCGAACGTCTTCGAGGGCCGCGACGCCGCCACCGGCGAGGTCACCTGGACCGGCAGCCGCGTCGACCTCGTCTTCGGCTCGAACTCCGAGCTGCGCGCGCTCGCGGAGGTCTACGCGAGCGACGACGCGAAGGAGAAGTTCGTCCGTGACTTCATCGCCGCGTGGGACAAGGTCATGAACCTCGACCGGTTCGACCTCGTCTGACCCCGTTCCGGGCCGGCCCGTGCGGGCCGGCCCGGACCACCGGGCCCGGCAGGCCCGGCACGTCCGGCAGGCCCGGCAGGCCCGGCGCCTCGCGCCGAGCGCCCCCGGACGCCTACTCCCCGGGCCGGCCGGTCCGCCGGGACAGCGAGAGCCCCGGGCCGCGCAGCTGCTGGTCGCGCACTTCCTTGTCCTGCCGCCGCTGCTCCCGGGCCGACCTCGACGCCTCCCGCTGCTGCCGGGTGCTCTGCCGGAGGGTGAAGCCGGCGTCGTCGTCACGCCGCGGGTAGTCGCCGGCGAGGATCGCGCCGTACTCGCCGCCGCGCACCCACCGGTCCAGCCGCGTGGCGCGGGCGACGAGGATCGGGGGCTCGCCCGAGGGCGTCAGCGAGGGCGTCAGGAACTTGTAGATGCGGTTGCGGGCGCCGGTGGCGTCCAGTTCGTACTCGGCGGCCTGCTCCAGGAACTCGGCGGGGTCCATCTCGTCGACGCGGGAGCCCGCGGCGAGCTTCATCAGGGCCCGTACCGAGGTGTCCGCGTTACCAGCTGGCCGGCCCGGTCGCTGGACAGCTCGGACTTGCGCAACCAGTCCTGCAGTGCCGCCTCGACGGCGCCGAGGGCCAGTCCGGCGACCGGGAAGGCGGACAGGCCGACACTGGCCAGCAGCCGCGCCATGGTCTGGTCGACCGCGTGGCCGGAGAGCGCGTGGCCGGAGAGCGCGTGGCCGAGTTCGTGCCCGATCACGAAGCGCAGCTCGTCCTCGTCGAAGACGTCGAGCAGTTCGGTGGTGAGGACGAGGAAGGGCCGGTCCATACCGACGGTCATCGCGTTGACCGTCCCCATGCTCTGCACGTACAGCTCGGGTTCGGCCGGCAGGTCCAGGATTTGGGGCCGCCCGAAGACCTGCCTTTTCAGCCACCCCTGATGATAGTGTGACTATCCAGTTTTTCTACGGGAGGAACACGTGGTGAGCGGACGTTTCTTACGGCGGTCCCCGGACCTCGGCCCCGCGATATTCGGGCGGTGGGGGCGGCGCGTGGTCGCCCTCGCCGCCTGCGCTCTCGTATGCGCGACCGCGGTCCCCGCACAGTCGGATTCCCACCGGGCGACCCTGGCGAAGAAAAGCGCCTGTATTTCCACGCCGGCCGCGTACAAAAAGGCGTGGGAACAACGCAAGGCGCCCTGTGTGGCACCCACGCTTTTCGGGACCGTGCACTCCCCGGGAAGTACCGCGCCCTATCCGGACGGATTCTGGTACGCGTGGGCGGGGTCCAGCACCAACCTGGAACAGTATCTGGCGTTGAACAGGAAATACGGCGGCAGCCCCGCGAAGGTCGGCATCGGCATCCTGTCCTACGTGGGATTCCCCGGACTCGACACCTGGTCCTACCCGCAGGACCTCGCCGTCTACACCCTGCCGGCCGGCGTCCAGGCCCAGGTGCCGACCTTCGAGACCTGGTTCCGGCTGCTCGACGAGCAGTTCGGCGACACGGGGGCGTACCCGCTCGCGGCCCAGACCGGGCTCGCCGTCGCCTACGCGCAACTCGGCCCGCACAAGGACGTGGTGAACGCGTTCGACGCCGTGACCGGCTGCGACCGGTCGGCGCTGCTCAGCGGCCAGGCGCTGTCGGCGGCCATCGGCTGCAACCGCGACTTCCTCGGGGCGGTGGCGGCCGCCGGCCCGTCCCCGTACGACACCGGCACGTCGACGTCGTGCTTCACGAACTTCGCGGCGCACTACACGGGCCCCAAGGACGCCGCCGCGCTGCGCGGCGTGCTGTACCAGTGCCAGGACGCGGGCTTCCTCAACACCGGTGTGGGGATCGGCTACAACACGTACGCCAATCCGTTCGTCTGCAAGCCCGCCGACCGGCAGACGGTGACCCAGAAGTACACCGGCCGGGAGTTCATCCTGCCGAACACGGCGTTCGACAGCCTGCCGAGCCACACCGACATCGCGCTGAGCCTCGGCGACCCGGCCGAGCGCGGCTTCCTGCAGGCCGGCTACTGCTGAGCCGGCGGTAGGGGTGCGCGTACCGGGCCCGGCGCCGATGGGCCCCACCGGTCGTGGTGGGGCCCGTCGGACGCGGCGGCCCCGGCGCGGCGCGGGCCGGACCCGGCGCGGACGAACTCAGAGGGTGCGCTCCAGGCGGTCGGCCATCAGCCTGACGAAGCGCGACGGATCGCTCAGCTCGCCGCCTTCGGCCAACAGGGCCATGTCGTAGACGAGTTCGGCCGCCTCCTCCAGGGCCGTGCCGGGCGAGCCGTCGCCGTGGGTCCGGTTGAGGCCGGCGACCAGCGGGTGCTTGGGGTTGAGTTCGAGGATCCGCTTGACGTGCGGGACCTCCTGACCCATCGCGCGGTAGAGGTTCTCCAGCGCCGGGGTCACGTCGTCGGAGTCGGAGACGACGCAGGCGGGGGAGACGGTCAGCCGCGAGGAGAGCCGCACCTCCTTGACGTGCTCGCTCAGCCGCTCCGCCATCCAGGCCAACAGGCCGGCGTACTCCTGCTGTTGCTGCTCGCGCTCCTGGCCGGCCGCCGCCTTCTCCGCCTCGGTGCCGAGGTCGACCTGGCCCTTGGCGACCGACCGCAGCGCGCGCCCGTCGAACTCGGGGACGGCCTCGACCCACACCTCGTCGACGGGGTCGGTCAGCAGCAGCACCTCGATGCCCTTGGCCCGGAACGCCTCCATGTGCGGCGAGTTCTCCACCGCCTGCCGGGACTCGCCGGTGAGGTAGAAGATGTGCTCCTGACCGTCCTTCATCCGCTCCACGTACCGCGCCAGCGTGGTCGGTTCCGCCGGGTCGTGGGTCGTGGCGAAGGAGGACACGCCGAGGATCGCGTCGCGGTTCTCGGCGTCGCTCAGCAGCCCCTCCTTCAGCACCCGGCCGAACTCCCGCCAGAACGTGGCGTACCGGTCGGGGGCGGCGGACATCATGTCCTTGACCGTTGACAGCACCTTCTTGGTCAGCCGGCGGTGCATCAGCTGGATCTGGCGGTCCTGCTGGAGGATCTCCCGCGACACGTTGAGCGACAGGTCCTGGGCGTCCACCACGCCCTTGACGAAGCGCAGGTACGGCGGCAGCAGCTCCTCGCAGTCGTCCATGATGAAGACGCGCTTCACATAGAGCTGGACACCGCGCTTGTAGCCCTGCATGAAAAGGTCCTGCGGGGCGTGCGCCGGGACGAACAGCAGCGCCTGGTACTCGAACGTGCCCTCCGCCTGGAGCCGGACGGTCTCCAGCGGGTCGCTCCAGTCGTGGCTGATGTGCTTGTACAGCTCGTGGTACTCGTCGTCGGTGACCTCGTCGCGCGGGCGCGCCCACAGCGCCTTCATGGAGTTGAGCGTCTCGGGCTCCGCCGGCGCCTCCTGCTCCCCGGCGCCGGACGCGGGTCGGGGCGCCATCCGGATGGGCCAGGTGATGAAGTCGGAGTACCGCTTGACGATCTCCCTGATCTTCCACGGCGAGGAGTAGTCGTAGAGCCGGTCCTCGGCGTCCTCCGGCTTGAGCCGCAGCACGATCGTGGTGCCCTGCGGCGCGTCCCCGACGGTCTCCACCGTGTACGTGCCCTCGCCGGTGGAGGTCCAGCGGGTGCCCTCGCGCTCACCGGCCCGCCGGGTCAGCAGCGTGACCTCGTCGGCCACCATGAAGCTGGAGTAGAACCCGACACCGAACCGGCCGATCAGCCCCTCGGCCGCCGCGCCGTCCTCGGCCTCCTTGAGGTCCCGCAGGAACTTCGCCGTCCCCGAGTTCGCGATCGTCCCGATGAGCTGGACCACCTCCTCGCGCGACATGCCGATGCCGTTGTCCCGCACGGTCAGCGTGCGGGCCTGCTGGTCGGTCTCAAGGGCGATGTGGAGGTCGGAGACGTCCGCGCCCAGCGAGTCGTCGCGGAGGGCTTCGAGCCGCAGCTTGTCGAGCGCGTCGGAGGCGTTGGAGACGAGTTCACGCAGGAACACGTCCTTGTTGGAGTAGATCGAGTGGATCATCATCTGCAGAAGCTGGCGCGCTTCCACCTGAAACTCGAACGTCTCGGTCGGCATAGTCCGTTGGTCCTTCTCAGGTCACCGGGTGACGGGCGTGACGGGCACTGACCCCAGCACTGTAGATCAGCCGGTGCGCGCGTACGGCCGCCTTCGCGGTGCCGGCTCCCGGGGCCGCGGGACGCCCCCGGAAAAATCCTTCCTCGTCCGTCACCCCCATGCCATACGCTGCCGGACAGCCGCCCCACCCCGGTGGCGACCGCGTCCGCGCGGTCGCGTCCGCAGGGTGCGCGCGGCGCGCTAGGGGTGGCTGTACGTCGGGGCCTCGGCGCGCATGGGGACGCCGCGGAAGGTCTGGAGCAGGATCAGCAGGGCGCCGGCGGTCACGCACTGGTCGGCGAGGTTGAAGATGCCGGAGTGGCCGATCTGGATGAAGTCCAGGACCGCGCCGCGGCCGAAACCGGGAGTGCGGAAGAGGCGGTCGGTGAGGTTGCCGCCGGCGCCGGCGAAGATCAGGCCGAGGCCTACCGCCCAGCCCGGGGAGCGGACGGACGGCGCGACACGGGCGATGAAGACCAGGACGGCGACCGCCAGCAGCGAGAAGACCAGGGTCGCGTGCGGGGCGAAGGAGCCGGCCGCGCCGGAGTTGCGGAAGGCGGTGAAGGTGACGGCGCCGCCGAGCGTGTGCGAGGGGTCCCGGCCCTCGACGGTGACCGCGGCGATCGCCTTCGTGCCCTGGTCCACCGCGAGCCCGGCCGCCGCCGTCGCCCACAGCAGGTACGTCCGCCGCACCGCCCACCTCCGGATCCTCGCCCCGCCCCGCACCGAGCGTACGCGCCGCCGCCCGGTGGGGAAGGGGGCGTCCCCGTGGACACCCCCGGGCCCCCGGGCGCCCGGCCCCGCTCCTCCCCACCCCGCGCCGGGCCGCCGGCCCCTCACCAGCACCCCGCCGGGATCCGCCGGGATCCGGCCCCAACCCGCCCCACCGGGATCCGCCCGGCCCCCGGCGCATACGCCTCGGCGGCCCTTCCCGGCGAAATGGCCGGGATTTCACGGCCGGCCGCGCCAGGACCGGAAAACCACCGGAAACGGCCCGGTACCCCCCACCCGGAAACCGCCTTATCGCGGTAACAGCGGATGCCCCGGTCGCCCGGCGGGCCCGCAGCGGCATCGGTGCCGCAAGCAACCTGCGATATCCGGGGCGGGCGGTAGGGAAGGAAAATCAGCCGGGCCGGGCCCGTGCGCCGGAAAACCTTCCGTCCCGGCGTTCCGGACCACCCTCCGCGCCCCCGGTCGTAGAAAAACTCAGCCGCCCCATTCCGCATTCCGGCGCGCACCGATTGCCCCGCTCGGTAGGCTCTCCCGCACTCATGGCGTTCGACGCCGCGAGCAGGAAACACGAGTCGTGAAATGCACTCAGGGGGGTCGCATGGTCAGGAACTTCGCTGCGCCGCCATGCCGTCTTACAGGCCGGCGGCACCGCATTCGCCCTCTTACTCGGGATGCTGGCGAACGCCGCGCCGGTATCGGCACTGGGCACCGGCCACACCGGGCCGTCGCATGCGACGTCCCGGCCCGGCGCGCCGCTGCGCCGGGCCTCGATCGGCGGCGCGGGCCTGTTCGAGGACATCGGCGCCCGGGTGCTGCGGGGCGCCGCCCAGGACCTGCGGGCCGCGGACGAGCCGTTCCTGGGCGCGGCCGTCAACCGGCTGTCCGAGCAGTGGGAACGGCGGGGCGCGCTGCTCGACCGTACCGGAGCCGGCGTCGGCCTCTTCGGCGACTGGGCCGACCACGCCGGGCTGTTCGAGCACGAAGCGGACAAGGCGTGCTGAGGGGGTGCCGTGTTCTGGGACGTAGCCCTGGCCGTTGCGCTGGTGTGCGGCCTGGCCTACGCGGTCGTCTCCTTCGGCGGCGCCCGCTGGGGCGTCTCCCCGGACCGGCTCCGGCTGGTCCGGCGCTCCAGCTGGCTGCTGCTGGGCTGGGCGGCGGTCGCGCTGGCGAACGTGCTTGAGCGCCGCTGAGCGCACCCGCGCCGGCACCCGCGCCCGCGCCCGCGCCTGACCGTCCCCGCCGCCGGCCACGGCACGGGCCGACGGCCGGCACGAAGAACCGCTGGGCGGTCCCGGAGCCCCGGGGCCGCCCAGCGGCGTGTTCGCTGCCGTGCGGCGGATGCCGCAGGGGTCCGGCGGGCCCGGCGGGGTGCCGTGCGGCCGCCGGGCGGTACCGGGGTGTCAGTCGGCGCGGCGGGCCACCGTGAAGTGGTCGATGCGCCTGCCGGTCTCCGCGATGGCGGACACCGTCAGCTTCGACTCGTGGCCCGGCCGGGCCGGCTCGACGTCGATCGAGACGAACGAGTAGCCGGTGTAGCGGACCCGCGACCAGTGCACGGTGTCCACGACCTGGCCGCCGCCCTTGGCGGAGTGCCAGGTCGTCACCGTGTCGGCCTCGTGCTCGCTGCCCTCGAACGAGTCGGGGGCCGGGAAGGTGTACAGGCTGCGGCCGGCGCCGCCCGCGGTGATGTAGACCGTGCCGTCGGTGGCGGGCCGGGTGGTGCCGCCGATCTCCACCGCGTGCGACACCGCGCCCTTGCGGATCGCGTCGGTCCGCTCGTAGACGTGGTTGTGGCCGTTGATCACCAGGTCCACCTGGTGCTTCTCGAAGACCGGCACCCACTCCGCCTGCACACCGCCGTCCGAGGCGTGCGAGTTGGTGGTGGAGTACGCGCAGTGGTGGAAGAACACCACCAAAAAGTCGACGCCGCGCTGCTTGCGGTAGCCGGCCAGCGTACGGTCCAGCCACGCGGTCTGCCTGCCGCCGGTGATGCCGTAGTTGGCGGGGACCTCGTACGACACGTCGTTGGCGTCCAGCGCGATCACCGCGGTGTTGCCGTAGACGAAGGAGTACGCGCCCGGCTGGTTCTTCGGGTCGTGGCCGGTCGCGGGCAGCGACCAGCGGGCCTCCTGGCCGCCGTAGCCGTTCGGCGAGTACCAGGCCTCCATGTCGTGGTTGCCGGTCGTGACCATCCACGGCACCCGGGCCGCGACCGACTCGGTCTGCGCCAGGAAGGAGTCCCAGGTGCGCGCGTCGTAGTCGCCCGCGTCGCTCTGCTGGCCGGAGCCGTCCGGGTCGGCGTAGCAGATGTCGCCGGCGTGGAGGTGGAAGGCCGGGTTCCGGGCCAGGATCAGCGAGTCGTTGGCCAGCGCGTGGTAGCTGACGCCCTGGTCGCCGAACGCGGTGAAGGTGAACTTGCCGTTGTGCGCGGGCGCGGTGGTGAAGGAGCCGATGGTGGCGAACGCCGCGGCCTGCGCCGGGTCGAAGCCGTCGTGGCCCACGCCGTAGTAGTACGTGGTGCCGGGCCGCAGCCCGCCGATCCTCGCGTGCAGGTAGTACTGGTCGACCGGCGGCAGCGTGCTGTTCAGCAGCTGCGGGGTGTGCAGGTCGCGGACCTCGGCCTCGATCTTGTGGCTGAGCGACCAGGGCTGCAGGCCGATCCGGACGAACGGCCTGCGGACCGCGAGCGGGACCTGCCAGGAGATCGTGAACTGCGTCTTCGGGTCGGCACCGAACTGCAGGTGGCGGCCGAACGGGGCGACCAGCGCGCCGTCCACGTGGTGGTCGGTGGCCGGCCTGGTCAGCAGCGACGGACCGGGGGTCTGCGCCTGCGCGGCTCCGCTGAGCAGCCCGGAGGCGGCGACGGTGCCGGCGGTGGCGATCCCGCCGAGCACCATCCGGCGGCGCGTCACCTTGGACCGCAGGTACTCGTGCTGCTCCGCCATGCTCATCTTCTCGGCGAGCCTGGTGTCAATGCCCGTGTGTGGAGTGTCCATGGCGCGCAATGTCGCAGCGTCCGACGACCGTCGCCCGACCCCCGGATGAACAGCTGATGGCCGCCGACCCCCTTCTTGGCGCGCGCGGCGCGGCGCCCCGCGCCCCGGCGGCCCAGCCGGCACACGGCCCTGCGGCCGTCGCGGAACCGCCGCCCGCCCGACTCCAACCGCCCGGATTTCCCCCGTCCGGCCGCCGCCCGACCGGCGCGCGTGTCGCCGTACCGGGGACCGGGCCGGCGGGCGGACGGGGGCCCACGGCGCTCGGCGGGGCGGTAGCCTGCGGTACTCGGCAGGCGCGGGACCCCGCGGCGCCCGGTCGGCGCGAGCCGGGCCGGCGGGCCGGCGGCGGCCTGCGGGCGGCGGTGAGCCGGGGAGCCGGCGGCCGGGGCCGCTCCGTCGGCGGGTGAGGGTGACGGGCGGCGGATCGGGGACGGGGGCGCTGGGGTGGGCGCGGCGGGCGGGTACGGCCCGGGTTCGTAGCGGGGCAGCGGGTCAGCGGGTCAGCGCGCCCACGCGTCCAGGGGGTCAGTGCATCCGGAGGTCAGCGGCGTCGGACTGCCGCGCAGTGGACGCAGGTGGTGGTTGCCGGGAGGGCGTCCAGGCGGGCGGGCGGTATCGGCTCGCCGCAGCTCCGGCACCGGCCGTAGTCGCCCTGCTCCAGCCGCTGCGCCGCGCGGTCCAGGGCCGCGAGACGCTCTCGGGCCTGCCCGAGCAGAGCGGCGAGGTGGGCCCGCTCGAACGCGGTGCTCGATCCGTCCGGGTCGTGCTCGTCGTCGACCGCGACCAGGGCGTTCGCCGCGACGATCCCGTCGTACTCGCGGCTCAGCGCCGCGATCCGCGCGGTCGTGTCGACGCGTTCCGCCGCCAGACGCCCTCGCACGGCATCGCCTTCCGGACGGGGAGAACCGGCACTACCGGACGAATCGGTCATGTCGCCGACAACACCGTCCCGCCGGTCCCCATTCCCCGCGGTCCGCGGTCCGCGGTCCGCGGGGCCGGCGCCGGGATCGGGCCGCCGCCAGGGGCGGGGAGGAGTCCTGCGCCCCGGCCGGAGGCGACATCGCCACGCCGGCGGCGTTGCCGGGCCGCCGGGCCCCGGTCGACGGCGGGTGCCGGACCCCGGCGCACCCCGGACCCGAGGGGGGAACCCGTTGGCGCGCGTCCGACCGGGCGGCAAGCCTCCGTGACAGCCGCAGAACCGCCCGCCGGTACGCCCTACCCGGCCGCGGAGGTGAAACGCTTCATCCGGCGCGCACGCCGCGGGGGCAGCGCGTAACGCTGCGGGGCGACCCTGGCGGTGGCTGCCGGCCGGGCGCCCGGCGGGGTGATCGCGGCGGGCCGGCGGGCGGGGAGAGGCGGGCGGCGGGCCGCAGGAGGCGGGGCCGGGGTCGGTGGTTCGGATGTCCGCAGGCGGCGGGGGCGGAGTCGGTGTGTCGCGGCCGCACGGTGGAGGAGGGACGCGGCATGGTGTGTCGTCGGGCGACGGGAACGCGGCGGACGTACGGGCCGGGGCCCGCGGCGCCGCGCTGCTCCCCACGACAGGCCCTAGAGGCGCCGGCCCCGCGAGGGGGCGCTGCCGGGGCGGCCGAGCCGGCCGTCCGTGGTCGACGGGGGCGGCGGGGGCGGCGGGGGCGGCGGGATCAGCAGGGTGTCCAGGCGGCCGTCGATGACGGCGTGCGCGAGGTCCGAGATCCGCAGGTTGTGGAAGCGGGCGTAGGTGCGCAGCGCGGTGAACGCCTGGTCGACGTCGCTGTTCCAGCGCTCGGCGAGGACGCCCTTGGCCTGTTCGATCACGACACGGGTGTTCAGCGCGTTCTGCAGCTGGGTGGTCTCGATGTGGGACCGGTCCAGGGTGCGCTGCTGGAGGATGGCGATGGTCGCGATGTCGGCCATCGCCTGGGCCAGCGCGATGTCCTCCGGGGGAAGCTGGCCGCGGTCGGTGTGGAAGAGGTTCAGCGCGCCGACGACCCGGTCCCTGACCCGCAGCGGAATGGCGTGGGTGACCTGGAACCCCGCCGCGCCGGCCCGGAGCGCGAACGCCTCCCAGGGCTTGGTGACGGCCGGGTCGGTCAGGTCGATGTTCACCCTGGCCACACCGGAGCGGTAGCAGTCGACGCACGGGCCCTGCGCCTGTTGCAGGGCGAAGAGTTCGAGCAGCCGGGTGTGCTCGTCCGACGCGGCGACGGCCTGCAGCTCGCCGTTCTGGTCGGCGAGCAGGATGCCGGCGGCCGGAACGTCCAGCAGTTCCACGCACCGTGAGGACAGCCGCTGCAGGAAGTCGATGACGTCGAAGTCGTCGATCAGGGAGTCGGCCAACTCCACGAAGATCTCCATCAGACGCAAAGGGCGAGCCATGACGATCATCCCTCTCGATTCTCGGACGAGGACGGTGTGTCCGTGTCCGTCGGCAGACGCAATCGTCTGGCCACGACGTCGCCGGCCACCTCGTGCAGCGGGCGGGCGTGGGAGTAGGCGTAGGCGCGCAGCCTCAACAGCGCTTCGGCCAGGGACACTTCGAGCTGGACGCTGACCATGCCGGTGGCCTGGTGCACCTCGGCGCGGTGCAGTTCGGCCGGCACACCCGTACCGGGGCCGCCGCGCAGCCCGGTGCCGGTCGCGCCGTTCGGTTCGGCGCCGGCCCCGCCCAGGTACCAGGCGGTGAGGGCCGAGGCCAGGGCCAGCGCGTCCGCGGTCTGTGTCTCCCGCAGCGGGCCGGGAGTCGCGCTGACAGCGGTCAGCACCCCGAGGTGGATCGCGCCCAGCCGCAGCGGGAAGCAGAACAAGCCGCCTACGGACAGCTCCAGTTCGGCCATCGACGCCCGCAACGCCGGCCAGCGCCCCGGCGGTGCGGTCCGCACGTCCGGAACGGTGATCGGGGCGCCGGTGCGGACCGTGTCGGCCGCCGGCCCCTCGCCCAGGGTGAACTGGAGTTCCTCCACCAGGACGCTGTCCTTGCCGAAGGACCAGATCAGTTCGGCCCCGGGGCCCGCGACGGTCAGCGACAGCGACACCCCGTCCACCTCCAAGGCGTCCGCGCAGGCGGCGGCCAGGTTTTGGTCCTGTCCCAGGTGCAGCCGGGCCAGCACGGCCGCCATCCGGTCAGTGATCAACGCCCGCTCCGCGCCAGCGGGGAGGCGGACGCGGGGGTCGGTTCCGGTCGGTTCCGGCAGGCGTCGCCGATCGTGGCGTACCGCGGGAACTCCCCGCCCAGGTCGGTCACGTCCAGCAGCCGCCCGATGCTGGGCCGGGTGTACACCAGCCGGACCCAGCCCCCAGCGGCCAGGCACCGCGCCCGGACCTCGCACAGCGCCCGCAGCGGTATGCAGTCCATGAACGTCACCGCCCGCAGGTCCACGACCAGCCGCGGCGAGGACGGCCCGGCGCCCACCCGGCGCAGCAGCGGCCCGAACCACCGGGCGCTGTCCAGGTCGAGTTCGCCGGTGAGGCGTACCACCTCGTGCCGCGGGACCTTCTGGTCGTCAACGGTCGTCATCCGTGCCCACCCCCTTCGGGGGTCCACCGCGCGTCCGGAGCCGGACGTGCCGGGGTCAAGGGCACTCGCTTGCGTCCATAGTGCTCCCGTTCACCGCGGGATGGGGGAATCGGCGGCAGCTGATTCCACTCGTCACCCGTCCGACACGCGCCGGTTACTTCGGGCCACCGCCTGCCGTGCGCCCATCGCGCGCGTCCGCCCCGACGGCGGACGCGTCCGCCCGTGCTGATGCCCCGTCGGATCCCGAACGACGGTCTGACCGCGCGGGGTTGCGGCGCCGCGGGGCGGAGGCGGGGCAGCGGCGGGGTGGTTCGGAAACGGATGGCGACCGGCCGGCCACGGCGGTCCCGTTCGGGGAGCGGGGGGGGGGAGGAAGCCGGCGGCGCCGGTGCGGACGCGGTGGGCGGCCCAGACGGCCGCGACCGCGTCGAGGACGCCGTCGGTGGGGACGGGGTCCACCGCGACGAGGTCGTCTGGGAGGCGGATGCCGCGGGCGGCCGGGAGGACGCGGCGGGCACGGCGCGTGCGGCCCGGCGCGGCGCGGACGGTGCACGCCGGCCGCACCGGCCGAGTGGCGATCATCACGCCGGAACCGGGAATGCGGCTTGGCGCCGGGCCGCTGAGGGAGTACGGAGGGCCGCGCATTCGTGAGACCCCTTCGGACAAGGAAGTTGGCGCCATGTACAAGAACATCCTTACCGCCGTGGACGGTTCGGCCCACGGCACCGCCGTACTGGACGCGGTGGCGTCCCTCGCGAAGCTGACGGAGGGGAAGGTGCACGTCATCCACATCCTGCCCTCCGAGGTCATCTCCGGCGGGATCACCTCCACGGTCGTCCCGGTCGAGGAGATCGCGCAGAGCCGGCAGGTCGTGGACGACGCGGTGGCCCGGCTGCGCGACGAGGGGATCACCGCCGACGGCGAGGTGGACGAGGGGCTGCGCGGCGAACTGGCGGCCATCCTCGTGGATCGGGCGGAGGCGCTCGGCAGCGACCTCATCGTCGTCGGCCCCGGCCACTACAGCGGCATCTCCGCGCTGCTGCACCCGAGCGTGAGCCGCGGCGTGGCGAAGTCCTCGCCGGTGTCGGTGCTGCTCGTACGCAGCGAGGCGTGACAGCGGGCGGCGACCGACCCCGGACGCCGGGCCCGGCACCGGGCCCGGCAGGACCGCCACCGGTCGCCGCCGTCCGCGACCTCAGGGTGACGCGGCCGGGGCCGGCTGCGGCGCCGGGGCCGCGGGCCTGCTCCGCCGTTCTTTGAGCTCCTGCCGCAGCAGCACCCACCAGCCGACCGGGACCATCAGCGCGAACAGCCACCACTGGACCGCGTACGGCAGGTGCACGCCCTGGCCGACGACGGCTTCGCTGGTGGACTGGCTGCTGTTGGGCGGCGCGACCAACTCGGCGGAGTCGGCCGGGGTGAGCGGCGGGCTGGCCCGGACCAGCTCCAGATAGCCGCCCAGGACCGGTTCCGGCAGCGCCGCGGCCTGCTCCTTGCTGTTGATCAGCATGTACTGGCGCGGCGGCAGCCCGCGTACCTCGCGGATGCCGCTGACCGCGGAGGTCTCGTCGGGCTGCAACCGCCCGGTGACCGTCACCTTACCCGGCGGCGTCCTCGGCAGGGCCGGGAACGCGGCGCCGTCGGAGTCGTCGGGCGCCACCCAGCCCCGGTTGACCAGCACGGCGTCGCCGTGGTCGGTGATCAGCGGGGTGATCAGGAAGAAGCCGATGGCGCCGTCGGTGTTGGTGCGGCGCCTGACCACGAACTGGTGCGCGGCGTCGAAGCGCCCGGTCGCCGTGACGGGCCGGTACCGGAGAGCGCCGGGCACGTCCGTACCGGGGCGGGTGAGCGTGTCGACCGGGACCGGGGCGGAGTGGACCGCCAGCGAGATCACGTGGTTGCTCTTCTTCGTCTGCTGGTAGCGGTGGAACTGCCACAGGCCCAGCCGGTACATGGCCAATACCATCGCCAGTGCCAGCAGGGTCAGCAGGATCCAGCGGCGGGTGAGCAGAACACGGGGCACTCCGTGACGGTACCTCCGCACCTGTTCCCCCCGTGCCCTGGGGTCCCCCGGGGGCGGTACGAAAGCGGGCGGTACGAGAGCAGGCGGTACGAAAGCGGTGGCCGCCGCGGCTCGGGCCGGACGAAGTGGGCCGGTTCGCGTGCGCTATGAGCCATATCCCGCGCGGGGTGGTGACGGACCGGACACGCGCCATACTCTGGTGGTAACACTGAGCTGCCCGCGCTCTCTATTCGGTAGTCAGCACCGGGGGCGCTGGGGCTGGACGGGGGGGGCTTGTTCAGCGAGGTCGACGACTACGGGCCGAGCGTCATGCAGAGGCTGGTCGAACTGATGAGTGCGGTTCACGAACTCGACGGACCCGAGGAGCGCACCACTTTCATCGGCGTATTGAGGGCGGGGTTACCCGCGCTGGGCGATATCCCGCGGCACAGCCGGGCGAGAGTCGAGACGGTGGCCATCGTCAAGGCGTGCATGGAGGCCCGTGGGGGGCTGCGCGCACTGGCCACCGCTCTGGAGACCTTCGCTCCCGGGTCCGTTGCGGCGCACGAGATCAGGGAGCTCGAGCAGCGGGCGGTGCTGGAGGTCCTGACTGAGGCCGAGCGGCGCGAGGCCCGGGTCCTGCTGTCCCGGGCCGGCCCTCTCGACGCGGCCGCCCTGCTGTACGCGGCGAGCGAGGGCCTGCTGCGGGTCCGTGACACGCGGGCACTGACCCTGGGCGACGCCTTCGGCCACCTCGCCCGGGTCAACGCCCGCGCCGACGGGCTGCTGCCCGTGATGGCGCTGTTCGAGCATACGTGCGCCGCCCTCAGCGGAACCGACACCGACCCGCGGGTGGCCGAAAACCTGCGGCGCTGGAACGACGACCTGGCGGACCGGCTCGCGGTGAAACCCCCGCTCAAGGCCCTGCGCGCCGAGATCGCCCAGACCGCCGTGACACCGCCGGCGCCCGCCTGCCTCGTCATCCAGCTGAGCCCGCACGGCACGGGCGGGAACCGGTACCACCTGTCGTCCTGGCAGCAGGTGTATCCCGGCCCGTGGCGGCCGGAGCGCGGCGAGGAGGATCTGGTCGTCTCCCGCGACGGCATCGACGCCGCCGTCGCACGGCTGGTCGCGCGGGCGGAGGAGCGCTGGGGCGAGCAGGGCGGCAGTCCGATGCTGGAGTTCATCCTCCCGCTGGCGCTGATGAACCACCCGATCGAGTGGGCTCCGGCCGACCCCGGGTCCGCGTCGGCGCCCCTGTGCCTGACCTATCCCGTGGCCCTGCGCAGCCTGGAGCGCATGCGGGCCCGCAAGTACCACCGGCAGTGGCGCAACCGCTGGCTGCGGCTGACCGGTGAGCACGGCATCACCTGCCACTGGGACACCTCGGGCCGGCGCGACCACGACCCCGACCGCTGGCGGAACCAGCTGGCCGGCGACGAGGGCCTGGTCTCGGTCGCGCTCAGCTCGCCCCCGCTGGCGGAGGCCGACGGCGGCATGGCCGCGCTGCGGACGGCGCTGTTCGCCGGGGTGCCGCTGGTCGTCTGGGACCGCCGGTCCCCCGCTCCGGACGAATCCCGCCGGCAGCTGAGGAGGCTGATGAGGGGCACCCCGGAAGACCTGCGCAAAGGGGTGCGGAAAATCCGCTGCGAGGCCGCCACCACCACCGCGGCCAAGCGCGGTTCGCACCCGGGGAAATACCTCGCGGTGCTGCTCGACGACCCCGATCGCATGGTCGACGGGGACGTGTTCGAGGCGGAATACGCGGCGGGAGCGGGATACCGGGCGGAATACGAGAGCGCGCGGGACACGCGGTACGGGAGGGAGGACGGATGAGCGACGACCATCGTCCGGCGCGCAAGGAGGCCGGCGCCGTGACGCGCAACTGGTGGATCTACCGCGGCACCGGACAGCCGCTCACCGACATCCGCCTGGCCGACATCCTGCCGCCGCCGCCCGGCTGGCGGGATTTCGACGGCGGACCGGTGCTGCCGCCGGTGCCCGCGGAAAGCGACGAGAACGACCGTCGGCTGGGTGTGGCGGGCCGGGCGACGCCCCGGCAGAAGGCGCAGGACATCGACCTGATCAACACCGCTCTGCTGCTGCGCCGGCCGCTCCTGGTGACGGGACGCCCCGGCATCGGGAAGTCGACGCTGGCCTACCTGGTCTCCCGCGAGCTGGGCCTGGGCCGGGTGCTCCGCTGGGGGATCACCTCGCGCACGAGCCTGCGCTCCGGGCTGTACGAGTACGACGCCATCGGGCGGGCCCAGGCGTCGGTCGGACGGGGACCGGCTGCCGGGCCGGTCCCGGACCCGCTCGCCGGGTCCGCCAAGGACGACGAGGGCCGGCCGCGGATCGGCGACTTCGTCCGGCTGGGCCCGCTGGGCACCGCGCTGCTGCCGTACGAACTGCCGCGCGTCCTGCTCATCGACGAGCTGGACAAGGGCGACATCGACCTGCCCAACGACCTCCTGCACGTCCTGGAGAACGGCTCCTTCGACATTCCCGAACTGGTGCGCGCCCGCCAGCACGAAGGGCACGCGCAGGTGTTCACCGACGATCCGGTCGGCACGGTCGAGGTGGTCGACGGCCGTGTCACCTGCCGGGCCTTCCCGTTCATCGTGATCACCAGCAACGGAGAGCGGCAGTTCCCGCCCGCCTTCCTGCGCCGCTGTATCAGGCTGGACGTCTCCCCGCCCACCCAGGAGCAGCTCGCCGCCATGATCGCGGCCCACTTCCGCGACCCGGACGGCCAGTACGACGCGATGATCGCGGCCTTCATGAGACGCAGCGCGGAGAACGGCGGGCTGGCCACCGACCAGCTGTTGAACGCCGTCTTCCTGCGGACGAAGGCCAACGTCCAGGAGGACGACGACTCGTGGACCGGGGTGCTGAACACTCTCTGGCGTGATCTCTCGGGTGCTCCCTGATGGCTGACGACCCGACCCCGTATCCGGAGCCCTTCGAGATGGCGGAGGTGCTGTGGCTGCACGCCTATCTCACGGTGGCGGAACGGCTGCCGGCGTCCGGTCGGCGGCGGTCCCCGCAGTCCGCGCCCGGGGACTCCGAAGCCCCGGGGACGGCCGGAGCGGGTCCCGGGTCCCGGTCCGACGCGGAGAGGTCCGACGCGGAGTCCGACGGGGAGAGGTCCGACGCGGAGTCCGACGGGGAGAGGTCCGACGGGGGGTCCGACGGGGAGAGGTCCGACGCCGAGCGGGCGCAGGAGGCGGACCGCTCCGCCGGGACGGACCCGTCGTCCGGTGCGCCGCCGCCGGCGCCCGGTGACCTGCTCCTGGTCCCGGCCGCCCCGGACCTGGCCGCGGGGCAGGTGCCGGTGCCGGGGGCCGAACCGGCCGCCCTCGGCGCCGGCGGGCAGGCCGCACCGGCCGCCCTGGTACGGGACCTGCGGGACGCGCCGGGGATCGCGCGCTCCCTGCGGTCGCTGAGGATGGCGCTGCCCTCGGCGTTCGAGGTGGAGCTCGACGAGGAGGCCACCGCCGAACACGCCGCCGAGGACGGGCTGTGGCTGCCGTACGTCCGGCCGACGGACGAACGCCGCTTCGAACTGGTCCTCGTGGTGGACGACAACGCGACCATGGTGGTCTGGCAGCAGACCGTCGGAGAGGTCGTCGCCGCGGCGGCGCAGTCGGGGGCCTTCCGCGATGTGCGGGTGCGGACCATGGGCGTACGGGGGACGGCCGGGGCCGAGAACCCGGTGCTGCGCGGCCCGGACGCGCCCAACGGTCCGACCGGCGCGCCCGCGGAACTGGTGGACGGGACCGGCCGCCGGATCGTCCTCGTGCTGACCGACGGGCTGGGACCCCTGTGGCGGACCGGGGCCGGCCGCAGAGCGCTGGACCAGTGGTCGGCCGCCGGCCCGGTGGCGGTCGCGCACCTGCTGTCCCAGCGGGACTGGCACCGCACCGCCCTCGCCCCCCGGCAGGCCAGGCTCCGCAGCCCGTACCCGGGGGCCCCCAACACCCGGCTCGCCGTCGACTTCGCGGCGGAGGACTACGACCCCTTCGATCCGCCGCCCGGGAGCTGGACGGCGGCCGTCCCGGTGGTCGAGCTGAACGCGGACTGGCTCGGCCGGTGGGCCCAACTGGTGTCCGGCGAGGAGCAGGGCCCGGTGGACCTCCCGGCGCTGCTGCTGGGAGTGCCCGACCAAGCGGCGGACGACGACCTCGGGGCGCCCGCGGTGTCGGTGCCGCCGCCGGCACGTGAACTCGTCCGGCGCTTCCGCAGCCGCGCCTCGCACACCGCCTTCCGGCTCGCCACCCACCTGGCCGCCGTCGTCTCCGAACCCCAGGTGATCCGGTACGTCCAGCGCACGCTGGTCCCCGAGTCGCGACCCGCGCACCTGGCGGAGCTGTTCCTCAGCGGCCTGCTGCGGCAGACGCCGCCCGACACCCGGCACACCACGGGGGGCATCCCGCTGGACTTCGTCGACGGCGCGCGCGAGGAACTGCTGGCGGCCGCGATGCGCTCGGAGACCGCACGCGTGGTCAGGTCGGTGGCGGAATCCTACGGCGACCGGTTCGAGGGGATGCGACGGCTGAGCGGCGCCCTGCTCGCTCCGGGGGAATCGCCCGTTCCCACCGTGACGCCGGAGAGCATGCCGTTCATGCGGGTCGAACTGGCGGTTCTTCGCGCTCTTTCCGGGCCCTATCTGCAGCGCGCCGAACGCGTCAGCGCCGCTTTGGAAAGCGCTGTGCGGGGGACAGCGCCCTCCGACATGGCCCCCGGGCTCACCAAAAGCCCAGGACAGATGGTCCATGATGTCAATGATCAACACCCGATTTCCGATTTGGACGGCTTGGTAATGACCGACACCTCTGCCAGCACCCAGCACAGCCCAGACACCACCGCCGGCACGACGGTCGGGCAGATTCCGGCGCCCACCGTTGACGGGCAGCCGGAGGCCGGATCACCGCCGTCCAGAAAGAAGACCGGGGACACCGGCACGGGCGGGGCACGGCTTTCCCGGCCGCCGGTCGCCGGCGTACCCGCGGTGTGGGGCAGCGTCCCGCCCAAGAACCCCAACTTCGTCGGGCGGGAGGACCTGCTCGCCCGGGTGCGGGACCAACTGGTGACCGGCTCCACCTCGGCGGTGCTGCCGCACGCGCTGCACGGTATGGGCGGCGTCGGGAAATCGCAGATCGCCATTGAATACGTCTACCAGTACGCTTCCGACTACGACGTCATCTGGTGGATTCCCTCCGAACAGCCGTCGATGATTCTGAGCGCACTCGCCGAACTCGCCCAAAGGCTGGGCCTGGACGTCGGCAACGAAGCGATTACGGCGGTCCCGGCGGTCCGTGAGGCGCTGCGCAGCGGGGTTCCCTACCGCAATTGGCTGCTTGTGTTCGACAACGCCGAGAACGTCGAGACCGTCCGGCAGTACTTCCCCAATGGCGGCACCGGAAAGATTCTCGTCACGTCCCGGAACCAGGAATGGGACCGGGTGGCCAGGACGCTGTCCGTGGACATCTTCACCCGCGAGGAGAGCAAGAGCCTGATCCGCCGCCGGGCCCGCGCGCTCAGCGACTCCGACGCCGACCTGGTCGCCTCGGCCCTCGGCGACCTGCCGCTCGCCGTCGAACAGGCCGCTGCCTGGTTGGCGGTGACCGGGATGCCGGTACAGGACTACGTGGGTCTGCTCAGCGCGAGGGAGAGCGAGCTGCTGCTCGACCTCGTCCCCTCCCCCGACTACCCGATGTCGGTGGCCGCCGCCTGGGACGTCTCCCTGCGGCGGCTGGAGGAAAGCAATCCGGCCGCGCTGCAGTTCCTCCAGGTGTGCGCGTTCTTCGCCCCGGAGCCCATCGCCCGCAGCCTGTTCAACAACGTGCGCAACACCAGCATCGCGCCGGAACTGGACAAGGCGCTCGGCAACCCGGTGGCGCTCGGCCGGGCCATCCGCGAGGTGGGCGTGTACTCCCTGGCCCGCATCGAGCACCGGCACAACACCATCCAACTGCACCGGCTGGTCCAGGCCGTGCTGGTCCAGCGCATGTCGCAGCAGCAACAGGCGGACATGCGGCACGGCGCGCACCTGCTGCTCGCCGACGCCAACCCGAACAGTCCGCGGACACCGGCCCTGTGGCCGCGCTACCAGGCACTGCTTCCGCACGTCCTCAGCTCCAGGGCGGTGGAGTGCGATTCGCCCTGGGTCCGCAATCTCGTCCGTGGCATGGTGAATTTCCTCGACTCCTGGGGAGACACCACGGGGGCGGCGGCGCTGGCGCGGGAGGCCCGGGAGATCTGGACCGCGAAGTTCGGCGCCGAGGACCCGCAGACGCTGCAGATGTCGACCTGGCTCGGTTACATTCTGCGGAGACTGGGCCAGTACGAGGAAGCCATGGTCGTGATGGAGCACACGGCCGATGTCTACGTCCGGACCGCGGGCGAGGACGAGGAGGAGACCCTCGACGCCCGCATCCAGTTCTCCAACGTCCCGCGGTTGAAAGCCGACTTCAAACGCGGGCTGGAGATCAACAAGGATGTGTACGACCGGGCCCTGCGCGCCTTCGGCGAGGACGACCCCATCACGCTGCGCGCGGCGCACAGTCTCGGAGTCGGCCTGCGGCTGGCCGGCCACTTCAGCGAGGCCCTGGAACTCGACCAGAAGACAGTGCGGCTGCGCGCACTCGTACTCGGCGAGAACAGCTCTGAGACGCTGCTGACGATGGGCGGGCTCTCGATCGACATGCGGGAGGCCGGCGACTACCTGGGAGCCGTCGAGTACGAGGAGAAGGCCTACGAAATCTCCTGCCGGGTCTTCTCACCGGAACACCCCACCAGCGCGGGCCACGCCCGCATCCTGTCGGTCTGCCGCCGGCGCGCGGGTGACCACGCGGGGGCTCTCCAACTGGGCGAGATCGCGTACGCGCAGTTCGAAAGCCGCAATGGGGCCGCGCATCCGGACTCCGTTGCCTGCGCCGCCAACCTGATCGTCGACCTCCGGCAGGACGGCCAGCTCGAGCGGTCCCGGGACATCGGGGAGAAGACCATCGAGCGGTACGTCCTGGGCCTGGGAGCCGACTACCCGTACACGCTGTCGGCCCGCACGAACCTGGCCATCACGCTCCGGCAGCTCGGAGACCTCGACGGCGCCGAGGAACAGCTCGCGCAGGCACTGCCCGGCTTCCGCGCGAAGCTGGGCGACGAACACGTTTTCACCCTCACCGCGATCCTCGGCATGGCCAGCCTGGACAGTGCGAAGGGCCGCCACGCGGAGGCCCTGAAGGCGGACGAGCGGACGATGAAGGTCCTGACCCGGCTTTTCGGCGAGGAGCACCCGACCACCCTGGCCTGCGCCAACAACATGGCCCTCGACCTGCGCGCGCTGGGCCGGGCGGACGAGGCCAACGCCCTGCAGACCGAGACCCTGGCCCGCTACCGCCGCAAGCTCGGGGAGGGACACCCGGCAACTATCTCGGCGGCCAGCAGCCAGCGGGCCGAGGTCGACATCGCCCCGGTGCCGTTCTGAGCTCCCGTCGGGTCCGCCGGCCCCGCGGGCGCCCGGTCGGCCCCGTCGCCGATGATGGCGGCGCGGCGCGGCCGGGCGCCGGCGGGCCCGGCCCGTCCGGCGCCCGCCGACGTTCTACTGCCGCGGTGCCGGCTCCGGGTCGCCCATCGCGGCGGAGGCGTCGGACACGGTCCTGGCCCCGCGGATCCGGCGCAGCAGCCCGAGCGACGGACCGGTGGCCGCCGTGGTGAACAGCGCCATGACGACCAGCAGGGTGTAGAGCCGCGAACCGATGACGCCGGCGCGCAACCCGACGTCGAGCACGATGAGTTCGGTCAGCCCCCGGGTGTTGAGCAGCAGCCCGGTCACCACGGCATCGGGCCAGGAGGAGCGGACGGCGCGGGCCGACAGCGTACCGGCGCCCACCTTGCTCACCGTGGCCACCGCGCAGAGCAGCAGCAGGACCAGACCGTCGGAAGGGTGCAGCCCGCGCAGGTCGACCGCCAGCCCGGAGACCGCGAAGAACACCGGAAGCAGCAGGCCGCCGGTCTCCTGGAGCGGTCCCAGCAGCCTGCTGTCGGGCACGCCGTCCGGCTGGCGGGGCATGATGACTCCGGCCAGCAGCGCACCGAAGATGACGTGGAGTCCCAGGGCGTTGGTGGCCCACGCGGAGCCCAGTGCCACCGCGACCGCCACCGGGACGTCGTCGGCCACCAGGGTGCCCGGCCGGCGTTTCCACCACACCAGCAGCGGCCGTACCACGAAGACCATGACCAGCACGTACAGGGCCAGCAGCGCGATCCTGACCGCCCAGGAGGCCACCGAGCCGTGCTCGCCGCCGACCAGTACGAAGGCGAGCACCGGCCAGCTCAGCACGTCGACGAGGCCGGCGGCGGCCATCGCCACCGCGCCGGCGACCGTGCCGGACAGCCCCTGGTCCCTGATGACGGCGGCCAGCACCGGAACCGCGGTGATCGACAGGGCGACGGCCAGGAAGAGGACGAATGTGGCGTCGACCGGATTCCCGCCGTTGACGGCGGCGAACCCGCGGCGGAAGAACAGCGCGGTGGCGATTCCCGTCAGCATGGGAATCGCGAATCCGCCCAGCGCGACGGCCCACACCGCGCGCCGCCCGCGCAGCAGGCCCAGATCCAGTTCATAGCCGACGGCGAAGAGGAAGAGAACCAGGGCCAGTTGGGCAACGGCGGTCAGAACCGGCCGAATCTGCAGCGGAAACAGGTTCTCATACATATGCCCGGGGGCCAGGCCCAGTAAGCTGGGCCCCAACGCGATACCCGCGAATAACTGGCCGATAACCGCCGGTTGCCGCAGCCTGCGGGCAGCCGCGCCCAAGGCGTGGGCGGTGGCGATGACGATCGCGAGCGCGGCGATGACATGGGTGACGGTGGCGTCCGGACTCATCCGCAGGGCCTTTCGAAGAGTTCCGCACCGCGCGGCACATTCCTTACGGAGTGTAGCTCCCGGATATCCGGTGACCTGTCGCGAAGACGGTCCCTCCCGTATTCTGGGAGAGGGGGCGACAGTGACGACGGTGATATTCGTACACGGCACCGGAGTACGCGAGCCGGGTGCGAGCGAAACACTGGGGCGGGTGCGGGACGGCTTACGCCCGCTGCGCCCCGAGGTCGGTGTGGTGGCCTGCTCCTGGGGCGGCAGCGCGGGATCGGCGCTGCACGCGAACGGCCTGTCCGTCCCGGGCTACGGGCAGGCGCGCGGCTTCCCGGCCGCGGCGGACGACGATCCGGACGCGGCCGTCGAGTTGTGGGGGCTGCTCTACCTGGACCCGCTGCTCGAGCTCCGGCTGCCCGCGGTGGAGTCCGCGGCCCGGACCGAACTGCCCCCGGGAGCGGCGCCCCCGGGCGAGGCGCTCACCGCGGCGGCGCTGTCGCTCGGCGGCGACGGGCGGTTGCGCGACCTGCTGGAGGCGGCCGGACTGGCCGGGGACTTCGCCGCCGCCGTGGCCGCCGTGGTCACCGCTCCCGAGTGGCGCGACTTCCTGCGTACGGCGGGCGCGGGCGAGGACATCGCGGTGCCGGCGCGGGCGCTGCTGGCGGAGTCGGTCCGCCGACGCGTCGCGCGGGAGGCGGCCGCGCCGTCCCTGGACGGCGCGGCCCGCGACGCGGCCCTGGCCAGGATCGTGGAACTGCTCACCGGTACGGACCGCGCGCTCGCGCCGGGCACCCACCGCGGCCCGGCGCGGCTGGTCGGGCGCCTGGCCGGCCGGCTCGCGCTCGGCCTGGCCTCGGCCCAGGCGGTGAAGCGGCGTTCGGCGCTCACCGACGCCGCCCATCCGGCCGCCGGCGACGTACTGCTCTATCTGGCCCGCGGCGGCGCGATCCGCCAGGCCGTCGCCCAAGCGGTCCGGACGGCGGAGCCGCCGGTGGTGCTGCTGGCGCACAGCCTCGGCGGCATCGCCTCGCTCGACCTGCTCGTCCTGACCCCGCTCCCGCAGGTCGCGCTGCTGGTCACCGTCGGCTCGCAGGCGCCGTTCCTGTACGAGTTGGGCGCGCTGCCCAGCCTGGAGCACGACCAGCCGCTGCCCCCGCACGTACCGCGCTGGCTGAACGTCTACGACCGGCGGGACCTGCTCGGCTACGTCGGCGGCGGCGTGTTCCCCGGCCGGGTCGAGGACGTCCGGGTGGACAGCCGACAGCCCTTCCCGCTCGCGCACAGCGCCTACTGGGGCAACCCGGAGCTGTACCGTCTCCTCGCCGCGGAGCTGCCATGACCGCCCCCGCCCGGCCGGACCGGACCTACGCCGTCGTCGTGGGCGTGGAGCAGTACGCCGCAGGACACACCTGGGACCTGTCGGGGCCCGCCGCCGACGCGCGCCGCTTCACCTCCTGGCTGCGCGGGCACGGCGTGCCGGCGGCCAACATCTTCCTGCTGCTCAGCGCGTTGCCGGACGCGCGCGGACCGCAGGTGGACGTCGCTTCCGGGGCCGCGGGACGGGAGTCGGTGCAGGAGGTGCTGACGCGCCGGCTGCCGGCGCTGGAAGGCGATCTGCTGTGGGTGTTCTGGGGCGGCCACGGGGTCACCGATCCCGACCGCGGCCGGCGGCTCTTCTACGCCGACGCGGTGCAGGGCGACCAGCGCAACCTGGACCTGGACGCCTCGCTCAACGCCTTCACCACCGACCGGCTGCCCGGCTTCCCACGCCAGATCTGGCTGATCGACTCCTGCCAGACCTTCGCCGACGACCTCGGGATCATCCCCTCACTGCCCAGTGAACGGCCCCCCGGCGGAAGGCCGCTGCCGGGCCGCAAACAGTTCGCCCTGCTGGCCTCGGGCCCCGGGCAGCGGGCCCTCAACGATCCCGGGGAGCAGACCGGGGCGTTCTCCCGGGCGGTGCTGGCAGCGCTGGGCCGCGAGAGCTGGCCGCCGGACATGGACGCGGTCGCCGAAGTGGTGCTGGGGCAGTTCGAGGAGGGAGGGCAGCGGCCCACGTCTCTTCTGTACCGCTCCTGGGGCGGCTCCGAGACCCGCCGGGAGTTCGCCCCGCCCCGCCGCCGGCCCGGACACCCGCCCGGACGTCTGCCGCAGCCGGCCCTCAGGGAACTCGTCGACCTGCTGGAGGACCTGCCCCACATGACGGACCAGGACCAGCGTGGGCTGATCGTCGAACTGCTGCCCCGCAACCTGGCCGGCTCCATCCGACGGCACGCGGCCCCGCGGCCGGACATCCTCGGCATCGTCCTCGGGTGCGACAGCCGCCCCGGCGGGCTCGTCTCCCTCCTGGAGGCGGTCGGCGCCGTCGACCCGGGTACGAGAGACCAGGGCGGTCCTCTGACGGAGTGGGAATCGCGCTGGCTCCGGTCCGACGACGACTTGTGACCGGCTGGTCACCGTCTATCGAAGGCCGTGGGCATGAGTCATCATAAATTGTCAGGTGCACGGGGGAGCCGCAGGGGAGGCCGCGTGAGCGGGTTTACAAAGAGCATGCGATCGGAACTGCTGGACCTGAGCGACGTGCCGCTGTCCGCACTGCGGTCACAGCGTTCGGACGTCCTCGCGCGGACACTGAACCTGTTGCGGCGCCAGGTGGAGAAGCCGTGGGTGAACGTAGGCGACGACGGCCAACCACCGTTTGTGCGGACGGACTGACACTCCCTCGGAAGGAGTTCTGTGCAGCCCCATGTCCGCGCCGGAGCCGCCCCGACCGCACACCACCGTGTTCCCGTCGTGCACTTCGACGAGTTGGCCGCAGGGCGCGGCGGCGCCGAGACGGTCCGGTTCCTGCGCACCACCGAATACAGCAGACGGCTCCTCCTGCTGAGGGCCCTGCTCGACGCCATCGCCGCGGTGCCCGGAGCGTTGGGCCCGACGCCGTCGGCGGACGATGCGTGGGACGCGCTCACGGCCGCCCAGGAGCACGCCCCCGAGCACTTCAAGGAACTGCTGCTCCACCCGTCGGTCGGCATCTGGCTGGGACACGGCCTGCGGCGGCTGTCCCGGGCGGCCCCGGACATCGCCCCCCTGTGGGCCGATCTCGGCCATGTGCACGCGGTGTGCGCCGTCGCGGCGCTGCGCGCGGGACTACCGCTGCACACCACCGTGCCGTTACGTGACGGGACCGCCATGTTCCCCATGCTCGGCCTCGCCCGTCTGCCCGGACGTCCCCGCTGGTCCACGGCAAAGGTGACCGTGGCGGCCGGCCGGCTGACGGTCGATCCGGACGGTGAACGCGTCCGGCCGCCCGACCCCCTCCAGAAAGACGCCCGCGGCTGGATGGGGCTGCGCCGGCTGCGGACCGAGGTGGCCGGCCGCCCTCTGGAGGTGTGGCTGGACGACATCGATCCCTACCGCAACCTGAGCGAACCAGTGACTCCCAGGCGCCTCAGCCACCACGACCTCGCCCGCTGGCAGGAGGCGCTCGGACTCGCGCTGCGGCTGCTGGCAGTCAACGACCCGATCATGGCCGCCGCGGTCGGCGAGGGGCTGAGCACCGTCGCGCCCCTGCCGCCGGCGAGGGGGAGGAGAGCTTTGAGCGCCTCCGCCGACGACGGCTTCGGCGGTCTGCTGGCATCGCTGCCGCCCGACCCTCTGGCCTTGGCCGTCACCGTGGTGCACGAGTTCCAGCACACCAAGCTCGGCGCCCTGCTGCACCTGCTGACACTGGAGGAGGACGACGGTGCCGAGCGGCATCACGCGCCCTGGCGGGACGACCCCCGCCCGCTGAGCGGCCTGCTCCAGGGGGCGTACGCCTTCCTGGGCGTCACCGAGTTCTGGGCGCGGTACCTGGACACCGCCCCCGGGCACGAACGGCCGCTGGCGGAGTTCGAGTTCGCCCTGCGCGGGCGGCAGACCGAGGAGGTGCTGCGGAGCCTGGCCGGCGATCCGGGGCTGACCGGCCACGGTCGGCGTTTCGTGGCGGGAATGGCCGGCCGGCTGGCCGCCCTGCGGCCGGACGACCGCGTGCGGCCGGCCGTCGCCGCGCGGGCGGAGTTTGCCGCCCTCGACCACCGGACCGGTTGGCGCGTCCGGCATTGGGCGCCCGCCGTGGCCGATGTCCGCGCCCTCGCCGCGGCCTTCGCCGCCAGCGCGCCGGCCGACCGCCGGCCGGCCGCGCCGGACGTCGTCCCCGACCTCGCCGCCGCCCGGTCCTGGAGGCACCCGCGGACCGCCCTGATCCGCCGGGAACTCGCCGCCGTGGGCGCCGGCTCCGGCCCCCTCGCCGGGCCTTCGGCCGCCGCACGCGCCGCCGCCGGCCCCGAGGCCGCCGCCGACCGCGCCCTGCTGGCCGGCGACCCGGGCGCCGCGGACGCCTACGCCCGCCTGGTCGCCACCGACCCCGAGGCCCCCGACCCGTGGACCGGCCTGGTGCTGTCCCTGGCCACCGGCGCCGAGTCCTTGCTGCTCCGGCGCCCCGAACTCCCCCGGGCCGTCCACCGGGAACTGCGTGCCGCGGGCGTCCGCGCCGACCCGCGTCGCGTCGCGCTCTGGCTCACCCGGCGCTGACCGGGCGGTAGGTGTCCACTTCCGGGCGCGTCCGGTTTCCCCTGGTGGACGCCGCGAGCGGCCAGGGGCGATGCTGGGGAGGTACGGACGCCGGGGCCGGTGCGCGGGCCCGGTGGCCACGGATTTCGAGAGAGGCACGAGCTCCATGCAGACCCGCCGTATCGGTACCGTCCAGGTCAGTGCCATCGGGTTGGGCGGTATGCCCATGTCGATCGAGGGGCGCCCGGACGAGGCCCGCTCCATCGCCACGGTCCACGCGGCCCTCGACGCCGGGGTGACCTTCATCGACACCGCGGACGCGTACCACCTGCACGCCGACGAGGTGGGCCACAACGAGAGCCTCGTCGCCAAGGCGCTGTCCTCGCACGCCCTCGGCGCCGATGTGCTGGTCGCCACCAAGGGCGGCCACCTGCGCCCCGGCGACGGCTCGTGGACGCAGAACGGCCGGCCCGACTACCTCAAGCAGGCGTGCGAGGCGTCGCTGAAGCGGCTCGGCGTCGAGGCGATCGGCCTCTACCAGTTCCACCGCCCGGACCCGCGGGTCCCGTACGCGGACTCGGTCGGCGCCCTCGCCGAGCTGCTCGACGAGGGCAAGATCGTGCAGGCGGGCATCTCCAACGCCGACCCGGCGCAGATCCGGCAGGCCGACGAGGTGCTCGGCGGCCGGCTGGTGTCGGTGCAGAACCAGTTCTCGCCCGCGTTCCGTTCCAGCGACCCGGAGCTGGCGCTCTGCGACGAGCTCGGCATCGCGTTCCTGCCGTGGAGCCCCTTCGGCGGGATCACCCGGGCCGGTGGCCTCGGTTCCGCCTTCGCGCCCTTCGCCCAGGTCGCCGAGGCCCACGGCGTCAGCCCGCACCGCGTCTGCCTCGCCTGGATGCTCGCGCTCTCCCCGGTCGTCGTGCCGATCCCCGGCGCCTCCCGTCCGGAGACCATCGCGGACTCGGCGGGCGCGGCGGAACTCACCTTGAGCGCGGCCGAGATCGAGCTCCTCAGCGCCGCCTGAGCGGCGCCGCGCCGCGGCGCGGGACCTGGCCCGGCGGCTCGACCGCCGGGCCGGTCCCGTGTCGGCGACCGCTCGTACTGCCGGAAACTAGCTGTGCGAGACGCTCAGCGCGTAGAAGGCCACGCGGGCGCCGTTGGTGGTGCTGTCGGAGGAGGACTGGTTGTAGGAACCGGCCTTGAAGTACTGCTTGTAGGGGTTGAAGGACGACGGGATGGCGTAGTGCGTGGTGCTGCCGTTGACCGTCAGGTCGATCGTGTCGCCGCCCGAGACGCCGATCGTGTAGCTCCACTTGGTGCCGACCGACACGTGGCCGACGGTGTGCGTCGTCTGGCCGCCGTCGGGGGAGTTCTCGGTGCCCGCGACGATGTCGCCGTTGGAGTGGTAGTACAGCTCGATCAGCGGCTTGGTGGACGAGCCGCCCGAGCCGAGGTGGATCTGCCCGACGCAGACGTTCGAGGTCACCGAGACCACACGCAGTGTCGCGGTGAGCCGGTGGGTGCCGGCGAGCGACCAGTCGGCGGCGCTGCCGTTGGTGTTCATCTCGCGCAGTTCGGAGCGCGCGTAGTTGGAGTTGGGCGTGGTGACGCCCTTCTCCGGCGCCCAGAACGTCATCGCGCCGTCGGACCCGTCGGTGGAGAAGTACGAGTCCTGGTAGCCGCCCGCGCCCTGGAGCCGCGAGGAGGAGATCGTGGTGGGCGAGCCGGGGGAGCCGACCGGCTCCTGGAGCTCCCACACCGACAGGTTGAAGTTGCCGCCGGGAGCGACCGACGTGTTGAGCCCGCCACCGGGCGGGGTGGTGCCGGTGGGCAGCGTCCACAGCTGGTTGCTCGTCCCGGTGCAGGTCCAGATCTGCAACTGGTTCCCGTTGGCCGAGGACTTGTCGGTGGCGTCCAGGCACTTGCCCGAACCGACGTTGACCAGCTCGCCGTTGCTCGGCGTCCACTGCTGCGCGGCGGTGCCGTTGCAGTCGTAGAGCTGGACCTTGGCGCCGCTGGCGGTCGAACCGGATGCCACGTCGAGGCACTTGCCGAGCGCCCGGACGGTGTTGTCGGAGTTCCCGACGGTCCAGCTCTGCGCCGAGGTGCCGTTGCAGTCGTACAGCTGCACATGCGTGCCGTTGGCCGACGACGCGCTGGCGACGTCGACACACTTTCCGCCGAGTCCGGTGATCGGCCCCGAGGCGGCGGCCTGGGCGCTGGTGCCACCGAGTACGCCGATGGTGACGGCGACAGCCGCGGCGGTGGCCATCGCGAGGAACGTGGAGCGGCGTTTCATGTGGGGGTCGTCCTTTGCGCTGGAGGATATCCGTGGGGAGCGCCTGAGTTGAATAACACGCTCCCGATACGGCGTCAACGCCCTCTCCCGCCCCACCCGTACGTTCGTGCAGGTCACGGCGGCTTCGCCGGGTCCCGCAAAGGTCTGGTCCAACTCCGCCGCATTCGCCCCGCGGTCAGGTGCCGGCAGGGTGCCGGGCGGGCCCCCGGGCGGGTGCCGGGGCCTGTCGTGCGGGCCCACGGCCCGTCGGGTGGGTCTAGCGGGTCGGCGGCGAGGGTTCGGCGGCCGGTACGTCGGCCGGCGCGTCGGACAGGGTGTCCCAGTCGGGGGTGTCGGCGAAGAAAACGTCGATCCTGCTGCGGAGGGTGCTGTACTCGGTCGGGCTGAGCCCGACGCGGGCCTGCTGGAGCAGCGCCTCCAGCATGAGCCAGCGCTCGTCCACGCGGGCCTGGCTGTCGGGTGGCAGCGGCGGGAGAGCCGTCTCCCGCTCCTTTTCCGTGATGTCGCGGAGCTTCGCCGCGGCGTCGTCACGGCCGGCGTCCGCCAGCTGGTCCGGGGTCACACCCACGATGTGCGCCATGCGCGCCACCGTGGCGGCCGGGCCGCGGACGGGTGCCTTGTAGCCGCTGATCGACTGGTAGCCGCTGACGATCTGTCGCCATCGGGCGTCGCTCAGCCCGATCCGTCGTGCGGCCTCCCGCTGGGAGATCCCCGTCGTCTTGAGGGCGTCCTCGATGAGTTTTCCCTCGGGTTGCGCTTCCGGGCGCTCAGTCATGGGACGAGCTTCGCACAACTACGCGCTCGGAGTCCAGTTCTCAACTCCCGATCACCCGACTTGATGCGGCTATGGCCTGCGGAGATACGCCCATCATCACGCGAAGTTTCGCGTAGTTCGTGCGTACTACTTGCGTCATGCGCTACTACGCGCTACTTTCTCCACATGACACCCCGCAGCCGCACCAGGCCGAGTCGGCTCCGCCAGGAGCCGGAGGCGGTCACGTGGGCTCGGGAGAAGGCCGGACTGACGAAGCGGGCGCTGGCCGACCAGATCGGCATCTCCGAGCAGCTCATGGGCGAGATAGAGTCCGGCTGGCGGAGCGCCACCCCGGCCAACCTCGTCAAGATCGCCGAGGCGCTGAACTGCCCGATCGTCGTCCTGGAGCGCAAGCGGAGCATCGGCGCGGTCGGTACGCCCGCCGAGGACGCCAAGTCCGCCGACGAATGACCGCGCGGAGCGACCGCCCCGCCCGACGCGGCAGGCGGCGGACGCCGCGGCCGTGAGGCGGGGTCCCGGCGGCAGAGCGTCCGCCACCGCCGGCGAGTGCGCCCGAACCGCCGCGGGCCAGGAGTGGGCCGGCCCCCGCCCGGCCGGATGCCGGATGCCACGCCGGTCACCAGCGCGCCGCCGGAGCCGGACCGCGATCCGGTTCAGCGGACGGGAGGGCGGTACGGCTCCGGACCGCGATCCGGTCGGCGATCCGGTCGGCAACCAGGAGGGCGGTCGGGACGGCGATCAGGACGAGCCGCCCCGCCGCGTTCCGGCGACCGCCCTCGTCGAGCACCGCCCGCGGCGGCACGATGGGGCCCTGCGGGCCGACGACGGAGGAGGGCGCCTTGAGGAAGACGTCGAAGTTCGTCATCCACGACTCGACCTGACCCAGGGTCCGCTGCTGGACGGGGTGCATCTCCTCCGCAGGCGCCGGTAGTTGCTGGCGGAGGCGATGATCTTCGTCGGACCGGGTACCGGCGCGGCCAGCAGCACGGAGTCCAGGGGCAGTCGGGGACCGGTCTCGGCCGCCGCCAAACACCCCGTCTCCCCCCGAACCGGGCGCCGGCAGGGGCAGGGGGCACGACAGAGCCGACGCGAAAGCCGGATCACGCAGGCGATGTTGACATGTGCACGACATAAGCGGACGCTCAGGAGGTAGCCGTTCCGGAACCGTTCAGCGGGCCGGCGCGGCGCCGGTCGGAGGCACTTCCGTCACGATAGCCCCGACCGTCGCCGTGGTCACTGGTCCACGTCCGCCCGATCGCGGGCAGCGAAGGAGCATGTCGATGCGTCGCAGCACCACTCTGACCTGGGGGCTGTCCGTTCTACTCGCCCTGGGCGCAAGCGCGTTGGGGCTATCGCCGGTCTCGGCGGCCGACGCCGGGAGCGCCTCCGGCACGGTCGCCGCCGGCCGCGCGCTGTCGCCCGGCCTGGTCCCCGCCCTGCAGCGCGACCTCGGGCTGAGCGCAGCGCAGGCGACCGCCCGGCTGCGCGCGGAGGCGACGGCCACCGCGCTGGCGCCGAAGGCGCGGCGGGCGGCCGGCGCGGCCTACGGCGGTTCGTGGTTCGACGCCGGCAAGGACACGCTGGTCGTCGCGGTCACCGACCAGGCCGCCGCGGACGCGGTACGCGCCGCCGGCGCGGCACCGGTCCGGGTCGCGCACAGCGAGCAGACCCTGAACTCCGCCAAGGCGCTGCTCGACACCCGGGCCACCTCGGCCGCCGGCGCCCCCGCGGCCGTACGCAGCTGGCACGTGGACCCCCGCACCAACCGGGTGGTCGCCGAGGTCGCGGCGGGCGCCGCGTCCGAGCCGGCCGTGGCCGCCTTCCTCGCCCCCGCCCGTGAGCGCGGCGTGCTGACCGTCGAGACCTCGGACTCCCCGGCGCCGCGCACCCTCTCGGCCGGCACGGTCGGCGGCGACCCGTACTACATCAACGGCAACACCCGCTGCTCCATAGGCTTCTCGGTGGTCGGCGGCTTCGTCAGCGCCGGGCACTGCGGTACGCCGGGCAGCTCGGTCGCCGGCTGGGACGGCTCGGCGATGGGCTCCTTCGTGGCCTCGTCCTTCCCGTACAACGACTACTCCTACATCGCGATCGGCAACGGCTGGTGGACCGTCCCGGTCGTGCTCGGCTGGGGCACGGTCAGCGACGTCCTGGTCCGCGGCTCCGGCGTCGCCCCCGTCGGCTCCTCGATCTGCCGCTCCGGCTCGACCACCCACTGGCACTGCGGCACCGTCCTGACCCAGAACGAGACCGTCAACTACGCCCAGGGCGCGGTCTACCAGCTCACCGGCACCAACGTCTGCGCCGAGCCCGGCGACTCCGGCGGCTCGTTCATCACCGGCGACCAGGCCCAGGGCGTCACCTCGGGCGGCTGGGGCAACTGCAGCAGCGGCGGCCAGACCTGGTTCCAGCCGGTCAAAGAGATCCTGTCCACCTACGGCCTGACCCTGGTGACCTCCTCCTGACCCGGTCGCCCCGCGGTGGCGCCCGGCGGCAGCGCGCGGCGCGGAGAGCACCGGAGCCCCGACCTCGCCGAGGTCGGGGCTCCGGTGCGGCGGGCCGCCGGTCAGTGCTTGAAGACGTCCTTCATCGCGTCCTTGGCCTTCTCCTTGGCCTGGCGCATATCGCCCTCGGCCTGGTCGGCGCGGCCCTCGGCCTCCAGCTCCTCGTTGCCGACCGCGTGCCCGGCCGTTTCCTTGATCTTGCCCTTGGCCTGCTCGGTCCTGGCTTGGCTCTTGTCGCTGGCGCTCATCTGCCGACTCCTCGCCGTACGTGGGAAGGTGTCCCGTATTCACTGCACGCATTGGTCGTACGTGTTAGATGCACATATCGCCCGCGCGAACGCGGTGCACGGCCCGCAAGCCGCCGTCCGCCTTACCAGCGGTACCAACGGCCGCGGCTGCCACCGGAATTCGTCGACCGGGCGACGAAACCGACCAGCCACACCACCAGTACGACAACAGCGACCCACCACAGAATCTTGAGGGCGAATCCCGCGCCGAACAGAATCAGCGCGAGCAGAAGAACGAGAAGCAACGGTCCCATGATTTCCTACCTCCGAAAGGGCGTTTGCCCCGCCGGGAGACCGTCATGCCTCGGACTTCCCTATCGGTCGCCGGCGCCGCCCACCGCGTCGAGTTCGGCCACCGCGTCCGCCGGCAGCCGCAGACCGGCCGCCGCGACGTTCTCCCGGAGGTGGGCCACCGACGAGGTGCCGGGAATGAGGACCATCGCCGGTGAGCGCTGGAGCAGCCACGCCAGGGCGACCTGCTGCGGGGATGCGCCGACCCGGGCGGCGACGTCGGTGAGCGTGCGGGACTGGAGCGGGGTGAAGCCGCCGAGCGGGAAGTAAGAGGCGTAGGCGATGTTCTCGGCCGCGCACCGGTCGAGCAGGGCGTCGTCCTGGCGGGCGGCGATGTTGTAGAGGTTCTGCACGGTCACCACCGGGGCGATGGCCTGCGCCTCGGTCAGCTGCGCCGCGGTGACCGTGCTCAGGCCGAGGTGCCGGATCAGGCCCTGCTCCCGCAGCTCGGCGAGCGCGGCGAACTGCTCGCCGAGCGGCTCCTCGACCGGGCCGTCGACGGCGCCGAGCCGGAGGTTGACGACGTCGAGCACGTCCACGCCGAGGTGCCGCACATTCTCGTGGACCTGCGCCTTCAGGTCCTCGGGCGTCCGCGACAGGTTCCAGGAGGCGTCCGCGCCCCGGCGGGAACCCACCTTGGTGACGATGCGCAGGTCGTCGGGATAGGGGTGCAGCGCCTCCCGGATGATCTCGTTGACCACCACGGGACCGTAGAAGTCGGCGGTGTCGATGTGGGTGACGCCCAGCTCGACCGCCTCGCGCAGGACGGCGACCGCCTCCGCCCGGTCCTTGGGCGGCCCGAAGACCCCGGGGCCGGCCAGCTGCATGGCGCCGTACCCCATCCGGGTGATGGTGAAGCCGTCGGCGGGGGTGAAAGTGCCGCCGGGAGCGTTCTTCGTCATGGTCGTGCCCTTCGTTCTCGGATGAAGCCGCGGAGCCGGCTCCCGGCCGTCTGCCCCGGGAAGGGCGGCGCTCGGCCGTTCGGATCGCCCGGACCGCCCGGTCGCCTTCGCCGGCTCCCCCACGACCTTCCCTCCTGCCGGGCGCCATGAGGCAGGACTCGGCCGGTCCTGGGACCAGCAGGGCCAGCCTCGCGCCGGGACCGCCATCCTCGCCCGCCGCCGCGGGGCGCGCTCGCGGAGACAGGCCGGGCGGACGCCGGCGCCGCGGCGGGGTGCCCCGGGGCCGCCCCTCCCCGGCAGGCGCCCGGCCCGGCCCCGGCCGGCTCCCGGCTGCCCGGGTCACCCCTCCCCCGAGCGGCCCCGGCCTCCCGGAATCCCCCCGGTCCCGAGCGGCCGGATCACCTCGGCCTCGCGCCGCCCCGGCCACCCGCGAACGACCCGGACACACACCGCCCCGGGCAGCGGGAACGCCCTGGCCACGCGGCCCCGGTCGGCTGCCCGGCCACCCGCTCCGCGCCGGCTTCCGGGCACGGCAGAACGCCGGCCGTCCCGGGCGGTCGCCCGGAAGGCCGGCGTGGAGCGGGTGGGGTCGGTTCAGAGTCGGATCGAGCCCGGATCGGATACGGAAAGGGGCTCGGCTCAGCGCCGCGCCACCGCCAGCCCCGCACTGATGGTGGCGGCCGGGGTGGGCGCGGCCGGGCGGGACTGGAAGTGGGCCGCCGGCACGTCCCCGTACGGCATCCCGAACAGCGGCGTGCCCGGGTCGAAGCGCCAGCCCTCGGCGAGCGGGCCCGCGTCCAGGGTGTCGTAGCCCAGGACGGAGATCAGTTCGGCGGCCTGCTTCTTCGCGTCGGGGTCGTCCCCGGCGATGGGCAGCACACTGCGGTCGGGCGCGCCCACGGGCCTCGGCAGGGCCGCCAGGTGCCCGGAGTAGATGTTGTTGAACGCCTTGACCACGTGCGACGCGTCCAACTGCGCCTGGAGCAGTTCGCTGCTGGTGGTCTCGCCGGACACCAGCTCGGGGTGGACCCCGTCCCGCGCCGGGTAGTAGTTGCCGGTGTCGATGACGACCTTCCCGGCCAGCGGTTCCTTCGGGATGTGGTGGTAGGCGTGGAAGGGGATGGTCACGACGACCAGGTCCCCGGCCTCCGCCGCCTCCCGCGCCGTGGCCGCCCGCGCTCGCGGGCCGAGGTCGGCGACCAGGCCGGAGAGTGTCTCCGGTCCCCGCGAGTTGCTGACCACCACGTCGAGGCCGCCGTCCACCGCGAACCGCGCGAGGAGGCCGCCGATCCTGCCGCTGCCGATAAGTGCCAGTGTTGCCATACCCGCGCCAACGACCCGGTCGGCGGTTCTGTTCCGCTCGCCGGCCGCCTCGAACGGCCGTACGCCAACAGCCCGTTGGCCGGGCCGCGGGCCGCCGGGCCGCCGGGCCGTCCACCAGGGTGCCCGAGCCTCCCTCCCGGTGTCCGGGGCTCTTCCGCGTCGCCCGCGTCGCCCGTCCCGCCCGCGCGGCCGGCTACTTCCAGCCCGGGGTGATCACGTCCCGCCCGAACCGGGCCATCTCGGTGTGCTGCGGGGAGAACTGGAGCAGCATCAGGTCCACGCCCGCCTCCTCGTACGCGCGCAGCCGGGCGGTGATCTGCTCGGGGGTGCCGACCAGCCCGGCCCGCAGGCCCCGGTTGGAGACGCTGTACTCCTCCAGCGAGACCTGGGACTCCAGCTGCGAGCCCTCCACGAAGTCCCGGTAGGAGGCGTACGCCTCGGGCGAGGAGCGTACGTCGAGGATCCGGCGCAGCTCCTCCCGCGCCTCCTGCTCGGTGTCGCGGCAGACCACGTAGCCGGAGACGCCGAAGGTGAGCGGCGGCAGGCCGCGCGCCGCCCGCCGGCCGCGCATGTCGGCGATCTTCGCGGCGATGGTCTCCGGCGGATCGCCGTGCATCACGTAGGCGTCACCGCTGCCGGAGATGAGGTCCTTGGCGGTGGGGGACTCGCCGCCCATGTAGACCGTCGGCCGCTGGGCCGGCTTGGGCGCCAGGACCGCGCCCTCCAGGTCGTACAGGGCGCCGTGGTGGGTGACCGTCTCCTCGGTGAGCAGCCGGCGCAGCACGTCGAGCCACTCGGCGGTGCGGGCGTACCGGGCGTCGTGCACGTCGAAGGGCGCGCCGTACTGGGCGGCCTCGTCCTTCCACCAGGAGGAGACCACGTTCAGGCTCAGCCGGCCGGGGGCGATGGTGTCCAGGGTGGACAGCGCCTTGGCGGTGAGCGCCGGCAGGTGGTAGTTGGGGCGCACCGCGAGCATGAGTTCGAGGCGGGTGGTGACGGCGGCGACGGCCGGCGCCAGCGTCCAGGCGTCGAGACTGGGCGAGCCGGGGCCCTTGATGTCGTTGAGGTTGAGCTCGGCGATCAGGGTGAGGTCGAAGCCGTGGTCCTCGCCGGCGACCACCAGATCGCGGATATAGGGCCAGTCGACGGACATCCCCTCGTCGGGGACGTTGCGCAGCCAGCCGCCGAAGATCGGCATCCAGAACCCGAAGCGCATCAGCGGGCCGTTCCTTCCGTGGCGGCGGTGCGGGCGGTGGCCGTGGCCGCCGCGGTCGCCGTCCGGGCGCCGGCGGCGGCGACCGCCGCCGTCCCGGTGATCCCGGCGGTACGGGCGGCCCCGGCGGCCCCGGCGGTCTCCCCGCTCCCGGTGGCCGCCGCGCCGTCCGCGGCCCCGGCGGCCCCGGCGGCCTCCGCCTCCGCGAGCAGCCGCTTGAGCAGGCGGGCGATCTGCCGGGGCCCGGAGCGCGGCGCCACGCTCTCCACCTCCGGGTTGTAGTTGGTGTTGGTGTTGACGTCGTAGGTGACCAGGCGGCCGTCGGTGGTCTCGATGAACTCGAACCCGGCGACCTCGACGCCGTGCCGGGCGGCGAAGTCCAGGTACCGGCCGAGGACCGGGTGGTCGAAGCCCTCCCGCAGCGCGAACAGGCTCGGCGCGTCCGGGCCGCCGTCGATCGCGCAGGCGTCGGCCGGGCACAGCTCGAAGCCGCCGCGGGCGGTGTCGGCGGTGAGCGCGTAGACCACCTCGCCGCCGACGACCTCCACCCGGGTGATCCGCGGCTCGGCGGCGGGCAGGTATTCCTGGAGCAGGGTGATGCCGTCCACCGGCGGCTGGTGCCCGGGGTCGGCGAGGTGGTCGGCGAAGGCGTCGACGCTCTCGAAGAGCGCGACCCCGAGGCCCTTGCCGCCCTGGTTGTGCTTGACGATGAAGGGCGCGGGCAGCGTGGCGGCGGCGTCCAGCAGGCCGGCGGTCCCGGCCACGGCCAGCGTGCGCGGCACCTCGATGCCGGCCGCGCGCAGGGCGGTGAGCTGGTCGACCTTGCTCATCTCCAGCTCCAGCACCCGCCGTCCGTTGACCACCCGGCGGCCGTGCGCCTCCAGCCAGTTCAGGACGGACCGGGTGTGGTCCTTGGCCAGTACGTGGCCGCGGGTGTGGGCGGAGGCGCTCATCCGGGACCAGAAGACGCCCTGCGGCGGCTCGGCGTCCAGGTCGAGCGCCCCTTCGCCGAGCAGCCACTGCTCGTGCGGCACCCCCTCGGCGTCGAAGGCCGCCGCGAAAGGCGGGTACCAGTCCGGGTTCTCGTGGAGCACATGGACCTTCACCTGAGCTGCCGCCTCTCGCGCGTCCCGCGCCTCTCGCCGATCACGCCCTGCCACGAGGCTAACGCACCGGTCTGACCAGCTGACATGCGCATCATCACCCTGCACACCGGCGAGCCCGCCCGCGTCCCGCCCCCCGGGCCGGCCCACCACCGGCGACCGCCCCGCGGCACCGCCCCGCCGGCGGGCCCGCCCGCGCCGTACTCGGCCGTGCACCGCGGTCGGACGCACGTGCCGCCGGGGCCGCAGAAGCCCGCCCGTTCCCGGTCCCGGAACGCCCGACGCAGCTTCCTGCCGTCCCGCAGGTTCTGGTCGGCGGTGCGCAGAATCCCCTCGACGGTCAGCCCGCACGCGGCCCAGGCCGTGCCGAAGTCGACCCCGACACCGACGGTCTCCGCCTCGACTGTCAGCGGCCGGCCGATGGCATGGCGCAGCCGCTGCCCCAGCTCCTCCAGTTCGCCGCGGGTCAGGCCGTCTGCCAGGACCAGGAACTCGTCACCTGCACGGGCCACCGTGTCGCCGTCGCGGACGGCAGCGGTCAGCCGCCCGGCGATCTCCACCAGCGCCGCGTCGCCCCCGTGCCGTCCGAAGTGTTCGTTGACGGCCTTGAAGCCCACCAGGTCGCAGAAGAGCAAGGCCAGTCCGCGTTCACCGCTCCCGCCGTTCGGCGCGGCGGTGTGCGTGTGGGCGTCCCCTGATCCGCACCCGTCGGCCTGGTAGCCGTGGCCGGTCTCCCCGAACGCACCGCCGGCCGCGGCCCCCTCCGGCCCGCTCCCACCCGGAGCCGGTCCGTCGGGCGGCACGCTCGGCTCGTGCGGGCGGGAGCACAGCCGGGACGACAGCCGGGACCGCAGCTCCGCGCTGTTGGGCAGACCCGTCAGCGAGTCGTGGCTGGCCCGGTGGGCGAGCTGCAGCTCACGGCTCTTGCGCTCCTCGATGTCCTCCACATGCGTGAGCAGGAAACGCGGCCCGTCGGCGGTGTCGGCCACCACCGAGTTCCGCAGCGACGCCCACACATACGTGCCGTCCCGCCGGGCCAGCCGCAGCTCGGCCCGCCCGGCCGAGCAGCAGCGCCTCGCCCGCCGCACTGCCCGCGAACGCCGCCACGACGAGATCGCCGTCGGGGCGGACCAGTTTGACGGCCGCCAGTTCACAGCTGCGGCCCAGTACCACGCCGTCGGCGATGTTCTGCACAGTGTCCGCGAGGCTCCTCGCCGTGTGCAGTTCGTTGACGAGCCCACCGAGCGGAATCTCGCGCTCCACCGAGTCCGGACGGTAGGCGGCGTTGGGGGCAGGCACCGAGCCCAGCTGATTGCGGCACAGACCCTGCGGCTGAAATCGTCCTTTGGAGGCCAGCGCGGAACGGATCCGGGCGAACACCGCGTCCAGGCTGAGCCATTCCGGCGCGCCCGCCACGCCTTCGCGCAGCACGTCCAGCAGTTCGGCGGTGAAGGCGGTGAACTGCTCGCCGGGCGGTGCCAGCGCGACCGCGGTCTCCGCGGCGGCGGCGAGCACGAAGGTGCCGTCGACCTCGGCGAGATCCACCACGTGCGAGGACCGCGGGCCGAAGGCGCGGGCGCTGTCACAGCAGTCCGGGATCACCACCTTCCGCGTCGCCCGGCTGCGTTCCACCGCCCGCCTGATCCATTCGTAGGGGATCGCGGTGTCGTACGCGTTGGCCCGGTCGCTTTCCGGCACGGCCAGGTGCAGATGGCCGCCGGAGTCCAGCAGGCCGTGTCCGGCGTAGTAGACCAACAGCGCGTCGGTTGCCCTCATCGGCGGCGGCACGGACCGCTTTCGACGCCTCGCCGGGCGACATGGGGTCCAGTACCTGCACACAGTGCTCGGCGGACAGCCTCCACACGTCGTCGCGCATGAGTCCGGCGACGGCGGCCGGATTCTCCGCGACCGCGGGCAGGTCTTCGAGATCGCTGAACCGGCTGGATCCGATGAGGACCGCGCGCGAGGACCCGGGTACGGGAATTCCGGTCATGCCCGCTTCCCTCATCCCCTTCGCCCCGCGGTCCGCTTTCCGCCCCGGGTTCGCCACCATCTCGCGGCCCGTCCTCGCCCGGCGATTCCGCCGTACCCGGCGGGCCGCCTTCGCCCAGTAGTTCCCGCAGAACGCGGAGGGTTTCCGCCGCCGGCTGCCGGCCGGTCGATATCGTCGCCCCGTCGGGCCTTTCGATCGTCACGACCGGCCGTTCCCGTCGGGCGTCGTGCCAGGACGCCAGCGAGACCGCCAGCGAACCGGCGCTGAATCCGCTGCCGAGAACAACCGAGGTGATGTCGAAGGCATTTCCCTGCGAACCGGCCGGCAGCGGCCGGGAGGTGCCCAGCCCGATCTCGGTATGCCGACGCACTGACCGGTCGGCGAGCAGCCAGTCGTACAGGGAACGTAAGTGTTCCTCCTGGTTCTCGCCCGGAACCGCGACCACCAGCATGTTCAGCCTCACTTCGCCGACTCGTGCCCCGAGGGGGAAACAGAATAGGCTCTCGCCCGCCCTCCGGTGCCCCGAATCTAGATCCCGGCCGCCGGCACCGCGGGGAGCCGCTGCTCGGCCCAGATGATCTTGCCGGCGGGGGTGTGGCGGGTGCCCCAGTGCTCGGCGATCTGGGCGACGAGGAACAGGCCCCGGCCGCCCTCGTCGGTGGAGGCGGCGTAGCGCAGGTGCGGGGAGGTGCTGCCGGTGTCGGCGACCTCGCAGATCAGGGTGCGGTCGCGCAGCAGGCGGACGCCGATCGGGCCGGTGGCGTAGCGGATGGCGTTGGTGACGAGTTCGCTGAGGACCAGCTCGGTGGTGAACGCCAGTTCGGCCAGGCCCCACGCCTCCAGCCGCCGGCTGGCCTCGTCCCGTACGGTCGCCACCGCGGCCGGGTCGGAGGGCACCTCCCAGTGGGCGATGTGGTCGGCGGGCAGCGCGTGGGTGCGGGCGATGAGCAGCGCGATGTCGTCCTGGGGGTTGGCCGGCAGCAACGCGTCGAGCACCCGTACGCAGGCCTGCTCCGGGGTACGGTCGGGGCCGGTCAGGGCGGCGCGCAGCAGGTCGAGGCCGACGTCGATGTCCCGGTTGCGGTCCTCGACGAGCCCGTCGGTGTAGAGCACGAGGCGGCTGCCCTCGGGCAGCCGGTGCTCCACCGCCTCGAAGGGCAGCCCGCCCAGGCCCAGCGGCGGTCCGGCCGGCACGTCGAGGAACTCCGCGGTGCCGTCGGGGCGCACCAGGCCCGGCGGCAGGTGGCCGGCGCGGGCCAGTTCGCACGTGCCGGAGACCGGGTCGTAGACCGCGTACAGGCAGGTCGCGCCGGCGACGGGGACGCCGCCCGCGGTCGCCTCGTCCCGGTCGATCCGCAGCACCAGGTCGTCCAGGTGGGCGAGGAGTTCGTCGGGCGGCAGGTCCAGCATGGAGAAGTTGTGCACCGCCGTCCGCAGCCGGCCCATGGTGGCGGCGGCGTGCACGCCGTGCCCGACGATGTCCCCGACCACCAGCGCGACCCGGGCGCCCGACAGCGGGATGACGTCGAACCAGTCGCCGCCGACGCCGGCTTGGGCGGGCAGGTAGCGGTAGGCGACGTCCAGCGCGTCCTGTTCCGGCAGCCCGTGCGGCAGCAGGCTCCGCTGGAGGGTGACGGCCATGGCGTGGTTGCCGGTGACGGCCGAGTCGATCTGCTCCTGGGTGGTGTACTTCGTGTCGAACAGGCCGCTGTTGCGGCCGACCCGGAGCACCGCCACCCGGTCGGCGACCGCCCGCACCTCGTCCATCTCATGGCTGACCAGCAGCACGCCGACCCGCTGGTCGCGCAGCCGCTGCACCAACTCCAGCACCAGGGCGGCCTGTTCGGGGCCGAGGGCGGCGGTCGGCTCGTCCATGACGACGAGTTCGGGATCCCCGATCAGCGCCCGCGCGATGGCCACGCCCTGCCGCTGCGAGCCGGAGAGCGAGGCGACCGGCACCCGCAGGCTGGGGATGCGGACACCCAGCGTGTCCAGCAGATTTCGGGACCGCTTCTCCATGCGGACCGAATCCAGCATGCCGAAGCGGCGCATCGGCCGGCCGAGGAAGAGATTGTCGACGGTGTCGAGGTTGTCGCACAGCGACAGATTCTGGTGGACGGTCGCTATCCCCAGATCACGCGCGTCGATCGGCCGGCGGATCTCCACCCGCCGGCCCTTCCACTCGATGATCCCGCTCTCCGGCGGAAAAGCCCCGGAAATAGCCTTGACCAGGGTGGATTTGCCCGCGCCGTTGCTTCCGACCAGGCCGACCACCTCGCCGGCGTCGACCGTCAGGTCGACCTCACGCAAAGCCTGCACGGCACCGAACCTCTTGGAGACATCGCGCACGGTCAGCAGCGGACTGCCTCGCACGATCGCCACCCCCTCCTCCGGTCGGCCCGGTGTCGGCTACTGAGTTTGCCCGGCGGAGGCGGGCACCGCAGCGGGGTCGGCCGATAAAGCCGATAAAAACGCCACGATTTCGGCCGTGTGAGCGGGGCGTTCACCCAGCGTCCGGATCCGTGTACTGACAGTCCTTTCGCCAGCCGGTCACGATTTCCCCGCCGACGGGTGTCCGGAAGGGGCGGCGCCGCGGCGAAAGCACGGTGACGAGGTCGGGGCCCGGCGGTAGTACGCCACACCATCTTCCCTGGGGCGGTCCCGAGGTGGAATCCCGCATGCGTCGCCGGCTGGCGGCGCTCACGTCGGGCGGCACGCTCGCCGCGGCACTGCTCACCGCGACGGCGCCGGGCGCCCACGCGATGTCCGTCGGCGCCACGGGCGGCCGGATCGCCCTGTACGGCGGCTCCGGCGTCGAGACGATCGGCCCGGACGGCTCCGCGGCCTGCGCGACGTCCCCGGCGTCCCCGACGGCGGCCTCACCCCCGACGGGGAGCCCGACGGCAGCCGGGTGGTGGCCGGCACCCGTCCGTCCGCAAGGCCGCCGCGCCCGCGTCCACCCCGCCCGCGCCGGGCAGGTCCCCGCTGTCGGCCCGCGTCCCGGGCCGCCCCACCGGCGCCGCGCCGCTCAGCAGCACCCGCCAGGCCGGGTCCGCCCGGTAGCGCGCGCCGCCCGGCCGGTCCGCCGGGGGCGCGGGGCGGGCTCATCCGGAGTCCGGTGCCGCCCCGTCCGCCGCCCGGTCCGGCCGGGCGCCCGCGTCGTGGGCGGGGCGGTCCGCGGTCCGCGCGGCGGGCGCGTCCGCACGGTCCGCCGCCTCCGCCACCAGCTCGCTCGCGGTGGACCGCCGCAGCGGATCGGCCGCGGCGGCCATCAGCCAGGCGGCGGCGTCCGGCGGGGTCCGCGGCGGGACCACCAGCAGGTCCCAGCGGCCCACCTGGAAGGAGAGCAGCATCAGCTGGTGCCGGTCCTGCTCCTCCAAAAACCAGCCGACGTGCAGCACATGGCCGTTCAGCCGGATCTTGTGCGGGATCTCCGGCCAGTACGTCGGGTTGACGGCGACCCGGGTGATCCGGCCCCACCGCTCGTCCAGCTCCGGTACCAGCGAACGCAGTTCGCCGGTCAGATCGCGGGAGTACGGCCACCACGCGCCGTCCAGCCGGGCCGGCACATGCCCGGCGGGCGCGAAGGACAGGCGGGGCGCCCGCACACCGTCCACCGGACGCCGGTCGTCGGGCCGCGGGTCCCGCGGCTGGAGAAGAACGGTCGCCGTCATGAGCGGACCTCACCCCGGGCGGATACGAACCGGCCCCGGTGTCGTCGATCGCCGGGAACGGCCCGGCGTGAGAGCCGGCGCGCGAAATACCCTCGGCCGCCCCACTCTACTCCGCGGCGGCCACCGCCGGGCGGTTCCGGAACCCCGCGGTCCCGGAACCGCCCGGCGGGCCGGCTACGCGCGGGGCGCGGCGTAGGCGCGGCGCGGCTGGGCGGGGCGGTTGCGGCGCCTGCGGGCCTGGCCGGCGGCACGCTCGGAGCGCTCTGCCACCGGGGCGGTGACGGTGACCGGGATACCGGAGGGCGCCTGCGCGCCGGTGATCCGGCTCAGCCCGGCCTCGCCGGACCGTACCGCGGTGACCTGGGGGGTAATGCCGGCGTCGGCCATCAGGCGCACCATGTCGCGCTGCTGGTGCGGCAGCACCAGGGTGACGACGCTGCCGGACTCGCCCGCGCGGGCCGTGCGTCCGCCGCGGTGCAGGTAGTCCTTGTGGTCGCTCGGCGGGTCGATGTTGACCACCAGGTCCAGGTCGTCGACGTGGATGCCGCGGGCCGCCACGTTCGTGGCCACCAGCACCGTGACGTGCCCGGTCTTGAACTGCGCCAGGGTCCGGGTACGCTGCGGCTGGGACTTGCCGCCGTGCAGCGCGGCGGCCCGTACCCCGCTGTTCAGCAGGTCCTTGGTCAGCCGGTCCACCGCGTGCTTGGTGTCCAGGAACATCAGCACCCGGCCGTCGCGGGCGGCGATCTCGGTGGTCGTGGCGTGCTTGTCGGCGCCGTGCACATGCAGGACGTGGTGCTGCATCGTGGTGACCGAGCCGGCCGCCGGGTCGACCGAGTGCACCACCGGGTCGTGCAGGTAGCGGCGTACCAGCAGGTCGACGTTGCGGTCCAGGGTGGCCGAGAACAGCATCCGCTGGCCGTGCGGGCGCACCTGGTCGAGCAGCTCGGTGACCTGCGGCATGAAGCCCATGTCGGCCATCTGGTCGGCCTCGTCCAGGACGGTGATGTCGACCTGGTCCAGCCGGCAGTCGCCGCGCTCGATGAGGTCCTTGAGCCGGCCGGGGGTGGCGACGACGATCTCGACGCCGCCGCGCAGCGCGCCGGCCTGCCGTCCGATCGACATACCGCCGACCACGGTGGTCAGCCGCAGCCGCAGCGTACGGGCGTACGGGGTGAGCGCGTCGGTGACCTGCTGGGCGAGCTCCCGGGTCGGGACCAGGACCATGCCGAGCGGCTGGCGCGGTTCGGCCCGGCGACCGGCGGTGCGGGCCAGCAGCGCCAGGCCGAAGGCGAGGGTCTTGCCGGAGCCGGTCCGGCCGCGGCCGAGCACGTCGCGGCCCGCCAGCGAGTTCGGCAGGGTGGCGCCCTGGATCGGGAACGGCTCGTTCACGCCCAGGCTGGTGAGCATCCTGAGCAGCTCGACCGGCATGTCCAGGTCGGCGAAGGCGGTCACCGGGGGCAGCGCCGGGGTGATGGTCACCGGAAGGGCGAACTCACCCTGCCGGGCGGCGGGGCGCCGGGCGTGGCCGCCACCGGTGCGGGTGCCGCCGCCGGAGCGGCCGCCGGCGGCGGAGCGCGCGGGAGCGCCGGTCCGGTCGTTCCGGCCACGGGAGAAACGGTCGTTGCTGCGAGCTGTGCGGTTCATGCTGAACCCTCCTCGATGCGGCACGTATCGAGGAATTCCCGGCGCCCGGGTGAACAGCGCAAGGAATCGCAGGAACGAGCCGGGGAAAAAGCCTGGACAGGGCGGGTCCCGCGACGACGGGAAATCCCCGGGGCCTCGCGCCCTGCGTACAACACGTAACTGGGTCCGCACCCGAGGGTACGGACCCAGTTACGCTGGAGCGCCTTGGCGTCAGGCAGGAACGATGTTCTCCGCCTGCGGGCCCTTCTGGCCCTGCGTGACGTCGAAGGACACCTTCTGGCCCTCCTGCAGCTCACGGAAGCCGGAGGCCGAGATGTTCGAGTAGTGGGCGAAGACGTCGGCGCCGCCGCCGTCCTGCTCGATGAAGCCGAAGCCCTTTTCCGCGTTGAACCACTTCACGGTGCCAGTAGCCATGTCATATCTCCTTCGGGGCAGTACCGAGGGCGCACACTGTGTGAGCCCCGCGTCGCCGCGATGATTACCCCGTCCGGAAAGCACCGGAAATACAGAAGTGCGCCCGCCGGCAGACAATCCGGGGGGAGCACTTGAAGTCTTTGGGAACCACAACTGCAACTGGTCACAACCGTAGCACGAAGCAACCGGCCGGGCGCGGCAAGTGATTTCACTCCGCCCGTCGGACCATAAACCCTCACCGCACATCACGATAATTTCTGCGGCGGCGGCGACAGGTATTCGACGGGGCCGGGCGGACCGGCGCCGGGCTGGTTCGGGGCCGGTCCGGGGCCGGTCCGAGGGCGGGGTGAGGGCGGGGTGAGGGCGGGGTGAGGGCGGTCCGGGGCCGGGGTGGCACCGGGCCGGGGGCGGAGCGGGCACCTGGCGGATGGAGCGGCGGGCCTGGGGCGGCGGCGGTCAGGAGCTGGCGTGCTCGTCCGCGTCGCCGCGCTGGCGCCGCATCTCGTCGTTGAGCCGCCGGGCCTCCTCCAGCTGGTCCTCCAGGATGACGATGCGGCACGCCGCGTCGATCGGGGTGCCGGCGTCGACCAGTTCGCGGGCGCGGGCGGCGATGCGCAGCTGGTAGCGGGAGTAGCGGCGGTGGCCGCCGTCGGACCGCAGCGGGGTGATCAGCCGCGCCTCACCGATGGCCCGCAGGAAGCCCGGGGTGGCGCCGATCATCTCGGCGGCCCGGCCCATCGTGTAGGCGGGAAAGTCGTCGTCGTCCAGCCGGTCGGTGGGATGCGACGGGGTTTCTGGGGACACCTGGACCTCTTGTCGGACGCGTGGAAGGGCCCCGGCACCGTCCGGCACCGGGGCCCCGAGGGGTTTCGACACCATCGGCCGACCCTGATGGCGCCTACTCCTCCACCCTTCGTATTCAGCTTGTTCACATACACCAGGAACCATACCCACCCCACCACACGATGTCTATCGCGGCCACGGTAGATTTCCGGCACCCCGGCCGGGGTGCCGTGCGCGCCCCGGCCCGGAAAATTTCAGCCGATCCGGCGAAACGCCGGAGAAAAACGTCCGTCGCGCGCACCCATTCGGGCCGCGCGGCGTCTCACCAGTGAGCGGCGCTCGCCCGTGCCGCCCGTCGAGGCTTTTGGGAGCAGACAACGTGAGAACCGACATCAGAAGCGGCCGGAGCGCCCGCCGGGCGTCCGCCGTCGTGATCACCGCCGGAGCGGTGCTGACGGCCGGCGCGGTCGCCGCTCCGGCGCAGGCCGCCGCGCCCAAGGCACCGGCCGTCATCGCCAAGGGCGGCTATGTGATGAACAACGGCTCCGGGCTGTCGCTCTTCACGAAGGCCGCCGACACCCGGCGGTCCACCGGCTCCACCACCAAGATCATGACCGCCCGGGTGGTGCTGGCGAACAAGAAGCTGAACCTGGACGCCAAGGTCACCGTCCAGAAGGCGTACAGCGACTACATCGTCGCCAAGAACGCGTCCTCGGCGCACCTGATCGTCGGCGACAAGCCGACCGTCCGCCAGCTGCTGTACGGCCTGATGCTCCCCTCGGGCTGCGACGCGGCGTACGCGCTGGCCGACAAGTTCGGCACCGGCGGCACCCGGGCCGCCCGGGTGAAGTCCTTCATCGCCACCATGAACTCCACCGCCAGGAGCCTCGGCCTGAAGAACACCCACTTCGACTCGTTCGACGGGATAGGGAACGGCTCGAACTACTCGACCCCCCGCGACCTGACCAGGCTCGCGAGCAACGCGATGAAGTTCTCCGCCTTCCGCGCGGTGGTCCGGACCAAGTCCACCAAGCAGAAGGTGACCACCAGGACCGGCGGCTACCGCTTCATGTCCTGGACCAACACCAACCTGCTGCTCGGCAGCTACTCGGGCACCATCGGCATCAAGACCGGCTCGGGCCCGCAGGCCGGCTACTGCCTGGTCTTCGCCGCGACCCGCGGCGGCAAGACCGTCATCGGCGCCGTGCTGGCCGCCACCTCGGAGTCCACCCGTACGGCGGACGCGAGGAAACTCATGGACTACGCCTTCAAGAAGTAGCCCCGGCCGTTCCGCCGCACCGGACCCGGCAGCCCGCCCGTCCGCCGCCGCAGCCGCCGGCCCCACCCGGGCCGGCGGCGCCGGGTCGGGAGCGGCGGGAAGCGGCGGGAGGTCCAGGGCCGGCCGGCTCCCTCCCGGGCCCGCCCGGGAGGTCGGCGGGCGCGCGGGCCGCTCCCTTCCCGCCCCTCCCGCGGCTCCCCGCCCGGCTCCGGGCGCCCGCGGCGGCGCGTCACCGGACCGGGTCGGCCGCGGGCCGGCGGATCCGCTCGACGCCGCGGCAGTACGGCAGACCGGTCAGCGGTTCCGCGGCGAAGAAGCGGGTGACCAGGTCGGCGAGTTCGACGGTGCGCTCCAGGAACAGCATGTGGTCGGCGTCGGCGACCTCCGCGAACCAGCTCTCCCGGCAGGCCGCGGCCATCTCGCGGCACAGGTCCGGGGTGGTGAAGGTGTCGTACTCGCCGGTGGCCACCAGCACCGGGGCGGCCGGCGGGCAGGAGGTGTCGATCATTTCGTGGCTGAGCAGCCGCCGGGTGTTGGCGTAGGTCTGCTCGGCCTCCGCCTCGGGCAGCCGGGCCAGCCGGCGCAGCAGGAAGCGCCGCACCTTGGCCCCGCCGGCGATCGAGCCGAGGCGGTCGCGGTTCATCAGGATGTCGACGGCGGCCTCCGCGTACTCCGCCATCCGCCGCTCGGCCAGCAGGTCCATGGTCCGGCGCATGGCGGCGCGGGCGTGCTCCGGGATCGACGTCATGGTGCCGATCAGTGCCATCCGGACCACGCACCCGGGGTGGCGCTGCGCGATCCGGTAGGCGATGGCGGTGCCGTACGAGCCGCCGAGCACGTTGACCTCCGTGATGCCGTGCTCGGCCAGCATGTGGTGGACGGCGTCGGCGAGCAGGGTCACGCCGTGGTGGTCCGGCAGCAGGTCACCGGCGCCCCAGCCAGGCGGGTCGACGGTGAGGACGTCCATGTGGGCGAGGAACTCCCGCTCGAACCGGCCCCAGGTCTCCTTGCGCTGGAACGCGCCGCCGATCAGCAGCAGCGGCGCCAGCCGCGGGGCGGCGGTGCGCACCAGCCGCGACTCGCAGTGGTAGCCCTGCCAGGAGTGGACGCGCACCAGCGGCGTACACGGGGCGGACGGCGGGCCGGCGGGCGCCCCGGGAGCCCGGCCGAGCGGTGGTACGGACGGCAGGACGGCGGGCGGGACGGAGGCGGGCGGCGTCATGCTCCTCTTTCCTGTGCGGCTTGCGGTACGGCTTTCCGGTACGGCTTCCGGTACCGCCTTGCCGCGCGATCCGGCCGCGCGGCCCGGCCGCCCCGCGCGGGCCTCGCCGCGCGGCGGCACGGTGGCCGGCGCCGACCGACCGCGCTGCCGCGGACGGGGGGCGCCGATACCCAGGGCGATGCCCGTTGGTCAACGTCCCGGCCGGGCCGTTGGATGCGCGCGTTGGGCAGCTTCACTCATTCGCGACATGTCCGAACAATAGTGACCCGGTGGTCGCTTGATCGTTTGACCCTGCGCCGCACGCCGCACGCCGCACGCCGCACGCCGCACGCCGCACGCCGCACGCCGCACGCCGCACGCCGCACGCCCACGCCCACGCCCACGCCCACGCCCACGCCCACGCCCGGAAAGGATCCGCCGTGCCCGACGCCGTGATCGTCGCCGCCGTCCGTACCCCGATCGGCCGCGCCCACCAGGGTTGCCTCACCGCCGTCCGGGCCGACGACCTCCTCGCCCGTACCGTCGCCGAGGCCGTCGCGCGCGTCCGCGGGCTCGACCCCGCCGCGGTGGACGACCTGGTCGTCGGCTGCGCGCTGCCCGGCGGCGAGCAGGGCTTCGGCATCGCCCGGATCACCGCGGTCCTGCTCGGCTGGGACCGGGTCCCCGGGGTAACCGTGGACCGCGGCTGCGCCTCGTCCCTGCACGCGGTGCGGACCGCCGCCCAGGCGGTGCGCGGCGGCGACGCCGAGGTCGTGGTGGCGGCCGGCGTCGAGTCCGCCTCCCGGCTGCCGCACGGCGACCGCGACCCGTGGCCGGGCGCCGCGAACGGGGTGTTCGACACGGCCCGGCGCCGTACCGCCGTACGCTCCGGGCCCGGCGCCGCCCGCTGGACCGACCCGCGCGCCGGTCTCGCGCCACCCGACCCGTACCTCCCGGCCGGCCTCGCCGCCGAGAACACCGCGGACGTCCACGGCATCTCCCGCGCCGACATGGACGCGTACGCCGCCCGCTCCCACCGGCTGGCCCGGCAGGCCCTCGCACAGGGCTTCCACCTGGGCGACATCATCCCCGTCAAGGGACCGGACGGCGCCACCGCCGGTTACGACGACGGGCCGGGCGCCGGGGTGAGCGCGGCCGGCCTGGCCCTGCTGCCGCCGCTGTTCCGCCCGGACGGCCGGGTCACCGCGGGCAACAGCGCGCCGCCGGCCGACGGCGCGGCGGCGGTGGTGGTCATGTCCGAGCCGTACGCCTGGGCCCACGGCCACGTCCCACTCGCCCGTATCCTGGCCACCGGCGTCGCGGCGGCCACCCCGGAGACCGCGGGCCCGGCGCCCGCCGCGGCGACCCGTACCGCGCTGGAGCGGGCCGGACTGTCCCTGGCCGGCATCGACACGATTGCCGTCAACGAGCCCTTCGCCGCCCAGGTCCTCGCCTACTGCGCCGAGTTGGACCTGGCCGTGGACCGGGTGAACCCGCACGGCGGCTCGATCGCCCTCGGCGAACCGCACGGCGCCACCGGGGCCCGGCTGACCACCGGCGCGCTGACCGCCCTTCGGCACGAGGACCTGTCCACCGCGCTGGTCGGCGTGATCGCGGCGGGCGGCCAGGGCATGGCGATGGTCCTCGAACGGACGTCGTAGCGTAGCCGGCCGGGACGACCGTACGGGCCGGACACGAGCCGAACCGACAGGCCGGGCAGGCGGCCGGAGCCGCGAGCGGGCCGGCGGCGCGTCACCGGATCGGCGGAAATAGGCGGAGCCGACGGAACATCTCCGGATCGGCGCATGTCCGGCCTGCCGGAAAGAGGCAGAGACTGGAAGCGTGTCCACCGGCCGGACCCGGGCTTCCGGGCGGCCGGCCCCCGTACCACCCCACGAAAGGCGCTCTGATGGCTGCTGAACCCGGTCCGGTCATCCTGACCAAGTCCTCGCCCACGGTCTCCCTCGACAAGCACGGCGTGACGTCCGGTCTGATCAGGGTCAACCTGAACTGGACCTCGCCGCGGGCGGCGGCCCTGGAGCAGGCCCGGCAGGCCCGCGGGCTGCTGGGCAAAGTGCGGGCGTCGCTGCAGACGGCCGCGGTCAGGGACGCCGACCTGGACCTCGGCTGCATGATCGGCTTCGCCGACGGCGACACGGCGGTGGTGCAGGCCCTGGGCAACGCCTTCGGCGCCCTGGACCGGCCGCCGTACGTCCACCTGGACGGGGACGACCGCACCGGTGGCGCGGCCGCCGGGGAGAACCTCACGATCAGCCTGAACCAGCAGGAGAAGTTCGCGAAGCTGCTGCTTTTCGTCTACATCTACGAGGGCTCGGGCGACTTCCGCGGCCTGGAGGCGAAGGTCACGCTCACCTCCGACAAGGGCGACCGCTTCGAGGTCCACCTCGACGACTCCCCGCCGCAGGCCAACGCGTGCGCCATCGCCCTGATCACCCGCGAGAAGGGCGAGTTGGTGATCGAACGCGAGGTCCGCTGGTTCACCCCGCAGCGGGGCGCCGGGATCCAGCAGGTGATCTCCAAGACGTACGAGTTCCCCATCGAGTGGACCCCGGGCCGGAAGTAGCGGCCTGGGGCGGCCTCGGTACGGGGGCCTGGGGCGGCGGCCTCGGTACGGGGGCCTGGGGCGGCGGCCTCGGTACGGGGGGGGCGACCGCCTCGGTACGGGGGGGGCGACCGCCTCGGGACTCAGGGCGTCGGCGGCACGTACGGGAAGACGTCCGACGGCTTGGCGACGACCGCGTCCTTGGTGAGCGCCAGCGTGACCGGGGTGTTGGCGGCGAAGGAGAACACGACGTCCGGCGCGTTGTCCGTCATGGTCCGCCCGTTCCACCCGGCGAAGCCGAAGGAGGCGGCCGTACCCAGCGTGTACGGCGGGAGGTTGGGCAGGAACGCCGCGACCACCATCCGCGCGTAGGCGTCGGGGTGCGCGGAGGTGCCGTACGCGCGCACCACGGACGCGACCGGCTCCGTGAGCGCGGCCCCGTACAACTCCACGTCCCGGGAGGGGTGGTTGGCGTTGAGCCGGTCGCCGAGGTCCTCGTCGTACTGCGCGAACAGCGGATGGATCACCGGCAGCCCGGCCCGGTTGATCGGCCGCCAGCCGCCGGCGTCGGTGGCCAGGGACGCCAGCGACCACACCCCGGTCCGCCGGTCGGCCCCGGCGACCGGCAGCAGCTCCGCGTCGGGCAGTTCCAGGACGGTGGAGTGCACGGTCTGCCCGGCGAAGAAGTTCGTCGCCTTCTCCGGTTGCCAGCCGCCCAGGTCGATCCGGCCGCCGTCCTGGAACGCGTGCCCGACCGCGTGCAGCACGTCGGGCTCGATCCAGAACGGATCGCCCGCCACCCCGGACCGGCACACCCCGCCGGCCGCCCCCCGGCACCCCCAATGCCGCACACAAACCCACACCCCCGCGCACCCCGAGTGCGCGTACCACACCCACAACACAGCCCGGATCCCGCGATGTTCCGTAAACGTTGCCGGTTCTCTTGACAGCGCTCGGAGCCTGGGAACACTCTCCTGAGAGCGCTCTCATCTCCAGCGCGCACCGCATCTCGGCCGGAGGCGGACGCGCTGCCCCCCACAGCGGAGAAGGAGTAGGCATGTCGATCAGAGGCAAGCGGCTGCACTGGTTGCGCCGCAAGCCGGACAAGCGGTTCACCGTCGGGCTGGTGGCGGTCGCCGCCGTCGCGGTCGCCTTGGCCGGTACGCCTGCCGCCACCGCGTCCACGGCGGCTCCCAAGGCGGCGAGCGCCAAGGCCGCCGCCGCGCCGAAGGCCCAACCCGCCGCCGTACAGCCGAACGCCGTGCCCGCGGCGCCGGCCGGCTTCACCACGACCTGGAGCGACGACTTCAACGGCGCCGCCAACACCGGCCTGAACACCGACACCTGGCGCTACGACGCCGGTGCGGGCTGGACGTTCGGCACCGGTGAGATCGAGACGATGACCGACAGCACCGCCAACGTCTACCAGGACGGCAACGGCCACCTGGTGCTGAAGGCGCTGCACACCGGCACCGACCCGGCCGCCAACTGGACCTCGGGCCGCGTCGAGACACAGGCCGACGGCTTCGGCGCGCAGCCCGGTGGCGTGGTACGGATGCAGGCGTCCATCCAGCAGCCGAACGTCACCACGGCCAACGGCGCCGGTTACTGGCCGGCGTTCTGGATGCTCGGCTCCCCGCTGCGGGTCGGCGTGCCGTGGCCGGGCTCCGGCGAGGTGGACATCCTTGAGGACATCAACGGCCGCAGCTCGGTGTTCGGCACGCTGCACTGCGGTGTCGGCAGCGGCGGTCCCTGCAACGAGACCAGCGGTGTCGGCAGCGGCGAGCGCGCGTGCGCCGGCTGCCAGACCGGCTACCACACCTACGCGGTGGAGCTCGACCGTTCGACCTCTCCCGAGCAGATCCGCTGGTACCTCGACGGCGCCAACTACTTCACCCTGAGCTCGAACCAGGTGGACGCCGCCGCGTGGGCCAACGCGGTCGACCACAGCTTCTACATCATCTTCGACCTGGCGATCGGCGGCGGCTTCCCGGCCGCGTTCGGCGGCGGCCCCAACGCCGCGACCGTTTCCGGTGGTTCGCTGAACGTCGACTACGTGGCCGTCTACAACAAGGCCGCGCCCGGCACCACCGGCACCAACATCGCCAAGGGCAAGCCGACCACCGCGTCCTCCTCGGAGAGCGCCACCTTCCCGGCGTCCAACGCGACCGACGGCGACGTCACCACCCGCTGGTCGAGCGGCTTCTCCGACCCGCAGTGGCTCCAGGTCGACCTGGGCCAGAACTACACCATCAACCACGCCACGGTGATCTGGGAGGCGGCGGCCGCATCCGCCTACCAGCTACAGACGTCCACCAACGGCACGACGTGGACCACCGTCTACACCAACAACAACAGTCCAGCGGACATCCAGGACACGGCACTGAACGCCACCGCCCGCTACGTCCGCGTGTACGCCACCGCCAGAGCCTCCCAGTACGGTGACTCGCTCTACGAACTCGCCCTCTACGGAAGCCCGACGTCCGGCGGCGGCGACCCGGGCAACCCGGGCGGTCCCACCACCCTGCTCTCGCAGGGCAAGACGGCCACCGCGTCCTCCTCGGAGAACGCCAGCTTCACCGCGCCCAACGCGGTGGACGGCAACACCGGCACCCGCTGGTCGAGCGCCTTCTCCGACCCGCAGTGGCTCCAGGTCGACCTGGGCGCCACCCACGCCGTCAGCCAGGTGGTGCTGAACTGGGAGGCCGCGTACGGCACGGCCTACCAGATCCAGACCTCGGCCGACGGCACCACCTGGACGACGGTCTACTCCACCACCAACGCCACCGGCGGCGTGCAGACGCTGCCGGTGACCGGATCGGGCCGGTACGTACGTTTCTACGGCACCGCCCGCTCCACCCAGTACGGCTACTCGCTCTGGGAGTTCCAGGTCTACGGCACGTGACGCGCCGCTGACCCGCCGAGTGCCCTGGTACGCCGCCCGGCGTACCAGGGCACTTCCTTTCCGGCGGGCGCCGGGCCGCCGCGGGTCCGGGGGCTCCGCGTCGGGAGCCGGTCAGGCGGGGCCCGGCCGGGCCGGTGGGGCCGGCCGCACCGCACGGTACGCGGCCCGGGGCGCCAGGACGCGGCCAACGCGGGCGGATCCGCGCCGCTTTCGCTCCGGCAAGTCGGACGGGTGGCCCGCCGGGGGTCAGGCCAGCGGGCGCAGCGGGCGGCTGGGGTCGGCCAGGAACGCGGCGATGTCCGCCACCGCGTCACCGTAGAAGACGCGGTAGTTCTCGGCCGTGACGAAGCCCATGTGCGGAGAGAGCAAAGTCCGGGGAGCGGAGCGGAGCCAGTGGTCCTCGGGCAGCGGCTCGGTGTCGAAGACGTCGAGGGCGACGCCGGCCGGGCGGGGTGTGCCGGTGAGGGCGGCGCGCAGCGCGTCGGCGTCGATGATCCCGAAGCGGGAGGTGTTGACCAGGTACGCGTCCTCGCGCATCGCGCCGAGTTCGGCGGCGCCGACGAGGCCACGGGAGCGGTCGCCGAGCACCAGGTGGATCGTGGCGACCTTCGCGGTCGCGAACAGTTCGGCCTTGTCGACCAGCCGGGCACCGTGTTCCGCGGCGGCTTCCGCGGTCAGGCGGGGACTCCAGGCGACGACGTCCATGCCGAAGGCGGCGCCGATCGCGGCCACCCGGCCGCCGAGCCGGCCCAGGCCCACCACGCCGAGCGTCTCCCCGTACAGGTCCTGTGCGACGGCGGTCTGCCACTGGCCGGCCCGCAGCCGGGCCTCGTTGCCGGCCACGTCGCGGACCAGGCCGAGGATGAGCGCCCAGGTGAGTTCCGCGGTGCCCGACGGGCGGGACCGGGTTCCGCAGACGGTGACGCCGAGTTCCCGGGCGGAGGCCAGGTCGATGGAGGCGTTGACCATGCCCGTGGTGACGAGCAGTCGCAGCCGGGGCAGCTTCGCCAGCACCGACCGCGGGAACGGGGTGCGTTCGCGCATGGCCACGACCACCTCGAACGGGGCCAGCGCGGCGACCAGTTCACCCTCGTCGGCGATGTGCCGGCCGAAGTGGTCGACCGACGTGCCGGCCGGCAGCTCCCCGGCCCAGTCGGCCATGGCCGGCGCGACCCGCTGGTAGTCGTCGAGTACGGCGATGCGGACGGTCACGTGCGCTTCTCCTTCGCGGCGGTCTGGCGGATGAACTCCACCGACAGCTCGTTGAATCGGTCCGGATACTCGATCTGTGGGAAGTGCCCGCAGTCGTCGAAGACCTGCAGGCCGGCGTCCGGAATGGCGGCGTGGATGCCCACGGCCTCCGACACGTCGCCCATCGGGTTGTGCCGGCCCCAGAAGACCAGGGTGGGTGCGCTGATCCGGGCCATCCGCTCCGGTGTCAGCAGGTTACGCGCCCGGACATCGGGATCCTGCATGCACAGCAGGTGCGGCAGGTTCTTCTGGAACGCCGGCTGGTGGTAGATCGCGTACCGCACGTCGACCAGTTCCTCGTCCACGCTTGCCGGGTCGTGGAGCAGGTTCGCCAGCCGGTCGCGGGTGTAGCGGCGCTCCGGGCTGGTGACGGCGAGCGTGGTGGTCTCGCGGATGCGGCGCATCACGGCCGGGACCGCCCGGGTGCCGCCGGAGGCGACCAGCTGCAGGCTGCGCACCCGCTCGGGATACGCGGCGGCGAACCAGGCGGTGACCCAGCCGCCCAGCGACTCCCCGACCAGGTGCACCCGGTCCAGGCCGCGCGCGTCGAGGTAGTCCAGCAGGTGCCGTACGTAGTGCGGGACTTCGCAGTCGTGGTCGGCGGTGTCGGTGAAGCCGTGGCCGAGCATGTCGATGGCGTGGGCGGCGAGACCGGCGTCGGCGTAGGCGCGGACGTTGCCGGCCCACACCTCCAGGTGGCTGCTGGTGCCGTGCAGCAGCACGACAACCTCGCGGGCACCGCCGTCCCCAACCCGCAGCGAACGGGTGCGTACCCCGCCGGCGTCGACGAACTCCACGGCGAACGGGCCGTTGGACAGCCGGGTCCAGATGCTCATCCGACCGGCCTCGCGAAGGGCACGCCGAGCTCCGGGGCGGGGGCGTCGATCGCCAGATGGACGGTCGGGGAGTCGCCGTCGTTCCAGTTGCGGTGCGGCACGCCCTTGGGGAAGACCACCAGGCTGCCGGCGGGCGCCTGCCGGACGGCGCCGTCCACCTCGATCGTCATGGTGCCGGCCAGCACGAAGAAGACCTGCTGGACGGCATGGGTGTGCAGGCCCTCCGGTGAACCGCCGCCGGGCGGGGTGCGGATGTACTTGACGGCCACCTCGTCCGCTCCGCTGGTGCGGTCGAGCAGCTTCTGCGAGAGCCGCTCGTCGGGGCCGAGGGCGGCGAAGCGTGCGAAGTCCACCTGGCGCACATGGGCGAATCCGGGTTCGTCGGTCAATGGTCCGTTCCTTCTCTGAGAGGGGGTGGTCCGGCCGTCACGGTGCCGTGGGCGCGGCGGTCCAGGGCACGGACGCCCCGGCGGGGAGCGGGACTTCGAAGGCGTTGAGCACCATCGAGCTGAGGCAGTAGTAGCCGGTGAGCGTCACCAGTTCGACCAGCGGGCGCTCGCCGAGCAGCGCGAGGACCGCGTCGTACCGCTCCCGGTCGGCCGCTCCGGTGTGCACCAGCTGCCGGACGAAGGCGTACACGGTGCGGTCGCCGTCGTCGTCGAAGTCCGGCTCGGCGGTCCCGGCCGCGATGCCCTGGACCGCGGCCCCGGGCAGCCCGGCGTCCCGCCCGTAGACGTCGTGCCGCAGCCAGGCGAACGCCGCGTGCCAGCGGGCGGCCACCGTGAGGATCACCAGTTCCCGGTGGCTGCGGCTCAGTGCGGATTCGTACCGGAGCAGCGCACCGAGCCCGGCCACCGCCCGGCCGACCTCGGGGCTGCGCAGCAGCACGTCGAACGGCCCGGTGAGGAAGCCTTCCGGGCGTACGGCGGTGGCACCCCGCGGCCCCGCGGCCAGTTCCTCCCACATCTCCCGCTGCGCGCAGGTGAGTTCTGCCTCCCGCAGCGGTTCGAGCCGCCCCCGCACGCCGGTTCCGGTCACCGGGCCGCCGCCGTCCGGTGTCCGCGCTGACGTCGCCATCGCCGTCAGGCCACCGTCGCCGCGGCGGCCTCGGCGGCGCGCTTTTCCTCGGCGGCCTCCGCGGGGGAGGGCGCGCGGCCGATCTGCTGGCTCTGGCCGCCGTCGACCGGCAGCGAGACGCCGGTGATGAACGACGCCTCGTCCGAGGCGAGGAACACCGCGGCGTAGCCGATGTCCCACGCGGTGCCCATCTTGCGGCGCAGCGGCACCTCCTTGTCCCGCTGGGCGACGACCTCCTCGAAGCTGAGGCCGAACTTCTTCACCCGGTTCTCCACCGCCGTGGGGGTGTTGAGCAGTCCGGGCAGGATGACGTTGCACCGCACGCCGTACTCGGCGTTGCGGATCGCGACATGGTTGCTGAGCGCCACCACGGCGGCCTTGGAGGTCTTGTAGCCGACGTAGGGGTAGTTGTTGAACGCGGCTGCGGAGGAGATGTTGATGATCGAGCCCGACCCCTGCTTGCGCATGATCGGCAGCACGTGCTTGATGGTCAGCACCATGCCGCGCAGGTTGATCGCCATCACCCGGTCGAAGGCGTCGACGGTGATGTCGGTGATCGTCGCGTCACCGGCGGCGATGCTGACGCCGACGTTGTTGTGCAGGATGTCGATGGCGCCCCACAGTTCGTAGCAGGTGCGTACCGCGGCCACGACGGTGTCCTCGTCCGTGACGTCGGCCTCGAACGCCTCGGCGACGCCGCCTTCCTCGCGGATGGCGGCCACCGTCTCCTGCGCGCCGGCCTTGTTGATGTCGACGCAGAAGACCTTGGCGCCCTCCCGGGCGAACATCAGGGCGACGGCCTTGCCGTTGCCGACGGTCCGCCCCGCCAGCTGCCCCGCGCCGAAGATGATCGCGACCTTGCCTTCGAGCCTCATGTCCCGCTCCTTGATGGATGGTTGTTGTGTCGTTGCGCGATGGAAGCGGTGCCGCCGCGGGTCCCGGTGCCGCAGCCGCGGCGGACTCCGGCGGGCCGCACGGTCCGCTCGGCCCGGGGGTCACCCCATGAGCGGCGTCCGCAGATCCGTGAAGGTCTGCTCGGTGGAGACGTCGACCACCACCAGCGCGGGCCCGTCCGCCTTGAGCGCCTCCGCCATCGCCGGCGCCAGTTCGGCCGGTTCGGCGACGTGGAAGGAGGCGAGTCCGGCCGCCCGGCCGATGGCGGTGTAGTCGAATCCGTACAGGGTCGACTTGTACTCCTGCTCGCCCCGGGACCGCTGGCTGTGCTTGACCCAGCCGAGGATGCCGTTGTTGAGCACGACCACCACGACGGGCAGCCGCTCCTCGACCGTGGTGAGCAGCGCGCCCAGCGACATGCTGAACCCGCCGTCGCCGCAGACCGCGACGACCGTGCGGTCGGGGTCGGCGGTCTTGACGCCGATCGCGGCGGGAATGGCGTACCCCATGCCGCCGGCACCGGCCGGCTGGAGGTATCCGCCGCCCGCGCGGGACTCGAAGTAGCGGCACATCAGCAGCCGGTTCTCACCGGCGTCGGCGCAGATGACCACGTCGTCGGGGAGCGCCTCCCGCAGCCCCGCGACGGCCCGCTGCGGATGCAGCGGCGCCGTCTCGGCAGCGGCGTACGGGGCGTCGTCGCCGGCCGCGGTGCGGCGGGCGGCCAGGACCGACGACCGGGCCCGGACGGCGGCCTGCGGCACCGGCGCGGTGCCGAGCTCGGCGAGCAAAGCGTCCAGCGCCGCTCCGAGGTCGGCCACGATCACCTCGGAGGTCGGCATCGTCCACCCCGCGTTGAGTTCCTCGATGTCGACGTGGATGATGCGCTGCCTGGCCGGGTCGATCAGTCCGGGCGCCTCCAGCGCGGTGTCGCTCGGGCCGAGCTTGCTGCCGAGGACGAGCACGGTGTCAGCGGCGCCGAGTGTGTCGTTGGCCAGCGGGACGCCGTAGTTGCCGAACACCCCGGCGGCCTGCGGGTGCTCCTCGGGGAAGACGCCCTTGCCCGCCGAGGTCGTGACCACCGGGGCGCCGGTGGCGCGGGCCAGCCGCAGCAGCGGGCCCTCGACCCGGGCGGTCCGCACCCCGCCGCCGGCCAGCAGGACCGGTGCGGACGCGGTACGCAGCGCCTCGGCGGTGGCGGCCATGTCGGGGCGGGCGGGCCCCTGGTGGGTGAGGTAGCCGCGGCTGGAGTAGAGCCGGGGCACGGAGTCGGGGCCGACCTCGCCGACCAGCGCCGCCGAGTGGAACAGCACGGCGACCGGGCCCGGTTGTCCGGCCAGCGCGTGCTTGACCGCCAGTTGGACGCTCTGCACGGCCGCTACGGGATCGTGCGCCTCCAGCACCAGCTTGGTGATGCCCTTGAAGGCCAGCCGCGCGTCCCAGCTGCCGTACTCCCCGGTGGCGGACTGGTAGGGGGCGTGCTGGGAGAAGGGTGCTCCGTCGCTGAGGTCGCCGAGGAGCACGATCGGGGTGCCGCTGAAGAGCGCTTCGAGCGTGCCGACCACGCCCTGCCCCATCAGCCAGCTGCCCTGCGCCATCGCCACCGCCACCTTCCCGGTGTGCCGGGCGTACGCCTCGGCGGCCGAAGTGGCGTACGCCTCGTTGCGGACCAGCACCGAGCGGATGGTGTCGGTGTGCGCGGCCAGCGCACTGTGGATACGGCCGGTGTTGCCGCCCGACATGCCGAAGACGGTGTCCACTCCGGCGTCCTCCAGCGCGCGGACGATGGCCTCGGTGACGTGCACCGGTGACGGGACGAGGGGTGACGCTGGCATGGAAGAGCTCCTCACAGAGGGTTGAAGAGGGTCGGAAGTACGGCCGGGTGGTCAGGGAGTCCGGACGCCCGGCGGGGGCGCCGCCCCGAACAGCCCGTCGGCGAGCGCGGCCACCGCCGCGGCGGCGGTCTGCTCCATCACCAGGTCGCTGTAGCCGCCGTTGTGCGGGGAGAGCACGACGTTGCGCCGGGCCAGCAGCGGAGTCGGTGGCGGCGGTTCGCGCGGGAAGACGTCCAAAGCGGCGGCGGCGACCCGGCCGGAGGCCAGCGCGTCGTCAAGCGCCCGCTCGTCGACCACGTCCCCCCGCGCGGTGTTGACCAGTACCACGCCGGGCCTCATCAGCCCGAACTCCCGTGCCCCGAGCAGGTGCCGGGTCGCGTCGGTGAGCGGCACATGCAGGCTGACGAAGTCGGACGCGGCCAGGAGCTCGTCCAGCGGTACGGTCCGCACGCCCGGTTCGTCCACCGCGGCGGCGCTGCGGCGGTGCACCAGGACCCGCATGCCGAACCCGTGCGCCTTGGGCACCATCAGCGAGCCGATGTCGCCGTACCCGATCAGGCCGAGGGTGCGTCCGCCCAGGTGGGAGCCGGAGAACCGGGTCCACTCCCCCGCCCGCACCGACGCGTCCGCCTCCGGGATCCGCCGGGCGGCGGCCAACAGCAGCCCGAAGGCGTACTCGGCCACGGCGGCGGCGTTGCGGCCGGCCAGGGAGTCGACCCGCACGCCGAACTCCCCGGCCGCCGCGGTGTCGACGTTGTCGAGCCCGGTGCCGATGCGCAGCACGTACCGGAGCTTCGGCGCCGTCTCGAACAGCCGGCGGTCCACCGGCTGGAGCCCGACCACCAGACCGTCGATATCGCGCAACACCGCCTCCCAGCGGTCGCGGTCGCCGCCCAGCGCGTCGTAGCCGGGCAGGTCGAGCGCGATCTCGACGCCGAGTTCGCGCAACCGCCGCATCGCCGTCGCGCTGCCGCCGACGATCCGCGACAGCAGGGCGATCCGCACCGGCCGTTCGCCGGCCGCGCCGCGTCCGGCCGCCCGTCCGACGGCTTGTCCGACGGCTTCCCGGGAGCTAGTGGAATGGGTCATGTCACGGCGCGTTCGGCGGGACGGTGGGCAGCTTGACGGTGCCGCTGACACCGGGGATCTTGAAGTCGGCCGCCTGCTGCTTCACCGCCGCGATCTCGGCGTCGGTGAGCTGCGGCACGTCCGCGTTGGAGTAGATCTTGTCCACGTCCACCGACCCGGGGTCCCGGTCCAGCAGGATCTTCAGGTCCTCGGTGAACTCGTCGGGGTTAATCTGCCCGTAGGTGCCGCCGGGGTTGGGGTTCTTGATCAGCTTCTGGCGCAGCAGCAGCGGCAGCGTCAGCGCCTCGATCTGCTTCTCCAGCGACTCACCGGGCTTGCCCAGCGTCGGGTACATCGTGAGCATGATGTAGGCCGCCGCGGCCGGGTTGGTCTCGACGAAGATGTCGCCCTCGGTCGTACAGCGGGCGAACGCCCGGTACTTGGCCTTGTCCTTGGCCATGTCGGCGGAGTTGGCCACCGCCATGATCCCGGAGACGTTCAGGTACGGCGGCTTGCCGTCGTCGGTGGTCAGGAACCTCAGCTTGATGCCGGCCTGCAGGATCGTGCCGAAGCCCACGTCGTAGTAGAAGAGGCCGGCCACTTTGCCGGAGTCCAGCGCCTGCCCGGAGGCGGCGCCGGTGCCGGTGGCGATGATCTTCACCTTGCCCGGGTCCACGCCCTGGGCCTTCAGCAGTGCCTTGAGCGCCGTCGAGCTGCTGTCGGAGAGCACGTCCACGCCGACGGTCCTGCCCTCCAGCTGCTTCAGCGAGGTGATGTCGCTGTCCGGCTTGACCGCCATCCCGTACTTGAACGGGTAGTACAGCTGGTAGAAGGCCGACAGCGGCAGGCTGCCGTCGGAGCCGACGGTCTTGAGCATGTTGAGGTACTGGTCGCTGCCGGGTACGCCGACGTCGACCGCCCCGCGGTGCATCGCCGCCACCAGCTGGGAGGGGTTGGTGGTGACCTCGGTGGAGAACTTGTAGCCGTAGCGCTTGTAGCAGCCGGTGTACTGGCCGATCGCGTAGGTGGCGCTGAACACCGTCACCGCGGGCGACGGGATGCCGACCTTGAGCGACGTGAGCGCGGTGCCGTCGGCGGCCTTCCCACCGCCGCCGGAGCCGCCGGAGCCGCAGGCCGCGGCGGTCAGCGCGACCGCCGAGGCGACGGCCAGCGCCGCGGTCACGCGGCGGCTGCGGCGGTGGCGGCCGGACGGGCTGCCGCCCGCGGCTCCGCGCGGGGCTCTGCCCTCTTCTTTCGACACGGGGAAGCACCTCTCTGTGCTCGGTGGTACGGAAGACATACGGAACGCCGGGGAGCGGGCGACGAGGGCACCGGCCGGCAGGGCGCCGGGCCGGGCCGGGCCGCCGGCTCAGCCGCCCGCGTTGGTGGCGCGGAAGTCCTTGCCGGAGACCGACTCCCAGAACACGACCCGGTAGTGCGCGAAGCGCACGATCGCGTTGAGCAGGAAGCCGACGACGGCCAGGATGATCAGGGTGGCAAAGGTCGCCTGGGTGTCGGAGTTGTTCTGGTACTGCGAGATCAGTACGCCGACGCCCTTCTGCGAGCCGCTCATCTCGGCCAGCACCGCGCCCAGGAAGGCGTAGGTGACGCCGAGTTCGAGGCCGGTGAAGATGCCCGGCAGCGCGCTGAACAGCCGGACCCGGGTGAGCTGCTGCCAGCGGCTGCCGGACAGCGAGCGCACCAGGTCGATCCGGTCCTGGTCGGCGGTCACCACGCCCTGGAGGGTGTTGACCAGCACCGGGAAGAACACGAACAGCACGACCAGGCTGGTCTTGGCGGTCAGCCCGAAGCCGAACCAGGTGGCCAGCAGCGGCACCAGCGCGACCTTGGGCAGGCTCTGTACGGCGACCAGGTACGGGTACAGCAGCCGCTGCACGATGCGGAACTCGCCCGCCGCGATGCCCAGGACGATCCCGGCGCCTCCGCCGATGGCAAAGCCGAGGGCGGTGGCCTCCATGGTGGCGCCCAGTGCCTCCCACAGACCGCCGGGCGCGGACGGGTCGGCCCACACCAGCGAGGTGAAGGCGTGCCAGACGTCCTTGGGCGCCGGGATGATGTACTGCTCCGGGTGGTAGATTTCGATGACGAGCTGCCAGATCACCAGCCCCGCCACGAGGGCCGCGATCAGGTACAGCGCCGACACGCCGAGGCCGCGCGCCTTGCGCAGCCGGCGGCGGCGCAACGCCGAGCGGACCGGGGCCGGCGGCCCGGTGACCGACCCGGCGGCGGGCTGGGCCTTGTCGGCCGTGGTCGCGCTCATGACTCCTCCTGCACGGCGTCGCCTTCGAGGACGTGCCGGATGGTCGCGGTCAGCGCGGCGTCCTCGTCGATCCCCTTGTCGAGGCGACGCGGGCGCTCGGCCTCGGGGACGAACTCGGAGATGATGCGACCGGGCCGGCGCGACATCACCAGGATCCGGTCGGCGAGGAAGACCGCCTCCCCGATGCTGTGGGTCACGAACACCACCGTCTTGCCGGTCGCCAGCCAGATCCGCTGGAGTTCGTCCGACATGCGCTCGCGGGTAAGGGCGTCCAGCGCGGCGAACGGCTCGTCCATCAGCAGCAGGTCGGGGTCGTGGACCAGTGCGCGGGCGATGGAGGCGCGCTGCTGCATGCCGCCGGAGAGCTGCCGCGGGTAGTGCTTCTCGAAGCCGGCCAGGCCGGTCATCTCCAGGAGTTCCATGGCCCGCTGCCGGGCCTTGGTCTTGGACAGGCGCAGGATCCGGGCCGGCAGCATCACGTTCTCTACGATGTTCAGCCACGGCATCAGCGTCGCCGCCTGCGGCACCAGGCCGACCCGGCGTTCGGCCTTGCCGATCGGCCGGCCGCGGAAATCGATCTCGCCGGAGGTCGGTTCGGTCAGCCCGCACAGGATCCGCAGCAGGCTGCTCTTGCCGCAGCCCGAGGGCCCCAGCAGGGCGATGAACTCGCCCTGCTCGATGGACAGGTCGACGTCGCTGAGCGCCTCGACGTAGCTGGCGTCGCGGGACCAGTACCGCAGCGTCATGCCGCGGACGCCGAACTGCTCGTCCGGCGTGTGCTTGACGACGTACCGCGGGATCTCGCCCGAGCCGCTCCCGGGGACCCGGGCGGTGGCGTAGTCGGCGCTCATGCCTGGGTCTCCTGTCCCATGTAGCCTTCGGCCCTGAGCTGGACGTACGCGCCGCCGACGGCGATGGTCTCCAGCAGGGCGGCGGGCATCGCGGCGCCCTGTGCGGCGCGGCCCGTGGCGAGGTTCTCCAGCCGTCCGCTGCCGATGTCGACGCGTACGGTGTCGCCCTCGGTCACCAGGCCGAGGACGCCGGGCAGTTCGAGGGCGGGCATGGCGTAGCTGACGCAGTTGCGGAAGAAGATCTCCGAGATCGACTCGCCGACCAGGGCGACGATGCCGAGCCGGGACAGCAGGGTGACCGCGGGCCGGCTCGACCCGGTGCCGAAGTTCCGGCCGGTGACGAGGATGTCGCCGGGGCGGACCTGCTCGGCCCAGCCGGGCCGCACGGTCTGCAGGACGAGCAGGTCCTGTTCGCGCGGGGCGAGGTCGTATCCCCGGCGCGGCATGATCGCGTCGGTGTTGATGTAGTCCTGCGGCATGACCCAGGCGCGCCCGGTGATGCCACGCACGTCCGTACGGCTGCCCGCGCCGGTCATCGGGCCACCGCCGGACTGAGTGCCTCCAGGTACGGCATCGGGTCGGTGACGTAACCGGTCAGCGCGGAGGCCGCGACGGTCGCGGAGGAGCCCATGTAGATCCGGGCGTCCGCGCTGCCCATCCGGCCCCGGTAGTTGCGGGTGCTGGAGGTAATGCAGGTCTCCCCGGGGCCGAGCACGCCCATGTGGCCGCCCGAGCAGGCCCCGCAGGTGGAGGTGGTGACCAGCGCGCCGGCCTCGACGAGAGTCGCCACGTAGCCGGCCTTGACCGCCTCCAGGTACACCGACTGCGAGGCCGGGGTGACCAGGAAGCGCACATGGTCGGCGATCCGGCGGCCGCGCACGATGTCCGCGGCGATCTTGATGTCGGAGAGTTTGCCGTTGGCACAGGAGCCGACGAACGCCTGGTCGACGCGCACCCGCTGGTCCCCGACCTCGGCGGCGGACCTGACGTTCCCGTTCATCGCGTCGGGCAGCGCCACCGAGGGGCGGACCTGGCCGAGGTCGACGGTGTGGACGGCGGCGTACTCCGCGTCCGGGTCGCTGGACACCGGGGTGTACGGCCGGTCGGTGACGGTGGACACGTAGTCGAGGATGAGCTGGTCGGCGGGCATCATCACGAAGTTGGCGTTGAGCTCGGTGCACATCGTGGACAGGGTGGCCCGGTCGTCGAGCGACAGCGTGGCCAGCCCGTCGCCGGCGAACTCGACGTCGTGCCCTTCCTGGCTGCCGAAGTTCTGCGCGATGTACAGGAAGACGTCCTTGCCGTACGTGCCGTACGGCAGCCGGCCCTCCAGCCGGAACAGCACCGTGGGGGAGACCTTGTACCAGGTGCGGCCGGTACAGACGAGCTGCACGATGTCGGCCATCCCCAGCCCCCGGGCGGCGGAGTTGAGCACCCCGGCCGCGCTGGTGTGCGAGTCGTTGCAGGCGATCAGCTGACCGGGCAGCGCGAGCCGCTGTTCCAGGATGATCTGGTGCTCGATGCCACCGCGGCCGACGTCGGAGAAGTACTTGAACCCGAGCCGCTCGGTGTGCTCACGGGCCCGTTTGTGGGCGGTGGCGGCCTTCACGGTGGGCGCGGGAACCGCGTGGTCCAGCAGCACCGCGACCCGCTCCGGGTGGGCGACCTTGAGCAGGTCGTCGGGCAGCCGCTCGGCGGCCTTGTAGAAGACGCTGTCCGCCATCACGACGAGGTCGACCTCGGTCACGACCAACTGGCCGGGCGTGACCGTCCGCTCGCCGCTGTGCGCGGCCAGAACCTTGTGCGCCATGGTCATTCCCATAGATCAACCTCTCGAACGCGCCGGAAAGCATCACATCGGTCGGATCAGGACGGGATGCGGCGACCGGAAGGCCGGCCGCGTGGCCCGGCCCCCGCCGGAGCGGCCTGCGCACTCCCCCGCCGACCGGAGCCGGATGGCCGAAACCGTTCGGACCATCTCGGATTCCATATCTGATGTCTGGTACGCTAAGCGCGATCACACAAGGTCGTCAAGACTCAAAGTCATCTCAGGACAAGAGCCGGCAATCTCCCCGTAACCGGTGAGGCCGGCCGGTGGCGACCGCCAGGGAGCAACCGGCTGATGTCCGGGGGCAGAACGGGAGGGTCCGGATGGATTTGGGACTCAAGGGCCGGGTGGCCCTGGTGTGCGCCTCGACCGGCGGCCTCGGCCTGGCGAGCGCGCAGGCGCTGGCCGAGGAGGGCGCCGCCGTGGCGGTCACCGGCCGCCGGGCCGAGCGGGCCGCCGGCATCGCCGCCGGCCTGGGGCACGCGGTCGGCATCGGGGTGGACCTCACCGCGCCGGACGCCGCGGACACCCTGGTGGACACGGTCACCGCCGCCCTCGGCCCGGTGGACGTCCTGGTCCTCAACGGCCCCGGCCCCGCGCCCGGGACCGCCGCCGACCTGGAGCCCGAGGACATGGTGCGGGCCGTCACCCGGCTCGCCGCCGGCCATGTCGCCCTAGTCCGCCGCGTACTGCCCGGTATGCGGGAGCGCGGCTGGGGCCGGATCGTGGCCATCGGTTCCAGCGGGGTGGCCGCGCCGATCCCCGGCCTGGTCTCCTCCAACGCCGGCCGCGCCGCACTGGCCGGCTACCTCAAGACGCTGGCGGGCGAGGTGGCCGCGGACGGGGTCACCGTCAACCTGGCGCTGCCGGGCCGCATCGCCACCGACCGGGTGGCGTTCCTCGACCGCGAGCAGGCCGAGCGCACCGGCCGCGGCGCCGACGAGGTGCGGGCGGCGGCCGAGACGGCGATTCCCGCCGGCAGGTATGGCAGGCCCGACGAGTTCGGTACGCTCGTAGCCTTTCTCAGCAGCACCCGCGCCTCATACATCACCGGCTCGGCCGTCCGCTGCGACGGCGGGCTGATCAGCGGTCTCTGAGGTGGCACCCCCGGCCACCCCGCCGAGGACCCCGCCAGGTCCCGGCCGCGGCGTACCGGCACCGAGCACCGGCTTCGTGGCCGCAGGAGGCCGCGAAGCAGCCCGAACAACAGTGGAGGAGCGTCGAAACACCATGACCACTACGGCGGTCCAGCCGGTCGGCCTGCGGCCGCAGAGCCTGACAGAGATCGCGTTCGACCGGATCCGGGACGCGATCGTGAACCGGACCCTGCAGCCCGGTACCCGGATCAGCGAGTCGATGCTGAGCGAGATGCTGCAGACCAGCAAGACGCCGGTACGCGAGGCGCTGCTGCGGCTGTGCCACGTAGGGCTGGTCGAGCCCACCACCCGCGGTCTGCGGGTGATCATGCCCAACCGGGACCTGATCCGGGACGCCTACGAACTGCGCAGCGGCCTGGAGGGCAGCGCGGCCCGTACCGCGGCGGCCCGCGCCGACACCGCGCAGCGGCAGGCCATCGTGAGCGCGGCGAAGAACTCGCTGGACTCCGCGCGTTCCCAGGACGCGGCGGGATTCGGCCAATGGGACACCAGCTTCCACAGCGTGGTGGCGCAGTCGACCGGCAACCGGCTGCTGGCCAAGGCGGTCGACGAGTCGCTGGTACTCGCCTTCACGCTGCGCTCACGCGATGTGCTGACCCTGGACGACTCGGTGCACTGCGGACAGCAGCACGTGGACATCGCCAAGGCCATCAAGGCCGGTGACGCGGAGGCGGCGGCGCGGGGGATGCACGACCACATCGCGCAGGTGATGGCCACCGTGCTGGCGGCGGCGGACCGGTAGCCGTCCGCCGCCGGACGACCTCGGTCAGCCCGACACCGGATTGCTGAGCACCCCGATGCCGGCGATCCGGCACTCGGCGGTGTCGCCGTCCGCGATCACCGCGGCGCCGGGGGTGCCCGAGGAGATGATGTCGCCCGGGTAGAGCGGCATCACCCGGCTGTGGAAGCTGACCAGGAACTCCGGGCCGAAGATCATGTCGGCCACGGCGCCGGACCGCCACACCTCGCCGTTGCGCACGGTGGCCACCTCGATCGCGGCGAGCGAGCCGAACCGGGCCAGCACCTCGCCGATCGGGGTGATGCCGGGACCGAAGGAGAAGAAGCCCGGGAAGTTCTTGGACCGGGTGAGGAACCGCGGGTTGCGCTGCAAAATGTCCTCGGCGGTCTGGTCGAGCACCGGGCAGACGCCCCACAGCCGGGCGACCGCGTCCTGCTCGGCCACGTCGCGGGTGTACGAGCCGATGACCAGGCCGAGTTCGGCCTCCGCGGTGACCCGGTGGCTCTGCCGGGGCAGTGGGATCGGTTCACCCGGGCCGATCACGGTGTGGTCCGCCTTGATGAAGGACGCCGGCTCGTCGGGGTACCCGGCGCCCAGATCGTCGGCGTGCGCACGGTAGTTGAGCCCGATGCCCCAGATCTTGTGCGGTCGGCGGTACGGCGCGGTCAGCGCATGGCCGGCGGTCGGCGAGAAGCGGTCCGCTGGCGTCGCGGCCACCCGCTCGACGAACCGGTCCGGCGGCACCGACGCCAGTACGTCCAGGACCCCGCCTTCGATCGGCTCGGTGAGATCGGTCAGCCGGACCAGGCCGCGCGGCGGGTCGAGAGCGACCGCGACGTCCAGGCCGCTCTCGCGGATGGTGGCCAACTGCATTGGGTGAACCCCCTGTTGAGCCGAGTTGCACGGGACAGCACCGGGCCGCGGGACTGCGCCGAAGCGCGCACGGCCGGCACCGGTGAGCCGCCGGAGCGGCGCGCGGCGGCCGGGTCGCGGCCGGTGCGGGCGAGCCGTCCGGCGGCCCCACAACGATCACTATACGCCATACCAGATATCAACTATACGAGATACGATACTGCGTGGGCCGCCACTTCTCCCGCCGGCCCGTCCAGCGCCGACCCGCCGGGAGGCACCCGCGCCCGCCCGTGAGAGGGCGGTTCCCCGTTGAGAGAGAGATCGCCGATGACGGCAGACGTTCCGACTTCGATCCCCGGCAGCACCGCGCTGCTCCAGCACCGCATCGGTGACCGCCTCCTGGGGGAACCCGCGGCGGAACGGCGCAATCCGGCACGGCCGGACGACGTGGTGGCCGCGGCCCCCGACGGTGACGCCGACACCGTGGACCAGGCGGTGGAGGCCGCCGGCCGCGCCCAGCCCGGCTGGGCCGCGCTGCCCGCGCCGGCCCGGGGCGCGGTCCTGCTGCGGGCCGGCGACCTCATGTCCGCCCGGCGCGACCGGATCACCGCCGACCTGGTCCGTGAGGAGGGCAAGACCTGGGCCGAGGCGTACGGCGAAGTCGGCCGCGCCATCGAGATCCTGCGGTTCTACGGCGGCGAGGGCTGGCGCGGGCGCGGGGAGTTGGTGCCGGCCGGCACCGCGCGCACCATGGCGTACACCCGCCGCGAACCGCTGGGCGTCGTCGGCGTCATCACGCCCTGGAACTTCCCGATCGCCATCCCCGCCTGGAAGACCGCTCCCGCGCTGATCTCCGGCAACGCGGTGGTGCTCAAGCCCGCCGGGCTGACACCGCTGTCCGCCTGGCACCTGGCCCAGGCGCTCTCCGACGCGGGGTTGCCGCCGGGAGTCCTCAACCTCGTCTACGGGCCCGGCGGTTCGGTCGGCGGTGCGATCGCCCGCCACCGGGGCCTGGCCGCCGTGTCGTTCACCGGTTCCAACGACGTGGGCCGCCTGATCGAGCGGCAGGTCCAGGAGCGCGGCGCCCGGATCCTGCTGGAGATGGGCGGAAAGAACCCGCTGGTCGTGCTGGACGACGCCGATCCCGAAGTTGCCGCCTCGATCGCCGCACAGAGCGGCTTCGGCGTCACGGGCCAGGCGTGCACCGCCACCAGCCGGGTCATCTGCACCCCCGGCATCCACGACCGGCTGGTGGCAGCGCTGGCCGCGCAGGCGGCGCGCTACCGGCCCGGCGACGGCCTGGACCGGAGCGTGCTGATGGGGCCGGTGGTCAGCGCCTCGCAGATGCGCTCCGACCTGGAGTGGCTGCGCATCGCCGCGGAGGAGGGCGCGCAGGCCGTGGTGGCGGGCGGACAGTCCGGCGCCGCCGGGCAGTTCCTCGACCCCACGGTGCTGGTCGGCGTCAAGCCGTCGCACCGGGTGGCCCAGGAGGAGGTCTTCGGCCCGGTGGTGAGCGTGCTCGCCGCCGACAACCCCGACCAGGCGGTGGACATCGCCAACGACATCCCGTTCGGCCTTTCCGCGGGCATCGTCACCAACGACCTGCGGCAGGCACACCGTTTCATCGAGCGCATCCAGGCGGGCATCGTCAAGGTCAACCGGCCCACGAGCGGCGTCGACCCCAACGTGCCCTTCGGCGGGGTGAAGGAGTCCTCCACCAACACGTACCGCGAACAGGGCGCGGGGGCCACGGACTTCTACACCTGGACGAAGTCGGTGTATCTGGGATTCGACGAGGGATGAGCCCCGGCCGGGCGTAAGACCCGTCGGAGGGCCCGTGTTCCCGGGGTGCGAACCCGCGGGGCCGGCCCTCCGGCGGACCGCGCGACCTCCGCGGGGCCCTGGTCCCGCGGCACCCGAAGCACCCGCGGCCGGCCGGTGGTGAGCGCCCGGCCGGCCGCGGGGACGACGGTCCCCGGCACCGAGCCCGGCGCGGCCGGCGGCGGTTCGGGGTCCGGGGGCTACCGCGCGGGGTCCGCCGGAGCCGACGCCGGCAGGCGGGACGCCAGGAGTTGGGCCAGGTGGGTGCCCGGGAGGCCGGCCAGCTGGTCGAGTTGGGTGCGGCAGGAGAAGCCGTCGGCGAGCACCACCGCGTCCTGTCCCGCCGCCCGGACCGCGGGCAGCAGCGCGGTCTCGGCGACGGCCACCGACACCTCGTAGTGACCCTTCTCCACGCCGAAGTTGCCGGCCAGGCCGCAGCAGCCGCCGACCGCGTCCACCTCGGCGCCGCCGTCGCGCAGCAGCGCCGCGTCCGCGTCCCAGCCGAGCACCGCGTGCTGGTGGCAGTGCGGTTGGGCCACGCCGCGCACCCCGGTGAGGTCCGGCGGGGTCCAGCCCGGAGTGGCGGTGAGGAGTTCGGCCAGCGTGCGGGTGGCCGTGGCGGCGCGGACCGCCCGCGGGTCGTCCGGCAGCAGCTCGGTCAGCTCGCCGCGCAGCACCGCCGTGCAGGACGGCTCCAGCCCGACGATCGGCCAGCCGGCCGCCAGCGCCGGCTCCAGCGCGTCCAGGGTCTGCCGCAACCGGGCCTTGGCGCCGTCGAGCTGGCCGGTGGAGATCCAGGTCAGGCCGCAGCAGACCTCACGGCCGGTGAGCCGTACGTCGTAGCCCGCGTGCTCCAGCACCCGTACCGCGGCCCGCCCGACCTCCGGTGCGAAGTGGTCGGTGAAGGTGTCCGCCCACAGCAGCACCGGTGGCCGGGCGGCGCCCCCCGGAGCGGGCCGGTCGCCGAACCACTGCCGGAACGTCCGGGTGGCGAAGCGCGGCAGCGGGCGCCGCGCGTCGATGCCGCCGCCGCGCTTGGCCAGCGCCGCCACCGCGCCGATGCCGAGCACCGCGTTGACCAGCCGGGGCGCACGGGCCGAGAGCCGGGCCCAGCGCGGCAGCCAGCCGAGGGCGTAGTGCGCGGCGGGCCGCAGCCGGCCGCGGTAACGCTGGTGCAGGGCCTCCGCCTTGTAGGTGGCCATGTCCACCCCGGCCGGGCAGTCGCTGGCGCAGCCCTTGCAGGACAGGCACAGGTCCAGCGACTCGGCGATCTCCGGCGACCGCCAACCGCTGTCCACCAAAGTGCCGTTGGCCAACTCCTGGAGGACCCGGGCCCGGCCGCGGGTGGAGTCCTTCTCGTCCCGCGTCGCCAGGTACGACGGGCACATCACGCCGCCCGAACCCGTACCGTCCGCACGGCACTTGCCGACACCGACGCAGCGGTGCACCGCGGTGGAGAAGTCACCGCGGTCGTGCGGGTAGGCGAAGGCGAGCGGGCCGGGCGGCGCCTTCGCGGCGGCCAGCCGCAGGTCGGCGTCCACCGGGCGGGGGCGGACGATGACACCGGGGTTGAGCACGTCGCCGGGGTCGAAGAGGTGCTTGACGGCGGCCAGCGTGTCCAGCGCCTGCGGCGAGTACATGTGGTGGAGCAGCGCGCCGCGGGCCCGGCCGTCGCCGTGCTCGCCGGACACCGAGCCGCCGTACCGGCCGGCCAGCGCCGCCGCCGCGTCCATGAAGTCCCGGAAGCGGGCGGGCTCTTCGGCCAGCGGGAAGTCGATCCGCACATGCAGGCAGCCGTCGCCGAAGTGGCCGTACATCAGTCCGTCCAAGCCGAACCCGCCCATAAGCGAAGTGAGTTCGCGCATGTACGGGCCCAGCCGCCCAGGCGGTACCGCGGAGTCCTCCCAGCCGGGCCAGGCCGGTGCGCCGGCCGGGGTACGGCCGCCGAGGCCGGCGCCGTCCTCCCGGATCCGCCACAGCGCGCGGGCCGCGGCGCCGGTGACCACCGCGGCGTCCAGACAGCCCGCGTCGGCGGCCAGCCGGCGGGCCGCCGCCACCGCCTCGGCCGCGCTGTCCCCCGCGGTCTCGGCGAAGATCCAGCCGCCGCCGCGCGGCAGGACGTCCGGCACCGCCGCCTGCCCGCGCCGGGCCCGCAGCACGTCGACCAGCTGGTTGCTCATGCCCTCCAGGGCGACCGGCCGGTGCGGCAGCAGGGCCGGTACGGCGTCGGCGGCGGTGGCCATGTCCGGGTAGCCGAGCACGGCCATCGCGGTGTGCGGGGGCGCCTGGACCAGCCGGACGGTGGCCTGGAGCAGCAGCGCGAGGGTGCCTTCGGTGCCGACGAGGAACTTCGCCAGGTCGCCGCCGTTCTCCGGCAGCAGGTGTTCCACGGAGTAGCCGGAGACCTGGCGGGTGAAGCGGCCGAACTCGGTGCGGATCAGGGCGAGCCGGTTGCGGACCAGGGCGTCGAGCCCGGCCAGCAGCTCCGCCTCCGGCCGCCCTGGCCCGCCCCCGCGCGGCCCGGCGCCGCTGAGGCCGCCCATGCCCGGTGCGCCCCCGCCCGGCCCGCCCACGCCGCCGCTCGGGGCGGCCCCGTCCGAACCGGCGCCCCCCAGCCCGCCGCGTCCCAGCCGCCGGGCGGTGAACCGGACGCCGCCGCCGGTCACCACGTCCAGCTCCACCGTGTTGTCGGCGCTGCGGCCGTACGCCAGCGCCCGCGCCCCGCAGGCGTTGTTGCCCAGCGAGCCGCCGATCGTGGCGCGCGCGTGCGTCGACGGGTCCGGCCCGAACCGCAGTCCGTACGGGGCCGCCGCCGCGCTGATCGCGTCCAGTACCGCCCCGGGCTGCACCACGGCGGTCCGCGCCCGCGGGTCGACCTCCAGCACCCGGTTCATGTGCCGGGAGAAGTCGAGCACGACGCCTTCGCCCACCGCGTTCCCGGCGATCGACGTGCCGGCGCCCCGCGCGGTCAGCGGTACGCCGAGGCTCCGGCACACCTCCAGGACGGCCGGCACCTCGTCGGCCTCGCGCGGGAAGACCACGGCGCGCGGGACCACCCGGTAGTTGGAGGCGTCCGTCCCGTACTCGGCCCGCCGCCGGACACCGGCCTCCACCTCGCCGGCCCCGGCCCGCCGCAGTGCCGCGACCAGCCCCTCGTCCGCCCTGCCAGCCGCCACGGCCACCCTCCGGGTCTGATACCTGCGGATACAGCAATACAGCAGACACCATATCTCATGTACGAACGAAGAGGGCCGACGCAACACACCGGCCGGGCGGTGGGCACCGCCCGGCCGGACAACAGCGCACGGCAGACCTCAGCCGCGCCACCGCGCCGGGTCCGCGGCGGGCTCGGCGGGGGCCGGCGGGCCACCGCCGGAGGTGACCACACGGGACGGGGCGGACGGTGCGGGACGGTCCGTCGGGGTCTGGACGGCCAGCTCGCGGAGCAGTTGGCGCAGCCGGAGCAGTGGGCGGGTGACCGGCGGCAGGAGCGTGCCGGGGTCGGGCAGCCGGGTCAGCAGCGCCGCGTCGGCGGCGCGCAGGGCGCGGTCCACCTCGGGAGCGGGCCGGCTCTGCGGGGCGGGGCTCAGCGCGAGGGCGGTGGCCGCGTCGGCGAGCGATCGGCTGGCAGCGGCCAGGTGCGGGGCGCCCGCCAGCCCCGGCGCGCGACGCGGGCCGAGCGCCAGCGCCCGGATCTGCCGGGTGGCGGCAGCGTACAGGGTGAGCCGGTGCCGAACCAGCCGCGGATCGTTCCCCCAGACCAGCGGCCGAGTCAACGGCCTTGCGACCAGGGCGAGTTGCTGCAAACGGTGGTCCACCACCCGAATCAGCCCCGCCAGGTCGCTCCCGGCGCCGCCCGCGGCCGCGGCACTGCCCGGCGGGACACCACCGCCGAGGTCCGCGCCCCCCGCGGCCCGCCCGGCGACCGGGCCGCCGTCCGCGCGGCCGGCCTCCCCGCCGCCGCTCCCCGCGGCCCCTCCCCCCGCGCTTTCCTCCGCTCCCCGCTCCAGCCGGACCGCGCAGGCCCGCAGCAGTTCGGCCAGCGCGGCGTAGTAGCTGCTCCGGGCGCTGTTGACGGTGTCCCGGGTGCTGGTCGGCAGTACCACCAGCGCCACCACGATCCCTATGGCCGCTCCGATCGCGGTCTCCTCCAACCGCAGCATCAGCAACGACGCGGAGAACACGTGCAGTTCGCTGTACAGCTGCGACACCATGATCGTGACGAAGAAGATCATCGCCGCGTAGGAGACGGTGACCAGGTAGAACCCGCAGGTCATGCTGAGCACGACGACCGCGAGGATCCAGTACGTGTGCCCGGCGGTCAGGTGCGCCAGCCCGATCCCCGCGCCGAGCCCGACCAGGGTGCCGGCGACCCGGTTGGCCGCCTTGATGAAGGTCTCGGACCGGGTGGCCGTACCGGTGAAGGCGATGAACGCGGCCAGCACCGCCCAGTAGTAGCGCGCCTGCGACAGCTCCCGCCCGGCCAGGATCGCCAGCGCGCCGGCCACCGCGACCTGGACGGCCTGGCGGGTGGTGAACGACAGTCCGCCGGCCGGGTTCCAGCGGCTGCGGGCCGGCACACCGCCGGCCACGACCGCCGCGGAGCCGGGCAGCAGGCCCAGCGCGAGCCGCACCGCCGGCTCGAAGTCCTCCTCGTCACGCTCCCCGTCCCCGTCGGCGGTGCCGGGATCGGCGTAGGTGCCGGCCCGCCGGGCCAGTACCGCGAACTCCCAGGCAGCGGTGGCCAGATGGTGCGCCAGGCAGTCGATGTCCCGGATCCCGCCGCCGTCCGGGGCCGAGGAGCCCGCGGCCGCGGCGGTCGGCGACGACGGGCCGCCGTCGGCCCAGGAGGCGAACTCCGCGTCCAGGTCCTGGTGGTCGGCCTCCCCCGCCAGGAGCGCCCGCGCCTCCCGCTCGGCCGCCGGGTAGTCGCTGCCGGCCAGGTACCCGGCGATCCGGGCCGCTTCCGCCATGTGCCGGGCGTCCGTCCCGGCCATGCCCTCGACCGCGGTGGCCATCGCGTCGATCGCCAGGTGCACGTCCAGCGCCCGCCGCCGTACAGCCGCCGCCGGCATGCCGGGCGGCAGCGCGCCGGGCGCCGCGGACCAGCCCTCTATCACCAAGGCCGTCTCGGCGAGCCGCAGTTGCCGCGAGTGCAGGGTGCGCCGCAGCCGTGCCTGACGCCGTACGTCGCACGGATCGGCCGCCAGCAGGTCGGCGCAGGCCCGCGCCACCGAGCGGGCCCGGGCGTTGAAGGCCCGCCGGACCCGGGCCAGGGTGCGCTGCGGGTTGGTCCGCAGCAGCGTCGTGGCGAGCAGCAGCACCCAGACCACCGCGAGGCACACCGCGCCCAGCAGTGCGGGGAGTTGGTTGATCCGGGCGTTGAGGAAGGCGGCGAAGAAGTAGCCCATCCAGATCATGAACCCGTAGAAGAAGAACGCGGGCCCGAACCGGCGGATGAAGACGGCGACGAACATCACGGCCACGAACACCGCGAGCATCCAGTCGGTGTGCCCGGCCACCGCGACGCCGACCAGCATGCCGGCGCCGATGGCGACCGGGAAGAAGAGGGCGGTCCGGATCTTCGGCCAGGCCGCCGAGCCGTCGGTGAGGGCCATCGAACCCATCATGGCCATGACCGTGCCGAGCATCATCGCGACCATGGTGCCCTGCGGGCCGCGGTCGGTGAGCCTGCCGTACCCGTATTCCAGGCCCAGGGTGGTGGCCATCGCCAGCCCGGCGGACGACGCGGTGCGGAAGCGCTGCAGTCCGGGGTCGGAACCCACCACCCGGTCCCAGGTCTCGGATATCCAGCCGGTCGCCGCCATCGCCATCCAGTGCCCTCCTCGGACGTCCGGCCGGGCAATCACCGGTATGATGCCGACATTAACATGCGTCTGCATGGGACGTACACGGAGTACTGGCGTTCGAAGCCACTCGGGTACCGTGCGCGACAGGCGCCCCACGGGTGACGACGGCAGGGAGCGGGCGTGGACGGCGACCACACGGCGCTTGAGGTGATCGAGCACCAGCAGGCGGTGCTGGTCCGCAACTTCGAACTGCTCCACCGGCGCAGCGACGTCCACGCCGATCTGGACCGCGCCGAGTACCTGCTGCTGCGGATGCTCGCCGAGCACGGGTCCCAGGACATCAACTCGCTGGCCGCCCTGCTCGGCCTGGACCCCTCCACGGCCGGGCGCCAGGTCACCTCGCTGCGGCGCCAGGGGCTGGTCGCGGGCGCCCCCGCGCCCGCCGACCGCCGCCGCAGCGTCATCACCCCCACGCCGGCCGGCCTGCGCCGGATGGAGGGCGTCCGCGCCCGCCGGGCCGAGAACCTCGCCCACCTCCTCGCGGGCTGGTCCGAGTCGGACCTCCGCGCCCTCGGCGTGATGTTCGCCAAGTACAACGGCGCCGTGGCCGCCAGATACCTCACGGGCGCCACCGCCCCGGCCCGGCCCACGCCCGTCCCTGAACCCGGCACGGGGGCGGGCCGGGGCTCGGCCAGCGCCGACGCTGACGTCAGCGCCGACGTCAGCGGATGACGGTGCCGTTGTTGATGTCGCCGAGGTCGAGGGTGAACAGGCCGCCGCCGCGGACGAGGAGGCAGAAGCTGGTGGGCGGCGTGGGCGGCGTGGGGGCCGGCGGGTCCGCCGCCGCCCACCGGGCCGTGCGGGACGGTCAGGTGCCGGGGCAGGCCCCATAGGTGTAGCCGTCCGCGGCGGTCGCGCTGCCCGCGTCGTTGGTCACGACGACATCGACGGAACCGGCCGTCCCGGACGGGGTGACGGCCGTCACCGCGGTGTCCGAGATCACCGTGAACGGCGCCGGATTGCCGTCGAAGGTGACCGCGTTGGTGCTGGTGAAAGCGGTGCCGGTCACGGTCACGGCCGTACCGTCGGACGCCGGGCCGGACGCCGGAGCGGCTCCGGTCACCGTCGGGGCGGCCCCGAGTCGGCCGGGCGCCCTACGGCACGACGGTCACCGGCCACTTCCCGCACTTGACCAGCCGCACCCCCGCCGAGCCGAAGAGCCGGTGCCACAGCCCTCTGGACGAGCCGACCACCACCGCGTCGGCCCGGAACTCGTCGGCGGTCCGGGTGATGCCCGCGACCGCGTCGGCGTCCCGCAGCGCGTGGAACTCCCAGCGCAGCGACCGCAGGTCGACCGAGCAGGCGAGCCCCGCCCGCACCCGGCGGCGGAGCTCGTCGGCCACCGCCAGGTCGCCCTCGGCGAGCATCCAGGCGACGCCCGCCATGAGGGCGGCCGGGTGGTTGGGCAGCACATGGACGAGGACGAGCAGGGCGTCCTGCCGGCGGGCGAGGCCGACCGCGTACGCGGCGGCACGCCAGGAGGAGTCCGAGCCGTCCACCCCGGCCACGATTACCCGGCCGCCGTCGCCCGGGATCCGGTCGAAACCCACGACGATACGACGGTCGTACTACGAGGCCGGTCCGGCGGCGGATTCACCCGCGGCCGGCCCACCCGCGGCCGGCCCACCGGCAGCCGGCCCGCCCGCGGCGGGTCCCTCGGCTGCGGGCTCCGGCTCCTCCGCGAAGGCCGCGGCGGTGGTCCGCAGCGGCACCTCCTTGATCAGCGTGGAGAGCACCAGCGCGATCACCAGCACCGCCGCGCCGACCAGGAAGGCCACGTCGATGGCGTCGGTGAAGCCGACCTTGAAGGGATGGCCGAGGACCGGGTCGATGCGGTTCAGGAACGAGGTGTCGTTGAGGGTGCCGGAGCCGCCGGAGGACGCCGAGGTGAGCATCTTGAGCTGGTCCGGGTGGGACTTGGCGGCCTGCTGGAACGCCTGGCCGCCGCGGGCGTCGGCGAAGGCGGCGCCGATCTTGTCGCCGACCACCGAGTAGACGATCGACAGGAACACCGCGACGCCGAGCGTGCCGCCCATCTGGCGGAAGAACGTGGTCGAGGAGGTGGCCACGCCGATGTCCCGGGGCGGCACCGCGTTCTGCATGGCCAGCACGATGGTCTGCATGTTCAGACCGAGGCCGGCGCCGACCACGAACATGGCCAGGTCGACATAGAGCAGACCGCTGTCCGCCTCCAGCCGCCAGAGCATCAGCATCCCGGCCACCAGCAGGACGCAGCCGATGATCGGGAAGACCTTGTAGCGGCCGGTCCTGGAGGTGATCTGGCCGGAGACCATCGACAGGGCCATGATGCCGAGCACCAGCGGAAGCGTGAGCAGGCCCGCCCGGGTCGGGGAGTTGCCCTTGACCAGCTGGAGGTAGAGCGGCAGCAGCGTGATGCCGCCGAACATGCCGACGCCGATGATCGCGGACTGGGCCGAGCCGAGCGCGAACACGCCGTTGCGGAACAGCCGCATCGGCAGCAGCGCCTCGTCGCCCGCCCGGCGCTCGGCGAACAGGAAGCCGGCGACGCCGATCGCGCCGACCACGTAGCAGGCCAGCGCGGTGCCGCTGCCCCAGCCCCACTCGCGGCCCTGTTCGGCGACGATGAGCAGCGGCACCAGCGAGACGATCAGCGCCACCGCGCCGGCGTAGTCGATCCGGTGCGCCCGCCGGTCCTGCTTCACGTGCAGCACCCGGGCGACCACGACGAGCGCGAGGACGCCGATCGGCACGTTGATCAGGAAGATCCACCGCCAGCCGTCGATACCCAGCAGCTGGTCCTGCCCGGCGAGCGCGCCGCCGACGACCGGACCGAGCACGCTGGAGGTACCGAAGACGGCCATGAAGTAGCCCTGGTACTTGGCCCGTTCGCGCGGCGGGATGATGTCGCCGACGATCGCCAGGGCGAGCGAGAACAGCCCGCCGGCGCCGATGCCCTGGAAGGCGCGGAACGCGGCCAGCATGTACATCGACGTCGACAGCATGCACAGCGCCGAGCCGGCGATGAACACCGCGATGGCGAACAGGAAGAACGGCTTGCGGCCGTACTGGTCGGACAGCTTGCCGTACAGCGGCGTCGCGATGGTCGAGGTGATCAGGAACGACGTGGTCACCCACGCCTGCGCGGTGAGGCCGTTGAGGCTTTCGCCGATCTTGTAGATGGCCGTCGAGACGACCGTCTGGTCCAGCGCGGCCAGGAACATGCCCAGCAGCAGCCCCGACAGGATGATCATGATCTGACGGTGCGAGTACGCCGCCGGTGGTATCGCGGTGCCGGTCGAGGCGGCATCTGCCTGGGCGCTCATGAGGATCGTCCTCCCGGATCTTTGTTTGCCCTGGGCAACATACCTGCCGAGCAGCGGGAGGGGCAGCCGCAGGTCAGTACGCATCCCGCGGATAGCGCTTGTCCGCGGCGCGCGGCTTTACGTCTCCGGCCGCCGACTTCCCGCCCGCGCCACCGTGGGTGGCCGCGGTGTCACGCGGCGCCGGGGCGGCCGGACCGGCGCGGGCCGGTGAGCGGGCCGATGAGCGGACGGGCGGACCGGCGGCTACGGCAGGTTCGCCAGCAGCACCGGCGAGCCCTGGTGGACCGGCCGCCCCCGCAGGTGGCCGTACCGCTCCTCCCGGGCGCCGTCGGCCAGGTCCCGGCGCAGGTGCGCGTCGAACCGGGCCGGTACGGCGTCGTCGTCCACGAAGCTCCAGGCCGAACACGCCTGCCGGGCGCCGGGGTCGAGCAGCAGCTCGGGACGGGCGTAGTACGTTTCGTTGAAGCCGTCGGTGCGGTCGGCGGGGATCGGCACCGGACGCACGGTCGTACGGCCGCCGAGCGCCGCGGCCAGTGCGGCGGTCGGAGGGTAGCGGCGGGCCTCGGCGTCGAGCACCTCGGGCGCGTACGCGTACAGCCAGAAGTCCCGTACCCGGTCCGGGTCGCAGGTCAGGACGAGCACCGGGCCGCGCGCCACCCGCCGCATCTCGCGCAGCCCGGCCGCCGGGTCGCTCCGCTGGTGCACGGTGAAGGTGGTCATCGCCGCGTCCAACGCGCCGTCGGTGAACGGGAGCCGTTCGGCCACGGCGTCGATCGCCCGCGGGAGTTCCGGCGACCGCTGGGCCCGCATCGCGGCCGACGGCTCCACCGGGGTCACCTCCCGGCCGGCGAACTCGTAGGACCGGGCGCCCGCGCCGACGTTGACCACCGTCCTGGCGTCGCCGAGCGCGTCCCCGATCACCCGGCCGATCCGGCCGACCGGCGGCCGGCCGAGCCCGGGAACGCCGAACGGGCCGTCGGCGGGGAGGGAGGCCGGCGGCCCGCGTCAGGGCGGCTGTCAGGGCTGGGGTCAGCCGTTGGCGGCGCCGTTCCCGGACAGGACCGGGATGTTGTCCAGGATGTGCGACAGCGGCTCGTCGCCCTTGGCCTGGGTGGAGTTCTCCGCGCACTGCTGGTTCTGCGGCGAGGCGAGCACGTTGACGTCCTGCACGGTGATCGGGATCAGACCGATCAGCGAACCGACGTTGGCCTTGACCGGCAGACCGATGCAGGGCTTGTTCAGGGTGCCCTGGATCAGGCCGATCTGCGGGCTCTCGGTGCCGCTGGTGTAGGTGTTGCCGTACGCCTGCGCCGCGCCGTTGCCGTTCACGGTGGTGGTGCCCTGGTCGTTGCCGATGGCCATGGCCTGCGGGGCGGCGGTGGCGCCGACGGCCACGACCGAGGCGGCGAGAGCAGCACCGGCGAGCATCTTCTTGATCATTGTCGTCCCTTGTGTGTGTCTGGTGGCACGGTTGTGGAAGGTGAGAGCGATCTGATCAACCGCTCTCGAGGGGTTTGGTTCCGGCTTTTCACTCCGATGGCCCAGGCCCGAAGCGCCGGGCAGGGCCGGAAGCACGAGGGCGGCTCAGTGGCCGAGGGCGCCGAGGGGGAGGCCACCGAGCAGCGAGGCACCGGGCACGGCGCCGGCCACGGTCGACAGCGCGCCGCTCTTCGCCGCCGCGGCGGTCTGGCCGAGCAGCGAGTCGGCCGAGGTCTGCCGGCTGACGTTCTGGACCGTCCCGGTCAGCTTGTCCAGCACGCCGCCGACCGCGGTCTCGTCCACGGCCCGCTGCAGCGGCTGCGTGCTGAGCGCCTGGTCGACCCCGCCGTTGACGCTGGTGGGCATGGCCGACATGGTGTCGGCGAAAGTGCCGCCGGTGAGAGAGCCGTCGGCAAAGGCGGGGGCGGCCATGCCGACCGCCATCACGGAACCGGCCACGGCCGCTGCAACCTTCGAGTACTTCATTGGCCACCCTTTCAGTAGCTGACGCCGAAGTGCTCGGCAGTCTTTACGGAATGGACAACGACCACGGGGAACAACGGAAACGACGAGTAAATCAGCCGGCCGACAATCACCCGAACGTGAGGAATCGCGGCGGATCCTGCTATGAGTTCGCCGCGCTCCGCCGTGCCGTACCGCCGCCGGGCACGGCGAAGCAGCACCACGGCAGGGCGACGCCGTGGCACCACGGCGTCCGTCGGGCGGGGAGTGCCTAGCGGGTGCGTCCCGCGTGGGCCGGGCGCGTACCGCGCCGGTAGAGCATCGCGCCGCCGAGCAGCAGCGCCGCGCTGGTGGCGCCGGCCGCCCCGATCCGCCGGGCGTCGGCGCCCGTCTCGGCGAGCTGTGCGGCCGGCCGCGGAGCCGGAATCCAGGCCGCGGGCGGCACGTCGGGCGTCCCGGTGTGCGGCGCGCGGTGCGTGTCCGGCGGGGCCGCGTGACCCGGGGGCACCGGCGGCGGCGCGGCGATCGAGGACGCCTGCCCGGTGTCGGCGCAGGAGTTCCCCATCGCCGGGTTCAGCACTCCCACCGGGTCCACGGTGTTCCCGCACACGTTCACCGGCACGTGCACCGGGACGTCGACCGCGTTGCCGGAGAGCACGCCGGGCGAACCGGTGGCCGTGCCACCGACCGTGTGGCCCTGGTATTGGTCCGGGTCACCGGATCCGTGTCCGTACCCGGATTCCGCCCCGGTGTCCGAACCGGGCAGGGGTCCGGAATGGGCTCCGGAAAGGGAATGCGCGCCGAGCGACGCATGGGCGCAGTGGTTGCCGAAGGCGGGGTTGCCGACGCCGGCGACGTCCACGGTGTTGCCGCAGACGTTCACCGGTACGTCGACCGGGGCCTGGACACTGTTGCCGGACAGCACGCCCGGCGAACCGGACGCGGCGCCCTCCGCCGTGCTGTCGGCGCTCGCGTACCCCGCCGCAGCGGCGAGGATGCTGCTCGCGGCGGCGACGGTGAGCAGGCTCCGGTTCAGGATCTGTCGCATCGACTCTTCTTTCTCCCCATCTGTAGCGATCTGTCGTGGTCTGTCGTGGTCTGTCGCGGCCAGCAGTCGGTCAGCGGTCAATCAGCGGCCGGGCGGCCAGCCGTCAGCGCGGCTCCGCGGCCCGCTGAGACGCACCGCCCCGGGGCGCGGTGGGCGCTCCGGGGCGGTACCTGTTCAGGACCTCGCGGTCCGACAGGCCGACGTCACAGGCTGGCGTTGGTGCCGCTGTTGCCGAACGCCGGATTGAGCAGGCCGATGACGTTGATGGTGTTCCCCGTCACGTTCACCGGCACGTGTACCGGGACCTGGACGACGTTGCCGGACAGCACGCCCGGGGAGTGGGCGGCGACGGCGCCGGCGCCGGAGTCGGCGAACGCGGGGGCGGCGACGCCGGTCGCGATCAGCGTGCCGGCGGCGACGGCCGCGACCTTCGAGAACTTCACGGTTGGCTCCTTTTCGGTGGGCGGCGTCTGCATTACCGCCACGGACTTCGCGGCGGCCGGTCACGTATTCCGTGCCCTGGCCGCGCTTCGACCGGTTAACGACCGCTGCTCGCCGAAAGCAACTCCCGGGCCTGGCCCGTTCCGTACGATCCACCCGAATGGACCCGGATGGCCGAGCACGCGGGTGACCCGGCGGACCCGCCGCGCGGGCCGGAGAACCGCGGCCCGCGGCGTTCGCCACGGCCGGACCTGCCCCGCGCCCGCCCGCGGAAGCAACCGCGAAGACGGTCGCGAAGACGGCGGGGAAGGCGGTCGCGAAGACGGCGGGGAAAACAGTCGGGAAAGCAGCCGGCGGAACGGCCGGGAATTCCCGCCGGAGCGGCGTGTGCGGAAATCCCCGGAATACCTCCAGGGGGTCGGCCGGACACTCCCGGGGGCGGGACGGTCCGGCCCCGTCCCGCCCCGGGGAGTGCCTCGACCCCGGCCGCCCGCCGCGTGCGGGGGCGGGGCCGGGGCTGCGAAGGACCGCGGCGCGGCGGACCGGATCAGCTGTTGGCGGCGCCGTTCCCGGACAGGATCGGGATGTTGTCCAGCAGGTGGGACAGCGGCTCGTCGCCCTTGGCCTGGGTGGAGTTCTCCACGCACTGCTGGTTCTGCGGCGAGGACAGGACGTTGATGTCCTGGACGCTGATCGGCACCAGGCCGATGAGCGAGCCGAGGTTGGCCTTGGCCGGCAGGGCGATGCAGGGCTTGTTGAGCGAGCCCTGGATCAGCGCGAACGACGGGCTCATGTAGCCGCTGGTGTACGTGTTGCCGTACGCCTGCCCAGCGCCGTTGCCGTTGGCGGTGGTGGTACCGGTCGAGTCGCCGATGGCCATCGCCTGCGGGGCGACGGTCGCGGAGACGCCCGCGATGGAGGCGGCGACTGCGGCCGTTGCGAGGATCTTCTTGAGCACGGTTGGTCCTTCTGGAGAGAGTCACCCCACTGGGCGAGGGGCGTTCTGCCCAACAGCGCCGGCGCCGATTGGTAATGATCCTTCACTCGAATGGACAAAGGCGGCGCGGCACACTGGGCACAACCGGCGGATGAGTGATACACGCGTACTTATGTTGACGAACCGTCAACATCGATCGTGCGATCGTCATAAGAAATCCGACCTGGTCAACGGCCCGCGCGCCTTACGTGATTCGCACCGCCGCGTCTGCCAGCGTGCATTGCGGTTTCGTGGGGATTACCTGACAGGCATGGGATTCGTTGACCGCACGCAGCCGCTGATCGGCGTCCGATCACGCGGCGGCGGAACTTGACCGGACTTCGGCTGGTCCGGGTTGCCGAGAGAGAGAACGGCGCGCGATGCCGCAACACCAGTACGAACTCGCCGGGCTGACGGTGCTCCACATGACGCAGCCGGTCGAGGGCGGCGTCGCGCGCGTCGTCATGGACCTGGTGCGTGCCCAGGTCGGTGCCGGAGCGCGGGTCGTCGTCGCGTCCCCCTCGGAGCCGCCGGGGCGGCCGGACCGCCCCGGACCGGCGGGGACGCCCGGAGCACCCGGAGCACCCGGTCCGCTCGCCGCCGCCGTCACCGCGGCCGGCGCCGAGCCCGTACGGTGGCCCGCGCGCCGCTCCCCCGGCCCCGCGCTGGCCCGCGAGGTCGCCGCCGCCGGCCGCGTGCTGCGGGCCGCCCGCCCCGACCTGCTCCACCTGCACAGCGCCAAGGCCGGGCTGGCCGGCCGGCTCGCCGCCCGGGGCGCGCTGCCCACCGTCTTCCAACCGCACGCCTGGTCCTTCGAGGCCGTCACCGGCCCGGCCGCCGGGGCCGCGCTGCGCTGGGAGCGGTACGCCGCCGCGCGCTGGACCGACCTCGTGCTGTGCGTCAGCGAGGCGGAGCGCGCGACCGGCCGCCGGCAGGGCGTCCGGGCGGACTGGGCGGTGGTGCCCAACGGCGTGGACACCGCCCGCTTCGCGCCCGCCGCCGACCGGGCCGCGGTACGCGCCGCCCTGCCCGCCCTCTGCGGCCTCGCGCCCGGCGCCCCGCTGGTGGTGTGCGTCGGGCGGCTCTGCCCGCAGAAGGGCCAGGACGTGCTGCTGCGCGCCTGGCCCGATGTCGCCGCCCGGCTGCCGGGCGCCCGGCTCGCGCTGGTCGGCGACGGTCCCGACCGCGACCGCCTGTTCCGGGACGCGCCCCCCGGCGTCCTGCTCGCCGGGGCGAGCGCCGACCCGGGGCCCTGGTACCAGGCCGCCGACGTGGTGGTCCAGCCGTCGCGCTGGGAGGGCATGGCGCTCGCCCCGCTGGAGGCGATGGCCTGCGGGCGGCCGGTGGTGCTCACCGACGTGGCCGGCGCGCGGGAGAGCCTGCCGCCCGCCGACACGGCCGGCTGCGTCGTCCCGGTGGCGGACCCGCCCGCCCTGGCCGCCGCCCTGCTGCGGCTGCTGACCGATCCGCGGCTGCGTACCGCCGCCGGAGCCCGCGCGCTCGGCCGGGTCCGGGACCGCCACGACGTACGAAGGGCCGCGGCCGAGGTAGCCGCCCTGTACGGCGCGCTGCTCGCCCTCCCCCGCCCGTACGCCGTGGAGAGGGTCCCGCGATGACACCGTCCACGCCCCGCGTCCCCCGTCCGCCGTCCCCCGACTCCGGTACAGGCGGTACAGGCGGTACAGGCGGCACGGCCGCGGCGGGCGGCGGGAGCGGCGCGGGTGGCGCAAACGGAAAGGGCGGCGGAAGCGGTACCGGCGCCGGGAGCGGGCGCGCCCCGGCGCCCGGCCTGGGCACGACGGCACGCGGCCACGGCGCGGCCCCGCTGCCCGCGCCGCAGAAGCAGACCCACGACCGGGACGAGGGGCCCGCTTCCGGGCAGCACCCCGGTGAGCCGCACCCGCGGCCCGAGCCGCAGACCCCCGCCCCTGCCCCTGCCCAGCCGCAGGCTTTCGTCCACGCCCAGCAGCAGGCCCCCGCACGCGCCCGGCCCGGCGCCCGGACCCGGGCCGAGCCGCGGCGGACGTCGTCCCGGCCGCGTTCCCGCCCCCGGCGGCGGGCGTTCCTGGAGCGGGTGGGCGGGGTCCTGGCCGCCGGGGACTGCGTGGCCGTGCTGGCGGGCGCGGGGGCGGCGGCGGGGACGGGCGCGGGGCCGGCCGGGGCGTACCGCTGCGGGCTCCTCGCCCTCGGGGTGCTGCTGGCCGCCTGCCGGCAGGCCGGCCTCTACCGGCCGGGCTTCGCCCCCGAAGCCCTGCGGGAGCTGCCCGCCCTCGCGGTGCGGACCGCGCTCGCCTGGGGGTTCTCGGTGGCGCTGCTCGGCGCCGGGCAGCCTCGGCGGGCCCTGCTGACGGCCGGCGCGGTGACCGTGGCGACCGCCTGCTCACTGCGCGCCCTGGTCTACTGGAGCCGCCGCTCGGCCGGCCGGCGGCGTCCCGCCCCCGCGCTGGTCGTCGGCGCCGGCCCGGCCGTACGGCAGGTCGCCGCCGCCTTGCGGGCCCACCCGGAGTACGGGCTGCGGCCGGTCGCTGTCGTCGCGCCGGGCCCGGCCGGCGAGGCGGACGACCCGGCGGTACGCCGGCCGGCCGCCGGCCCGCCGCCCGAGGTGTCCCCGCAGCCGGGGGTGTCCCTGCCGGTCCTCGCCGGGCACGCCCGGATCACCGAGGCGGTGGTCCGGAACGCGGTACGGTACGCGGTCGTCGTCGGCCCGCCGGCGCCGGACCCGCCGACCGAGGCGACCCTGCGGCTGCTGGCGGCGCGGGGCTGCCTGGTGTGGCAGGTGGGCGCGGTGCGCGGCCCCGTACCGCCGGGCCACCTGTGGGGGTTCGCCTGCCGGCCGCTGGAGCTGCGCCCGTACCGGGCGCAGGGGCCGCTCGGGCGCTGGGCGAAGAGAGCCCTGGACACGGCGGTCTCCGGCACCGCGCTGCTCTGCGCCACGCCCGTGCTGGCCGTCTGCGCCCTCGCCGTCCGGCTCGCCGACGGACCCGGCGTGATCTTCCGGCAGGAGCGGATCGGGCTCGGCGGGCGGCCGTTCACCCTGCTGAAGTTCCGCACCCTGCGGCCCGCCGACGAGCAGGAGTCGGCGACCCGCTGGAACATCGCCGACGACCTGCGGGTCAGCCGGATCGGCCGGCTGCTGCGGCGCACCTCGATGGACGAGCTGCCCCAGCTGTGGAACGTACTGCGCGGCGATATGAGCCTGGTCGGGCCGCGGCCCGAACGGCCGCATTTCGTGGCGCAGTTCAGCAAGGTCCACGCCGGCTACCAGGACCGGCACCGGATGCCGGCCGGTATCACCGGGCTGGCCCAGGTGCACGGGCTGCGCGGCGACACCTCGATCGCCGACCGGGCCCGTTTCGACAACCACTACATCGACAGCTGGTCGTTGTGGCAGGACGTGACGATCCTGCTGCGTACCGCCGCCGCGCTCTTCCGGCTCGGCGGCAGCTGATGGCCCTGACCCTCACCCGGACGCCGGCCGGCGCCCGCCCCGGCCCGGAGCCGCGCCGACTGGCCTGGCTGGCGCCGCTGCTGCCGGCCGTGGCCACCGTGCTGCTGCTGGCGCTGCCGGTGCCGCCCGGCGACGTGAGCCGGTCGGGCAAGGTGACCCCGGCGGACGCGGCCTCCGCCGTGCTCGTCCTGACCTGCGCGGTCCGGCTGGCGCGGCAGCGGCGGCGGGTGCTGGGCCCGGCCGCCGCGATCGTGCTCGGGGCGCCGCTCGTCGGCTGCGCGCTGGCTGCGGCGACGTCGCCCGACCCGGGCGCCGGACTCGCCGGATTCCTGCGCTACGCCCAGGTCTTCGTGCTGGTGCCCGCCGCGATCGTGCTGCTGCTGCGGGACCGGCGGGACTTCGCGGTGGTCGCGGGCAGCGTCGTCGCGCTCGCGCTGGCCCAGGGCGCGGTCGGCTGCCGGCAGTACGCGACCGGGACCGGCGCCTCGTACACGGGCGAGGACATCAGGGCGGTCGGCACCTTCGGGCCGTCCGACGTGATGGGCATGGCGACGGTCGTGGCGTACGGGCTGGTGATCGCGGTCGGCTGGGCGCTGGCCCCCGGCCCGGCGCGGCTGCGGCTGGCCGCGCTGGGCTGCGCGGGGGCGCTGGCCGTGCCGCTCGTGGTGTCCTTCAGCCGCGGTGCGTGGATCGCGACGGCGGTGGCGTGCGCGGCGATGACGGTGCTGGCGGGGCGGCGGCTGGCGGTCCGGGTCCTCGGGGCGCTGGCCGCGTGCGCGGTGCTGCTGGTCGGCGGGGTGGGGGCGGGCTCGCAGCTGATCGGCGAGCGGGTCGCCAGCATCACCCGGGTCACCGACGCGCCCGACCCGTCGGTGACCGACCGCTACGCCCTGTGGGCCGCCGCCGTCTCGATGTGGCGGCAGCACCCCCTGACCGGGGTCGGGCTCAAGCGCTTCCCCGACGAGCGCGACGGGCACGCCTCCCTCGCGCTGTCCTCGGGCAGCGACACCGCGGGGGCGGGCCAGGTGTTCGAGCGGGAACCACTGCTCTCGCCGCACAACATGTACCTGCTGGCACTCGCCGAACAGGGCCTGGTGGGCTGCGCCCTGCTGACCGGTTCCTGGGCGGCCCTGCTCACCGCCGGCACCGCCCGCCACCTGCGCGCCGCCCCCACCGCGCCGGGCCTGGCCGCCCTCGGCCTGCTGGTGTGGACCTGCGTCGACTTCCTCTACGCCGACATCGGCGGCCCCTGCACCGTGCTGACCGCCGTCCTCCTCGGCCTCAGCGCCCGGTGGTCCCTCCTCCCGTCGAACGGCGCCGCCCGATGACCCCCGACGGCCTCCCCACGCCCCCGGCCGACCGGCCCGCCGAGCCGCCGGCGGCCCGCGGGAACGGGCCGGTGGCGCCGGGCGGCCGCCCGGCGCCCGGCCACGACACCCGGGCGCCTTCCGGCACCGGCACGGCCGTCGGCGTCCCGCACCCGACGCGGGTGGCGCCGGGCGCGGGCACGAACGCCCGGACGGACCCGGGCACGGACCCGGGCGGCGCGGACGCGGGAACGGACGCCGGGACGGACCGGGGCACGGGCGGCGCGGACGCCGGGACGGGCACGGGCGGCACAGGCGCCGGGACGGGCACGGGCGGCACAGGCGCCGGGACGGGCGCGGGCACGGACCTGGGCGGCGCGGACGCCGGGACGGACCGGGGCACGGGCGGCGCGGGAGCCCGGACGAGACCACACCCGGGCACGGGCGGCACAGGCGGCGACCGCTTCGCCCGAGCGGCGGGGATCACGGTCGGGCTGAGCGTCGCCGGGTCGGTGTTCGGACTGGTCAGGGACCAGGGGATCGCACATCTTTTCGGGGCCGGGGCGGAGTCGGACGCGTTCCTGGTGGCGTGGACGGTGCCGGAGGTCGCGGCGACCGTGCTGATCGAGGACGCGATGGCGCTGCTGATGGTGCCGGCGTTCAGCGGGGCCCTGGCCCGCGGCGGCGGGGTTTGCGCGCTGGTCAGGGGCACGCTGCCGCGGCTGCTCGCGCTGCTGGGAGTGCTGACCGCCCTGCTGGTGGCGGGGGCGCCCTGGGTGGTACGCGGCCTGGCGCCGGGGCTCGCCGACCCGTCGGCGGCGGTGGGCTGCACCCGGCTGACCGCGGTGAGCGTCCTCACCTTCGGCCTGGCCGGCTACCTGTCGGCCGCGCTGCGGGCGCACTGCCGCTTCCTGCCGCCCGCGGCGATCTACGTGGCTTACAACGCCGGCATCGTCGCCACCCTCTACGCCCTGCACGGCCGTTACGGCGTGCGGGCCGCCGCGGCCGGCGTCGCCGTCGGCGGTCTGCTGATGGTCGTCATCCAACTCCCCTCCGCGGCAAGGGAGTTGCGCGCCCACCGGCCCCGCCTCGCCACCCAAGCGGCCCACCGCCCCGTCCCGGCCGCCGCCCCCCGGACCGCCCCGCGCGCCCCCCACGCCCCCGGCCGCGCCGTCGGCCTCGCCCTGCTCGCCCCGATCGTGCTGTTCACCCTCAGCCGCCAGGCCCAGGTCCTGATCGAGCGGTTCTTCGCCGCCCCACTGCCCGCCGGAGCCATCTCCCACCTCAACTACGCCCAAAAAGTCGCCCAGTTGCCGATGTCCATCTCGGTCATGATCTGTACGGTCACCTTCCCCGCCCTCTCCCGCGCCCTCGCCGAAGGCGACCGAGACCAGGCCCGCCGCCGCGTCGAGCGCGACCTCGCGCTGGCCTGCGTGCTGGTGCTGGTCGGCACCGCCTACGTCATCGCCTGCGCCCCGCAGATCATCGAACTCCTCTTCCAGCGCGGCGAGTTCACCGCCGCCGACACCGCCGCCACGGCCGCCGTCATGCGGGTGTACGCGCTCGGACTGCTCGGCCAGAGCCTGGTCGGCACGCTGGTCAGACCGTACTTCTCAGCGGCGAGTCCCACCTGGTACCCGGCCGCCTCGATGGCGGCCGGCCTGCTGGTGACCGCCGTCGCGGACGCCGCCGCCGTCGGCCCCTGGGGCGCGTACGGGATCGCCGCGGGCAACGCCGCCGGGATCACGGTGACCGCAGGGCTGCTGCTGCGCGGTCTGGGCACCCGCACCGTCGCGATCCGCGCCCGCGCGCTCGCGCCCGGTTTGACGCGTACGTCCCTCTGCGCGGCCGTGGCGGCCCTGTCAGGCTGGCAGTCCGCCACCCGCATGCCGGGGGCGTTGTCCGCGGCCGTTGTCTGCGGCCTGGTCGTACCGGCCGCCTTCGCCGCCACGGCTGTCACCGTACGCGTACCGGAACTGCCGTATCTGCTCGCCACCGTGACCCGGAAGGCCCGCCGATGACCGCTGACACCGCCGCCTCGCCCACCCCCCGCCGCCGCGCCGCGCGCCGCGCGCCCTGGGCGCTGATGTACCACTCCGTCGGGGACACCCGCGACGACCCGTACCTGATCACCGTCGGCCCCGACCGGCTGGCCGCCCAACTGCGCTGGCTCAACCGGCACGGGCTGACCGGGGTCAGCATGCGCGAGCTGCTCGCCGCCCGCGCCACCGGGCGCGACCGCCGCCTGGTCGGCCTCACCTTCGACGACGGCTACGCCGACTTCCTGCGGCTGGCGGTGCCCGCTCTGCGCCAACACGGGCATACCGCAACGGTGTTCGTGCTCCCGGGCCGGCTCGGCGGCAGCAACGACTGGGATCCGGACGGCCCCCGCAAGGCGCTGCTGGACGCCGACGGCATCCGCGAGGCGGCCGGCGCCGGTATGGAGATCGGCTCGCACGGGCTGGTCCACCGGGACCTGACGGTCCTCGACGACGCCGTTCTCGCCGCCGAGGTCGCCGGGAGCCGCGCGCTGCTGGCCGAGGTGACCGGCGCCCCGCCGATCGGCTTCTGCTACCCGTACGGGGTGGTGGACTCCCGCGTGATGCGCGCGGTCCGCCGCGCGGGCTACACGTACGCCTGCGCGATCACCCCCGGCCCGCTCACCTCGGTCATGGCGCTGCCCCGCACCCACGTCGGGAACCGCGAGACCGCTGCCCGGCTGCATGCCAAGCGGCTGCTGCACGGCGTACGCAGCAGGCGGCTGTCCGACCTGCCCGGGGCGGGAGCCGCCGCCCCCGCCGGCGCCGGGCGGCACCCGGACCGGCCCGACCGGCCGGGCCCCGCGACGCACGCGCGCCGTCCGGGCCGTCCGGTCCACCCGGAGCACCCGGAACACCCCGGCCGCCTCGCCCGGCCGGACCGCCCGGACCGGCCCGAGCAGCCCGACCGCCCTGAGCCACTGACCGACTCCCCCGGAGGCCATTCATGAAGGTTCTGCACGTCATCACCGGCCTCGGCATCGGCGGCGCCGAGCAGCAGCTGCGGCTGCTGCTGAGCCGGTTGCCGGCGGAGGTGGAGTGCGAGGTGGCGACCCTCACCAACCCCGGACCGGTCGCCGAAGCACTGCGGGCCGACGGCGTCGACGTCACCCACCTCGCCATGTCGGGCAACCGCGACCTGACCGTGCTGCCCCGCCTGACCTCGGTGATCCGCGACGGCTGCTACGACGTGGTGCACACCCACCTCTACCGGGCGGGCGTCTACGGCCGGATCGCCGCCCGGCTGGCCGGGGTCAGGGCGGTGGTCGCCACCGAGCACTCGCTGGGCGCCACGCAGATCGAGGGCCGCCCGCTCACCTTCGGCACCCGGGCGCTGTACCGGGCCGCCGAACGCCTCGGCACCGGCACCGTGGCGGTGTCCGCGACCGTCGAACGGCGCCTCGGCGGCCTGGGGGTGCCGGCCGGCCGCATCCACCTCGTCCCCAACGGCATCGACCCGGCCGCCTTCCGCTTCTCCGCCACCGCCCGCGCCACCACCCGCGCCCGCCTCGGCATCCCCGAGGACGCGTACGTGGTCGGCGGTGTCGGCCGGCTGGTGCCGGCGAAGAACTTCGACGACCTGATCACCGCGGTCGCCGCCCTCCCCGGCACCCGCCTGCTGCTCGTCGGCGACGGCCCGGAGCAGATCCCCCTGCTGCGGCTGGCCCAGGACCTCGGCGTCCAGGACCGGGTCCGGCTGACGGGCGCGGCCACCGCCGACGGCGAACTCGCCGGACTGCTCGCCGCCATGGACCTGTTCGTGTCGCCGTCGGCCGAGGAGTCCTTCGGCCTCGCGCTCCTCGAGGCGCTCGCCGCCGGACTGCCCGCGCTCTACGCGTCCTGCCCGGCCGTCGCGGACCTGCCGCCCGCCGAGGCACCCGGGGCCCGCCGGATCGCGCTCCACGAACTCCCCGCCGCCCTCCGCGAGGAACGGCGGGCCGGCCCGCGCCGGCTGCCGGTGCCGGCGGCCGTCGAGCGCTACCACATCGCCCGTACCGCCGAGCGGGTCGTGTCCCTGTACGAGGCCGCCCTGTACGGCGCCGACCGCCGCATCCCGGGACAGGCCGCCGCCGCGCCCGCGGCCGAGGCGGCCGTACCCCACCCCGCCGAGAAATGAGAGCCGCCATGAACGAGATCCGTGCCCCGCGCCCCCGCGGGCGGTGGCAGGCGCTGCCGCACTGGGTGCCCCTTCCGCTGGGCCTGGGCATCGGGCTGGCCGCCGGGCTCGGCTACGGGCTGACGGCGACACCGCAGTACGCGGCCACCAGTTATGTGCTGGTCGTGCCGCAGCATGCCGCGGACGCGGCGACCGCACTCGGCTTCGCGCAGGCGTACGGCCGTATCGTCACCGGCCAGGCGGTGCTGGCCGGGGCGCAGACCGCCGCCCGCGCCACCGCCGCGGAGCTGAGGGGGCGCGTCCAGGCGGCGACCTCGCCGGACGCCCCGATGATCTCCGTCACCGGGACCTCCGCGCACGGCCCGGCCGCCGCCCGCATCGCCAACGCCGTCGCCGGCTCGCTCACCGCCACCGCCGACCGCGACGCCGCGGCCACCGGGGTACGCCTGCTCGTCTTCTCCCCCGCGGCGGTTCCCACCGCCCCCGCGTCCCCCTCCGCCCCGCTGTCCGCCGCCGTGGGCGCCAGCGCCGGCGGCCTGCTCGGCGCCCTCGTCCTCCTGGTCCGCCCCCGGCCCCCCCGCCCCGACCGACAGCCCCCCACCGTCCCCGCCCCCGCCCCGACCACCGAGCCCACCCGGACGCCGGTATGACCAGCGCCCCGGAAAGACCCCGCACACCGGAAGGCACCGCCACCGACACCGGCAGCGGCCGGGCGGAAGCCGCCTCCGCACCACCGCCTCCGGGCACCCCCGCCATCTGCCGCGCCCCGGACCAGCTCACCGCCCCCGGACCGACCACCCCGGGAAAGCCCCGCGGACCAGGAGACACCGACACCGACGGCACCCGGGCCGAAGCCGCCGCCCCACCCCCACCTCCCGGCACCCCCGCCATCCCGCTGCGAACCGCCGTCTGCCGCGCGCCCGACGAGTTCGCCGCCCTCGGGCCCGCCTGGAACCGGCTCCACCGGAGCTGCCCGCCCGCCACCGCCTTCCAGACGCACGCGTGGCTGCACTCCTGGTGGCTCTCCTACGGGGTCCCCGGCCGGTTGCGGCTGGTGCTGGTGTGGCGGGGCGGGGACCTGGTCGGCGCGGCGCCGCTGATGCGGGTCCGGCGGCCGTACCCGGTGCTGGTGCCGCTCGGCGGGGCGATCACCGACTACCTGGACGTGCTCGTCGACCCCGGGGCGGACGCGGCCGGCGAGGTGACCGCGGCGCTGGCCGACGGGGTGCGGCGGGCGGCCCGCGGGGCGGTCGTCGACCTGCGGGAGGTACGGGCCGGAGCCGCCGCCGAGGCCCTGTACGCGTGCTGGCGCGGGCCGAGGCGGCGGCTGCCCGACGCGGTGTGCCTGGAGCTGCCGGGGGTGCCGATGGACGAGCTGATCGCCCGGGTCGGCAGCTCGCGCGGGCAGCGCATCCGCTCGGCGCTGCGGAAGCTGGACGCCGCCGGGGTCGTGGAACGCGACGTGCCGGCCGCGCAGGCCCCGGCCGCGGTGGCGGCGATACTGCGGCTGCACCTGCTCCAGTGGCGGGGCCGCGGGGTGACCCCGGAGCACGAACGGCCGCGGTTCGCCGCGCACCTGGCGCGGGCCGCCCAGGCGATGGTGGCCTCCGGCGACGCGGTGCTCACCGAGTTCGCCCTGGGCGGCGAGGTCGTCGCGGTGAACCTGACGGTGCTCTCGCCGGGCCTGGCCGGCGGGTACCTGTACGGGGCCCGGCCGGAGCTGCGCGGCACCCGGGTGGACCTGAACACGCTGCTGACGCGGCACGGCGTACGCCAGGCGGCCGGCGGCGGGCGGGCCACGCTGAGCCTGCTGCGCGGCGCCGAACCGTACAAGTCCCACTGGCGCCCCGACCACCGCGCCAACCAGCGCCTGCTGCTCGCGGCCGGACCGGCCGCGCCGCTGCTGCTGGTCCGGTACGCGCTGGCCCGGTGCCGGGCGGCGGCGGGCGCCCGGCCGGGGCTACGGGCGTTGCGCGACCGCCTCAGGCCGCGCGGCGCCGCGCGGTGACCGCGGCCCCGGACGGCCCGCCGCTCGGGCGGCCACGCCGCGCACCACCGGGCCGCGGGGCTGCGAACCGCCGGGCTGCGGACGCCCGGCGGAGAGCAGCTCCCGGTAGACCGCCGACGATCTGGGGTTCTCCGCGCACGCCAGCACACCGTGCGGGCAGTAGTCCGTGATCGTCTGGTAGAGCGGTTTGTGGCCGATGATCCAGCCCAGCATCAGGCGCATGTAGTCAGGGTTGTCGCCGTTGCGGAACAGCCCCCACTCCGGGTACGAGATCGCCTTGCCGTGCCCGGCCGCGAAGTCCACCTGCGCCTGGAGCCCGTACGGCTCGGTCACCTGGTCGGAGAAGGACGCGCCGGGCGGCTGGTCGTAGGAGTCCATGCCGATGACGTCGACGGTGTCGTCGCCGGGGTAGCACCGCGTCCAGGCGATGGCGTCCTGCCCCCGGTCGGGCGCGAAGTCGAACCGGAAGCGCTGCCCGGGGACCGCCCGCATCGCGGAGACGATCCGCTTCCAGTAGGTCCGCCAGCCGTCCGGGTCGGGCGCGCAGCGGTGGGTGTACGTGGTCCCGTTCATCTCCCAGCCGAGCACGACCACCGTGTCCGGCACCCCGAGCGCCACCAGCCGCCGCGCCAGCCGGGTGAAGTGGGCGTCGTACGCGCCGCCCGCCCCGGCCCGGATCCGGGTACGCACCTCCCGGTCGGGGACGTGGTCCTCGTTGTGGTCCTGCATCGGCACGTTGAGCACGAACATCCGGTCCGGCCCGGCGCGCTTCCAGTCCGCCCACGGCTTGAGCAAGGCGTCGTCGCCCTCGATGCCGGCCCAGTCCCCGCCGGGCAGATACGTGTGGCCGACGCGCGTCCGGGTGCCGCCGAGCCAGGACTCCAGCGCGGCGATACCGCTGATCCCGTCGGGCCCCGAGTCGGTGAAGGCCCCCATCGGCGGCAAGGGGTCGGCGGCGGCCGGCGCCGCGGCGCCCGGGGACGCGACCGGGGCGGGCGGGGGTTCCTGGGGTGTGTCGTCGCCGAGCGCGGACGGGGTGAGGCCGGTCAGCAGCAACGCCGCCGTGACCGCTCCGACACCCGTTCCCGCCAACCACCGGCGCCGATCCGCCATGGTCACTCCTTCGCCGTGGGCGGTGACGCGCGATCACGCCCCCTGACGACCAGTCATAACGCGGGTGGGACCGGCCCGCGCGTTGACTGCGCCGTACGTGTCGGCCGATGCGCTGTACCGGGGTCCGCCCCCGCACCACGCCGAGCGGTGGTCGTTTCCCCGGCGGGTCGTCAACTGCCCGGCGGTGGCCGCGGACGCCTCACTCGGGCGGATGAATTCACGGCCGCCGCTCACCGGTTTTCCGCTGCCCTCACTCTTGCGGCGGCATGATTATGCGGCGTCGCGCGGTAAACCCAGAACGACGGACACGAGCGGGTGAGAGGAGCCGGGCCATGGTGACGCGCAGAAGAGTGCTCAGGACCGGCCTGACGACCGCGGCGGCGGTCGCGGGCACCACGGCGGCCCTGCGGCCGATGCTGGCGTCGGGCACCGGCCACCCGGCCGGACCGGCCGACGACGACGCCGGCGCCGGGCCGGCCGGGTCATGGCGGCACGGCGCCGACGCCGGCGGGCCGGCGCTGTTCGACGAGGTGTACCGGGACCGCCGTATCCAGGGCTTCGCCTCGGACGCGGAGACCGGTCTCGACATCCGGATCGACGGCCGGCCGTTGGAGCTGATGCGCCGGGTGGACGGCAGCTGGATCAGCGTCGCCAACCACTTCCAGCCCTTCCTGACACCGCTCGCCACCGCCCGCGGCGCCGTCGACGCCATCGGCCGGGCCGACCTGTCCATGGACACCGCGTCCATGGCGTCCATGGCGTCCATGGCGTCCATGGCCGCCGTGCCGTCCGTGGAGTCCACGGACTCCGGCCACCACCACTGACCACCGGCGAGGGGCCCGCACCCGTGTACACCCGCAGAAACCAGCGACACCTCACCAGCGCCCAGCGCGAGCGGTTCGTCCAGGCCGTCCTCCAGCTCAAGCGCCAGGGCCGCTACGACAAGTACGTCTCCCTGCACAGCAGGTACTTCACGGCGGACGGGCAGAGCGGGCTGCGGGTGGCGCACATGGCGCCGACCTTCTTCCCCTGGCACCGCAAGTTCCTGCTGGTCTTCGAGCGGGACCTGCGGCTGATCGACCCCACCGTCACCATCCCGTACTGGGACTGGACGGCCGACCGGGCCGAGTCGTCCGCGCTGTGGGACGACGACTTCATGGGCGGCAACGGGCGGTCCAGCGACGGCCAGGTGATGACCGGTCCGTTCGCGTACCGCAACGGCGACTGGCCGATCAACTACAGCGTCACCGAGGAGAAGTACCTGACCCGCGGCATCGGCCGCCCGGACCGGCCGATCGAGCTCCCCACCACGGCGGAGCTGGAAGGGGCGCTGTCGATGCCGGTGTACGACACGGCGCCGTGGAACTCCGCACCGGCCACCAAGGGCTTCCGCAACAGGATCGAGGGCTGGACCGCCAGCGAGAACCTCGGCGGCTACCTGCACAACCGGGTGCACCAGTGGGTGGGCGGCCACATGACCGGCGCGTCCTCGCCCAACGACCCGGTGTTCTGGCTGCACCACGCGTTCATCGACCTGATCTGGGTGCGCTGGCAGCGCCGGCACCCCTCGTCGGCGTATCTGCCGGCCAAGCCGCTGGGCGGCGGGGACGCCCAGCACGGGCGGGTGATCAGCGCCGGCGAGCCGATGCCGCCGTTCGGCGTGAAGCCGTCGGCGGTCTTCGACCACCGCGCGTACTACACGTACGAGGAGAACTGACCGGCGCCCGCCGGGACAGGCCGCACGTGCAAAAGCGGCCCCCCACGCCGGTGAAGGCGGGAGGGGCCGCTCGCCGGTCACCGACCTACCAGGCGGTGGCGCCGCTGGGCTGCGCCGACACGTTCGCGCAGGAGTTGCCGAACGCCGGGTTCAGCAGGCCGATGATGTCCACCGTGTTGCCACAGAGGTTCACCGGAATGTGCACGGGCACCTGGATGAGGTTGCCGGACAGCACGCCCGGAGAACCGACCGCGGCACCCTGGGCACCGGAATCCGCCACAGCCATTCCAGCACCGCCGGCCAGCACGGCACCCGCGGCAGCGGTGACAGCCGCAGCCTTCGCGATACGCGACATCAAGATCTCCCTGAGACGAAAACCAGCCGCAAAATCCTGCGGCTTTTGACGCTCGCACAACGGCCCCGGATCTCCATCGGTCACGCAAGTTGGGCTGAACCGGTGACATCGGATCAGAATGAGCCGACGAGGTGAAAGGAGGAGCGGTCGGATGCGGAAGCCCGTCCTGTGAGGGCCGCTGAGCCGGGACCCGCGGCTCCGCTCGGGACCCGCTTCGGGCCCCCGTACCGGCGGATCCGACCCGAACGGGGGAATCCGGCCGTCGCAGGTCGCCCGCGGAGGTGAACGGCGCGGCCCCCCGGGCCGTTCGGCCGTTAGGGTCCGGCGCATGAGCCAGACCAACAGCACCACCGTGGCGTCCGCGTCGTCCAAGTCCTCCCTGCAGAGCCGTCTCGGCACCCTTGTGGTGATCCCGTGGGCCGGCCGGTACAGCGAGGACGGCGGCGACATGCCGTTCCTGATGGCCTATTCGCTCGGCGACGGGTCGGACGGGCCGGCGGCCGGCGAGGCGGCGGTGCTGGCGGTCGCGAAGGAACTCGGGCTGCCGGTGGGCGGCCCGATCCTCGACGTGTCGCAGGTCCCGAAGGCCGGTGTGACCGTGCTGGTGGCGGGTGGCAAGGCGGTGCTGACCATGCCGTATCTGCACGCGGCCTGCCCGGTGCCGGACCAGTGGACGGCCGCGGCCGCCGGGCGCGGGGCGGTGTACGTGATCCTGGCCGCCCGCCCCTGGCCGGAGGCGGCGCCCGGCGCCGAGATCGGCGAGGAGGCCCTGCGGGACTTCGCCGGCGACCCGGAGGTACTGGGGGGCGCGGCGCACTTCCTGGTGCCGGTGAGCTCGCTGCGCGGCTGACCGGCGGCCCGCGCGAGGGTGCGGCTCCCCTGCCGCCCTGTCGCCCTGCTCTCGGCCCGCAATGACCGGCCCGCCCGCGCGAGGGTGCGACGGACCGGAAGGGGCGCCCCCAGCGCGGGGGCGCCCCTTCCGGTGTCCGGGACCGGCTACCGGCCGGGCCTCGGGGATCCGGGGGCCGGCCAATGTGAGGCCGGCCGCGAGGGCCGGCGTGAAAGACGGGAACCAGCCGGTGTACAGGCCGAGGCCAGCCGGAGGTCAGTGGTCGACCGGCCGTTGATCAGCCGTTGATGAGGTGGTCGCCCGCGCTCACCGCGGCCGCGCCGGCCTGTACGGCGTTGTCGACCGCGGTGACCTTCTGGCCCACGCCGGTCTGGTTCACCACGTTGTGCGCGGCGGCGCCGGCCTGGGCGCCGACGGACGAGGCGGTGATCGCCGTGCCGGTCAGCGTGGAGCCCAGGTCCGCGGCGTGGGTGGGGGTAGCGGCCTGGGCGAGGGGTGCGGCGGCGGCCAGCAGGAAGGACCCGACGGCGGCGGAGGTGAGGATTCGGCAGACATTCATGCCCGCTACAACGCCCCGTACCCCCTCCAGGGCACGCTCCCGGCCCCCGATGGTCACCCTTCCCCGCCGCCGTTCACCCGCTCGGGCCGCACCGCGGGTCCGCCGGGCCCGGCCCGCGGCGTGGCGCCGCCGGCCAGCCCGGCACCGACCCGCACCGCGCCGGCCCGCAGGGCGTGGGCGGCGGCCCGGACCGGTGCGCCGCCCGGTCGGGCCCGGCCGTCGCGGAGCGACCCCCCGCTGCCTCGCCGCGGCGGGGGGACCGCCTCCGGTCAGCCGGCGGTGGTGCGGTGCTCCAGCGCCCAGGCCAGGGCGTGGTCGGCGACGTCCTCCCAGCCCTCGTGGAAGGCGGTGCCGTGGTCGCGGCCCCGGTACGCCTTGTAGTCGGTGACCGCCTTGCTCCTGCCGAACCTGGTGAAGTTCTCGTGGACGACCGCGGCCGGGACGATGTGGTCCTCCGTGCCGGAGACCAGCAGCAGCGGCGCGCGGTCGCCGTTGTGGAAGTCGACGGTGGTGGCGGCGCGGCCCCTGGGCGTGAAGTTGGCCAGGCCGGCCTGGAACAGCGGGCGCCCCGGGCCGGGGATCGCGAACCGGGCCCGCTCCTCGGCCGCCTGGGCGGCGGAGACGGTGTTGGCGAAGGAGTAGTGGAACTGGGCGTCGTCCAGCGCGACGGCCTTCTTGATGTTCGCCGGGTTGCCCAGGACCGGGAACGAGGCCCGCAGGGTGGACAGCGGCAGCCGCAGCACACCGCGCGGCTGCGCCGGGTGCAGGGCCACGCCCGCGCTGCCCAGGCCCCGGTCGAGCAGGATCTGCGTGACCAGGCCGCCGAAGGAGTGACCGATGATGACCGGCGGCTCGGGCAGCGTGCGGATGAACGCGTCGTAGTGGTCGACGATCTCGGTGACGCCGATGTCGGACGGGGCCCGGTCGTGGTCCAGCGGCTGGTCCAGTTCGGAGACGCCGGGCCAGGCCGGGGCGTACACGGTGTGCCCTTCGGCGGTGAAGCGGTCGATCCACGGCTGCCAGCTGTGCGGGGTCATCCACAGGCCGTGGACGAGCACGATGGTCGCCCGCGGCTCGGCGGCCGGTCCGGTCGGCTCGGCGGCCTGCGCGGTCCCGGCGGCCTCGGCGGCCTTCGTGAGGTCCGCGGCCCCGCTGCCTTCCCCCGCCGCGGTCGGTTCCGCCGCCGCGGTCGGTTCCGCCGCCGCGGTCGGTTCCGCCGCCGCGGGGGGTTCTGTCGCCGCGGGGGGTTCTGTCGGCTCGGCGGGCCCGGTGGGCCGCCCGGTCGGCTGCTCTGACATGGCGTTCTCCTTCGTGGCGCGGCCCACCCTCGGAGAGACAGACCGTTCTGTCTCAAGAGTGGGCCCGGAGACCTCGACTGTCAAGCAGGGAGACAGAACGTTCTGTTACGTTGGGATGATGAGCGGAGAGGCGCCCGTCGGCCCGGCGGCACGACACCAGGAAAGCGGTAGGCCGCAGCCACGGGAGCGGCTGCTGGAAGCGGCCTCCGCGCTCTTCTACGCGGAGGGCATCCGGTCCATCGGGGTGGACCGGCTGATCGCCGAGGCCCAGGTCACCAAGGCCACCTTCTACCGCCACTTCCCCACCAAGGACGACCTGGTCGTGGCGTATCTGCGCGGTCGGGACGAGGGCATCCGCGCCCAGTTGGCCGGCGCCGCGCGGGCCGTCGGCGACGACCCGCGCGGGACCCTCGGCCTGCTGCTGGACGGCCTGGCCGCCGAGGTCTGCGGGCCGGGCTTCCGGGGCTGCCCGTTCATCAACGCCGCCGCCGAGTACCCCGACGCCGCCCACCCGGTGCGGCTGCTCATCGAGGAACACCGGGCGTGGTTCCGCGCCGCCCTGCTCACGCTGGCCACCGGCTGCGGCCATTCCGACCCGGAGGCCGCCGCGGCGGCGCTGTTCCTGCTGCGCGACGGCGCCATGGTCGGCGGCTACCTGGACGGCGACAGCGCCCGCCGCTCGCTCGCCCAGGCGGCCGGGGCCATCGTCGGCGGGGTGCTCTGAGGCGGCGCGGGGGTGATTGCGCGGGGCCGCGGAGGGCGCGGCGGGCGGGAACCGCCCGGCGCGCGGCTCCTGTCGCCGGTCCGTGACAGCGTCCGCACCGGCCGGGGACCCGGGCTTGGCACCCTCATGTCGTCACCGCCGGCGCGACCGCCGCCGTCACCGCTGTTCCAGGGGGAACCGCCATGTCCGTCCGCCGCCGCCATCGCCCTGACCGCGGGCCTGACCGCGGGCCTGACCGCGGGCCTGACCGCGGGCGCCTGCCTGTCGCTGTCCGCCTGCGACCCGGCCGACCCCGCGGTCGGCGGCGCCACCCCCTCGCCCGCCGGCAGCGGTACGCGGTCGGCCGTCCCGACCGGCAAGGGGGCCGGTCCCGGCCGCGACCCGGCCGGCGCCACCGCCACCGCCACCGCCCCGCGGCTGAACGGCACCGCGGGCAACGGCCTAACCATCAGTGACGGCAGCCGCTGAGCGGGGGAGCGGCGTCGGCTCAGCCGCGCGCCAACCCGGCCCGCAGCTCGTCCAGATGCACATCACCGGTGTCGTGCGGCAGGAACTCGACCACGTCCAGGAAGCGGAACAGCACCTGCGCGGCGGTGACCGCGAACTCGTAGTCCGCGTACCCGACCACCGCGCCCGGGGCGCCGCGCCCCGGACCACATGCGCCGTCAGGTCGTCGGGGGTCTTCGCGTCCGTGCCGCGCCGACCGCCCGGCCGGGCCAGGTACGGGCAGACCATGGCCGCGTAGAGCATGCACGCCCGGTGCCCCGGGCCCTCGAGCGTCGGCGCCAGCGGTTCTTCTTCCTGGACGACGCGGACCGCGCGCTGATCGATCCGTAGCGCCGGTCCCACAACCGGCTGGGCTTCGCGGCCCAGCTCACCACCGCGCGGTTCCTCGGGGTCTTCCTGGACGATCCGGCCGACGTGCCGACGGAGGTCGCCGACTACCTCGCCGAACAGCTCGGCGTCCCGGACGCCTCCGTGCTGAAGACGTACGGCGAGCGGGAGAACACCCGGCTGGATCACGTCCGGGGGCTGCGGGAGGTCTTCGGCTACCGGGAGTTCGCCGGGGCGGAGGCGGAGCTGCGGGAGTGGGTGGGCGCGCGGGCGTGGACGACCGGGGAGGGCACGAAGGCGCTGTTCGACGCGGCGGTGGGGTGGTTGCGGGAACGGCGGGTGCTGCTGCCGGGGGTGACGACGCTGGTGTGGCTGATGGCGTCGGTGCGGACGGAGGCGAACGAGCGGCTGCGGGAAACGCTGTACGGGCTGCTGAACACCGGTCAACGGGCGGTGCTGGACTTGCTGCTGGAGGTGCCGCCGGTGCGCGGGTCTCGGAGCTGGACCGGCTGCGCCGGGGGCCGGTGCGGGTGTCGGGTCCGGCGACGAAGGCCGCGCTGGAGCGGGCGGCGGAGATCGCCGCGTTCGGCATGGCGGACCTGGACGTCGCCGCGGTGCCGCCCCGGCGGTTGGCGGAGCTGTCGCGGTACGGGGTCGACGGGAAGGCGTCGCTGCTGCGGCGGCACGGCGACCACCGGCGGCTGGCCACGCTGATGGCGACCGCGGTGTACCTGACGACGCGGGTGGTCGATGACGCGCTGGACCTGTTGGAGGCGCTGGTCGGCACGAAGCTGCTGGCCCGCTCCGAGCGGGAGACCGCCCGGGAGAAGCTTAAAACCCTGCCGTGGGTGGAGCGGGCCGGGGCGAAGCTGGCGGCCGCGTTCATCGTGGTCTTCGAGGAGACCGCCGAGCAGGTCGACACCGCGACCGGGGAGATATCCCCGCCGGCGGTGGCCACGGTGGCGGGGATGTGGGAGCGGATCGAGTTGGTGGTGCCCCGGCGGGAGCTGGAGGCGGCGCTGGCGGCGATGTTCGAGCTGGCGCCGCCGCTGGACTCCGACGCCTGTGAGGCGTGGCGCCGGCAGCTGGTGGGCCGGTTCGGCATGGTGCGGCCATTCCTGAAGGTCCTGGTGGACGTCGTGGACTTCGGCGCCACCCCGCAGGGCGCCAACCTGCTGGCCGCGTTGAAGTCGCTGCCCGGCCTGCTGCGGAGGCGGAAGGTGGCGCCCGGTGAGATCGACGCCGGGCTGCTGGCCGGGTCGTGGAAGCGCCTGGTGCTGGCCTCTTCGAACGCCGAGCCGGGGTGCGTGGACGTGAAGGCGTACGCGCTGTGTGTGCTGGAGGGGCTGCACCGGATGCTGCGGCGCCGGGAGGTGTTCGCGGTGAACTCCTCGAAGTGGGGCGACCCGCGCGCGAAGCTGCTGTACGGCGAGGCGTGGGAGCGGGTGCGGCCGGTGGTGCTGAACGCCCTGGTACTGTTCACCACCCGCTGCATGAACGCCGCCCTCGACCAGCTGCGCGCCAACGGCCACGAGGTCCGCGAGGAGGACGTCGCGCGGGTGTCGCCGTTCGTACGGCACCACATCAACATGCTGGGCCGCTACTCCTTCGCGCTGCCCGAGATACCCGGAGGGCTGCGGCCCCTGCGCGACCCGGGATGACACCGGCGGCGCGTGATCGAGTGGTCGGGCAGCCGGGTCGACCTGTCGGGAGGCTGGGGGTGTGGACAGCAGGCGGGAGATGGGCCTCAGCCTCGGACAACGACGGCATCGGTGGCCCCGCTATGGCTCTGACCATGTGCCCTCGGACGAGCAGGACGTCGCGGTCGCTTCGCTAGGACTCAGCGGTCCGCTCCGTCCGGCATCGACCGCCTTTCCGTTCAGCTGGTCGGCCGTGACGGCGTCGGCCTGCCGCTTTCAGTCGGCGAACCCGGCCACGGCGCCTCCCGGTCGCGGGGTCGTCGACGCTACGAAGACCGACGGTTCTCTCACGCAGACTTCCAGCCAAAGCTGCTATCTCCCTGCCTGGGTGCGCTGCTCCTGCTCCTTGCTGGCTTGGAGCGAGGCGGGGCCGAGCCTCTCGGGGGGGGAGCAGGTGACACTCGCTGACGCGTGGCGCATTGTCCGCCGGGCGCGTTGCTGCCCCGTTACGATCGCTGCTTCCGTACGGGAGGGGGGCCGTTGCGTCGTCAGAACGGACTGGGTGAGGATTTCCGCAGACTGTGGGCCGGTTACGCGGTCAGTGCCGCGGGCAGCGCGGTCGGCTCGGGGGCGCTGCCGTTGATCGCGCTGCTGACCCTGCATGCCTCGACGTTCCGGGTGTCGCTCCTGGCGGGGCTGTCGGCGGTCGCCAGTGCGGCGATCGCGCTGCCGCTCGGCGTGCGGATCGAGTACCGCCTCAAGCGTCCGGTGATGATGACCGCGGACGTACTGTGCTTCCTGGTGCTGGCGAGCGTGCCGGCCGCCGCGGTCCTGGGGGTGCTGACCTACGCGCAATTGTGCGTCGTGGGCGTCGTGCAGACAGCGGCATTGGTGGCGTTCAACGCGGCGAGCGGCGCACATCTGAAGGCGCTCGTGGCACCGGAGGGGCGGATCCGGGCCAATAGCGCCTTCGAGACGACGAGCTGGGTCACCATGAGCGCGGGTCCGCCGATGGGCGGTCTGCTGATCGGTGTGCTGGGCACGACGGCGACGATGGCGGTGGACGCGGCCTCCTTCCTTGGCTCGGCCACCGGGATCCACCGCATCCGCCGACCGGAACCTGCCCCGCCCCCCCGCACCGACCCGCCGCACCTGTGGCATGACGTCACCTCCGGCTGGCGCCACCTGCTGGCCCGGCGCGGGTTGCGGGCGTTGTTCTTCAACGCATTGCTGTTCGGCGGTCCCGTCATGATGGCCTCGCCCCTGATGGCCGTGCTCATGCTGCGCAACCTGGGCCTGACACCGTGGCAGTACGGCCTAGCGCTCGGTCTGCCATGCCTGGGCGGGGTACTCGGTTCGCAGGTCACGCCCGCGCTGACCCGGCGCCTGGGACCGCGCCGGGTACTGCTGGTGTCCGGAGTGGCGCGCGCGCCCTGGCTGCTCCTGCTGCCGCTGGCACCTTCCGGTGCGTTCGGCGTGGGCGTGATCGTCGCCATCGACTTCGGGCTGCTGTTCGCCGCCGGGGTGTTCAACCCGTCGTTCTCGACGTACCGGATGGAAGCGACGGACGATGCGTTCATGTCCCGCGTCGTCACCAGTTGGTCGGTCAGCTCGCGGGCGGTGCAGGCGTTGTTCATGGTCGGCGGCGGTCTGGTCGCCGGCGTCGTCGGCGTTCGCCCGGCTCTCGTGATCTCCGGGGTGCTGTGCCTGGCCAGCGCGCTCCTTCTGCCATGGCGCGATCCTCAAACCGCCGCCGCTCCCGCCACGCAAGCGGAGCCAGCGGCTGTCACTCCCGAGCCCGAGTCCGCGGCACGGGACTGAAGTCGGCGCCGGGTTCCTCCCCGAGGAGGATCTCGACCGAACATCGCGGGCTCTCGGTGATGCCCCGCCGCAGCCTTCGGCAGCCAGACCGTCAGCGCCGGGCGTCCCCCGGCGCCAGCAGACCGGTCACCTCGGCGATCGCCTCCGGCGACGGCTTGAAGTACCGCTTAACGTTCTCCGGCTTGCGGTGTCGGGACTTGGCCATGAGCATCAGCAGGCTCGCGCTGGCCTCGCCGAGGTGGGTCAGGCCGGAGTGCCGCCACTCGTGCAGATCCCATCCGGTGCCCGGCCCGCGGACCGCGGTGTGCCGGTCCAGCAAGGCGCGAGCCTGACCGTACGACAGCCGGGCCAGCCCGGTGTCCGGGCACACGTCGCGCGGCCCGAGCACCTTGCCGGGGTTGGGGCGGCGATGAGTGACGAACACCGGGCCACGGGTGCGGCCGCGCAGCAGCCGGGGCAGCAGCCGCGCGGTACCGGTGTCCCGGTGGACCGTCTCCAGCACGAAGTCCCCGCGCGTCCGGCCGCCCCGGCGGCGGGCGGCGGATCCCTTGGCCTTTACCGGCGCCCGCCGGCCGGCCAGGTCGAGGTCCTCGATGTTCGTCCCGAGGATCTCCTCGGCCCGCGCACAGGTCTCGTAGAGCATCCGCCACAGCGTCTTCTCCCGCAGCGGGTCCTCCCGGCGGGCGATGAGCCGGTCGACCATCACCTTCGGCCGAACCTGGGTCTCGGAGTCCGGCGGGGTCATCCGCTTCACCCAGGCCGGGGCCGCCGGGCCGTCGTAGCCGTGGTCCGCGCACCAGCCGAGCCAGGACAGCACCGCCGCGCGGCGGGCATTCCAGGTGTTGACCGCGGCGGTGCCCCACAGCAGTTCCAGCGCCTCGCCGACCTCGTCGTCGACCACGGCCGCCAGGAGCCGGTCCTCGCCGAGCCGTTCGGCGGTCTTCCCGATGCCGATGCCGTAGCCGCGGGCGGTGTTCGGGTTGGCGAGTAAGCCGAGGAAGACATCGGCCGCCGACCAAACGCTCAGCGCCTTCCCGGACTGGAGCTGGACGACGGCGGGCACCGCTTCCCCCATACCGCAGATAACAGGGTCGCTTCGCGCAGCGGCTCGGCGACGTCGCCGCAGGTCGGATATGGCGATGCCGCAGATCATAAAACGTTATCCGTGGAACGACTTCCGGCTGCCCCGCCACCGGCACCCTGCCAGCCGCCCACCAGAGCCGCCGGGGGCTTAGCGCCGGTTTTCGTTCCGATGTTTCTCAACCGCCGGGTTCAGCGCGGGCAGCGGCTTGCCGACCCCCGGCAGGTCGGCGAACGCGCCGCGCGCCTCCGCCTCACGGATCTGCTTGTCGGTCCAGGACTCGAAGGAAACACCGGGCGGCTTGCGTTCGGTCATCTCTCGCTCCTCGGCTCGAGGGTCCGGCGTCGCACCTTCGAGATTACAAGGCGCGTCCCGCGACCGGACCGGGGCCGTACGCCCGGTGGCGCGCCCCCGCGCCCTCGCGCCCCTGCCCCCCGCACCCCCGCGGCCGTACGGCCTGCCGTCCGCCCGCGCTCCGGCCCCGCCCCTCAGACCCGCGCCCGCGCCGCCAGCACGGCTACGCCGTCCTCGGCCGCGGCCGGTGCCGGCCGGTGCACGATCCGGGCCGGCAGCGCGTCCAGCGGCCCGGTGGCGTGCGCCGGCTTCAGACCCGCCAGCCGGACCAGCGAGGTGTCGGTGTCCTTGGCCCTGCGCTCCGCCAGGCCGTCGGTGTACAGCAGCAGGGTGGCCGGCGCGCCACGGCACGTACACGCTCTCGTAGCCGCCGTGCAGGTCGGCCCCCAGCGGCGGCTCCGGCGGCACGGCCAGCGGTTCGACGGCGCCGGAGGGGCCGACGACGGCCGGCGGCAGGTGCCCGGCACTGGCGGACCGGACGCCGCCGCCGACCGGGTCGGCCAGCCCCAGCAGACAGGTCGCCGGGCGTTCGGCGCCCGCGGCGGACAGCACCGCGTCCATCCGGCGCGGCATCACGCCGGGCCGGTCGCCGTCACCCGCGACCACTCGCAGCATCGAGCGGTGGCGGCTTATCTCCACCGCCGCGCCCACCCCGTGCCCCATGACGTCGCCCATGGCCAGCAGGGTCAACCCGCCGGGGGGCCGGGAGCGGCCGGCGGGCCCGGAGACGCCGCGGGACGCCGTACGCGGTGGGAGGGGCGAACAGCCGGGCAACCCGGGCGCTTGCGGCACAAGGCGCCCTACTGCTGCGCCCGGACAAGCCGGGCCGGTAGGCTTTCCGTGTGATCTTCAAGCGCATCGGAAACGGGCGGCCGTACCCGGACCACGGCCGGGTCAGCACGCGCGAGTGGGCGGACGTCGCCCCGCGTCCCGTGCGGCTCGACCAACTGGTGACCACCAAGGGACAGCTCGACCTCGAGACGCTGCTCGCCGAGGATTCCACCTTCTACGGGGATCTCTTCGCCCACGTCGTGAAATGGCAGGGCGACCTCTACCTGGAGGACGGCCTGCACCGGGCGGTGCGCGCGGCGCTGCAGCAGCGGCAGGTGCTCCACGCCCGGGTCCTGGAGATGGACTGACAATCCGCCTACGCTGCGCTCATGAGCATGTTGACTCCCTCCGGGATGGGTGGGAAGTACCGGGTCACCGGTAACGCGTATCCGAGGATGCGCCGGCCCAGGCGCCGCGGCCGCATTCTGGCCGCCGTGGTCGCTTCGGTGGTCGTTCTGAGCCTGTTCGGCTGGGGGGCACTGCAGCTCGTCGACGTCTTCGGCGGCGGCGACGGCGACACCAAGGCGAACGCCGCACCGCTGGACAAGCCCAGTTGCCGACCGGTGCCCGCGCCGACCCGCGCCCGCCCGCTCGGTCCGCTGCCGCAGCCGACCGGGGTGACCCTCAACGTGCTCAACGCCACCTCGCGCGGCGGCCTGGCCAAGACCACCGCCGACGCGCTCGCCGGCCGGGGCTTCAAGGTCGCAAGGTTCGGCAACGCGCCGGACGGCTACGACCAGAAGGTCACCCAGTCGGCGCTGCTGGTCGCGGGTCCGGCGGGCGAGGCGGCGGCCCGTGAGGCCGGTACGCAGGTGGCGGGCTCGACGGTGCGGATCGATCCGCACCGCAAGGACAAGACGGTCGACCTGCTCATCGGCAACGCCTTCGCGACACTGGCCACACCGGCGCAGGCCGCCGCGGCGCGGGTGGTCGCGGCGAACCCGCCGCCGCCCAAGCCGGTGTGCGCGCCGGTCACGACCCCGGCGGCAAAGGGCGGCGCCCGCCGGCCGGGCGCCTGACCGACGGCCGGTCGGGTACGCGATCGGGTGGCCGGCCGGGCGCCTGGCCGACAGCCCGGCCGCGTACCCGACCAGGTGCCTGACCGGGTACGCGGCCGGCCGCCGGCGCGCGGTCCGGCTTCCTAGGCGACCGTGCCGTACAGCCGGTCGCCGGCGTCTCCGAGGCCCGGCACGATGAAGCCGTGCTCGTTGAGCCGCTCGTCGACCGCCGCGGTGACCACGGTGACCGATTCGCCCGCCAGTTCCCGTTCCATGACCTGCACGCCCTCGGGCGCGGCCAGCAGGCACAGCGCGGTCACGTCGTCGGCGCCGCGGTCGATCAGCAGCCGGATCGCCGTCACCAGGGTGCCGCCGGTGGCCAGCATCGGGTCGACCACGTACACCTGCCGGCCGGAGAGGTCCTCCGGCATCCGGGTGGCGTACGTCTGCGCCTCCAGGGTGTGCTCGTCGCGGACCATGCCGAGGAAGCCGACCTCGGCGGTCGGCAGCAGCCGCACCATGCCGTCGAGCATGCCGAGCCCGGCCCGCAGGATCGGCACCACCAAGGGGCGCGGGTGGGACAGCCGCACCCCGGTGGTGGGCGCGACCGGGGTGCGGATGTCGACCTGCTCGGTCCTGACGTCCCGGGTGGCCTCGTAGGCGAGCAGGGTGACCAGTTCATCGGCCAGCCGGCGGAAGGTCGGGGAGTCGGTGCGCTCGTCGCGCAGGGTGGTGAGCTTGTGCGCGACCAGCGGGTGGTCGACAACGTGGAGACGCATGGGCCTGACTGTATCCGGACCGCCTCCGGCGGCCGCGGCCCCGGGCCCGGCCGCGCGACCCGGCGCCTTTCTGCGCCCGACATGGGGTAAACCGCCCGTACGAGGGAAGCTGACCGACAATGCCCGGTGCGCCTCCCGGGTGACCCGAACGGCCAGGACGGTGACCTGTATGCCGGACATGCCCGAGAGCGGCCCCGACGACCGCGGCCTTGAGCGGCGCCGCAGGCGAGCGGTCTTCCTGCGGGAGCTGAACGAGGCCAGGGAGTTGCGGGACCGGGTCCAGCCGCGGCGCGCCCGGGCGGCGCGGATGCGTCAGCAGATGCGGATGCGGACGTTCCGCTGGTGACGGGGGATGATCATTCCGGTGCCGCAACGGCCGGACAAGATCCAGGATTTACCGGGTTCTGACGAAGACCTGGCACGTCGCGGTGTCGAAGACCCTTCGTGGCGCCCCGGTTTCTGTCACGATGCCGAATGGGTGGGACCATCATGGAGGCCATCATGAACGGCCGAGCGGCCCTATCCGGTCCGGACGGCCTGAGACCTGTGGGAGAGTCACGGTGTACTTCGCCGCACTGCTCGCGCGCACCGAGGACGGTTGGCAAGCGAGCGAACCCGATCTCGACGATGTGGAAACCCTCGCCGATCTGAGCGACCTGGCCCGAGCGGCCGGCGACGAGGAGGAAACGGTTCTGGTCTTCATCGAGCAGGAGGACGCCTGGTTCGGCGTCATCCGGATCGACGGTGAAGAGGATCCCAGAATCTATGTGTCCGACGCGGCGGCGGCCGCCCGCAGCTCGTACGGGGAGATCCTGCTCACCGACGAGGTGCTCGGCCGCGACCCGGAGGACCTCGACGACCTCGACGACCTCGACGACCTGGTCGACCTCGACGGTACCGAGGACGGCGACGATGACGACGCCGCCGTGGTGACCGGCTCCTCCGACGACCACGTACCGGTCGGTCCGCTCGGTGACACCGAACTGCTGACCGACCTGGGAATGAACGGCAAGGAGCTGCTGGCGCTCAGCGGCGACGGTGCCCTGACCGGTGAGGCGCTCGGTGAGATCGCCGACGCGCTGGGCTGCGGCGACGTACTGGAGGCGGTCCGCTGACCCCAGTCCCCGTTCCGGCCCCCGGCCCCGCCACGGGGGATCCGCTCCGCGACCGCTGGGTGCCCGCGATGCGGATCGCCCTGGCCGAGGCCGAGCACGCCCCGCTCACCGGTGACGTACCGGTGGGCGCGGTCGTGCTGGACCCGGACGGCTCGGTCATCGCCCGCGCCCGCAACGAGCGGGAGGCCACCGGCGACCCGACCGCGCACGCGGAGGTGCTGGCCATCCGCCGCGCCGCGGCCCGCCTCGGCCGGTGGCGGCTGACCGGCTGCACCCTGGCCGTCACCCTCGAGCCCTGCACGATGTGCGCGGGCGCGATCGTGCTGTCCCGGCTGGACCGCGTCGTCTACGCCGCCCCCGACCCCAAGGCCGGGGCGGCCGGCTCCCTGTGGGACCTCGTCCGCGACCGCCGCCTCAACCACCGCCCCGAGGTCATCCCGCACGTCCTCCCCGCCCCCGCCGCCGCCCTCCTCACCGGCTTCTTCCGCCCAAAGGATTTCTGACCACCCCTCCGGGTGGGCTAAGCTTTCTCTCGGTAGCGTGTCCGAGCGGCCTAAGGAGCACGCCTCGAAAGCGTGTGAGGGGGCAACCCCTCCGTGGGTTCAAATCCCACCGCTACCGCTGTGCGCGCCCAGGCGCCCGCCTTCTCCTCCCGAGAAGGCGGGCGCCTTGCGTATGTGCGGCCGTCGCCAGCCGCGCCACGCCCCACCGCCGACCCCGCCACGCCCCACCGCCTACAGCGCCGCGTACCCGCCGCCGCGCCGCCGACGGCCCCGCCGGAGAACGGCGGTCGTTTTGGATGATGATCGGGGTGGTGCCCGTCTGTGTGCGCCATTCGATGGATAGACTTGGCCGATTGCACACTTGTGACCGGTGCGTGGCCGCGGCTGGGGAGGGCAAGGAGCATGGCGCAGGCGAGGAAGATCACCATGTACATACTGGTGATCTTCGTGCTCTACACGATCATCGACCAGCCTGCCCGCGCTGCGGATCTTGTGCAGGTAGGGTTCGAAGGGATATCGAACGCCGCCAAGAGCGTCGGGAAGTTCATGCACGACCTGGCCAACTAGCCGCGGCACGGACGAGGCGAGGGATTCCATGATCCGGCACCTGGTGCTCTTCAAGCTGAACGAGGGCGTCGAGCAGGACGAGCCGCGGGTGGTCGCGGGCGCCAAGGCGTTCGCCGAACTCGGCGCGCTGGTGCCGGAGGTGGCGACCTGGGAGTGCGGCTGGAACATCAGCGAGCGGCCGATCGCGTATGACTTCGCCATCAACTCCTCGGTCGCGGACCCGGCGGCCCTCGGGCGGTACGCGGCGCACCCCGCGCACCAGGCGGTGGTGGCCCAGTGGGCCGAGTTCGCCACCTGGGTGGTCGCCGACTACCCGTTCTGACCCCCCGCCGGCCGAAGGCCGACCCCCGCCCCCGGCCGGTCCCGGACCCCCTCGGACCACCCTCAGGTCCTACAACACGGCAATATGCGGTGCTTGCGCACAGCACACATGAATTGTGATGCTATGACCGCTTTTGCCGGATGAGTGGACCGATAAGGGGAGTGGTATGCCGATGTCGGCTCACACGGCGCCAACGACGTATCCCCGCGCCAGGACGCGGACGCCCAGCGCCGGCGCGCAGGACGCCAGGGCGCTCACCCAGGTGCTGTTCGAGCAGTTCGGCACGCTGGAGGCGGGCACGCCCGAGCACACCCGGGTACGGGCCGCCCTGATCGAGGTGAACCTGCCGCTGGTGCGGTACGCCGCCGCCCGCTTCCGCAGCCGCAACGAACCGATGGAGGACGTGGTCCAGGTCGGTACCATCGGCCTGATCAACGCCATCGACCGGTTCGACCCGGAGCGCGGGGTGCAGTTCCCGACCTTCGCGATGCCGACCGTGATCGGGGAGATCAAACGTTACTTCAGGGACAACGTGCGGACCGTCCACGTACCGCGCCGGCTGCACGAGCTGTGGGTCCAGGTCAGCGGCGCCATCGAGGACCTGACGGTGCTGCACGGCCGGTCCCCCACGACCGCGGAGATCGCCGAGCGGCTGCGGCTGTCCGAGGACGAGGTGCTGGCCTGCCTGGAGGCGGGCCGGGCCTACCACGCCACCTCCCTGGAGGCGGCGCAGGAGGGCGACGGCGCCCCGGGGCTGCTGGACCGCCTCGGCTACGAGGACCCGGCTCTCAACGGGGTCGAGCACCGCGACCTGGTCCGGCACCTGCTCGTCCAACTCCCCGAGCGGGAGCGGCGGATCCTGCTGCTCCGCTACTTCGGCAACCTGACCCAGTCCCAGATCAGCGCTGAGCTGGGGGTTTCCCAGATGCACGTGTCCCGGCTGCTCTCCCGCAGCTTCGCGCGGCTGAGGTCCGCAAACCAGCTTGAAGCGTAACCGAAAGGGACTAAGCCCCCCGCAAAGATATGTCGACTTGGCGCTACAGCGTGTTGCCGACATGTGACATTCTGCGGATACCGCGTTTGTCGCGAGCGAGCCTCCGGTATTCCAGAGGAGGAACAACCGTCGCTCGCGACACCCGTCCGCGACCTCAAGGGGGTGGCATGTCCGTACAGGTGGGCAGTCCCAAGGTGCTCCGCCATGAATCCCATGGCCCCGACGCACCGCACGAGTCTCTTCACACGGAGGCCATCGACACCCGTACGCTGTCCCGTTCACTGTTCCTGCGACTGGCGGAACTGCCGGTGGACAGCCCGGAACGCACCTATGTACGCGACACGCTCATCGAGCTGAACCTGCCGCTGGTGCGGTACGCGGCGGCGCGCTTCCGCAGCCGCAACGAACCGATGGAGGACATCGTCCAGGTCGGCACCATCGGCCTGATCAAGGCGATCGACCGGTTCGACTGCGAGCGCGGGGTGGAGTTCCCGACCTTCGCGATGCCGACCATCGTCGGTGAGGTGAAGCGGTTCTTCCGGGACACCTCTTGGTCGGTCCGGGTCCCGCGGCGGCTGCAGGAGCTGCGGCTGGCGCTCACCAAGGCCAGCGACGAGCTGTCGCAGCGGCTGGACCGCTCCCCGACCGTGGCCGAACTCGCGATCTGCCTCGGGGTGTCGGAGGAGGACGTGGTCGACGGCCTGGCGGTCGGCAACGCGTACACCGCCAGCTCGCTGGACTCCCCGCCGCCGGAGGACGACGGCAGCGAGGGCACCCTCGCCGACCGCCTCGGCTACGAGGACTCCGCCCTCGAAGGCGTCGAGTACCGGGAGTCGCTGAAGCCGCTGCTGGCCCAGCTGCCGCCGCGCGAGCGTCAGATCATCATGCTGCGCTTCTTCGCGAACATGACGCAGTCGCAGATCGGCGAGGAGGTCGGCATCTCGCAGATGCACGTCTCCCGGCTGCTGACCCGGACCCTGGCCCAGTTGCGGGACGGGCTGACCGCGGAGGCGTGAGGAGAGGGGAGGAGTGGTCGCCGGCCCGGCCGGGCCGCGTCACCGCATCGCGAGCGCGACCACTCCGACGACCACGACCAGCGCGACGATCACACCGATCACCACTCCGGCCCGGCTGCGGGTCTCGGCGCGCTGCACCTGTGCGGGCGGCGGCTGCTCGTCGACGAAGGCGCGGAACATCTGGGTGTTGCCCGCCGGGTCGTAGTTGTTGTCCGGCTGCGGCGTGGGATTCGACATGGGGCCTGACCCTAGCGTGTCGGCGGAATACCGTGCACCCCCCACCGGTTGCGAGTGATCATGGCACGCATCGGAAACTCTGAACTCGACGTCCACCCCCTCTCCCTCGGCGGCAACGTCTTCGGCTGGACCGCCGACGAGGAGCACTCCTTCGCCGTTTTGGACGCCTACGCCGCGGCCGGCGGGAACTTCGTGGACTCCGCGGACCGCTACGCCGACGGGCAGTCCGAGACGATCATCGGCCGGTGGCTGGACAGCCGCGGCCGGCGGGACGACTTCGTCGTGGCCACCAAGGTCGGGGCCGGCACCAAGTTCCCGGGCCTGAAGCCGGACACCATCCGGGCGGCGGCCGAAGCCTCGCTGCGCCGGCTCGGCGCCGACCGCATCGACCTCTACTACACGCACGTCGACGACCCCGAGGTCCCGGTCGAGGAGATCATCACCGCGCTGGACGGCCTGGTGAAGGCGGGCAAGGTGCGGGCCATCGGCGCCTCCAACATATCCCCCGAGCGGCTCGCCGCCTCACTGGACTTCTCCGAGCGCGAGGGCCTGGCCCGGTACGAGATCCTCCAGCCGCACTACAGCCTGGTCGAACGGGCCGAGTACGAGGGCCCGCTGCTGGACCTGGTGGCCGCACGCGGCCTGTCGGCGGCGCCGTACTTCGCGCTGGCGGCCGGTTTCCTCACCGGCAAGTACCGGCCGGACGCCGAGGCGGTGGTGAGCGTCAGGGCGTCGCGGGCAGCGGCGTACCTGGAGCAGGAGCGCGGCCCGAAGGTGCTCGCCGCCCTGGACGAGGTGGCCGCCGCGCACGGCGTCGAGCCCGCCTCGGTGGCGCTGGCCTGGCTGGCGGCCCAGCCGACCGTGGTCGCGCCGATCGCCAGCGCCCGCACCGTCGAGCAGCTCCCGGCCCTGCTGGCGTTCGTGGACCTGAAGCTGACCGGCGAGGAGATCGCGGCGCTGACCGCCGCCTCCGCCTGAGCGGCAGGCCCCGCGGCGGCCGGCCCCGCGCCGCCGGCCGATCGGGTGCCGCCGGCCGATCGGGTGCCGCCGGCCGATCGGGTTGCTGCGCACCGTTCCCGCGGCACCGGCCCGTCCCGTACCGCCGTGTGCCGCCGACGACGACGCGAGCCCGCCCGCCTCCCCTGGCCGGAGGCGGGCGGGCTCCCGGCTGTGACCATACTCTCAGCGGACGCACAGCACGTGTCGCCTCCACCCACCCGGGCATACCGTTGCCCCGAGCAACCGACTGGCCGGCCTGCGGATGCCGCGGAACGGCGGGGGCTCCCGGCCGAGCGTCCGTTCCCGCAGCGGAGGGGTCCGGACGGGCGGTACGGATCGGGTCCCGGCGACGGCCGGCGCAGGGGACGGCGGAGGCCGCCGGCGGGACCCGTACAGTGCCGGTATGGCTCCCGACATCGCCACGAACACCGACGTCACGCTGGAAGAGCTGCTGGACTTCGTCCGTCCGCGGCACCACGCGATCCTGCTCACCACCCGCCGGGACGGCCGGCCGCAGGGCTCACCGCTCACCTGCGGGGTGGACGACTCCGGGCGGATCGTCGTCTCCACCTACCCCGAACGGGCCAAGACCCGCAACGCCGCGCGCGACCCGCGGGTCAGCGTCATCGTGCTCTCCGACGACTTCGGCGGCCCCTGGGTCCAGGTCGACGGCTCCGCCGAGGTCATCGACAGCCCCGCGTCGGTCGAACCGCTGGTCGAGTACTTCCGGAACATCTCCGGCGAGCACCCGGACTGGGCGGAGTACCGCGAGGCCATGGTCCGCCAGGGCAAGTCCGTCATCCGCGTCACCCCCGAGCGCTGGGGCCCGGTGGCCACGGGCGGCTTCCCGGCCAGGCTGGCGTAGGGCGGGGGCGGCCGGCCGCGGCCGTACGGTTGCGCCGGCCGCGGGCGTACGGTTCCGGCCACCGCCGGTTCCGGCCGTACGGGGGCGGTGCGGGGCGAGGCGGCACGCGGCGCGGCGGGCGGGAGGCGGGGTCCCGGGCCGGTGCCGGCCGGGACCCCGCCCGGTGCCGGCCGGGAGCGCCCGTACGGCTCAGCCGGTCGTGGACGTGGCCGCCTTGGGCGCCGTCAGGTCGTAGACCGTGGTGCCGCCGACGGTCTCGGCGGTGTAGTGCGCCTCGACCCAGGCGGTGATCTGGCTCGCGGTGCCGCTGTCGCCGCCCATGCCGCCCATGCCGCCCATGCCGCCCGCTCCCCCGGCGCCGCCCGCTCCCGTACCGCCGCCGAGGAAGTAGTGGATACGGCCCTCGGCGACGTACTTCTCGAACTGGCCGAGGGTCGGCGACGGGTCGCTGCCGTTGAAGCCGCCGACGGACATCACCGGCTTGCCGGTGGCGAGCTGGTAGCTCGCCTGGTTCTGCGAACCGACGGCCGCCGCGACCCAGGTGAACCGGTCGGCGTCGGCCGTGAGCAGGGTCTTCACGGCGGAGCCGACCTTCGTGCCGTTGAGCAGGCCGCTCATGCCGCCGCCGCCCGCGCCGCCGGGACCGCCGCCGAAACCGCCCCGGCCGAAACCGCCGGGTGCGGTGCCGGTGGTGCCCGGGGCGCCGGTGCCGCCCGTGCCGCCCGTGCCGCCCGTGCCGCCGGGGACACCGCCGCCGCCCGGGGCGCCGCCCGGCACCGTACCCGCGCCCGGACCGCCGCCGGGGAACGCCCCGGCGGGCGGCACACCGTTGCCGCCGCCGAACGCCCGGCCACCGCCCCCGCCCGGACGCCCGCCGGGGCCGCCGCCGAAGCCGCCCTGGACCGCGGGGCCGGCCGTCACGATCGAACCGGCGTGCGGAGTGGCCACCGTGTCGAGCGTGTACGCGACAGGACCGCCGAGCGCCGCCGCGAGGCCGGCGACCGCCGCCACGACGCCGAGCCGCGCGCCGGGCCGACCCGCCGACGCCGGGCCGGGCAGCGCGCCCGCCAGCAGCCCGGCCGCGGCGACCAGCCCGGCCACCACCAGCGCGACCCGCAGCCAGGGGTTCCAGTCCGGCGACCGGTCCAGCAGCACCGACGCCCAGACCGCCGTGCCCAGCGCCGCCACCGCCAGCACGGCCGCCGCCGCGACGCGGGTACGGCGGCGCCACAGCACCACCGTGCCCATGCCGACGAGCGCCGCGATGTAGGGCGCGAGGGCGATGTTGTAGTACTGGTGGAAGATCCCGGACATGAAGCTGAAGGTCGCGAAGGTGATCAGCAGCGCGCCGCCCCACAGCAGGAACGCCGACCGCTCGGTGTCGGCCCGCCGGGCCCGCCGGGTGGCCCACAGCCCCACCGCCAGCATGAGGAACGCCGCGGGCAGCAGCCAGGCGATCTGACCGCCCATGTCGGCTTCGAAGAGCCGCCCGATACCGGTCGTACCCCACTGGCCGCCGCCACCGCCGGGACCGCCGCCGCCGCCGACGCTGCCGGTCTCGTCGCCGGTGATCCGCCCGAAGCCGTTGTAGCCGAAGGTCAGCCCCAGGAAGCTGTTGTCCTGCGAGCCGCCGATGTACGGGCGGGACGACGCGGGCCACAGCTCCACGACCGCCACCCACCAGCCGCCGGCCAGCAGCGTCACACCACCGCCGGCCAGGAGTTGCAGCAGGCGGCGGCGCGGCGCGGCCGGCGCGCACACCGCGTAGACCACGGCCAGGGCGGGCAGGATCAGCCACGCCTGGAGGGTCTTGGTGAGGAAGGCGAGGCCGAGGACCGCGCCGGCCCACAGCAGCCACTTGGTGCGGGCGTCCTCCAGGGCGCGCAGCACGAAGAAGATGGCGGCGACCATGAGCAACGCCAGCAGCGCGTCGGGGTTGTTGAAGCGGAACATCAGCGCGGCCACCGGCGTCAGCGCGAGCACCGCACCGGCCAGCAGGCCCGCGCCCGCCCCGAACCGGCGCCGTACCGCCGCGTACAGCAGCCCGACCGTGGCGACGCCCATCAGCGCCTCGGGCACCAGGATCTGCCAGGAGCCCAGGCCGAACAGCCGCACCGACAGGGCCATCGGCCACAGCGCGGCCGGAGGTTTGTCGACGGTGATGGAGTTGGCCGCGTCGGAGGAGCCGAAGAAGAACGCCTTCCAGCTCTGGCTGCCGGCCTGGACGGCCGCCGAGTAGAAGGAGTTGGCGTATCCCGACGCGCTCAGGTCGTACAGGTAGAGCACGAGGGTGCCGAGCAGCAGGGCGAGCAGCGCCGGGCGGGCCCAGACCGGATCGGCCGGATGCCCGCGCCGCAGCCGCTCCAGGCGTGAGCCGCGGGGCGGGTCCGCGGGAGCCGCCGAGGCCGCCGGGGCCGCAGGCGGGGCGGGCGCCGCGGGCGGGGCGGGGTCGCTGGCGGCTCCGGGCGGGGCGTAGCCGGGCACGGGGCCCGGGGCGGGGGAGGGCGTGTTGCCGGGCGCGGTCATGCCGCACTCCTGACGTCGTCGGGGGCGGCCGGGTCGTGGGCCGGGGCGTGGGCGGCGGGCCGCTCGGGGAAGAGCCAGGCCCGGAAGAGCAGGAAGCGCAGTACGGTCGCGGCGAGGTTGGCGGCGACCAGCACGGCCAGTTCGGTGCCGTGCGCGGGGTCCGGGGTCGCCGCGTGCAGGGCGGCGAGCGAACCGCCGGTCAGCGCGAGGCCGATGGCGAACACCACAAGCCCCTGCGCCTGGTGCCGTACCGCCCGGTCCCGGCCGCGCACCCCGAAGGTGAGCCGGCGGTTGGCGGCGGTGTTGGCCAGCGCGGACAGCAACAGGGCCAGCGCGTTGGCCGGTTGGGCGCCCAGACCGAGCCGGAAGAGGAAGAACAGCCCGAGGTAGGCCAGCGTGCTGAGCCCGCCGACCACGCAGAAGCCGACCAGCTGGCGGGCCAACCCGGCTGGCACACCGGACAGTTCGCGGTCGCGCGGGTCGTCGCCGAACGGCCGCCGCAGCCGGTCCAGCGCCAACCGGCCGGTGGCCAGGGCCCGTCCGACCCGCCAGACGCCCCGCAGGTCGTCGGCGGCGGTCCGCACCAGATCGACGCTGCTGTCCGGGTCGTCCACCCAGTCCACCGGTATCTCGTGGATCCGCAGCCCCGCCCGCTCGGCCAGCACCAGCATCTCGGTGTCGAAGAACCAGCCGCCGTCCTCGACCATCGGCAGCAGCCGCTGTGCCACATCGCCCCTGATCGCCTTGAAGCCGCACTGCGCGTCGGAGAAGCGGGCGGCCAGCGAGCCGCGCAGGATCAGGTTGTAGGCGCGGGAGACGAACTCCCGCTTGGCGCCGCGCACCACCCGCGAGGAGCGGGCCAGCCGGGAGCCGATCGCCAGGTCGGAGTGGCCCGAGATCAGCGGCGCCACCAGCGGCAGCAGCGCGTTGAGGTCGGTGGACAGGTCCACGTCCATGTACGCCAGTACGGGCGCCTCCGACGCGGTCCACACCGTGCGCAGCGCCCGGCCGCGGCCCTTCTGCTCCAGCCGGAACGACTCGACTTCGGGCAGTTCGGCGGCAAGTGCCGTGGCCACCGCGGACGTCAGGTCGGTACTGGCGTTGTCCGCGACGGTGATCCGGAAGGGGTAGGGGAAGGTGCCGGACAGGTGCGCGTGAAGGCGGCGTACGCACCGCTCCAGGCCGCCCTGTTCGTTGTACACGGGGATGACGACGTCCAGCACGGGGCTCCGCGCCGCCGTCGGCCCGCGGTGCGCGGCCCCCGGACGCGGGGAGGCGGACGCCACCGGCAGGTGCTGCCGGGCGGGCAGTTCGCCGAGGTTCGTATCCATACGACGACCATCGGCGGCCCCGCTGTCACGACCGTGTGGCCGGGCTGAGCACAGGCTGTGAGGGCGCCCCCGGCAGCGTGACGGTGAACACCGTACGGCCCGGCGCACTGTCCACCGCGACCTCGCCGCCGTGCGCGGTCACCACCGAGTGCACGATGGCGAGCCCGAGTCCCGTACTCCCGGCGGCTCTTGACCGGGAGGCGTCACCGCGGGCGAACCGTTCGAAGACCTGCCGGCACAGCTCCGGCGGGATACCGGGCCCGTCGTCCTCGACCTGGAGCAGCACCGCGCCCCCCTCCCGTACGCCGTCCCGCCGGACACGGGCGGTGACGGTCGTACCGGGCGGGGTGTGGGTACGGGCGTTGGCCAGCAGGTTGGTGAGCACCTGGTGCAGCCGCTGCGGATCGGCGCTGACGGTGGCGGGTTCGTCCGGCAGGTCGAGCCGCCAGTGGTGGCCGTGGCCGGTCGCGCGGGCGTCGCTCACCGCGTCCACCACCAGCGGCGACACGTCGGTCTCGGCCAGGTCCAGCGGCCGGCCGGCGTCCAGTCGGGCGAGCAGCAGCAGGTCCTCGACGAGGGTGGTCATCCGGGCCGCCTCGGACTCGATCCGGCCGAGCGCGTGCCGGGTGTCGGGGCCGGCCGGCTCGCCGCCGCGGCGGGTGAGTTCGGCGTAGCCGCGGATCGAGGCGAGCGGGGTGCGCAGCTCGTGGCTGGCGTCGGCGACGAACCGCCGGACCCGGGTCTCGCTCTCCTGCCGGGCCCGCAGCGCCGAACCCACGTGCCCCAGCATCCGGTTGAGCGCCGCGCCGACCTGGCCGACCTCGGTGCGCGGGTCGGTGTCGGAGTCCGGGACGCGTTCGAGCGGCGCCACCTCGCCGCTGTGCAGCGGCAGTTCGGAGACCCGGGTGGCGGTGGCCGCGACCCGGCGCAGCGGTTGCAGGGCGATCCGCATCAGGGCGGCACCGGCCAGTCCCGCGGCGGCCAGCCCGGCCGCGGTGACCGAGACCTCCACCCACACCAGGGTGGTCAGCGTGTCGTGCGCGCCGGAGGTGGACAGCCCGACCAGCGTCGTGGTGCCGTCCGCGCCGGGCCGGGCGGACTCCACCCGGTAGGCGCCGAGGCCGGGGATGTGCAGGGTGTGCGGCCTGCCGTCCAGCGGCACACCGGCGAACGCGGCGGCCTGCACCGCGGTGAGGTTGTCGGCGACCAGGCCGGTACCGGCCGAGCCGGTGGCGCTGACCGCCGCGCGGCCGACCGAGCCGGAGGCGGTGAGGACGGCGCCGACGGTCTCGCCCGGCTGGCCGCCGCCGACCAGGAAGTCCAGCGGGGCGGGTGCGCCGGGGCGGCCCTGGCCGCCCGCCGGGGGGAAGTCCGGGGCGTTCCGCCGCAAAATGCCCGGCCCCGCGGCGCCCGGCCCCGCGGCGTTCTGCCCCGGCGCGTGCGGACCGCCGCCCGCCCGTACCGCCAGGTCCTGCACCTTGCTGTCGAGCTGGCCGTACAGGAAGTCGTGCAGCGCGAGGACGGTGACCGCGCCGATCACCGCGCAGACGGCGGCGACCAGGGCCACGCAGGACGCGACGAGCCGGCGGCGCAGCGACCACCGGCGGGGCCGTCGCGGCTTCGGCGGCCGGTCCCGGTGGTCCCGCCCCCTCACGCCGGGTCGCCCGGCTTGATCAGATAGCCGGCGCCGCGCCGGGTGTGGATCATCGGTGTGCGGCCGGCGTCGATCTTGCGCCGCAGGTAGGAGATGTAGAGCTCGACGACGTTGGCCTGGCCGCCGAAGTCGTAGCTCCAGACCCGGTCCAGGATCTGCGCCTTGCTGAGCACCCGGCGCGGGTTGCGCATCAGGTAGCGCAGCAGCTCGAACTCGGTCGCGGTCAGGTGGATGTTGTCGCCGCCGCGGCTGACCTCGTGGCTGTCCTCGTTCAGGACCAGGTCGCCGACGGCCAGCAGCGACTCGTTGCGTACGGCGGCGGCCCCGGAGCGGCGCAGCAGCCCGCGCAGCCGGGCCACCACCTCCTCCAGGCTGAACGGCTTGGTGACGTAGTCGTCGCCGCCCGCGGTGAGCCCGGCGATCCGGTCCTCCACCGCGTCCTTCGCGGTCAGGAACAGCACGGGGACGTCCGGGGTCTCGCGGCGCAGCCGGGCCAGCACCTCAAGGCCGTCCATGTCGGGCAGCATCACGTCGAGGACGACCGCGTCGGGGCGGGACTCGCGGGCCGCGCGCAGGGCGCTCGCGCCGTCCGCCTCGGTACGGACCTGCCAGCCCTCGTAGCGCAGGGCCATCGAGAGCAGGTCGGCGAGCGGGGTCTCGTCGTCGACGACCAGGACGCGGACCGGGGAGCCGTCGAGCCGGGCGAGGTCGGCGGCGGGCTGGATGCCCGGGTGCTGGGCGGGGTGCTGGGCGCCGGAGTGCTGGTTCGGGCGGGTCCGGAGGCCGGTGGTGCCTGCGGCCGGGAAACCCGCGGTGCCGGTGAGCGACGAAGGTGACGACGATGTGGAAGGCATGCTGTCCACCCTGTGCGCCCGCTATGAAAGGGATCTTGGCCGTTTCTGTGAAACGTCTGAGAATCCGGGCGGAACGCGGCGGCCGACCGGTCGGGGGGCGGTCGTTCCCGGTCCGGTCCCGTCCGGCCGTCGGCAGGAACGGTCGCATACCGGCGGGAACGGTCCGCCCCTGGCAGGAGCGGCCCGGTCCGGTCGATCGGGGACGGCCGCGGTCGGTTGTCGTCGGTTACGGTCAGGCCGAGGGGAGAAGCGGTCGGTGGCGACGGAGGGCGCGGCGCGGGCGTACGTTCTCGGCATGGCGGGAAAGACCTGTGACCGGGGGACGGCCGAGGACGAGGCGCGGGGGACGGCCCCGGAGACGGCGTGCGCGGCGGGGCGGACGCCGCCGGCGCGGGCCGCGGCGCGGCGGACGGTCGCCGTCGAGCGGCTTGGCCCCGGCGACCACGCGTGCCTGTGGTTCGGCGCCCAGGAGGAGCGGTGGGCGCTGCGGGCCGCCTTCGCCACCGGCGGGCTGGTCCGCGGCGAGCGGGTGATGCTGTTCACCGGCCCCGGAACGGCCGAGGCCGAGACGCTGGACCGGCTGGCGTCCCTCGGGGTGCCGGTCGGCGGCGGGCGCGTGGAGGTGGTCCGCGAGGAGCCCGGTTACGTGCCGGGGCGCGGATTCGACCCGGCCGCCCGGATGGCGTACTGGGAGCGGGCCGCCGAGGATGCCTCGGCCCGCGGCTTCACCGGGCTGCGACTGGCCGGCGACATGGGCTGGGCCTCGGAGCCCGACGTGGACCGCGGCGAACTCGCCGCGTACGAGGTCGCGTTGACCACCGCGCTGGCGGAGCTGGGCACCACCGCGCTGTGCGAGTACGACCGGGCCGGGCCGGACCGGGAACCGATCCTGGCGGCGCACCCGTTGGACGTACCGCCGGCACCGGGCACGCTGCACGAGCGCCGGTCCGGGGACGTACTGCTGCTGGCGGGGGACGCGGACCGGGCCGACCGGCCGGCCTTCGAGCGGGCGGTACGGCGTCCGGGCCTGGCCGCCGTCGACCTGACCGGCCTGGCGTTCGTCGACGCGTACTCCGTACGGGTGTTGCTGGGCACCGGTCTGCGGCTGCGGTGCACGGCCGGGCAGGCCCGCCTGCTGGCGCTGTGCGGAGCGGCCGACGGGATCGTTGAAGTACGAACGGGATAGCGCGGGCGTTCAGCTCCCGGGGTGCGGGATTCGTCATATTGAGCCGGCGACTTAGGAATGCCTAACCTAACCTCGGTCCTCGTCCAGTGCGGGGGGCCGCCGATCCCGCGGATCCGCCGGGCCGGGCCCGGCGGCCCGGCCCGTTGTCGGACGGGATCGCCGGCCGCCACTCCACGCCGAGGGGCCGACCCGATCCCGCCACCCCCGAACGGACCTGTGCTGCCATGACCGCCGAAACCGCAGACCTGCCGGGCGCCGCGCCGGCCCCGGCCACCGCCGCCCGTACCTTCTCCCGCGCCCACGGCGCCGCCGCCGTCCGCATCGGCTTCGGCCTGATCTGGGCCATCGACGCCTCCTTCAAGTGGCTGCCCGGCTTCATCCACGGCCAGACCCTCGGCGACGAACTGGGCAAGGGCGAGACCGTCCACACCCCCGTCCTGCACCAGTGGCTCCAGATGTGGCACTCCATCGGCACCTCCGCGCCCACCGCCTTCGCCGTCGGCACCGCCGTCATCGAGACCCTGATCGCCCTCGGCCTGGTCCTCGGCGTCTTCTCCCGGGCCGTCTTCATCGGCAGCGCGGTCTTCTCACTCGGCATCTGGTCCTCGGCCGAGGCGTTCCACCTGCCCTGGACCAAGGACGGCATCACCGACCTCGGCCCGTCCGTCGCCTACATCTTCGCCTCCCTCGCCCTGTACTTCGCCGCCTCGACCGCCGTCTGGAGCCTGGACCCGTGGGTCCGCCGCACCTGGCCGCGGCTGTCCTCCCTGACGTCCGAGGGCTGACCGGACCCCCACCCACCCACGCGGAACCCTCCGGGGGGCGACCCTCGGGGGGTTCTCCCGCACGAGGCGGGGCGCCCGGCACGCTGAGGCCGTGGCCGGCGCCCGGACCTGCGCGTCTGCGCGTACGGCGGCCTTACCGCGCTTGGCGGCCCCTGCGGCACCCAGGCCCCCGCCCCGCGCGCCGAACGGCCCCGTACCGCCCAGAACCGCCAAACCACCGCCACGGGCCCCCGTGTTCTGCTGTCATGGAACCAATACGCTTCGTAGTCGAGGGGAGCCCCGTATGGACTGGGAAGACGAACGCCGGCTCTCGGCGCTCGCTCCGGAGATGTCCCGGACGACCGTCGACCTGCTCCGCCGCGTCGTCGGCCTCGAACCCGCCGAACGCATCCCCGTGGAAGCCCTCGCCACCGCCGACCGCGTCCTCGCCCAACACGGCCCCGACGGCCTCCGCATCCTCGCCATGAGCCTGACCGGCTGGGCCGCGGTCCTGATCGAGCAGGAAGCGAAGCTCTCCGGCCGCACGAACGAGGCGGTACTGGACGACATCGACCTCACCTGCCTGGAAGCCAACGCCGACAACTGACCGGGCCACCGCCTCCCGCCGCACCCCGCCGCACCCGGCGGTGCCCCGTCTCAACGAGTAGCCGCCGCAGGAGGGGAAGAGGGGGCATCACGTTCCGCCCGCTCCCAGATCTCGGATGCGGTCCCCCCGCACGCCCTCGGCTTCGACCAGCCGCGGAAGGCCCACACGCCCACCGGACACCCGCGGCCTGCCGACTACACCCGCCCCCGAGCGGGAGGACCGACCTCCCCGCGCCGCCGTCCGGCACGGAAAAAGCCCCCGGGGAGTGATCCCTGGGGGCCTTCGACCTGCTGTGCACTCGGCAGGATTCGAACCTGCAACCTTCTGATCCGTAGTCAGATGCTCTATCCGTTGAGCTACGAGTGCGGGGTGCTTCGCGGCGGGTTTGGGCCGGTCGGCGTTGCGTGGACAACTTTACATGAGGCGGCGCGGGAGGTGAAATCGATTGGGGGGAGGTGGGGTGAGCTGCGGGGATGGGATGGGGAGGGGGTCCGGCGAGGGTGGCGGCGGGGAGGGGGGACCCGGGGGTGGCTCCGGTGGTCTGAGGCCGCGCGGGGCTGAAAAAGAAGGAGCCCGGCGCCGGGTGGGCGCGGGCTCCGGGGAGGGTGGGGCTGGCGGAGGCGGAGGGATTTGAACCCTCGATGGACGGTAAAGCCCAAACCGCATTAGCAGTGCGGCGCCATAGACCGGACTAGGCGACGCCTCCTGGGTACGCGCCCGGGTGGTGAGTGGGCGCGTGGGGGAATGATGGCACAGCCTGGAGGGCCGCGACCAATCGCAGACTACGGTACTAGGCCGGGGCTGGGCAGGGCAAAGGGGTACGCTCGCCGGCTTCGCGGATACACCCCGCCGCCCGGTACGCCCGGCCCGCCCGGACGGGTACGCGCTTGGCTCCGGGGTCCGCCGCCGTCCCAACCCCGGACCCCGGACCCCGGACCCCGGACCCCGGACCCCGGACCCCGGCGATCGGTCGCGCCGAGGCGCGTCCCCGGTTCCGAAGGCGCTCGATCAGGCCACGCCCACGGACGAGTGACTGCCCGGAGGGGAGGGCCGCGGGCCGGTAGGGAGGTGGTATGCCTTCCACCAGTACCGCCAGTACCGCCGGCCACGGGTTCAGCGCACCCGCCCGCCCCTTCGCCCCCGCCGCACCCGCACCCGCACCTGACCGCATGCCCCGCACGGCCGGTCCCGTGCTGCGCCGTGCCACCGTCGTCCTGGCGCTCGCCGCCGCGTTGGGGGCCGGGACCGCCGGGGTCGGGGACGCCGTGGGGCTGCCGAAGGCCGGGGTACGGGCGGGCGGGCACCTCAGCGTGGCGTACGACGACGGGTCCGGGCACCGCCTGACGTACAGCGTCAGGTGCACGGAGGGCTGGCCGGCGGAAGGGGAGAGCGAGGCGTGCCGGCGACTTCGGGAGATCGGCGGGCCGGTGGGTCCGGTGCCCGAGGGGCAGGCGTGCACGATGATCTACGGCGGGCCGCAGACCGCCGAGGTCATCGGTACCTGGGCCGGGCGCTGGGTCCGGGAGTCGTACCGCAGGACCAACGGGTGTGAGGTGGCCCGCTGGAGCCGGATGGTGCCGGTCCTGCCGGCGCCGACCCGGAGCGGGAGCCGGCGCCCGCTCGCGGGCTAGCGCGGACGTCCGGGCAAGGACCGCCCCGCCCACACCGCTCACCGCTCACCGCTCACCGCTCACCGCTCACCGCTCACCGCTCACCGCTCACCGCTCACCGCAAAGCCTCGGCACCGCAAAGCTCGGCAGGGCAAGCCCCTGCCCCGCGCCCGCACCGCACCGCACGCGCGGGAAGCCCGTCAGGCTGCGGCCGGTGTACGCGCCGGTTCCCCGCACCGCACCGCACGCGCGGGAAGCCCCCGCCCTGGCGCCGCACGGCAAGGCCCGCAGGGCCCCATCCCGCAAAGCCCCATCCCGCAAAGCCCCACAAAGCAAAGGGAGTCTAAAAGGAACCCAAGGGCTGAAACACGGCGAAGGCCGGACAGCGGCCCAGTGACGTATGCCACACTTCCCGCGGGCAACCCCCGGACGGCCGTCAACGCCCAAGCGGCCGACCGCACATGGCCATCCGAGGGCGCGGCGGGGGGCCTGACCCGTACACTCGGCTAGTGACATGTCCCGGGGGTGGCGGCAAGATGGGCCGCCCGTGACGACAGCCGACCGCGCCGCGTGAAAGGGACGCGCGCGGCGCCGCCCCGGGAACGCAGGGCAGCGCGGCAACACGTGCGGTAACAAGGAGGACGCGTCCGTGAGCAGCAGGCCATCCCGAGGCGCTGCTCGCCTCGCCTCGATACTGGACGCCCTCCCGGACGCGCTGCTCCTGGTCAACGCCAACGGCACGGTGGTCAACGCCAACGCGATAGCGCTGGAGACGTTCGAGACGCCGGGTACGGCGCTGGTGGGGCGGGGTCTGCTGGACCTGCTGCCGTCGTTCGACCCGAAGCGGATCCCGGGGTCGATGCGCAGCCCGCGCGAGGCCGAGGAGGACACCCGCACCAGGCCGACCCGGATGACCGCGCGCCGCACCGACGGGACCGAGTTCCCCGTGCAGGTGACCAGCGCGAACCTGGAGGACGGCCGGACGCCGTACGCGGACTTCGGCGACGGCCTGCCGCACTTCACCGGCGACGAGCTGCTGATGCTGGTGGTGCGGGACTTGTCGGGGACCGTGGACACCGAGGCGGAACTGGCCCGGCAGCAGCGGCAGACGGAGATGATCCTGCGGGCCGCCGCCGAGGGCGTGGTGGGCGTGGACACCGCGGGCAAGATCGTGCTGGTCAACCCCTCGGCCGCGCAGATCCTCGGGCACCGGGCGACCGACCTCGGCGGCAGGGAACTGCACCCGCTGGTGCACCACTCACGGCCGGACGGGTCGCCGCTGGCGTACGAGGAGACGCCGTTGGCCGACACCCTGCGCTCGGGGCGCAAGCACCGGGTGCGCGGCCAGGTGCTGTGGCGCAAGGACGGCAGGGCGGTGCCGGTGGACCTGACGACGGCGCCGGTACGGGACGGGGAGCAGCTGGTCGGCGCGGTGATGACGTTCACCGACCGGTCGCAGTACGACGCGCTGGCGGCCCGGACGATGCAGCTGCGGGCGCTGCTGGACACCTCGCTGCGCGGGCCGCTGGCGGAGCTGCGCGGTGAGCTGAGCGGGCTGGCGGCGGACCCGGCCGGGCAGTTGTGGCCCGAGGCCAACCAGATCCTGCACCACCTGTCGGCCGGGTACGCCCGGATCACGACGCTGATCGACAACGTCCTGGCGTTCCAGCGGCTCGACCGCGGCGAGGACAAGCTCAACCGGGCGCCGGCCGGGCTCGACGACGTGATCGGCGCGGCCGTGGACGGCGCGGTGGAGCTGATCGGGCCGGGCCGGGCGCAGTACGCGGTGCACGCGCCGCCGATCCAGGCGCTGGTGGACGGGCCGCGGATGGTGCAGGCGCTGGCGCACCTGATCGCGGACGTGGCCGGGGTGGACTCCTCGGGCAACGCCATCGCGTACAGCGGCGACTCGACGATCGTGGTCGCGGCGGCGCAGCGCGGCGACGTGGTGCGGATCGACGTACGCGGGCCCAGTGCGGGCGGCGACCCGGTGCATCTGCCGCTGGCGCGGGGGATCGTGGAACGGCACGGCGGGGTGCTGCAGACGCACGAGGTGCCGGGGCAGGGCAGCGCCTACGTGCTGGAGGTGCCGGTCGGGCCGGGCGGCGGCGCGGGGAAGCAGACGACGGCCGAGGCGCGGGAACGTTCCGGCCGCTCCGGTGGCTCCGACGGTGCCGGAAGCACCGCGGGCGCCGGGAGTGGCGGGCGTGCCGGGGATACGGGATCGGGCGCGTCCTCGGGCGCGGGTACGTCCTCCGGTACGCGGGTCCGGCAGGCGTCGGACGAGACCGGAACGGTGGTCGCGCCGTGGGCGATTCCGGCGGCGGCGGACCAGAGCGAGGCGCCGACCGGGCGGCGCAGGGCGCTGCGGCGGACGGAGGAGGAGGGTACGGGCACGCCCGCGGGGGGTGTGGTCGCGCCGGAGGGCGGCCAGCCGACCGGGCGGCGGGCCCGGCGGGCGCGGGCGGAGGAGCCTGCGGAGGGGGAGCCGCAGGGTCGGTTCGCGCTGCCCGCGGCGGACGCGGGCGGTGCGGTGGCCTCCGGCGGCCGAGCGGTGGACCCCGCGGGCCGGCTGAACCCGGGAGGGCAGCACGGCGACCCCGCGGGTCAGCGCAACGCGGCCGGTCAGCACGGCCTGCCCCCGGGCGGCCTCACCGCAGGCGGGCAACCCGGCGCCCCGGGCGGCGAGCTCAACCCCGGCGGCCAGCACGGCGCCCCGGGCGGCCGGTTCACGCCCGACGGGAGGCCCGGAGGCCCTGCGGGCCAGCTCAACCCGGGGGGACAGCACGGCACCACGGGGGGCCGGCTCGGGCAGGACGGCCGGCCCGGCAACCCCCCGGGCCAGCTCGACGCAGGCGGTCAGCACGGCAACCCGGGCGGCCGGTTCACGCCCGACGGCAGGCCCGGCAACCCCTCGGGTCAGCTCAACTCCGGCGGCCAGCACGGCAACCCGGGCGGCCAGCTCGGGCAGGGCGGTCCCGCCGGGCCGCACCCCGACCACCAGGGCACCCCGAGCGGGCCCGACCGGATGGGCGCCCCGAACGGCGACCGCGACGGCACCCCCGCCGGCCGGCCCGACCGCGACGACACCCCGGGGCCCCGGCCCGGCGCCCCGGGCGGCCAGCTCGGGCAGGGCGGTCCCGCCGGGCCGCACCCCGACCACCAGGGCACCCCGAGCGGGCCCGACCGGATGGGCGCCCCGAACGGCGACCGCGACGGCACCCCCGCCGGCCGGCCCGACCGCGACGACACCCCGGGGCCCCAGGGCGGCCTGCCCGAGCTGGCCGCGGCGCCGTCCACCCCGCTGAACGGGTCCGAGGGCACGGGCCGCCGAGCCCGCCGCGCCCTCGAACCCGCCGCACCCGAGCACGCCCCCGCCCCCAACCCCGTGGCGCAGCGGACCCCGTCCCCCGCGGAGGCCGCCCCCCCGCAGCCGTCCGAGACGCAGGGCGGCGCCCAGACGTGGCCGACCCCCGGTTCCGTCGGCCCGGACCGGTCCCCCGCCCTCCCCGTGCTGCCCGCCCAGCCCTCATGGCCCCAGCCCGCCTCCTCGGCCCCCGCCGCCCAGGAACCCCCCGGGCCCCCCGCACATCCGGCACCCCCCGGACCGCGTGCCCAGGACCCCTCCCACCAGACCCTCAACGGCCGTTCCATAAGCGTCCGCACCCTTGGCCAGGGCGTGCCCTTCGCCATGGAGCCGCAGACCCCGACCCAGGCCGTCCAGGCGCAGAACCCGCAGGGCCTGCCCGCCCAGGTCGCGGCCGGCGGTTCCGGCCGCCGTCGCCGGCTCGCCGCGCCGGCCGGCCAGGGCCAGCCGCAGGGCCCGCAGAGCCACATCCTTCCGCAGGTGCCGAGCCAGGCCCACGACCCCGGCGGCGAGGCCCAGGCCCGGCAGCACCCGCAGGCCGACCCGGACGGCGGCGGGCTGCCGTCCCGCCAGCCGGACCTTCCGCAGCAGCCGCAGCAGCAGCAGCCCGCGCACGTACCGCAGCCGCACGTACCGCAGCCGCAGGCCCCGCAACCCCGGGCGGACGAGCAGGAGACCGCGCTGCCGCCCCCCGTACCGCCGCCGTCCCCGGCGACCCCCGCGCCGGCGCCGGCGGCCGCCCCCTCCCACTCCCCGTCACCGTTCCCCGCGCACGGGCCCGGCCGTTCGTATGCGATCGGCGCCCCCGCAGAGGGCGCCGCCGAGGGTCCGGAGCCGCTGGACGGTCCCAACGGCGCCGTGGACGTCACCGATGTGACCGAGGGCGACGACCACCAGGAGGAGCCGCTCGACGAGCCGCGCCGCCTGCTGGTGTGGCCGGAGCCGGACGTCTCCACCCGGCAGGCCCTGACCGATCGCGGCTACCGTCCGGTGATCGTACGATCGCGCGAGGAGGTCGACGCCCAGATCGCCGAACCGCCCGCCGCGCTCTTCGTCGACCCGCTGACCGGCCCCATCACCCGTACCGCCCTGCAGTCCCTGCGGCAGGCCGCCGCCGCCGCGGACGTCCCCGTCCTGGTGACCGCCGGCCTCGGCCAGGCCACCCGGGAGGCCGCGTACGGCGCCGACCCGGCGGTCCTGCTCAAGGCGCTCGCCCCGCGCGACAGCGAGCAGCACCCGCCGCGCGTCCTGCTGGTGGAGAGCCACGAAGCCATAGCGCACGCGTTCGCGGCGACGCTGGAGCGGCGGGGCATGCAGGTCACGCACGCCGACTCCGAGTCCGACGCGATGACGAAGGCCGCACAGGTGCACCCGAACCTGGTGGTGATGGACCTGATGCTGATCCGGCGCCGGCGGCAGGGCATCGTGGACTGGCTGCGCGGCAACTCCCGGCTCAACAGCACGCCGCTGGTCGTCTACACCTCCGCCGACATCGACCCGGCCGAGCTGCCGCGGCTGGCCTCCGGCGAGACCGTGCTGTTCCTCGCCGAGCGGTCGACCAGTACGGACGTGCAGTCGCGGATCGTGGACCTGCTGGGGAAGATCGGCGCGTAGCCCCCGGCCCGGGGCCACCAGGACCCCGCGGGAGAGGGCTCGGCGCCACCCGCACGCGGGGCTTCGCCGGGCCGCCCGCCCGGGGGGGGTCACCCTGACGGTCTCCGGTCCCGGAAGCGCGCCGCCGCGTCCCCGAGGGCCGGCGGTCCGCAAAGGCGCCGGCACTCCGGCGGTCCCGAGCGGTCCCATGGGGGGCAGGGGTCCCGGAGGTGAAGGGCGCCCCGGGGTCCCGGTACGGCGGCGCGCCGGGACCCTCGCGGCCGTCGGACCGCGGGAGCGGCTACAGCCGGGTCACATCCAGCTCCCCGTCCGCGTACGACTTGCGGATCACCTTCTTGTCGAACTTGCCCACACTCGTCTTCGGCACCGCCGCCAGCACCGCCCACCGCTCCGGCACCTGCCAGCGCGCCACCCGCTCCGCCATGAACGCGCGCAGCTCCGCGTAACCGGTGTCGGCTCCCTCGCGCAGCACCACCGTCGCCAGCGGGCGCTCCCCCCAGCGCTCGTCGGGCACGGCGACCACCGCCGCCTCGGTCACGTCCGGGTGGGCCATCAGGTGGTTCTCCAGGTCGACCGACGAGATCCACTCACCGCCCGACTTGATGACGTCCTTGGCCCGGTCGGTGAGGGTGAGGAAGCCGTCGTCCGAGATGACCCCCACATCCCCGGTACGCAGCCAGCCGTCCGGGCTGAACCTGTCCTCCGGTCGCAGCGGCTCCGCGCCCGCGCCACCGTAGTACGCGCCCGCGATCCACGGCCCGCGCACCTCCAGCTCGCCGGCCGACCTCCCGTCCCACGGCATCTCCGTGCCGTCCGGGCCGATCAGCCGGGCCTCGACGGACGCCGGGAAGCGGCCCTGCGTGATCCGGTACGCCCACTCCTCCTCGCCGCTCACCCCGGCGGGCGGCAGGGCGACGGTGCCCAGCGGCGAGGTCTCGGTCATCCCCCACGCGTGGCACAGCCGTACGCCCAACTGCTCGTCGAACGCCTTCATCAGGGACGGCGGGCAGGCCGACCCGCCGATGGTGACGAGCCTGAGCGAGCTGACGTCCCGCGGTTTGGCGGTCAGCTCGGCCAGCAGGCCCTGCCAGATGGTGGGCACCGCGGCGGCGTGCGTGGGCCGCTCGCTCTCGATCATCTCGGCGAGCGGTCCGGGCTGGAGGAAGCGGTCCGGCAGCAGCAGGCTGATGCCCGACATGAAGGCCGCGTGCGGCACCCCCCAGGCGTTCACGTGGAACATCGGGACCACGGGCAGCGAGGTGTCGTGCGAGCTGAGCCCCATCGACTCGGCGGTGTTGACCTGGAGGGAGTGCAGATACACCGAGCGGTGGGAGAAGACGACGCCCTTGGGGTCGCCGGTGGTGCCCGAGGTGTAGCACATGGCCGCGGCCTCACGTTCGTCCAGCTCCGGCCAGTCGTACGTGGTCGGCCGGCCGTCCAGCAGCGCCTCGTACTCGTGCACGACCGCCCGGCAGCCCTCCAGCAGCGTGAGGTCGCCGGGGCCGACGACGACCACGTGCTCGACCGATTCCAGCCGGGGGAGCAGCGGGGCGAGCAGCGGCAGCAGGCTGCCGTTGACCAGGATCGCCCGGTCGGCGGCGTGGTCGACGATCCAGACGAACTGGTCGGCGGGCAGCCGCAGGTTGAGGGTGTGCAGCACCGCGCCCATCGCGGGGATCGCGAGGTACGCCTCCAGGTGCTCGGCGTTGTTCCACATCAGGGTGCTGACGCGGTCGCCGCGCTCGATACCCAGCTCGTCGCGCAGCGCGTTGGCGAGCCGGGCCGAGCGCTCGCCGACCTCCCGGAAGGTGCGGCGCCGCGGCTCGCCCTCCCCGGTCCAGGTGGTGACCGTGGACTTGCCGTGCACCCGCGCTCCGTGGAGCAGGATGCGGGTGACGGTCAGCGGGACATCCTGCATCGTGCTCAGCACACGGGCCTCCGGCGGCGTCGACGGGCGGTTTCCTGCGATTGTGCTGGCGTACCGGTTGGTATGTCACTACCCTGCGCGGCGCGTTCCACCGATCCGGAGCGGAAGGGGTGCGCGGGGCACGGGGCACGCGGCGCGCGGCGCGCGGGTCAGGCCGCCGTCAGGTGCCCGCCCGCGCCTCCGCCCGAACCCGCGGTCCCGGGTTCGGCCGCGACCGCCGCCGCGACCGCCGCCGCGACCGCCGCCGCGACCGCCGCCGCGACCGCCGCCCTGCCACCGGTGCCGCGGCCGGCTTCGCCACCGATCCCGCCACCGGTCCGGCCACCGGCCCCGTCACCGATGCTGCCGCCGATCCCACCACCGGCCTCGCCGCCGAGCCCGCCGTCGTCCGGCCCGGGCGGCCCGGGCGACCCGCCGCGCAGCAGCCTCAGTTCCGGGTCGTCCCGCAGCTTGCCGAGCGCACGCGACACCGCGCTCTTCACCGTGCCCACCGACACCCCGAGGCGCTCGGCGGTCTGCACCTCGCTCATGTCCTCGTAGTAGCGCAGCACCACCATGGCCCGCTGCCGCGGCGGCAGCCGGGCTATCGACCGCAGCAGCGCGTCGCGCTGGGCCTGCTGCTCGGTGAGGTCGGGGCCGGTGCCGGGTGGCTCGGGGAGTTCGTCGGTGCTGAACTCTTCGACCTTGCGCTTGCGCCACTGCGAGGTGCGGGTGTTGACCAGCGTGCGGCGGACGTAGCCGTCGACGGCACGGTGGTCGTCGATCCGGTCCCAGGCCAGATACGTCTTGGTCAGCGCCGTCTGCAGCAGGTCCTCGGCGTCGGCGGGGTTCGGGGTTAGGGCGCGCGCGGTGCGCAGCAGCGTCGGGCCCTTGGTACGGACGTAGGCCGTGAAATGGGTCGTGTTGGCGCTGGTGCACACGGGCGTGGTCATGCCTCAACGCTAGAAGCACCGGTTGCCGCGCGGATCGGCCGCAGGTGCCGCCGCCGGATCAACCTCAGGTCGTAGGCCGGGGGCTCCCGCCACCTTCCGGAGGTGGAGCCGGGGAGTGGTGTCCCGGAGGGGATGTGCCGGGGGCGGGGGCGCGGCGGGCAGGGGCGGACTTGAGGCGCCGGGGGCGCCGGGCGGCCGGGGTGGGGGCGGTGAGTCGGGGCGGGTCGGTCGCACAGGGGGGCGGGACGCGGGGGCGTCGCAGGTGGGCCCGGCGGTGCGGTTCAGGGGGCCGGGGGACGCGGCCGAGGCCGGGGTGAAGGTCAGGCGGCGCGGAGGGAGCGGCCCCGGGCCGCGGCGGGGGTCAGCCGACCACGGCCACCGGCGCGTCGATCAGGTCCCGGTCGATGGTCAGCTTCTTGCCGCCGTAGGACTCGGTGACGCTGCCGTGGTACTGGTGGATGCGCGCGTGCGGCGTCCACGCGTCCGCCGCCAGCGACGGCTCCTTCGTCACGCTCGCGGCGACGCCCCAGCGGGCGTACCAGATCGCGTCCGGCAGATCCGCGGCGCCGGCCCGTCGGGCGCTCTCCAGGTGGGCGACCCCGGAGTCCGCGCTGCTGTAGTAGCCGGACAGGTAGCCGCCGACCCGTACCCGCCGGTCCCACGCCTGGATGTACCGCAAGGTGGCGGTCGTGCACGCCGTGTCGTCGACGTCGTACGCCTCCATGTCGAGGTACAGCGCGCTGCCCGGAGCAAGCCCGAGCGCCCCCGCGGCCCGGATGGCGTCCTCGCCCTCGGAGATGCCCTGGGCGACGGGATTCCCGGTGTCGATCCGGTACGGGTTCTTGTTGGCGCCCGTCACACACGGACTCTGCGACCCTACGTAGATGGGCAGCAGACTCCACCCCGCCTCCGTGGTCCGCCGCACCCAGTCCGGTGTCAGATTCGCCTGCGTCGAACAGGCCCGTGCCCGGCCGCCGAAATAGATCCCCGCGGCCCCGTAAGGGGATCCGGCCCGCCACGCGTCCATGGTCGCCCGGTCCGGCGCCTGGCAGGTGTCGAACCCCTCACCTCTGAAAGTGCGGCCTGCGACACGCCCATCCGCTCCCCCGTGGACGACGCCGACAGCGGTGCGGCCCCGTGCCGCCCGATCCCACTGCCGCGGCTGCCCCGGCTGACCTGGCTGCCCCGACTGACCCGGCCGGCCCGGCGCGAGAGGTTCGGCCGCGGTCGCCGCCACGGCGGCGGGCGCCAGTCCGGCGAAAGCAAGAACCACGGAGAGGACGCAACGGATAAAAGTAATCTTTCTCCTCATCCTGCGAGTCAACGACGGCCCGACCGCCACGCATCGCAGACACGCCGCCACCACCCGTCTGCCATACACCTCCCCTCCGCCCGGCCATCACCCAAAAGGTTTTCCACAACATGTGGACAAAGCGACTCTCCGCGCGGGACCGACCGTACCGGGCCCGCCCACAGGGACTCGACATGCGCATACCATCACGAACCGGACCACGTACGCCCCGCACACCGGAAAGCGCCGTACCGCCAGGGCGCGACATCGTACCGATGACCCAAACGAAACAGCCCAGTGCGTCACTTATGGGCGCCGGGAACAGCCCCGCGGGCGCGGGGAGGACGACTACGCCCACGGCGACATCACCGACGCCCAGGGAACAGCCCCGCGGGCGCGGGGAGGACCCATCCGCCGCGCCGCATGAACCACCAGCCCGGGGAACAGCCCCGCGGGCGCGGGGAGGACGTCCAGGCCCGGCTCGACGCCGGTCCAGCCCGGGGAACAGCCCCGCGGGCGCGGGGAGGACCCGGTGGGATCGAGGAGGGTGGAGGTGCGCACGGGAACAGCCCCGCGGGCGCGGGGAGGACATCGCGGCGTGCGCCGCCGCTAACCGCTCATAGGGAACAGCCCCGCGGGCGCGGGGAGGACCAGGTGGCCTACGGCTCCGGCGCACGGGAGACGGGAACAGCCCCGCGGGCGCGGGGAGGACGACTGCATGGACGCCGCCTTTGATCCGTCGCGGGGAACAGCCCCGCGGGCGCGGGGAGGACACATCGACAGCCCGGCCTTCCTGTCCCGCCTCGGGAACAGCCCCGCGGGCGCGGGGAGGACGGCCGGGCAGGGCGTCCGCGTCCATCACGGTGTCGGGAACAGCCCCGCGGGCGCGGGGAGGACCCACGGGCGAGCGTCATCCCGTACAGCGCGCGGGGAACAGCCCCGCGGGCGCGGGGAGGACAACCGGGCCGACGTGATCACCTACCTCGGCCCGGGAACAGCCCCGCGGGCGCGGGGAGGACGATACGCCCGTGTCCAGCGCGTGCACCATCGGGGGAACAGCCCCGCGGGCGCGGGGAGGACGCGAAGGTCGCGTAGGTCCGCTGGACGCCGGTCGGAACAGCCCCGCGGGCGCGGGGAGGACTACCCCCGCCGTCACGGATGCGGGCGCGTGAGGCGGAACAGCCCCGCGGGCGCGGGGAGGACGCGGTCGGCGACGGCTTGGCCTACCGAGAGTGGGGAACAGCCCCGCGGGCGCGGGGAGGACACCCCCAGCGTGGAGCGTCCGCGCATCACGGTGGGAACAGCCCCGCGGGCGCGGGGAGGACAAGATGCGCCGCATGTCGGAGTCCCGGGTGGTGGGAACAGCCCCGCGGGCGCGGGGAGGACCGGTCGGCGTGCTCACCGCGAGGGAGACCACAGGGAACAGCCCCGCGGGCGCGGGGAGGACCTGTGCTCGGCGAACCCCTTGTCGATCAGGTCGGGAACAGCCCCGCGGGCGCGGGGAGGACCCTGTACGGCGCTGACGTGTAGTCGCACCCGCGGGAACAGCCCCGCGGGCGCGGGGAGGACGAACCCCATAAGTCTCCGCCCGCCGCTTGTGCGGGAACAGCCCCGCGGGCGCGGGGAGGACACCGAGAAGGCGCGGACGGCCGCGAGCGCCAAGGGAACAGCCCCGCGGGCGCGGGGAGGACTTGTCGGCGCCCTCGGCGACGACCGCCGCGGCGGGAACAGCCCCGCGGGCGCGGGGAGGACCCCTGGACCCCGGCCAACGGCGGCCCCAGCGAGGGAACAGCCCCGCGGGCGCGGGGAGGACTTGCCGTCTTCGAGCTGCGGGGCCTGGCGGACGGGAACAGCCCCGCGGGCGCGGGGAGGACCAGACATCACCGTCGAAGTCCCACGACGGCCAGGGAACAGCCCCGCGGGCGCGGGGAGGACCTTCCGCGGAGCGCGACTCCAGCCGGATGCCCGGGAACAGCCCCGCGGGCGCGGGGAGGACCCCGAGATCTCGTGCATGGACCGCTTGAGAAAGGGAACAGCCCCGCGGGCGCGGGGAGGACCGGGCCAGCGAGATCACCGGAGGGACGGGGATGGGAACAGCCCCGCGGGCGCGGGGAGGACCGGGTCAGGTAGTCGAGCAGGAAGGCGTCCGGGGGAACAGCCCCGCGGGCGCGGGGAGGACTGGGCCCTGGCCGCGCTCGGCCGGGTCGCGGCGGGAACAGCCCCGCGGGCGCGGGGAGGACCGGACGATGGCGGTCGAGGCCGCGATCGACGCGGGAACAGCCCCGCGGGCGCGGGGAGGACCTTGGCCGGGTCGGGCTCTTCACTAGCTGGACGGGAACAGCCCCGCGGGCGCGGGGAGGACAGATGTTCCGAATTCGCTGCACGGGGAGCGAAGGGAACAGCCCCGCGGGCGCGGGGAGGACCCCTCACCGCCGCTGCCGGGGAGGTGTCGGCATGGAACAGCCCCGCGGGCGCGGGGAGGACGTCGCGGTTCAGCACGACGCGTGGATCACCGCGGGAACAGCCCCGCGGGCGCGGGGAGGACACTTACCTCTGCCACACCCTTCGCCTGACGAAGTTGGAACAGCCCCGCGGGCGCGGGGAGGACCCGGCATGGAAGCGGGCGAGAAGAAGGCCCGAAGGAACAGCCCCGCGGGCGCGGGGAGGACAGTCGGCGGCTGAATGCCTGCCCCGCATTGTCGGGAACAGCCCCGCGGGCGCGGGGAGGACTGGGGTACGGGATGTTCTGCCCGTAGGAGTCAGGGAACAGCCCCGCGGGCGCGGGGAGGACACTGCGTGACCAGGCAGTTTATCGACGGGCGCGGCTGTTTTTACTCACTAGTCGAGATTCCGACATTTCACCCACCGCGACCGCCGACGCTTCGCTCAAGTCCGCGTACCCTATCTGGAAGCCACCGCGAGAACCCACCTCACCGCCCTCCGAACTTCCTCCGCTTTGCGGCCTTGCTCCAGCCCGAACGCGGAGGGGAGTCGGAGTTCGACGAAGACGGGGTGAGGCGCCGGCGGCCAGGGGCCGGACGGTGGATGAGGGTGAGGCCCTCGTGGTCTACGGGGGACCACGCGTGATCGTGGGTGCGGAAGGTGAAGCCCTGCTCGGTGTCGGTGGAATAGGCGAGGAGGGCACGGCCCTGGTTGGCGTAGGCGCGGACCTCGGTCCACAGGGTGTCGCGGATGCGGGCAGAGGGATTGCCGAGGAAGACGCCCGGAGAGATCTCGAGCAGCCACCGGGTGAGGAACCCCCGGAGGCCGGCGGGGCAGTTGGTGAGCACGATGACGGTCACGACGGGCCCCTCACCAGATCACCTCGGTGTCATGGTTGCGTCCGCCCTCGACCTCGACACCGTGGTCGGACTGGAGAGTAACCCGGTCGCCGTCAAGAGCGTCGGCTCCACCGTCCGAACCGCCTTCATAGCCGAGCAGGTCCTTGACGTCGCGCACGCAGCGGTCCAGCAGCCGGGCCTTGTTGATACGGTCCCGCAGCGCCCGCCGGGTGCGGGCGGCGATGTCCTCCGGGCCTTCTGCCGCAGCGTCGAACGCAGCGGGAATCCCGATCTCGGTCTTGTAGAGGTCGGCGATGTCGAGGACGAAAGACCGTTCGTGCCCGGAGTGCACGAAACCGAGGGCCGGTGAGCACCCGAGTGCGGCGACCACCGCGTGCGCGACCCCGTACATGCACTGGGCCGCGGCCGTGATGCCCTGGTTGGGCGGATCACCCGCTGTGAAGTCGTCGCGGTTGAACTCCCTTCGCCGCCAAGGGACTCCGGTGCGGAGGGACTCGGCTCGGTAGCAGTCCCTGACCCGTCGGCCCTCCATGCCCAGGAGCTCTTGACGCGTCCGGCCGGAGGGGTCCTCATCGGGAAAACGCAGCCGGTACATCGCCCGCGCGACGTCCAACCGTGCACGCCGGTTCGCCCATACCGTCGCCTGGGCCTCGGCGAGTGCCGATGAACGCGTCAACGCCCGCCCACCCGCGTAGAACCGGACCCCGTGCTCACCGACCCACACCACCGCCGCACCGCAGTCGCCGAGCACGGACATCGCCTGGTGGGTGATACGGGTACCGGGCCCGAGCAGCAGCGTGCCGATCGTCGCGGACGGGATGTGCGTGACCCCCTCCGCGTCCTCAGCCGTGATCGCGTTGTCGTCACGGTGGACGACGCAACGCTCCAGGTAGACGAACGACAGCCGGTCCCCCACGCGGGCGACCTCACGCGGCGTCGAGGCCCCGCGCCGAGCGACCGTGCTCATCGGACCGGCGCCAGTGTCATCAGCCCGCACCCGTACGCCTTCGCCTTGCCCAGCCCTTGGGTGAGAGTACGCCGCAGTACGTCGGGGTCGGTGACGGTCAACCGCCCGTCGTAGGTCACGGACACCAGCGACACGGTCCGCCGCTCCGCCGCCTTCGCGAAGCGCAGATCCCGCTTGTCCCGTACGAGGAGTTGGAGTTCGTCGCCGTACTCCAGCAACCGGCGGTCCGGGCTCTTCTCCACGACGGAGAAGCCCGACGCCCGCTGCCGGTCGAGCAGCCAGCGTTGCTGGTGACGAGGGGTGAGGTGCGCCGTGCGCTTGGTCGGCTCGTCGTCCGTGCGGCGGATCGAGTGGACCGGGTTGGCGGTGAGCCGGAAGGACCACACGCTGCCCGCCGTGAGCCCGTCGAGGAACGCTCCGTAGTCGTACGTCTGCCAGCCCGGCCCGTCGGCGGCGGGCCAACCGGCCTGCTCCACAAGGCCGGTGAGGTCCGGCCGCGTGGGGCTCACGATGTAGAGCAGCGTCTGCGCAGCTGAGTCGCGGTCGACCCGCCACAGGACCCGCGGGCCGTCGCCGTCGCGCGGAAGGGTGTCGGGGAACGACATCGTGACCGCGCCGTGCATACGGTGCGGTGAGCCGAGCAGCGCTCGGGCGTCGCGGCGGGCGGTGTTGATGCGGAAGCGGGTGAAGAACATCAGACGGCCTCCAGTCCGGACGTCGGGTCGTGATCGGTGGGACTCCGCTGAGGAGTAGGGATACCGGCCTGTGTGGAGGTCACGCCGCGCAGCGCGTACTGCCGGTGGGTCTGGCTGAAACTCACCGGCGTGTCCCGCAGGCTCACGTCGGGCGTGCGGTCCGGCGGGCTGTCGTGGAGGATGGTCAGCTGTCCTGGCTGCCGCCGGGACCGATACCAGGCGGACGCCTGCCAGGGCGCCTCTTCCAGAGCGGTGACGAGGTCGGTGTCCTCCCGTAGCCCCAGGTCCACGGGCAGCGCGGGGGGACAGGAGCGACGGCCCAGATAGGGCAGGTACACCGGCTCGCGCACGGCGGCGTACAGCTGACGCACCAGCTCTCGTTCGCCCTCGACCGCCGCCACGAACACCGCGTCGGCGAGATAGAAGCGTTCCGACAGCGGCATGGCCTTGTCCGTGTCGAAGTGGCGTGCGGTCTGGAAGTCCCGTAAGCGCGTGCCGGGTTGGTCGATCCGTACGCCGAAGCGCAGCGCCACCAGATCGCTGAGGTCGCCGTCGCGCCCCCGCCCCTGCGCGGCGGCGAGCATTCCCAGCACCCCGCTCTTCGTGGGCGCGTTCTCCGTGGTGCGGCGTACGAACCGCGCCGCGGAACCCCACGACTGCAGGGGACCGGCGAGCCGGAGCAGGAGCACACTCACGCCGGCGTCCCCGCCTGCTCCGCGGCCAGTCGCTCCGCGACCACCCCCCCGACCGTCTCCACCAGTTCGCCGACGGCCATCCCGCGGCCGAGGGCGGCCAGCGGCTCGGTGTCCTCGCCGACGCGTACGAGCCAGGTCAGGTCCGCGTCCTCGACTCCGTACGCCTCCTCCAGAGCGGGGACATGCCGGGCCAGGCGTTCGCACGCCGCCCGTACGAAGCCGCCCTCGCGGCCCGCGGTGACCGCCCGTTCGAAGGCGGTGACGAAGCTGATCGGCCGCTTGGTGCGCAGCTTGACGATGACGGCCGTCGGCAGGGTGTGGTTGCCGAAGGTGTTGACCTTACCGGTGGGCAGCGAGGTGATGAAGCCTTCGAGGAATGCCTCCACGGCGCGCCGGGTCGGGGCGGCGGAGTCCTCGCCGTCGCGCAGGCCCGCACCGAGGTTGGCTCGCAACCGGTCGATGTCGAGCGCCGCGTAGCGGTACAGGGTCGCCGAATTGAAGTCGACGACACCGATCATGCCGGCGCCGGGCTCAGCGTCGGTGTTCTTGTCGTCGACGGCCGTGTAGTAGTCGGACTCGTTGTCGACGGCGTGCACGCTGATGGCGTGGGCGACCTGACTCGCGGCCTCGACGTTCAGGTCGGTGGAGTCGGCGACCATCCGGCCGAACAGCGCGATGTCCACCGAGTGCCGGGTGTCGAGGAGCCGGCGGGCAAGGGCCTTGTTCTCCTTCGCCCTGAGAAACTCCTTGAGGGCCGCGACGTCGTCCTTCCCCCCGCTGCCCTTGATCGTCAGTTCAGCGAGCCCGTCGAGCTGGCGAGCGCTGAGGAACATCAAGTAGGCGGCCTCGGGCGCCGGTTCGGGTTCGCCCTCCTTGGCCTTGCGCTTGGGAGGGTCGATCTTGGAGCCGGTCGCGGTGCGCAGCATCTCGGCGGCGAGTTCGAGGGCTGCACGACGTTCCAGGGCCGGTTGGAGGGCGGTGAGCCGGGCGCCGAGCAGTTCGGCCACCTTCTTCGTGCGGACCCCCAGGTCCGACGGATCCAGCAGTTCCTTGAACTTCTCGCGGGTGGCCCGCTTCCACGCCTGGCTGGAGACACGGGACCGCCGGACTCCCCCGTACACGGCGGTCTTCGGGGAGCCCGTATCGTCCCTGTTGATATTGCTCGGCGGCACGGTCTGAAGGATGTGGACGTCGAGGATGGTACGGCTCACAGTGATCGTTTTCCTGTCGGTGACTGGATGGTTCGGAGGTCGTCCGGTGACCCGGAAGGTGCGTGACTCAAGCGCCCCGATGCCAGGCGGAGCGGGGTACGGGCGCAAGGGAAGCCTGTCGCCGCCAGGCGGCTTCGTGCTGGAGCGGGTTGGTGAGCCCCGAGGAGATCACTCTCCGCCGGGCTCGTCGCTCCGGTCGCGGACGACTCCCGCCAGGTGGAAGTCCCTGCCCCAGCTCCGGCGGACATCGGCTCGGGCGACGGGGAGTTGCCAGCGGTACAGCTGGTCGGCGAGCAGTCCGTAGTCGAGGGCGATGTCCTCGCGGCGCAGCAGCAGCACGATGTCGCGCAGCCTCACGGCCAGGACCTCGAGCGTCGTGGCGGTGCCGGCCCGGACGAACCGCCTGCGCACCGGCTCGTCCGGCTCGCTGTCACCCTTACCGGATTCCGCTGCCGCCCCGCGTGGGTTCATCAGCATGCGGACCGCCCTGCCGAGCCCGCGCCCCGCGACGTGCATGTCGGCGTCGCGATGGGACTGCTGGTGGAGGGCCCACAGCGTCAGGACCAGGTGCAGCGCTTCTTCGGCGCGTACATGGTCGATGTGATCTCGGCTGTCCTCCGGCAACTCGGCCATGGCCTCGGCCAGTTCGTCGGTGCCGGTGAGTCCCCACAAATCCGGTACGGCATGGGCCGGGCGCCCCGCGCCCCGCCGCAGCCGGGCGAGGGTGGACACGGCTGCCGGGCGGTCGCCGCGGTATCCCTTCTGCAGCCGCCGGATGCAGCGTTCGGCCGTGAGGCCGACCGGACCGCGTAGATGCCCGGCTCGGTCGGGAGAGGTGCTGGTGGTCATTGCGGGAGCTCCGTTGTGTCGTCCGTCGTGCCGTCGGTCGGGTCGTCCGGTTCGCCGCCCCGGGCGTTGTCCGCCCCGCCGTTCGCAGAAGAGTCCGCTGCGGCGCGGCGGGCGGCCGCACGGCTCAGCACGGTGTTGAGCCGGCGCCGGAACCACAGGTCGGCCTGCGCGTCGTTGACCCACCGCGCACCACCGTCGCGCAGATCCACGTACCGGCCTTCGGCCGCCGCCGGGCCTGCTCCGTCGAGGAGCCGGCGCCCGAGGTCGCGGACGATCCCGGAGACGGTGTCCTGCCAGTCGGCGCGGGCCTCCTCCGGATCGGTCCTGCGGGCGAGTTCGGCCAGCCAGTGACGGTACGGACCGTCGAGTGCCGCGAAGCCGAGGTCACGGGCGGTGTCGGTGGCAGGGTGGGGATCGGAGCCGACCGCTCGGGCCAGGTTCCCGGCCAGGTGGCCGTACGCGGTGACCGCTTCGTCCGCGTCAGCCACCGCGTCGACCGCCGCCCTGGCGTACTCCGGACGGTCGCGGTGCAGGGCGACCACCGGCATCACCACCGCGTCGTCCACGATCTCGTCGATCACGGACTGCTGAGTGCCGTACCTCGCGCCGACGATGCGTGTGCGCAGGAGACCGCGCGCCGGCAGGACACGCTCGTTGACGAGCAAGGCGAGCCATTCCACGATGCCGGGTGACTGGAGCGCCGCAGGCCCGCCTTTCCGCTGCTCCGTCGGTTCGTGTCCGCGGTCGCCGAGCAGCGCGGCCAGGCCGCGCCAGGCGGCACGCGCGGGGTCGTGCTGTCGCGGCAGGTAGACGGGCGTCCGGCCCAGCTTCTTCTCCTGCGCGGGGCTGCGGCGCCATCCGGTCATGGGTTCGCGCTGACGCCTGTTGTGCGCCTGGAGCGGATCGCCGTAGCCGAGGACGACTCCGGTCACGGCTTCCGGGGTGAAGTGGAGACGTACGCGACGGCTCTGCCAGGTGTAGAGGTCGCGCGGTCCGGAGGGTCGGGGTTCGGCGGGGTCGGCCGGGACGGGAGCCGCTCCGAGCGGGGGTCGCCGCCAGACGGGCAGATCCGTCTTCTCGACCAGGAGGAGATCCGTGTCGGCGGCCATGAGGTTGAGCAGCAGCGTCTCGCGCAGGGTGTCGCCCTCGGCGAAGACACCGCCCAGGTTCCCCGCCCAGCCGACACCCTGCGGATAGCCCTTGCCTCCCTTCACCCTCGGGTCGCCCACCGCGCCGGACTTGATCCCGGACACATCGAAGGCGTGCGCGTGCACCAACCAGCGCGCCGCCTCGGCGAAGCCCAGTTGGTCCGGACCCGGGTGGCGCATGCTGAAGAACGGTTCGCCGTTGGGCACATCGGCCACGATCCGGGTCAGCGGGCCCACCTCGGCCTTCTCCGTGTGCAGATCGGCGACCTGGAAGAAGGGGTGGCGCGGGTGGAGCAGGTCGAACCGGTCCCGGTGCCGTTCCAGATAGCCCGGGACGGCGGCGAACGGATCCGCCGCCTCCCACAGGTCCTCCCATGCCTCGAAGTCCGCGGGCCCCTCGACCGCGTCGTGCAGGACGGCGAGCAACAGCCTCAGCAGGGCGAACTCCTGTGTCGGCACGTCTCCGACCAGCCGCCGTACCGTGCCGGCCGTCGCGAAGACGTCGCGCAGCGACAGCTCTGCTGTCGTACCGTCCAGACGCTGGACGGGCAGCCACGGCCGGGAGACCAGATCGAACGATGGCACTGAATTCACCACTCTTGTGTCGCGCGCGCCGACAGGCGTCACCGTGAGCCCGCCGCTGCGGCTGTACGTGAGATCAAAGTCTGCCAGCCGGGTCCGACAGTGCTCGTCGAGAACGAGGACCAACTCGCCTGCCAGCCAATGGCATTCCTTGACTTGCCAGGCCTCGACGCAGAAGCGCTCGAGTTCCTCGACGGTCCGGTCGAGCACCCAGGGCCGGGAGAAGTGCCAGGGCAGCGTCAACGCGCTCGCCGCCGCCGCTTCCGCCGCCTGGCGCGGGGGCACGGTGTGCTCGGGAAGGTCGAGCCCGCCCCGCTTGTCGTCGAGCCAGGGAAGGGTCGCGAGGGTCCCGTCGTGGCGCCGTTGGACGACCAGCACCTCGATGCTCTCCTGGCTGTCCCTCACCTGGGCACGCCCCTCGCGGTTGTCGTCGGCGTCGCCGACCCCCGCGTCGACCCAGCCGATCACCGCACGGCCCGCGCGGCGGACCGGCCCGAGCCGGAACGCCTCGGCCCGCTCCTGTTTGTCGGCGAGCAGGGCCCTGTAGGCCCGGCCGTACGCGTCCAACACGTCGGTCCAGGCCGCGGGCCCGACCGGCTCTTGGCCGTACACCGCCTGGACGAGGGGGCTGATGTCCTCGGGCAGCCGCAATGCCGAACCGTTCAGGTGGGGTTGGAGTACGGCGAGTGTGCGCAGCAGGAGGTACTCGCCGCCGTAAACGCTACGGGAGCCCTCGGCCGCCTGCGGTGGCTCCTGCTGCCAGTCCGCACCTGTCACCAGGCAGCGGGCGGTACGCAGAGCCGCCGGCCTCCTGCGGGGGTGCCGGTGCAGGCGGCCCATCCGCTGCAACAGCAGGTCCACCGGGGCGAGATCGGTCACGAGAAGGTCGAAGTCGACGTCAAGCGACTGCTCGACCACCTGGCTCGCCACGACGATGTGCGGTCCTTTCGGGCGGTCCCCGTCCGGGCCGAACAACCGCAGGAGTTCCCGGTCCTTGGACGCGCGGTCGGCGGCCACGAAACGTGAGTGCGCGACGGTGACGTTCGCCGCCCCGAACCGCTCTTGGAGCCTCTCGGCGGCTTCGAGCACCCGGTCCACCGTGTTCCGCACGACCAAAGCGCAGCCGCCGTCCCGGAGTTCGGACTCAAGCCTGCCGACCAGAGAGGTGAGGTCGTCGTCCAAGCGCTCGACCCGGATGTCCGTACGGCGCCCCGAGGCGGCGGCCGGGCACGCGTACGACGTGGCGCCGTCCTGTCCCACGGCTGTCAGCAGCGGATAGGCGTCCGTGTGCGGAAGTACGGCGTCGGCGCCGGCATAGGCCCGTACGAGCGCTTGGCGGCGGGCGGCGGGCAGCGTCGCGGAGAGCAGGACGACGGGCACGCGGTACGCGGCAAGCCACTCCAGGGCACGCTCCACATAGACGTTCATGTAGGCGTCGTAGGCGTGTACTTCGTCGATCACGACGACCTTGCCCGCGAGCGCGAGATGCCGCAGAGCCAAGTGCCGGCTCTTGAGCGCGCCGAAGAGCACCTGGTCGACCGTCGCCACCGAGAACGACGCGAGCAGCCCCTTCTTCCGACCGCGCAGCCACTGGTGGGCCTGGAGATCCGCGGGCCGTGAGAGCTTCGCGGCCCCGGGCCTGGGCACGGGGACCGCACCGTCCGTGTCGACGGCCGCGATCGTACGGGTGCCCTCGCATATCAGGCCCGCCCACGCGTGGTTAAGGGCGGCTCTGGCGTGGGCGAGGAAGACGGATCGCGGCCCGTCGGCCGGGAGATGCTCCAACCAGGTCAGCAGCCGCTGGAACATGGCGTCAGCGGTCGCCCGCGTGGGCAGTGCCACGAGCACTCCGCCCGCACCGGTCCGCGCGGCAAGGATCTCCGCGGCGGCCAGCGCCGCCTCCGTCTTCCCCTCACCCATCGGGGCCTCGACGATCAGCAGTCCGGCGGGGTCCATCGTTCGGGCGACCCGTACCGTCTCCTCCTGAACAGGCCGGATACCCGAGGCAAGTTCGAACCGGGCGGAAAACAACTCCTGCGCACAGTAAGGGGGTTCGGCGGCCAGCCAGGCGGGCGGCAGCTCAAGTCCCTGCCACGCGGCGACGAGCCGTTCCTCCGCCGACCGGCGGGGCTTCCCGGCGCGGGCGGAGACGTAGGGGAACAGCGCAGCCGAGCTGGCGATCCAGTCGGAAAGGATCACCGTCGCGGTGAGCAGTACCTGCACGGTCTGCGGCAGCTTCACGTCCTGCCAGGCAGGCAGTCTGGCTTCGACACCGGCGAAGCGTGCGCAGGCTCGCAGCAGTTCGTACTGGACCTCTTTCCACCGTGCCTGCGCCATGCCCCGGGCACGGATCAGCTCCGGATGGACATCGAGGTCATGGATCCTCTGGTGTCCGGGGGGCACCCCGTGGTGTCCGCCTGCGACGATGGCGAACTGCGCACCGGCCCGGTGCGTCCACCCGTACCGCTCGGCCAGCCACTCCTGAATGATCAGCTGCCCGGCGAGCCCGTGCGGGGCGAGCTTCCGGTCCTCCCCGAACTGCTTCCGGTCCGGCATGTCCAGCCCGACATCCCGCATCCGCTGGGCCAGCCCCTCGACCTGACATGCGAAGGCGGGCGTGGCCTTCCCGACGTCGTGGCTGGCCGCCAGCCATACGGCAAGCCGCCGCCCGTCCTCCGTCCCCCCTGGCAGCACCTCGGCCACCAGTCCCTTGACGTTGGCCGGCACCCACTCGTCCCACAACCTCCCGGCGACGGCTCCGCTGTCCGCCATGTGCTGCCACAACGGCAACCAGTCCTCCGTGGGACGGTCGTGCTTCCCCCACGCCCGCCGGGCAGCCTGCGAGAGGTCGGCAAAGGGGTCCTGGGACGAGGAGCTGTTCGCGGCCACCGGCATATTCGACAACACAGGCTCAGCCTCAACGCGGGGATGTCAGAAAAAGAGCTGTCCCGACCAATACGCGCAGGCGATTGACCGATCTTGTCTCTTTCAGTCGCACGCTCAGTCGGACATGGCGAACCAGCGAACGCGCCGCCCGGCGACGAGGGAGCGCACCGGGCGGCGGCAGGATCACCTGGCCGGGGACTTTCAGCCGGATACGTGCCGAGGGGTCGGCTTTGCCCGTCGCGACATCCCCAGAACGAGAACGACGACTACGACGACAACGACGTGCGCCCATGGAACACCGGGCCCGACAGCCTCGGTTTGAACACCCATAACCGTCAGCAACACGCCTTCGGGAACCACTCCGGCTAACCGCGGCGCCTGCCCACGACGCACTTCTCTCTGTACCATCGGACCTCTCCTCATCGTTCATAGCCGTTCGACGCGGAGAGATGGCCGACCTTGGTGTTCCGCTGGCACGGAATGCGCCAAGGTCGGCCATCCCCCTTCCCAGCGCCGCACTCGCGGCTTCATCGCTGTCCGAATCCGGCTGGAGCTACGGATCAGAAAGTGGTCGTGCCCCTCCGTGCCCGATCCGTCGGGGAGGAGCGGGGAAGTGCGGTCTTCGGCGGGGTGCGCGCACGGGAACGGCCCCCGACCGTCGTACCGGGTCAGGGGCCGTTCTGCGTGCCGCCAGGGCGGAGGCTGTGGGATTTGAACCCACGGTGACATCGCTGCCACGACGGTTTTCAAGACCGTTCCCTTAGGCCGCTCGGGCAAGCCTCCCCGCGCCGGCTCCCCGGGGCCCCCGGGGAGGGGGAGGTGGGGAGTCGCGCGGGGGTAGTTTAACGGGTCAGTTGTCGGTGTCGCCGGTGCGGCTGCCGAGGGTGACGGTCGTGGTGTGGGTGGAGCCGTCGCGGGTGTAGGTGAGGGTGACCTTGTCGCCGGGCTGGTGCTGCCAGATCTCGCCGATCAGGGTCTGGCCGCTGTCGATGATGGTGCCGTCGAACTTGGTGATGACGTCGGCGGCCTTGAGGCCGGCCTGGGCGCCGGGGCCGCTGGGGGTGACGGCGGAGGACGCGTCGCCGGAGATCTTCGCGCCGTCGCCCTCGTAGCTGGTGTCGAGGCTGACGCCGATGACCGGGTAGACGGGCTTGCCGGTCCTGATCAGCTGGTCGGCCACGCGCCTGGCCTGGTTGATGGGGATGGCGAAGCCGAGGCCGACGCTGCCGCCCTGGGTACCGGGCTCGCTGGCGCCGCCGGGCTGGATGGCGGAGTTGATGCCGATGACGGCGCCGTTGGCGTTGAGCAGGGGGCCGCCGGAGTTGCCCGGGTTGATGGAGGCGTCGGTCTGGATGGCGCTCATGTAGGACGCGCTGGAGCCCTGGCCGTCGCTGGAGGCCACCGGGCGGTGCACGGCGCTGACGATGCCGGTGGTGACGGTGCCGGACAGGCCGAAGGGCGCGCCGATGGCGATGGTGGTGTCGCCGACCGCGGCCTGGTCGGAGTTGCCGAGGGGCAGCGGGGTGAGCTTGATGCCGCTGGGGTTCTTCAGCTTGACGACGGCCACGTCGTAGCCCTGGGCGCGGCCGATCACCTCGGCGTCGTAGGTGTTGCCGTCGGAGAAGGTGACGGTGAGCTTGCCGCCGTCGGCCGCCGGGGCGACCACGTGGTTGTTGGTGAGGATGTGGCCCTGGGTGTCGTAGACGAAGCCGGTGCCGGTGCCGCTCTCCTGGCTGCCGCTGGCCTTGATGGTGACGACGCTGGGCAGTGCCTTGCTGGCGATGCCGGCCACCGAGGTGGGGGCGCGGTTGAGGGCCGCCGCGTCCTTGGGCGCCGAGACGGTGGTGGAGCCGGAGTCGTCGTTGTCCTTCGCCGCGTTGTACCCGATGGCGCCGCCGACGCCGCCCGCGACCAGGGCGGCCACCACGACCGCGATGATCAGCACACCGGCACCGCGGCGCTTGGGGCCGCCGCTCGCCGGGGTCGGGACACCCGGGTACTGGACCCAGGCCGGTCCGCCGGGGCCGTCGCCGCCGCCCGGCTGGGTGGGCGGGGTGGCGTACGCGGGGGTGGCGGGCACCGCGTAGGGGTCCTGTCCGGGGGCGCCGCCGTGGCCCGGCTGCTCGTAGCCCCGGCCGACCGGTCCCTGCGCCACGGCCTCAGAACCGTACGCCGGGCGCGGCGTGTCGTACGGCGAGGGTTGCGGCGCCTCAGAAGGCGCCTCGTAGGGCGGCTCGTACGGCGCCGGCTTCGGCGCGTCGTAGGGCCGCTCGTAGCCGGTGGCGGGCCGCGGTGCCTCGTAGGCGCCGTAGGAAGACGGCGCCGGGACCCCGGCCCCGTACGTGCTCGGCGGCGCGCCGTAGGGAGACGGCGGTCCGACCGGCGGCGGTGCCTGGAGGGGAGCGGGAGAGGTGGTGACGTGCGCGCCGGCCGGAGCGGGCACGGCGGGCGGCGCGGGCGGGGCGGACACCTGCGCCGGGAGCACTTCGGTCCGCGCCGGCCCGGCCCCGGGTCCGGCGCCGTCCGCCGGACCCGGAACCGCGTCCGCGACCGGTCCGGCGCCCGGCCCCGTACCCGAGGAGGCCGCCGGGTCGCCGGCCGCGGGAACCTCCGGCGGTGCCACCGGCGGGGCCACCGGCGGGGCGGACGGGGTGAAGGGGTTCGCGGGGCGCGGGGCGGGCGCGGAAGGGGCGGAAGGCTCAGAGGCCGCCGAGGCACTGTCGCGCGCGGCGCCCTCATGCGCACCCGCCGCCGACTCCGCAGCCGGCAGCGACGAACCGGCTTCGTTCTCGGTGCTCACAGCGATTCTCCTCAGGGTCAGGACAGGCATTTGACTGCGCACAGCATTTCCCACGGCGTGTCGGACCGCCGTAAGCGGTAGCTGTGCGACGCCCATGTCATGAACCGGCCGACCTGACAGCGTCGGTCCGCCGTTCCCGCGACGGTTCACCGGCCGGGCGGGGCCGCGGTGGCACCATGGCCCGGTGACATTCGCGAGCGCCGTCCCCGGCGCGGACCCGGCGGCACGACCGGTGCAGGTCGTCGCCCACCGGGGCGCTTCCGAGGACGTACCAGAACATACGCTCGCCGCCTATCGGAAAGCCATCGAGTACGGCGCCGACGCGTTGGAGTGCGACGTGCGGCTCACCGCCGACGGCCATCTGGTGTGCGTGCACGACTGGCGGGTGAACCGGACCTCCAACGGCCGCGGCGCCGTCTCCTCGCTCGAACTCGCCGACCTCGCCGCGCTGGACTTCGGCTCCTGGAAGGGCCAGCACGCCGATCCCGAGGCGCCCGAGCGGTACCGGCAGGCCGGCGGCACCGGCGGGCCCGGCGGAGTGGTCGGGGCGGTCGGAGCCGATTGGGCGGTCGGAGCCGACGAGGAGAGCAGCCGCGTGCTCACCCTCCAGCGCCTGCTGGAGCTGCTCGCCGACACCGACCGCCGGGTCGAACTGGCCATCGAGACCAAGCACCCCACCCGCTGGGCCGGGCAGGTCGAGGAGCGGCTGCTGGAACTGCTGCGCCGTTTCGGGCTGGACCGCCCGCCGCCCGGCGAGCCCTCCCGGGTGCGGGTGATGAGCTTCTCGTCGCGCTCACTGCGGCGGGTCCGGCTGGGCGCGCCCGACCTGCCGACCGTCTACCTGATGCAGTACGTGTCCCCGCGCCATCGTGACGGGCGGCTGCCGGCGGGGGTGCGGATCGCCGGGCCCAGCATGCGGATCGTGCGGGCGAATCCCGGCTATGTGGCGCGATTGCATCGGGCCGGGCACCGCGTCCACGTGTGGACGGTGGACGAACCCGCGGACGTCGAGCTGTGCGTACGGCTCGGGGTCGACGCCGTCATCACCAACCGGCCCCGGCAGGTGCTCGCGCAGCTCGGCCGCTGAAGCCGCACAGGCCGCAGCAACCCCCCACGTCACAGGTGTTCCACCGCGGGCGGCGGCCGTCGCGAGGCGTGCCCCGGCGCGCACCCGACGGGTCCCGGCGGACATCGCGGACCGGACTGTGCCGATGGCATGCGCATTTCACCTACGCGCGTACGGAGTGCGTCAATAGACCGCGGTTGGCCTGTTTCCGGTCGAGTCACAGAGGGCATTGACCTTGTGGCGTGGGGTGAAGGAGGTCTCCGGGGGTGTCGTTGATGGTGGCGCAAGAGGTGCCGACGTCCACCACCATGGACCTGTCCCATGGTCCGGCGGGTGTCGCGGAGGCACGCAGAAGGCTGCGCACGGACCTGTGCGCACAGGACGTACCGGAATCGGTGCGGGACGACGCGGTGCTGATCCTTTCCGAGCTGGTCGGCAACTCCTGCCGGCACGCCCGCCCGCTGGGCGCCGACGCGGAGCAGGCGGACGCCGGTCGGCGCGGTATACGCGCGTCATGGTCGGTGGGTGCGGACGGCTTGCTGGTCCTGGAGGTCACCGACGGCGGCGGGCCCACCCGCCCGCGGCCGGCCAGCCCGTCGCTGACCGCGCACGGCGGCCGGGGACTCGGCATCGTCGGCAGTCTGGCGCTCCGCTGGGGAGTGCGGGACGCGCCCGGCGAGGTGACGGTGTGGGTGCTGCTGGCGGTCCGCGGCCGGCACGCCCGGCGGGACCCGTCGGCGCGCACGGGCGGCGGCCTGCCCAGGGGCGTACCGCTCGAACTCCCGCTGGACCTGGCGGAGTCGCTGGACGACCTCGGCTGAGCCGGGCGGGCCCCGTCGGCATCCGGCGGGCCCGGCGGGCCCGGCGCCGCGGGCAGGGACGGCAGGCGGTGGCCGGCGGCAGGTGGCAGCCGGAGTCGGCGGTACGGGACCGGGTCGGTACGGGAACCTAGGCCCGGTACGGACGCGGCCGGCAGGGGACCCGCTCAGTACGGGGCTCGGCCGGTACGGGAGTCCGGCCAGTACGGATGCGGCCGGTGCGGTACTCGCCCGGCGCAGGGCCCGGCCGGTGGGAACGCGACCGGTACGGGGCCCCGCCGGCCCGGACGCGGCCGGCGGCGGCTGGGGCCGGGCTCCGCGGGACCGCGTCCGACGCGCCTACGGGTGCGGCGCGCTCTGCCCGCCCGCCGCACCCGTACCGCCGACAAGTCGCGTCCCCGCCCGTCGTGGTCGGGTACCGCGCCCGCCTGCCGCTAGGCTCGCGGCCGGAACATCGCCGGAACGGGAGAGACCGAGCCATGGCCAAGAAGCGCGCGACCGTCACGAAGAACAAGGGCCCGGGGGCCGCGTCGGACGCGGCCGTTCCGGTGGTCGGCGCCCGCGAGCCGTGCCCGTGCGGCTCCGGTCGCCGGTACAAGGCGTGCCACGGCCGGGAGGCCGCGCACGCCGTCACCGAGCTGGTCCGCCGCCCGTTCGAGGGACTGCCCGGCGAGTGCGACTGGGTCGCGCTGCGCGAACTCGTCCCGGCCGCCACCGTACCGCTCACCCTCAAGGACGGCCTGCCCGACGGGGTGCCGTCGGTGACCCTGGGCACCGTGCTGCCGATGGCCTGGCCGGGGCTGCGCCGCGACACCGGCGCCGTACTGCTCGGTCTGCAGAACGACGCGTCCTCCGGCGACGTCAGCCGCGATCTGGCCGACACGCTCGGGCGGGCGCTGACCGCCGAGCCCGGCAACCCGGTCGAGGGCCGCCGCCCGGCTCCGGACGGCCCGCGCCTGCAGGACCTGCTGGACCTGACCGCGCCCTTCCGTCCCGAGGTGCACGCCGGCTTCGAGTTCTGGCTGGAGGACGCCCAGTCGGCGACCGGCGAGGTGGCCGCGTCGCTGGAGCAGGCGAACCAGGCGGCGATCCCGACCGTACGGCTGACCGGGGTCGACGCGGCCTACTGGTGCCAGACCCCGGAGAAGAACCATCTGCGGTGGGTCATGCCGCACCCGGAGGAGGAGTTGCTGGACGCGCTGGCCCGGCTGCACACGGCCGGGGTGTCCTCGCTCGGCGAGGGGACGCGGCTGGTCGGCTCCTTCCGCGCGCACGGTCTGCTGGTGCCGGTGTGGGACCTGCCGGTCGCGACGGGCGCGGACGACGTGGAGAAGCCGGCCGCGGCCTTCGGCGAGCGGCTGGCGGAGACGCTGGCCCGCGGCGGGCCGCTCACCGCCGAGGAGCGGAAGGCGCGCAGCGGCCTCACCAACCGGCAGATCACGCTGAGCTGAGGGCGGGCCGCGGTCTGCGGGCCGCGGACCACGCACCGCGGAGGACCGATACCGGAACGGCGGGTGCGCGAGCGGCGCCCCGGTCCGGGGTGGCGGCCGACCGGGGTCCGCGGACGCCGGCCGGGCGAGGCCGGCAAACCCCGGCCGGGCGGGCCGCCGGGCGCGGGCGCCGGCCGACCGGTCGGCCGGTGATCCCGGTCACAAGTCCCCAAAAACCCCAAGGGAACCAGCCGGCCCAGGGGTCAAGGAATTTGCGATCGGACGAAGTCTTGTTACCGTTTGAACGGTCCGGTCGCTGGTGCATCCCCCGTCGCCAGCGGCCGGGCCTTTTCTCGCCCGGAAGGCCCCCGAGCACCCCGGACCGGCCTGGATCCGCCGGGACCAGACCCGCCGGGACCGGCGTCGGTCCACCGGCTTCGATCCGCCGGGAGCGCCCCGCGCCGCCCGCCCGAATCCGCTCAGTCGTCCGACGGCGCGGAACCGAAGCCGGCCGCGCCCGGACCGGACGCCGAGGTCCCGGCGGCGCCGGCGGACCGCGCGGTCCCCGCGCCGGCGTCCGTACCCGCGGCCGTGTCCGTACCCGCGGCCGTGTCCGTACCCGCGCCGTCGGCAGCGGCCGGCCCCGTCCCGGTCCGCCCGCGCTCCACACTGTGCCCGGCGTTCCCCCGGTGCCCGCCGTCGTGTTCCGCCGTGGCGACCGCCAGCGGGAGGACGACCGCCAGCGCGGCCACACTCGCCACCGCGACCCGGCGCAGCCCTTCCGCGCAGACGCGCGCCTGGTCGTCGGGGGTCTGCTGCGACTTCACATGCCCCACCTCCGTTCGACGCTCACCGCGCAGGTCGCGGATGAAACCGAACATAGCGGTGTGGAAGGGGGCGTTCCGGTATCCTGACCGGTCCGCCCCCGAACGTATACGCCAGCGTAAAGTCGAAGTGGTCAAAATGTCAGCCGATCTCCGTCCGGGGCGGTCCGGCCGGCCCGGACCAGGGCTTCCACCAAGGTGCTGATCCGCGGCAGCCAGGGCGCCGGGTCGTCGGCGCCGGCCGCCGGCTCCCGTACCCAGCCCGGCTCGCCCGGGGCCGCCGTGTCCGCGCCGCCGCCGTCGGTCGCCGGCAGCGGCACATAGCCGCCGTCGCCGTGGTAGCGCAGCGACGTCGGCACCCAGTCCTGGCTGTTGAGGAGCTCGCCGAGCTCGGCGAGGGAGTAGGGGGCCACCAGGAAGAAGTAGCGGCTGGGGGTGGCGATCACCGGGCCGAGCCGGAAGCCGGTCTTCTCGATGGCGGCCAGCGCCAGTTCACCGGCCGCCGCGGGCAGGCTCGCCGCGGAGACCCGGTCGCCGGTGGCCAGGATGACCGGCGCCTGCGGGCGGCCGGTCCACCACCAGCGGACCATCCGGGCGTCGTGGGTGGCCGCGAGCAGTCCCGGGTCGAGGGGGTGGACGCCGGGCACCGGGCAGTCGACCCGCGGGCAGGCGCACGCGCGTTCGCCGCCGACCCGCCCTGTGCTGTGCCGGTCGTACCCCACACCGGGTACCACGCGCCATTTCCACTGCTCGGCGTAGGTGAGTACCGCGTGGAGCAACCCGCTCCGCCCCTTTCGCTGGAGTGAGAGCTTGCGTCGCCTTCCGAGGATCTCGCGCATCAGCGCTCGTTCCTTTCCGTTAACGCCCATGGATCTGCCCATTACACAACGTAACTGTCGAGCACTCCGCATACGAGGCGGCACGTCACGCCGCCAGCCGAGCGTGGAACATGGCGGAGGGTGGCGTGCGCTTGGCGCTTCTTTGCTGTCGGCGCCCTGAGCGGGCCACCGTTCGTGGCCCCTCGTCGGGCGCAGCAACCCCATTCGCCACTCGGGGTCGGGTCGGCCGTCAACTGTTCACGCACTACGACGCTTGAGCCGGACTTCGAGTTCCTACCCATCACCCGCGATATGACGCGCTGTTGGCTGGGATCAGTCGACAGCGCGCATGAGGCGGGGGTGGTCATTTCCGGCCAACGTAGGCCCCAACCTACGGCCGGAGCACCGGCCTCCGCAAGGCTCAGGGCCGACGCCGACACCTTTCTTGTACCAGGACAATCCTGGACATGCCTATAAGCGTGCGTGTAGAAGTGGGTTCGTTGGTAGCGGCGCGGCACGACATGGGGGTTTGCGATGCTATTCATGCAGATGCTCCGCGCATTGCGGATGAAAAACGCTGATTGCCCCGCCCATCGGCCGCAGCCCGCGAGTCCGCGGTCATGAGCCCCGCACACGTGAGAAAAGTGGCCGGAAGCGAGCGGACTTCTTCAGGGACGGCGCAGAATGCGGCCGTCCCGGTTTCGGCCGCGACCGCTCCGGCGCCGCCGGCCGCCCCTCCTCCGGGCGGTGCGCGCCCCGTCGTGCTGCCCGCCCGTGGCGCCCCCGACCACGCTCTCGCCGTTCAGGACCGGCTCGCCGCGTGGGTCTGCGACCTGTCCCTGGTCCATGAACTGACGGAGCGGCTGGCCGCTACGAGCACGCTGGCGGACACGCTCCGTGAGGTCCTCGCGGCCGGGGCCACCCTGGTCGGCGCCTCCCGCGGGCTGGTCGCCCTGGAGCCCGCCGACGGCGCCGGCCCCGACCTGACCGTGGGGCTCGGGCTCGCCCACGGGGACCTCGGCGCGCTGGAGACCGTCGGGCACCCGCCCGCGTCCGGCGGCCCCGGCACCGATCCCGGCGCCGATCCCGGCGAGACCCTGCTGCCCGACCTCCGGCACGATCCCGCCCTCGCCCCCCGGCACCGCGAGGTCGCCGCGCAACTCGGCCTCGGCGCCGGCTACGCCCTGGGGCTGACCACCACCGGCCGGCACCGGCTCGGCACGGCCGTCTGGTTCTACGACGAACCCGCGGAGCCCACCGAGCGCCAGCGCCGCCTCACCGGCCTGTACCTGCGGTTCGCCGCCGAGCACATCGCCCGCTGCCTGGACCTGCGCCGCGCCCAGGGCGCCGCCGCGTCCCTGACCGCGGAGCTGCTGCCCGCGCGGCTGCCGCGGGTGCCCGGCGTTCGGATGGCCGTACGCCACCGGACCGGGCCGCGCGGCGGCGGCGACTGGTACGACGCGCTGCCGCTGCCGGAGGGCGCGCTCGGCCTGGCCGTCGGCGGTGTCACCGGGTCGGGTCCCGGCGCGGTCGCCGCGATGGGGCGGCTGCGGGCGTCCCTGCGGGCGTACGCGGTGATGGAGGGCGAGGACCCGGTGGCCGTGCTGTCCGACCTGGAGCTGCTGATGCGGCTGACCGAGCCGGCCCGCTCGGCCACCGCGCTGTTCGGGTACGTCACCGCGGCGCCGGACCGCGGCCGGAAGGTGGTCCTGGCCGGGGCCGGGCACTGCCCGCCGCTACTGGTCGGGGACCACCGCTGCGCGTACGCCGAGACCACGCTGTCCGCGCCGCTGAACATGCTCGGCTGCTGGGAGGCGCCCAGCGTGGAGCTGTCCGCCCGACCCGGCGAGAGCCTGCTGCTCTACACCGACGGCCTGCTGCGCCGTACCGGCGAGCCCGTCGACCGGGCCTTCGCCCACCTGCACGCCGCCGCCCAGAGCGCGCCGCGCGCCGTACGCGAGGACCCGGAGCGGCTCGCCGACCACGTACTGCACGCCCTGCTGCCGGACGGCCTGGACCGGGCGGACGGGGTGGAGGACCTGGTCCTGCTGGTGACGCGGTTCGAGTGAACTCCCGGAGGCGGCGCCCGGAGGCCGGTCCGGAGCCGCGGGCCTCCGGCCGGCACCCGCCGCGGGCCGCCGGCGGCCGGTCCCGGCGGTCCCGGCGGCGCCGGCCGGCGACCAACGGCGACCGACGGGATCGCGCCGACTGCCGATGTGATCGCGCCGACAGACCAGACCCGCCGTCCCGCCGCGATACCCCGCATACCATGGGCGGAAGGTTTCGCTGGGACGTGACGAGGAGGCAGGACGTGGCGGAGGCCCAGGACAAGCCGGACGCGGCGCAGGAGGACAAGCCCGTCAAGAAGCGCAAGAACGGGCTCTACCCCGCCGTGTCCGAGGAGTTGGCCGCCGTCATGAAGTCCGGTTGGGCCGACACCGAGCGGCACGGTCTCGACCCGATCAAGCAGGCGCCGTACGCCGCCGCCCGCCGCGCCGCGCTGTCCGCCCGCTTCCCCGGCGAGCGGATCGTGGTGCCGGCCGGCAACCTGCGGACCCGCTCCAACGACACCGAGTACCCCTTCCGCGCCTCCAGCGAGTACGTCCACCTGACCGGCGACCAGACGCAGGACGCCGTGCTCGTCCTCGAACCGCTGGCCGAGGGCGGCCACCAGGCCACCACGTACCTGCTACCGCGCTCGGACCGGAACAGCGGCGAGTTCTGGCTGGACGGCCAGGGCGAGCTGTGGGTCGGCCGGCGCAACAGCCTCGCCGAGGGCGAGCAGCTGCTGGGGCTGCCCTGCAAGGACGTCCGCAAGGTGGCGGACGAACTGCGCGAGGCAGCCGGCCCGGTCCGGGTGGTCCGCGGCCACGACGCGGGCGTGGAGGCGGCGCTCACCGACAAGGTGACCGCGGAGCGGGACGCCGAGCTGAAGGTGTTCCTGTCCGAACTGCGGCTGGTCAAGGACGAGTACGAGGTCGGCGAGCTGCAGCGCGCCTGCGACTCCACCGCCCGCGGCTTCGAGGACGTCGTGAAGGTGCTGGACAAGGCCGAAGCCACCTCCGAGCGCTGGATCGAGGGCACCTTCTTCCTGCGCGCCCGGGTGGAGGGCAACGACGTCGGCTACGGCTCCATCTGCGCCGCCGGGCCGCACGCCACCACCCTGCACTGGGTGCGCAACGACGGCCCGGTCAGGTCCGGCGAACTGCTGCTGCTGGACGCCGGCGTGGAGACCACCACCCTCTACACCGCCGACGTCACCCGCACCCTCCCGGTCAACGGCCGCTTCTCGCCGCTCCAGCGCAAGGTCTACGACGCGGTGTACGACGCACAGCAGGCGGGCATCGAGGCGGTCAAGCCGGGTGCCGCGTACCGCGACTTCCACGAGGCGGCCCAGCGGGTGCTGGCCGAGCGGCTGGTGGCGTGGGGGCTGCTGGACGGCCCGGTCGAGCGGGTGCTCGAACTCGCCCTCCAGCGCCGCTGGACGCTGCACGGCACCGGCCACATGCTCGGCCTGGACGTGCACGACTGCGCGCAGGCGCGGACCGAGGCGTACGTGGACTGCACACTGGAGCCCGGCATGGTGCTCACCGTGGAGCCCGGCCTGTACTTCCAGCCGGACGACCTGACGGTGCCCGCCGAGTACCGCGGCGTCGGGGTGCGGATCGAGGACGACATCCTGGTGACCGACGGCGGCGCCCGCAACCTGTCGGCCGGCCTGCCGCGGCAGGCGGACGAGGTCGAGGCGTGGATGGCCGCGCTGCGCGGCTGACCCCGGCCCCCGCACCGCGGGGCCGCCGACGGTGAGGTCGCCGGCGGCCGCCGCGGGGCCCTCACGGGCGTCACCGCCGGGCCGTCGTGGCCGGGCGTCGGCGACGGCGTCCTGCGTCTGGCCGTCGGCGGCGGTGGCCCCCGGCGGTGCGGCGGTCAGCGGTGCGGCGGTCAGCGGTGCGGCGGTCGGCTAGGACGCTTTGAGCAGCGCGTCGTCACGCCATTTCAGGACCTTGTCGAACGCCACGACCGTGCCGTGCCCCGGCCGGTCATGGAACTGGACGTGGTCCACGAGTGCTTCGATCATGCAGAGTCCGCGCCCGTCCTCGGCGTACTGCCTCCGGAGAGCCGGACGGGCCGGACGGCGGACGCGGTCGCGGGAGAAACCCGGCCCGGAGTCGGCCACTTCGATACGGCAGCGGTCGCCGTCGATCCGGGCGGTGACGCTGTAGCCCGTGGCGGATCCGGCGTGTTCCACGGCGTTCGCGCAGGCTTCGGTGAGGGCCACCGAGAGATCGAAGGAGATGTCGGGGTCGACCCCGGCGGTCTCCATCGTCCCCAGCAGCAGTCGCCGGGCCAGCGGAACACTCGCAGCCTCGCGCCGCAAATGGAGAGACCACCAGATGCTCATGCTCCAGCCTCCTGGCTGCGGCTCGACATACGGTTACGTATTGCCGCGAAGAGGCATCGGTAAGCGTCGTGTTGACGTGCGACCGCTCATTCGGCGGATATCACGGCCCGGCGTACGGCTGTAAAGGGACGACAGCCGCACACCACCGCGAGCCGGGCACCCGGTGTTCTCCCGCCGTGGCCGCGGTGAGAGGATGTCGGCCGTCATGGTCACCCCCGCCACTTCCGTGCGCGCAGGCGCCGGCATGCGACTGCTGCGGGCCGCGGTGTTCACCGCGGTCTGCGTCGTGCTGGCCGCCGCCGGGCACAGCATGGCGGCCGGCCGTACGGTACCGGGCTGGTCGCTGGCGTTCGGCTGGCTGGCGGTGTTCGCGGTCGTGGCGCCGCTGGCCGGGCGGGAGCGCTCGCTGCCGGGCATTTCGGCGCTGCTCGCGGTCGGGCAGCTAACGCTGCACGCGGTCTTCAACGTCGGGCAGTTGTGCGCGGCGGCGTCCGGCACCGGCTCGGCCGCCGCCGACCGCGGACTGATGGCGGTGGCCGCCCGGCTGGTGTGCGACGGCCACGGGACGCGGCTCACCCCGGCGAGCGCCCGCCAGGTGGTGGTGCGGGCCGGGCTGGACCCTGCCGCGCTCGGACTGCGCATGCCCGGGATGGACATGACGGGGGCCCACCAGGCGCACATGACCGGCATCCCCGGTATGCCCGCCGGTTCGGGCGCCGGCGCCGTGACGGCGTCGATGACGTCCATGTGCTCGCTGCCGATGCTGCTGGGCCACCTGCTGGCGGCCCTGGTCGCCGGCTGGCTGCTGCGGCGCGGCGAGGTGGCGCTGTGGCGGCTGATCCGGCTGTCGGTACGCGGCGCCGCGAGCCTGTCCGCGCTGTCACCCGCCGCCCTGCGCCGGGCGTTCGCGCTGCTGTCGGCACTGGCCGGCCGGGTGCCGTACGCCCGGCCGCGTGCCCGGAGCGCGGCGCGGGGCGCGCCGGACCGGCACCGCACGGTCTGGCTGCGGCACTGTGTGGCCAGGCGCGGTCCGCCGGCGGTCGTGCTCGCGGCCTGAACGCGCCCGCTTCTCCTTCGGACCTCTTCCCCGGGGCCGCTCCTCGCAGCCGCTCCCGGGAACCGCGCCCTGGACCCGTCCCCCGGACCCGTCCCGGGACGTCCTCCGGACAGGTGGCGCGCGTGCGGCCGCGGGCCGCCGACCGTACCCCGGACCCGTGCCACGGGCCGCGGGCGGGCGGCGGCCCGACACCCGCCACCGCCGGACGCGGTGCGCGGGTCCCACGCCACCGTCAGCACCACTTCACCGTGGAGAAGCACCTGCCATGAGCAGCTCTCGTATGCGCGGCCGTGCCGCGACCGTCGCCGCACTCGCCGGCTCCGCCGTCCTGCTGGCCGCCGTACCCGCCTTCGCGCATGTCACCGTCTCACCGGACGCCGCCGGAAAGGGCGGCTACAGCACGGTGTCCTTCAAGGTCCCCAACGAGGAGGACAGCGCCTCCACCGTCAAGGTCGAGGTCATCCTGCCGACCGATCACCCGATCGCGTCGGTGTCCGTCCAGCCGGTTCCCGGCTGGACCGCGCAGATCACCACGGTCAAGCTCGCCACCCCGGTGACGACCGACGACGGCACCGTGGACCGGGCGGCCGCCAGGATCACCTGGACCGGCGGGAAGATCGCCCCGGGCCAGTTCCAGCAGTTCCCCGTGTCGCTCGGACCGCTGCCGACGGACACGGACTCGCTGTCCTTCAAGACACTCCAGACGTACAGCGACGGCGAGGTCGCGCGCTGGATCGAGATCCCGCGGCCCGGTCGGCCCGAGCCGCAGAACCCGGCGCCGACCCTGACGTTGACCGCGGCCGCGGACGGCGCGGCGGCCGGGACGGCAACGGCAGCGGGGACGCCGCCCGCGGCGCCCGCCGCCGACGCCGGGAAGCCGGTGGCGGCCTCGGACGCGGTCGGCGGCAGCGACGGCACGGCCAGGGCGCTGGGCATCATCGGGATCGTCGTCGGAGCGATCGGCGTCGGCTTCGGGGTGTTCGCCGGGCGGCGCCGCCGGCCGGCGAACGCCGGGGCCGCGGGCGGTCCGTCGGAACCGGCCGTCTGATCCGGCCGTCCGTTCGGCCCGTCCGAGCGGCCCCGTCCATTCGATCGGCCCGCTCGGCCCGTCCCGCTCGACCCGCCTGACACGTTGTCAGGGCCGGGCGGTCGCGCGCCTCGCGCGGCCGCCCGGCTCCGGGCCCCCGGCAAGCACTCCGGGGGTCCGGGTCCCAAAGCCCCGTCCCTGCGTCCGTGCAAAGGAACCGTCTTCATGCGCACCCCTCTCAGGCTCGGCAGCGCCGCCGCCGCGCTGACCGCCGCCTCCGCCCTCCTGCTGACCGGCTGCGGCGGCTCCGGCGGCTCGGCCTCGGCCTCCTCCGACGCGGGGAACGTCGCGGCCGTCGCCGGCACCCAACAGGCCGGCACTCTGCTCGACACGCCGTTCGCCAAGCCGCGGATCACCCTGACCGACAACCACGGCAAGCCGTTCGACCTGGTGAAGCAGACCGCCGGACACCCGATGCTGCTGTTCTTCGGCTACACACACTGCCCCGACGTCTGCCCGACGACCATGAGCGACATCGCGCTGGCCGAGTCCCGGCTGCCCGCCGCCGACCAGGCCGAGCTCAAGGTGGTGTTCATCAGCTCCGACCCACAGCGCGACACCCCGGCCCGGCTGGACGAGTGGCTGGGCGCGATGGACAAGAGCTTCATCGGCCTGACCGGGAAGTTCCCCGTAATCCAGGCCGCCGCCCGATCGGTCGGCGTCGGCATCGACCCGCCGGTCAAGGAGAAGGACGGCAGCATCACCGTCACCCACGGCGCCGAGGTGCTGGCCTTCTGGCCCAAGGACGACAAGGGGCACGTGCTCTACATGTCGGGCACCACCGCCGAGCAGTTCCAGCACGACCTGCCGAAGATCATCAGGAGTGAGGCCCCGTGAGCCGGCGGCGCGCGCTGGCCGGCGCGATCGGGGGTACGGCCGCGGTGGCGCTGGCCGCCGCGACCGGGGTGTTCCTGAGCAGCTGCTCGTCGTCCGGCGCGCACGCCGCCGCACGGGCCAAGGCCCCCGCCGAGCTCTCGGTGAGCGGCGGCTACATACCCCGGCCGCTGCTCACCGACCTGGCCGCCGCCTACGTCACGGTCACCAACACCGGCGGCACGCCCGCCGAGCTGACCTCGGTGAGCACGCCGCTGGCCGCGCACGTCACCCTGCACACCACCAAGGGGACCACCATGTACCAGGTCGCCTCGCTGACGGTACCGGCCGGCGGCCGGCTGAGCCTCGGCACCGGCGGTGACCACCTGATGCTGGAGAACCTGACCCGCAGACCGCCGGTCGGCGCCAAGGTGACGCTGACGCTGCACTTCGCGCATGCCACGCCCGCCACGCTGACCGTCACCGTGCCGGTGCGACCGACGACGTACCACCCGGAGGGCTGAGAAGCCGATGGACCCACGGTTGTCCGCGACATCCGCCCGCCCGCCCGCCCGGCGCCCGCCCGCCCGGCCCTGGCGGCGCCGACTCGCCGCGCTCGCGGTGGGCCTGGGCGCGCTGCTCGGGCTGCTGCTCGCCGCCGCCGCGCCGGCGTCCGCGCACGCGGCACTCATCGGAACCGATCCGGCCGGGAACTCGGTGGTCGCAACCGCACCGCAGCGGGTGGTGCTCACCTTCTCCGAGGGGGTGCTGCTCTCCCCCGACAGCCTGCGGGTGCTCGATCCGCGCGGCGCGAACGTCGCGGTGGGCGCCGTCGGACACGCGGCCGGCAAGGACTCCGGGTCCACCGCCGCGGTCGGGCTGAGGCCGGGGCTTCCCGGCGGCACCTACACCGTGGCGTGGCGGGCCGTCTCGCAGGACAGCCACCCGGTCGCGGGCGCCTTCACCTTCTCCGTCGGCGCGCCCTCCAGGACCACCGTCGACCTGTCCGGCGAGGCGGCGGCGGGCAACGGTCCGGCCGCCGCGCTCTACGGGATTGGCCGCTATCTCGCCTACACCGGGTTCGCGCTGCTGGTCGGCGGCTCGGTGTTCCTCTCGGTGTGCTGGCCCAAGGGCGCGCTGCTGCGGCCGGTGCAGCGGATCGCCACCACCGGCTGGCTGGCGATGGTGGTCGCCACGATCGCGCTGATCATGCTGCGCGGTCCGTACGTCAACGGCAAGGGTCTCGGCCAGGCGTTCGACCTCGGGGTGGTTCGGGATCAGCTGGAGACCAGGCCGGGCGCGGCGCTGATCTCCCGGCTGCTGCTGCTCGCCGCCGCCGCGGTGTTCCTCGCGGTGCTCTTCGGCGGCTACTCCCGGCGCGAGGACCCGGCCGAGCGGGCCGACCTGGCCTGGGGGCTCGGCATCGGCGGCGGTGTGGTGTCGGTCGGCATCGCGGCGACCTGGGCGATGGCCGAGCACGCCTCGGCCGGCATCCAGCCCAAGGTGGCGATGCCGGTGGACGTGGTGCACCTGCTGTCGATGGCGGTCTGGCTCGGCGGCCTGGTGACGCTGCTGACCGCGCTGTGGGCGCCCTCGACGGCGGGCGTGATCGAACGGTCCGCGGTACGCCGCTTCTCCGCGCTCGCGCTGGGCGCGGTCACCGCGCTGGTCGCCAGCGGCACGTATCAGGCATGGCGGCAGATCGGCACCTGGAAGGCGTTCACCGGCACCTCCTACGGGCGGCTGTTGCTGATCAAGATCGGGCTGGTGGCCGTGCTGGTGGGCGTGGCCTGGTTCTCGCGGCGCTGGACGCAGGCGATCGGGGAGCCGGGCGCCGCGGCGAGGGTGCCGGACCGGACGACGACCGCCGCCGGGGAGAGCGCGACCGTGGCCGCGGCGGCCCGGCAGCCGGTCGGCGCGGGCTCCGCCGGCGGACCGGGCGGGGCCGGCGGCGGCGAGCGGGCCGCGCAACTGCGCCGCCAGCAGGCCGCCCGCAGCGCCGCGCGGGCCCGCAAGGCCAGGGACGCCGACCCGGCCCGCGGCGCGCTGCGCCGCTCGGTACTGGCCGAGGCGGTGGTCGCCGCGGCGCTGCTGACGGTCACCACACTGCTGACCGGCTCGCAGCCCGGTCGGGCGGCGGAGGAGCAGAAGGGGCTGGCCGACGCGCCGTCGACGCCGGCCGCGTCCTCGGGGGTGCCGGCGCAGCTCGCGCTGGACATCCCCTACGACACCGGCGGCCCGCGGGGCAGCGGCACGGCCGGCTTCACGCTGTCGCCCGGCCGGGCCGGGACCCCGAACGAGATCCATCTGCTGCTCACCGATCCGGCCAACGCCCCCGTCGACGTGCCCGAGGTCCGGCTGGCCTTCACGCTGCCCGCCCGGCGCCTCGGCCCGATCCAGGTACCGCTGGAACACGTCGACACCGGCCACTGGACCGCGACCGGTGTCCAACTCCCGCTGCCCGGCAGCTGGCAGCTGTCGGTGACCGTCCGCACCTCCGATGTCGACGAGGTGACCCAGACAAGGAACGTGCAGGTCAGCCAGTGAGCAAGCGACCCAGGCAGAAGCAGGACACGGCGGGTGCGGCGGGCGCTGCCGCGCGCTCGGCGGACACGGAGGCAGCGGGGGACGCGGGGAAGGCGGTGGCCGCGTTCGCTTCGGGCGCGGGGGGCGCGGCCGGGCGGGCTGCCGGGCCGGGGAGGGCGGCCCCGCGCGCCGCGGACCCGGCCGGGACCGGCGGGCCGGCGGCGCCCGAAAAGGGCGGGCCCTCCCGGCGGCTGCTGCTCGGCTCGGCAGGGGCGGCCGGCGTCGCCGGGGTCGCCGGGCTGGTGGCCGGCGGCGCGGCGGGTGCCGCGGTGGCGTCCGCGGTCCGGAACACGCCGGCCGCGCTGGACAGCGTGGGGGCCGGGCACATCCCGTTCGAGGGCGCCCGGCAGGCGGGGATCGTGGACCCCGCGCAGGCCCGCGGGCATCTGGTCGCCTTCGACCTGGCACCGGGCGCGGACCGGCGCGCCGCGGCCGGACTGCTGCGGCGCTGGTCGGACGCGGCTCGGGAGATGACGCGGAAGGACCGGCCGACCACCCCGGCGGTCTATGACGACCAGGTGGCCGACGACGCCGGGCCGTCCTCGCTGACCGTCACCTTCGGCTTCGGCCGGACCTTCTTCGGCCGGACCGGGCTGACCTCCCGGCTCCCCCGGGCGCTGGCGCCGCTGCCGGACTTCCCCGCCGACGCCCTCGACCCGCGGCGCAGCGACGGCGACCTGTGGGTGCAGATCGGCGCCGACGACGCGCTGGTCGCCTTCCACGCGCTGCGGGTGCTGCAAAAGGCCGCCGCCGGCACCGCGTCGGTCCGCTGGCAGATGAACGGCTTCAACCGCACCCCCGGTGCCACCGCCCGACCGGTGATCGTACGTAATCTGATGGGGCAGATCGACGGCACCAACAACCCCAAGCCGTCCGACACCGGCTTCGACCGCACGGTCTTCGTCCCGGCGGGCGGCAGCCCCTCCTCCCCGGCCTGGATGGCCAACGGTTCGTACGCGGTGGTGCGGCGGATCCGGATGCTGCTGGACTCCTGGGACCACCTGTCGACGGCCCGGCAGGAGAAGGTGATCGGCCGCCGCAAGTCCGACGGGGCGCCGCTGTCCGGCGGCGGCGCGACGGCCGCGGTGGACCTGGCGAAGTTCGGCGCCGACGGCTCGCTCGCCATCGCGGGCGACGCCCACGTCCGGGTGGCCGCCGCGGCCTCCAACAGCGGCGCGGCCATGCTGCGGCGCGGGTTCTCGTACCACGACGGCATAGGCGGCGACGGCGCCCCGGACGCCGGGCTGCTCTTCATCGCCTGGCAGGCCGATCCGCTGCGCGGCTTCGTCCCGGTACAGCGCAAGCTCGACGGGGCGGACGGGCTGTCGCGCTTCCTGCGGCACGAGGCGAGCGGGCTGTTCGCGGTGCCGGGCGGGGCGGGGCCCGGCGAGTACGTGGGGCAGCCGCTGCTGGAGGGGTGAGCGGCGCGGGGGCGGTCGGGGGCTCGGCGTCCTGGATGCGGGAGGCGAAGGGGTCGGGCCCCGGAGCGGGCGCGCGGCGAGCCCGCCCGGGGGATCGTGTTCCACGTGGAACAGTGAGCAGCCGGGCCGCGTACAGGCCATTAGGCTGACGTCATGTCGTCGGCGAGCCGCTATACGTATCTGGGACCAGCAGGCACCTTCACCGAGGCGGCGCTGCGTACGCTGCCCGAGTCCGCCACCCGTGAGCTGACGCCGATGGTGTCGGTGCCCGCGGCACTGGACGCGGTGCGCAAGGGGGAGGCGGGCGGGGCGCTCGTACCCATCGAGAACTCGGTGGAGGGCGGTATCACCGCCACCCTGGACCAGCTGGCGTTCGGTGAGCCGCTGATGATCTACCGCGAGGTGCTGCTGCCGATCGCCTTCGCGCTGCTGGTCAGGCCGGGTACTCAGCTCTCGGACGTCAAGACCGTCACCGGCCACCAGGCCGCGCAGGCGCAGGTGCGCAACTGGCTGGCCGAGAACCTGCCGGACGCCCAGTGGGAGTCGGCGCTGTCCAACGCGGACGGCGCCCGGCTGGTACAGGAGGGCGCCTACGACGGGGCGTTCGCCGGCGAGTTCGCGGCACCGTTGTACGGGCTGGAGCCGCTGGCCACCGACATCCGGGACGCGCAGAACGCCACCACCCGCTTCGTCCTGGTCGGCCGGCCGGCCCGGCTGGCCTCGCCGACCGGCGCGGACAAGACCTCCGCGGTGTTCTGGCTGCGGGACGACCACCCGGGCGCGCTGCTCGAACTGCTGCAGGAGTTCGCGATCCGCGGGGTGAACCTCAGTCGGATCGAATCCCGGCCGACCGGTGAGGGACTCGGCCGCTACTGCTTCTCCGTGGACGCGGAGGGGCATCTGACCGACCGCCGAGTCGGCGAGGCGCTGATGGGTCTGCGGCGGCGGTGTCTGAACGTACGGTTCCTCGGCTCGTATCCCCGGGCCGACGAGGTGAGCGTCCGGGTCACCCGCGGGACCACGGACACCGAGTTCACCGAGGCCGCGGACTGGCTGAACCGCACGTTGGACGGCCGCGGCTGAGTTTTCCACCGAGTTATCCACAGGCTGGTCCGGCTGCCTGTGGGTAACTTACAGACTTGTCGACACGGCAGTCCGACCAAGTCGACAAACAGGGATACAACCACCATCGTGGAACACAGTGACGCAGCTCACTCCACGTCACCCCAATTCACCCGGCGAATCCTCCCGAGCGAACATTTCTCACTCCAAAGTACGTGTGGAGCGGGTTCCCCTGGGGAATCCATGGCCGAACACCGCCCCCGACAAATGAGCTCCCTCTTCTCCACAGATCTTCCCCACACCCTGTGGACAGGGACCGGGAATATCGGCGCCGCCTGTGGATAACTCGACCCGCGAGGCCCCCGCCGCAGCCCTGGACGCGTTGATCAACTCCAGTTCTCCACAAGTCCGCTGACCCGCAGGAGGGGTCGGCGGAACACAGTTGACGAACGGCCTTTCCCATCACCTCGAGCGCACTTTCCCGACCAATTGCCCTTTTGATAGCGAAACGGTCATAAGGTGCATTACGCCGCTAAAGCGTCGCGTCCCGGACCCGCCCCCGGTAACCTGTGACCGTGATCGACCTTCGCCTGCTCCGTGAGGACCCAGCCCGTGCGCGCGCCTCCCAGCGCGCCCGTGGACAGGATGTCGCGCTCGTCGACTCCGTACTGTCCGCCGACGAACGGCGCAGGTCCTCCAGTACCCGCTTCGACGAGCTGCGCGCGGAACAGAAGCAGCTGGGCAGGCTGATCCCCGGGGCGCGGGGTGCCGAGAAGGCCGGGCTGCTGGAGCGGGCCAGGGAGCTGGCCGAGGCCGTCAAGGCCGCCGGCACCGAGCAGCACGAAGCCGCCGAGCAGGCCAGGGAACTGCTGCTTAGGATCGACAACCTCGTCCACCCGGACGCGCCGATCGGTGGCGAGGAGGACTTCGTCGTCCTGGAGCGGCACGGTGCCCCGCGCGACTTCGCCGCCGAGGGCTTCGCCCCCAGGGACCACCTGGAGCTCGGCGGCCTGCTCGGCGCCGTCGACACCGACCGCGGCGCCAAGGTCTCCGGCTCGCGCTCCTACTACCTGACCGGCGTCGGCGCGCTGCTCGGGCTGGCGCTGGTCAACGCGGCCGTCGCCCAGGCCGTCACGGCCGGCTTCACCCCGATGCTCACCCCCAACCTGGTCAAACCCGCCGCCATGGCCGGCACCGGCTACCTCGGCCAGGTCGAGGACGACGTCTACCACCTGGACAAGGACGACCTCTACCTGGTCGGCACCTCCGAGGTCCCGCTCGCCGCCTACCACATGGACGAGATCATCGACGCCGGCCGACTGCCGCTGCGCTACGCGGGCTTCTCGACCTGCTATCGGCGCGAGGCGGGCTCGTACGGCAAGGACACCCGCGGCATCTTCCGCGTCCACCAGTTCGACAAGGTGGAGATGTTCGTCTGCACGACGCCGGAGGAGGCGGACTCCGAGCACCAGCGGCTGCTCGCCTGGCAGAAGCAGTGGCTCGACTCCCTCGGGCTGCCGTTCCAGGTGGTCGAGTCGGCCTCCGGCGACCTCGGCGCGTCCGCCGCCCGGAAGTTCGACTGCGAGGCGTGGATCCCGGCCCAGGGCAGGTACCGCGAGCTGACCTCGACCTCCAACACCACCCAGTTCCAGGCCCGCCGCCTCAACATCCGGCTGCGCGACGCCGGCGGCACCCGCCCGCCGGCCCTGCTCAACGGCACGCTGTGCGCGGTGACCAGGACCATCGCGGCGATCCTGGAGAACCACCAGCTGGCGGACGGCTCGGTACGCCTGCCCGAGGTGCTGCGGCCGTATCTCGCGGGACGGGAGCTGCTGGAACCCGCCGCGGCCCCCGTCGGCGCCCGCGCCGCCGCCGAATGACCGCCGACGCCGCCCCCGGGCGCAGCGCCGCGCCCGGCCCCGCCCCCGCGCCGGGCGCCCCGCCGTACCGGCTGATCGCCACCGACCTGGACGGGACGCTGCTGCGCGCCGACAACACCGTCTCGGCTGCCTCGCGTACCGCACTGGCCGCCGCCACGGCGGCGGGCGCGGCGCACATCGTCGTCACCGGCCGCTCGGTGCCCTGGACCCGGCACATCCTGGACGACCTCGGCTACGACGGACTGGCCGTCTGCGGGCAGGGCGCCCAGCTCTACGACGCGGGCTCGCACCGGCTGCTGACCTCGGTGACGCTGGACCGCGGGCTCGCCGCGCTGGCGCTGGCCACGATCGAGGCGGAGGTCGGCCGGCTCGCGGTGGCCGTGAGCCGGGACGGGCTGTCCGGTGACGTACTCGTCGGCGAGGGGTACGTCTACCACCCCGAGCTGCCGGTCACCCTGGTGAGTGACACGGCCGAGCTGTGGGCGGCGCCGATCAACAAGATCTACATCCAGCACCCGGCCGGCCTGTCCGACGACGCCCTGGCCGAGGCGGCGCTGGCCGCGGCGGGCGATTTGGTGGGCGTGACCATGGCCGGCCACGGCATCGTGGAACTGCTGCCGCTGGGGCTGACCAAGGCCACCGGCCTGTCGTTGGCCGCCCGGCGGCTCCGCGTGCCGGCCGCCGAGACCATCGCCTTCGGCGACATGCCCAACGACATACCGATGTTCGCCTGGGCGGGCCGCGGCGTGGCGATGGCCAACGCCCACCCCGACCTCAAGGCCGTCGCCGACGAGGTCACCGGCTCCAACGAGGAGGACGGGATCGCGACGGTGCTGGGCCGGCTGTTCGCGCCGCCGGAGTGACCGCGTAGCAGCACAGGCCGATCAGCGCGGCCGTCAGGTGGCCGAGGTCGGTGAACGTCCCGTCGCCGGCCACCGGGTACCCGAAGAAGGCCAGCACCGCCGCCAGGTAGGCCCAGCGCCACGGCCGCGGCACCCGGTAGGCGAGGACGCCGACGACACCGGCCAGCCCGTAGCTGACCCCGATGTCGACGGTGTGGGCCAGCGACCGCGGCAGCCGGTCGTCGCGGATTGCGAACCGGACCGCCCGCTGGCTGACCAGCGTGGCCCCCACATGGGCCATCGCGGCGACCAGCAGCCAGCGGGCGGTCCCGAGCCAGCGCTCGGCGGTGGCGTGCACCAGCTCGAACAGGACGGCGTAGAACGCGAAGCCCGAGGGGGTCTCGATCCACAGCGCGCTGGCGATCAGGACTCTGATCGGGTGATGGCGCAGCTCGACCAGGTTGGTGCTGACGCTGTGCAGGAGGTACGACCGCAGGCCGGGCGACAGGCCGGCGGCTATGCAGCTGGTGACGGCCAGTATCGCCAGCCATATGTGGGTGCCCGGCGCGGAGGGCACCCAGTCCGCGACGGACCGCCGCACGTCGCCGGCGGTGATCCGGCGGCGCGGCGGGGCCGGCGGGAACGCGCGGCCGGGCGGGGATAGGGAGGTCTCCCCGACCTCCGGCGTCCTGGGTGCCATCCCTTTGAGTCTCCCCTACTCCTCCCCGGCCGGCTTGAGGGTGCGCAGCCTGCGGCCGGCGAACCAGCCCGCCGCCGCCGTCACCGCCACCAGCATCACCACCGAGGTGCTCAAGCCGACGTCGGAGCCGACCAGGCCGCCGCCGGCGAGCTTCTGGGCGACGGCGAGTGACCACTGCTGGACGCTGAGGGTACGGGCGCCGGGCACGACGTTGCCGATCACCGACTCCCAGACCAGCGCGTAGACCAGGCCGACCACCACCGCGTGCCGGGTGATCACCCCGAGCATCAGGAAGATCGCGGAGTAGGCGACGGACGCCGCCGTCGCCGCGACCGCGAAGGCGACCGCGAGGTTCTGGCCGTTGCCGCCGAGGACGTACCCGGCCAGCAGGGTGGGGACCGCGCAGAAGGCGACGGTGACGCCTATGGCCACCAGCAGCTTGGTGGCGATGACGGTGGACCGCCTGACCGGCTTGGCCAGCAGGTACACGATCGCGCCGTCGTCGATCTCCGGCCCGATGGCGCCGGTCCCGGCGATGACCCCGACCAGCGGCACCATCACGCCGAGCGCGAAGCCCCGCAGGATGTCGGCCGTGGTCGAGTCGTCCGCGCCGACCAGTGCGCGGACCGCGGCCACGATGAGCAGCAGCAGCGCGGGCAGCGCGAACAGCAGCAGGGCGCGGCGGCGGCCGAGCAGGCCGCGGTAGGTGAGGCGGGCGACGGTGGGGTGGTAGAAGGCGGGACCGGCGGACCGGACCGGCGGCGGACGGCGGCCCGCGGGGGTGGCGGCGGGCCCCGGGGTAGCGGCGGCGCGGACGGCATCGGCGGGGTTGGCGGGGGCCGGCAGGCCGGCGGGGTTGGCGGGGTCGGCGGGCATCGGTGTCGGCTCCTTACGCCGTGACCAGGTAGGAGAAGACGCTCTCCAGGGACTCGTCGGACGGCGAGACCGTGTAGAGCCGGATGCCGTGGTCGCGGGCGATCCGGGGCAGGAACTCGGTGAAGCCCGCGAAGTCGACGGCCTGGATCCGCAGCGCCCGTTCGGCGTAGTCCAGCTCGATCCCGGCGGTGGAGGGGTGCGCGATCAGCGCGGACGCCAGCGCGCGGTCGTCGCTGGACCGTACGAGGTAGCGGTGCGGCCGGTCGGTCATCAGCCGGCGGATCCTGCGGAAGTCACCGGAGGCGGCGTGCCGGCCGGCCACCACGACCTCGATGTGGTGGGCCAGCTGCTCGACCTCCTCCAGGATGTGCGAGGAGAACAGCACGGTCCGGCCGTCGGCGCCCATCCGCCGCAGCAGTTCCATCAGCTGCAGCCGCTGCCGGGGGTCCATGCCGTTGAACGGCTCGTCGAGCAGCAGCACGGAGGGGTCGTGGACCAGGGCCGACGCCATCTTGGCGCGCTGCCGCATGCCCTTGCTGTACGTCTCGATCCGCCGGTGCTGGGCGTACTCCATCTCCACGGTGGCCAGCGCGCGCCGGGCGGCGGCGCCCGGGTCGGCCAGGCCGTGCAGCTCGGCGTTGGCCACGACGAAGTCGCGGGCGGTCAGGAAGTCGTACATCGACTCCCGTTCGGGCACGATGCCGATCTCGCGGTACGCCTGCTCGTTGCGCCAGACGGGGACGCCGTCCAGGGTGACCGAGCCGGTGGACGGCGGCAGGAAGCCGGCCATCATGGTGATCAGGGTGGACTTGCCGGCGCCGTTGGGCCCGAGCAGGCCCGTCACACCGGGGCCGACGGTCATGGTGACGTCGTTGACGGCCACCACGTTGCCGAACCAGCGGGACACCTTGTCGATGCCGATCGTCGTCATGACAGGCCCGCCTTCCGGTAGCGGCGCAGCAGCAGTGCGAAGGAGCCGGCGGCGATGCCCGCGACGGCGAGCAGGTAGACCGTCCCGGCCAGCGCGTCGGGCGGCCCGGAGCCGTTCGGGAAGGCGGAGGCCGCGCCCAGGAACCAGCTGGAGAAGCCGTCGATCAGGGTGATCGGCGAGAAGAGGCCGAGCCAGCCGATCACGTCGTACCTCTCCTGGGCCATGGCGACGCCCTGGACGGCGGAGACCGCGCCATAGGTGATCACGAACACCGCGATGACCGCGGCGACACCGAAGCCGCGGCGCGGCGTGACGGCGGCGATGACCAGGCCGATCCCGGCGAACAGCAGTGACAGCAGGAGTACGGACAACAGGCCCTTCGCAAACCCGGCGGTCTGGGTGGCGAAACTGAGTTTCGCCAGCAGCGCGCCGACATAGAGGATGACGAGCGGGAGGGCGGTCAGCAGGAACAGCGCCGTGCTGAGCGCCGCGTACTTGGCGGCCACGTAGTCGACGCGTTCGATGGGCCGGGAGAAGTACAGCGGTGTGGTCTTGAAGCGCAGGTCGCGGGATACGGACTGCGGGGCCTGCGCGGCGACGAACAGCGTGATGACGGCCTGCAGGATCACCGCGTAACGGGTGTACTCCACCGGCAGCCTGGTCATGTCGGTGAAGACCGTGACGGCGACCATGATCAGGGCGGGCGCGCACATCGTGCCCAGCAGGAGCATCGGCAGCACCTTGGACTTGGCGGTGCGGCCGAGGCCGTAGGCGCCGCGCAGGCTCTGGCTGAACAGCGAGCGGCGGGCGTAGCCGCGGCCGAGCCGGGGGCCGTCGTAGGCGCGATAGCCGATGTTGTGGATGACGTCGGCGGGGGCGGAGGGCGCGCCCGCGGCGGGGGCGCCGGGGAGAGGGGCGCCCGGGGCGGGGGCGGCGAGGGTGCCGGCGGGTGGGGACGGCGCCCGGGGCGGGGTCACGTCAGGCTGCGTCACGGCCGGCTCCTTCCCGGCGCGGGGCGCCGGCCCTGGGGGCGGCGCCCTCGGGGGAAGGGTGCGGGGCGGCGTCCGGGCCGCGGTGCGGGGCGCCGTCCTCGGGGGAAGGGTGCGGGTCGTGGTGCGGGGCGCCGTCCGAAGTGGCGTACGGGTCGTCGGTGAAGAGTTCGGCGATGCGGTGGCGGCGCTGTTCCATCCGGACCAGGCCGACGCCGAGCCGCGCGACCGCGTCCCGTACCAGGTCGTACGTCTCCTCGTCCGCGAGGTCGACCAGCAGCAGGTGGCCGCCGGTCCGCGCGGTCAGCCCCGCCTCGGTCAGCACGTCCAGCAGTTCCCGCTCCCCGTCGGTGACCTCGACCGCCAGCGAGCCGGTGGCGTGGGTGAAGTCGCTGGTGGAGGAGGCACGCAGCAGGTGGCCGCCGTCGATGACGACGATGTGGTCGCTGGTGCGCTCCAGTTCGCCGAGCAGGTGCGAGGTGACCAGCACCGAGATGCCGAAGTCGGTGTGGACGCGGCGGATCAGGCCCAGCATCTCGTCCCGCCCGGCCGGGTCGAGGCCGTTGGTGGGCTCGTCGAGCAGCACCAGCCTGGGGTCGTGGACCAGTGCCTGGGCGAGTTTGACGCGCTGCTTCATACCCGTGGAGTAGCCGCCCATCGGGCGGTACCGCTCCTCGTAGAGGCCGACGTGGCGCAGGGTGTCGGCGGTGCGTTCGCGGGCGGCGGCCGGCGGCAGCCCGGACATCCGGGCCATGTGCACGACGAACTCGGTCGCCGAGACGTCGGGCGGCAGGCAGTCGTGCTCGGGCATGTAGCCGACCAGGCCGCGGATCTCGGCCCCGGCGGCGGCCACGTCGAGCCCGAGCACGGTGGCACGGCCCTCGGTCGCCGGGGACAGCCCCAGGAGGATCTTGATCAGGGTCGACTTTCCGGCGCCGTTGGCTCCCACCAGGCCGGTCACGCCCGGGGTGATGTCAACGGTCAGCCGGTCGAGCGCGGTCACCCTCGGGTACCGCTTGCTCAGGCTCTCGGTAGCGATCACTGTCACATGGTCGACGGTAGGGGGCGGGGGCGGCCCGCGGCGTCCGCCCGGAGTCGCGGATCCGGCTCGTCCTCGCGGGTGACCTTCCCGTAGGGGTCGGCGGGTTGTCCACAGGGCGGGTGAGGGGGCTTGACCCTCACATTCAGCGATGTCACATTGGGTGATGTCAGCGTTCGTGCCGGGAGGCGTGGGCGCGGGCGCGGGTGTTCGGCGCGATGTGCGCGGGCGCGGGTCACGTGTGCGCGCGGGTACGCGTGCGGCGCTTGGGTGGTGGTGTCGGCGCGGCACGGCCGCGGGACGGGGGAAAGGCGGGGTGGGCGGTATGGACGGCGGGACCGGGCAGGTGCGGGAGCGGTTCGTCACGGGGGCGGACGGGGTGCGGCTGTGCGTCGCGGAGTACGGCGCCGGTGACGGCCCCGGGGCGCGGCCGACGGTGGTGCTTCTGCACGGCTACCCGGACAGCAAGGAGGTGTGGGCCGCCGTGGCGGGGCTGCTCGCCGACCGGTTCCACGTGGTCCTCTACGACGTGCGCGGACACGGCCGGTCCGGTGTGCCCGCGCCGCTCAAGGGCGGCTTCACCCTGGAGAAGCTGACCGAGGACTTCCTTGCGGTCGCCGACGCGGTCAGCCCGGACCGGCCGGTGCACCTGGTGGGGCACGACTGGGGCTCGGTGCAGGGCTGGGAGTTCGCCACCGTCACCGCCACCGAGGGCCGGCTCGCCTCCTTCACCTCCGTCTCCGGACCGTCCCTGGACCACTTCGGCCACTGGATCCGCCGCCGGGTGCGGCGCCCCACCCCGCGCCGGGCCGCCCAGGTGCTGGGCCAGGGCGCCAAGTCCTGGTATGTGTACGCGCTGCACACCCCGGTCCTGCCCGAACTCGCCTGGCGCGGCGCGCTCGGCAGGCGGTGGCCCGGACTGCTGGCCCGCGCCGAGAAACTGCCCTCCGACGGCTATCCGACGCCCTCGCTGCCGGAAGACGCCGCGCACGGCGCCTGGCTGTACCGGGACAACGTCCGCCGGCGGCTGGGCGGTCCGCGCCCGGACGCGTACGCGCGCGTGCCGGTGCAGCTGATCACACCGACCGGTGACGCCTTCCTGTCCGAGCGGCTCTACGACGACCTCGACGAGTGGGTGCCGGACCTGACCCGGCGGTCCCTGCCGGCCAGGCACTGGGTGCCGAGGTCCCGACCGGAGCAGCTGGCCCGCTGGATCACGGAATTCGTCTCCGGGCCGGCAGGGGGCGCGGCGGCGGGAGCGGGCGGCGCGGCCGGCGAAGCCGGCGGCGCGGGCGCCGCGGCTGAGGACGGGGGCGCCGCGGCTGACGCTTCCGGTGGCGCGCGGAGCCCGGCGAGGTCCGCGCCGGAGAGAGGCCGGGCCGGCGGCCGGGAGCGGTTCGCCGGGCGACTGGTGCTGGTCACCGGCGCGGCGAGCGGTATCGGCCGGGCGACCGCGCTGGCCTTCGCGGAAGCCGGCGCCCGGGTGGTCGCGGTGGACCGGGACGGCGAGGGTGCCGCCAGGACCGTGCGGCTGGCCCTCGGCGCTGGCGCCGCCGGGGCGTGGCCCGAGACCGTGGACGTCTCCGACGCCCGCGCCATGGAGGAGCTCGCCGCGCGGACCCTGGACGGCCGCGGCGTACCGGACGTGGTGGTGAACAACGCGGGCATCGGCCTGGCCGGCCCCTTTTTGGACACCACGCCCGAGGACTGGAAGCAGGTACTGGACGTCAACCTGTGGGGTGTCATCCACGGCTGCCGGCTGTTCGGCCGGCAGATGGTGGACCGCGGCCAGGGCGGCCACATCGTCAACACCGCCTCGGCCGCCGCCTTCCAGCCCTCGCGCGCCCTGTCCGCGTACGGCACCTCGAAGGCGGCCGTACTGATGCTCAGCGAGTGCCTGCGCGCCGAACTCGCCCCGCACGGCATCGGGGTGAGCGCGATATGCCCCGGTGTGGTCGACACCCCGATCACCGGCAGCGCACGGCACACCGGGGTCGACGAGGCCGAGCAGGAGCGGCGCCGGGCCAGTACGGCCAAGCTCTATCGGCGGCGCGGCTACCCGCCGGAGAAGGTCGCCCGGGCCGTGCTGCGGGCGGTGCGGCGCGACCTCGCGGTCGTCCCCGTCGCCCCCGAGGCACACGGCGCCCGGCTGCTGTCCCGGCTGTCCCCCGCCGCCCTGCGGGCCCTGGCCCGGATCGACCCGCCGCTGTGAGAGAACACCTGGCAAGGAGGCCAACCCCGTGAGCTACGCGATCAGACCGCGCCGGGTCACGTTCGACTGGAAGCGGACCCCGCTGCACTGGATTCCGGACGAACCGACCGCGACGCACGTCATCAACGTGCTGCACCTGCTGCTGCCCGCGGGGGAGCGGTGGTTCGTGAAGGTCTTCAAGGAGGCGCTGCCGCTGGTCACCGACGAGCAGCTGCTCAAGGACATCAGGGGGTTCATGGGCCAGGAGGCCACCCACAGCGTCCAGCACGCGTACGTCCTGGAGCACCTGGCCGAGCAGGATCTCGACACCGGCCCCTACACCCGCCAGGTGGAGTACATGTTCGACGTGCTGCTCGGCGAGAAGCCGCCGTGGGGTCTGCCGGTGCCGCGCCGCGAGTGGCTGCGCTTCCGGTTGTCGGTGATCGCGGCCATCGAGCACTTCACCGCGGTGCTCGGCGACTGGATCCTGGATGCCGGGGCGCTGGACCGGGCGGGCACCGACGAGGTGATGCTGGACCTGCTGCGCTGGCACGGCGCGGAGGAGGTCGAGCACCGGGCGGTCGCGTTCGACATGTACCAGCACACGGGCGGCCGGGGCGCGGTCCGCTATCTGCGCCGGGCCGAGGGGATGGCGCTGGCCTGGCCGACGCTGTTCTACCTGTGGGTGAGCGGCGCCCGCTACCTGCTGCGCCGCGACCCGCGGCTGGCCGGCGGCCGGTACCGCTTCAGGGACCACCGCGCCGCCGCCCACCGCGGACTGCTGCCGTCGTGGGCCTTGTTGAACGCCGCGATGCCCCGCTACCTCCGCCGGTCGTACCATCCGTCGCAGGAGGGGTCGTTGCGCAAGGCCGTCGACTACCTGGCGACATCCCCGGCGGCACGCGCCGCCGCGACCGGGCCGACGGGCGGCGCCGTGGCTTCCTGACCGACCGGAGCCGGGCGAGGACCGAGGAGTGAAGGCGTGAGCACCGCCGCCGAGCAGCGCACGTACCGGATCGAGGACCTGTCCCGCCTGAGCGGGACGACGGTCCGCAACATCCGCGCCTACACCGACCGCGGGCTGCTCCCGAAACCCGAGCGCCGCGGCCGGGCCAACGTCTACGGCGACACGCACCTGGCCCGGCTGCGGCAGATCGCCGACCTGCTCGAACGGGGCTACACCCTGGCCAGCATCAAGGAACTGCTGGCCGCGTGGGACGCCGGTACCGGCCTGGGCGGAGTGCTCGGGCTGGTGGACGAGGTGGACCGCCCGTGGTCGGACGAGCGGCCGGCCCGGATCGGCCGGCCCGAGCTGACGGCGGCGTTCGGCGGACGCACCGACCTGACGGCGATCGAGGAGGCCATCGCCTTCGGCGTCCTGGAGCCGGTGCCGGGCAGTGAGGACGAGTTCCTGGTCCCGAGCCCCCGGGAGCTGGCGGTCGCCGTGGAGCTGCACGCCGCCGGAGTGCCGCTGCCCGCGATCACCGGTCATCTCGGCGAGCTGCGGGGACAGGTGGAGCACATCTCGGAGCGGTTCCTGGAGTTCACCACCGAGTACGTCTTCGAGCGCTTCCTCCACCACCCGCCCACCGACGCCGAGGCGGCGGAGGCGGCCGGCCTGATCCGCCGGCTGCGTCCGCTCGCCCAGCAGATCGTCGACGCCGAACTCGCCCGTGCCATGCGCTCCCGCGCCACCGACCACATCCGCCGCCACCTCGGGGAGGCCCTGCTCTCCGCGCCGACCGCCGCCCCGGCGCCCCCCGCCGAGCCCGACCGCCCCGAGAACCCCCCGGCCGGGGCCCCCCGACCGCCCGAGGCCGCCCTCCCCGTCCCCGTCCCTCTGCCCCCCGCCACGGTCGCCGCCGTCCGCGCCCTGGTCGGCCAGGACCACGTCGCCGCCTTCGTCACCGCCGCCACCGACCGCGAGGTCGCCACCCGCCGCCTGACCGCCCTCACCCCCCGCGACCCGCAGTAGCCACCGCGGCCCGAGGCGGCCAGGCCCGACTCTGGCCGCCCCCGCCGCCCGCGCCCCCTGGTCCCGCGCCGGTCCCCGCGTCTGCAGCCCGTACCGCGAGCCCGTACCGCTTGGGCCCGGCGGGGCTTCGCCGGGCTCAGCCGAGCTGGGCCGCCGCTGCCGGGGCGATGCGTTCGAAGACCTTCCGGTCGGCGGCGAAGTAGGAGTCCGGGATCGGCCAGTGGACGACGATCTCCGTCACCCCGGCCTCCTGGTGCCGGCCGGCGAATCCACGCAGGCGTCGAGGAACTCCACCGGCCGGCGCGGCTGCGGAGTGAACCCGGTGAGCATCGTCTTCTCCAGCTGCGCCGCGTCCCGCCCGATCTCCGCGCACGCCGCCCCCAGCCCGGCCAGCTGCCCGCGCACCGCCTGGAGCGACTCATCGGCCGTACCGGTCTCGAACAGCTTCGGGTCCCCGGTGGTCACCCACGCCTGCCCGTACCGCGCGGCGAGCCGCAGCCCCCGCGGCCCGGTCGCGGCCACCGCGAACGCAGCCGCGAACGGCAGCCGGGGCAGCTGCGTACAACCGGGGATGTTCCGCGCCTCCACCGCCGAGTAGTACTCCCCGCCGTACGACACCGCCCCCTCCCGCAGCAGCCGGTCCAGCAGCGCGACGAACTCCGCGAACCGGTCCGCCCGCTCCCGCGGCGTCCACGCCTCCTGCCCCAGCGCCGTCGCGTCGAACCCCGTCCCCCCGGCCCCGACCCCGAGCGTGACCCGCCCGTCGCTGACGTCGTCCAGCGTCATCAGAACCTTCGCCAACGTCACCGGATGCCTGAAGTTCGGCGAGCCCAAGCCTCGTTCATACAATCGGTCCATGCGGCGACATGAGGCACAAGAGATGACAGTAACCCCAGGTGAACCGGCGGCTCTGTACTGCCGGATATCCCAGGCGGACGACGACGACCAGACCGGCGTCGACCGCCAAGAGCGGATCTGCCGGGAGATCGCCGAGCGCCGGGGGCTGGTCATCGACCCCAGCCACGTCTTCGTGGACAACAGCCGCTCGGCCTGGCGGCGCAACCGCAAGCGGCCGGGCTGGGACCAGCTCCTCGAAAGCGCCCACCGCCGGGAGTTCCGGCACATCATCGCCTACCACCCCGACCGCCTGATGCGGCAGCCGCGAGACCTCGAAGAACCGCTCCAGGTCTCGGACGACCACCAGATCCTGCTCCACGGCGAAGCCAACCGACGGAACCTCTCCGACCCCGACGACCGCTTCATCCTGCGCATCGAGGTCGCCCACGCCTGCCGTTCCTCGGACGACACCTCTGGCCGCCTGAAGGCGGCGCTCAAGAAGCGGGCCGAGACCGGCCTCCCGCACTCTGGTAAAACGCCAGCTCCGATACGAGCCTGACGGCATGACCATCCGCGAGGACGAGGCCGCGATCGTCCGCGAGGTCTTCGACCGCTGCCTGAAGGGCCGGAGCCCGAGCGCCATCGCGCTCGGCCTCCACAAGCGCCACATCACAACCGACTACGGCAAGGAATGGTTGCAGGGCACCGTCCGGGCCCTCTTCGACTCGCAACACGTCGCCGGCATCCGCATGCACCGAGGCGAAGAGGTCGGTCCGGGCAAGTGGCCCGCGATCATCGAGCCGGGCGTCGTCGAGCGCTGGTTCGCCGAGCTGACCTGCCGCAAACCTCGCCGCTCGGCCCACCGCAGCGTCATCGAGCTCGAACGGGACATCCGCGGCTGGATCAACGAGTGGAACAAGAACCCCAGGCCGTTCGTCTGGACGAAGACCGCCGACGACATCCTCGACACCCTCGCCGCATACTGCACATGAATTAACGACTCAGGATACTAGCGCTCGCCGGATCTGATCGTGGCTGGCCCCAAGGCACTTCGAGTGAGCAGGTCACGTGCGATAGGTGAACGCGGCTTGACTGGGACCACTCTGGTCACTGACCGGACGGTGGGGAAGCGGTCGCCGGCCGTGATGGCGGCAGGCAGCCCGGTGCGGACCGTGATCCGGCGGATGGACGCTACTGGCGACGGCAGGAGCGTCCTGTCACCTGGATATACGACCCCGTAGGCTCGGCCGTATGAGCCTGCGTCTAAGCACTGTGATCCTGCCGATCTACCGCTGGAATGGGCAGGGCCGGGAGGTGTGGAAGCGGGCCGAGGCGCTGGGGTTCCACGCCGCTTACACCTACGACCACCTGTCGTGGCGGGTGCCTTTCCGGGACCGGATCTGGTTCGGAGCCATCCCGACGCTGACCGCCGCGGCCGGCGTGACGGACCGCATGCGCTTGGGAACCCTCGTAACCTCCCCTAATTTCCGCCACCCGGTGCCGTTCGCGAAAGAGCTGATGACGCTGGACGACGTCAGCGACGGGCGGCTGACACTCGGGATCGGGGCCGGCGGAACCGGGTTCGACGCCGAGGTGCTCGGACAGCAGCCCTGGTCGCCGAAGGAGCGCGCCGACCGGTTCGCCGAGTTCGTGGAGCTCCTCGACCGGCTGCTCGTCCAGGACGACACCACCTCCGACGGTCGCTTCTACTCCGCAATCGAGGCCCGCGACATCCCCGGCTGCGTGCAGAGCCCCCGCCTGCCGTTCGCCGTGGCCGCCACCGGCCCGCGCGGCATGCGACTCGCCGCGAAGTACGGCCAGGCATGGGTGACCACAGGGGACCCGAGCGTGTTCGAGGAGGGCACCCCGGAGCAGTCCCTCGCCGCCGTCCGCGACCAGGCCGAACGTGTCTCCGCGGCCCTCGCCGCCGAGGGCCGCGACCCGGCCGATGTGCCGAAGATCTTCCTCACCGGCTTCACCCCCGCGTACGCCGAGCCCTTCACCTCGGTCAATGCTTTCGTGGACTTCGCCGGACGCCACGCGGAGGCCGGCATCGACGAGATCGTGCTGCACTGGCCGGTGGCCGGCACGATCTTCGGCCACGACCCCGCCGTCTTCGAGCGGATCGCCACCGACGCTCCGCCGCAGCTCAGCTGATTCGCCCCACCGTCGTCACCGGCTCCGATCCACGGTCCGGCCCGCCCTGAAAGGTCCGCCACCACAGGTGGTCGTAGGCGTAGGCGGCCTGGAACCCCCGTACCTCGGCTCCCGCACTCGACCAAGTGCGGGCTCCAGGCACTCGGTGCCGGCGGCAATCGTTCGGGGAAGCGGACGACGGGACTTGCATGCGCTCGCTACCGTGGCGAAAGTGAGCACAATGAGCACCGCCGAACTGGACGCGCTGATCGAGGAAGCGACGGTTGACACGTACGACGCGATCGAGGCGGTCAACGGGTTCCTGGCCGTCATCGACGAACACCTGGCGGTCCCGTTCTCCACGACCGTCCTGGGCGTCGAGGTGAAGGTGGTCAAGGTCGATCTCACGAGCGACTTCCGTGTGGTTGCTCGTTGCGTCCGGGAGGGGCACCAGCTGGACGTCGGCTTGCTGGAACTTCCCCTGCCGGTGCCGCCTCCGGATGGGGCGCATTGGGTCGAGGCGTATCGGCGCTGGTCCGGCTGTTGAGCAAGTGGACCTGGACGAAAGCCGCAGCGGATCGGAGCGCGACATGAACACCTTCCCAGATCTCCCACATGTCCTGCGGCGCAGCACCGAACTGAAGGAAGAACTCGTCGCGTTCGGGGAGAGCCGTGTCTTCGAGCGATTTTTCACCCCCCTCCTGTCGGAGGCCAGCGGCCCTGACGGCATGGTGGACGAAGCGACCGCGATCAGCGTCATCGACCACTTCCTGCTGCAGTACCGCCTGCCGGACGGCAACACGGTCGCCGACCGCTTCGTCGCCCGGCGGACGGCCCTGACCGATAGGAGTCGATCGCGCCTCTGCCGATCCGCCGGCTGGCCGCCGCACACCCACAGACCGTCGACGCGGTATGCCGGAGACTTCTGAGAAAACCCGGCTTCACCTGGAGCGAGCACGGTGACGCACTACTCCGCCGACGCAAGCCCTGGTACTACGAGAACGAGCCGCGCCCCGGAGTGTCCGTGATCGGCGACCGGCTCAGTGAGCTGCTCCGCGTCGCGCCACGTTGAGCGCGTGCGCGAGAGCGTTGCCGGACACCAGCACACATAGGGCCCTCCCTTGTGCACGTCTTACCAGGTCAGCCCGTGATGCATGAACGAGGTTTGACCGACGTCACCAACGTCACCAGCCGCATCCGCCCCGTCACCCCCGCGGCAGCGGTCAGCGTCGGCACCGCCCCGGACCACGGGCCGTCCCGGAAGGTCCGCCACGACAGGTGATCGTAGGTGTACGCGGCGTGGAAGCCGGGTTCTTCGGCCCGCCGCCGGACCTTCTGCCCGTCGCCCCACCGGCGGATGGGGAGGACAGCGGTACTCAAGCGCATCCGATGACGGTTCGCGCGCGTAGGCGGAGCCCCGGACCGCTCGGACGGCACGGGCCTGTACGCCCGGCCGGGGCGGAGGAGCCCCTACGGGTGGGAGGCGTGCCTACGGGCGCGGAGGCGTGCCTACGACGGCCGCGCAGGGAAGGATTATCATCGGACGTAGACATCGCATGTAGACATCGGGCAGTGATCCTTCAAGCCGCCCTGTGAGGAGCGAGATGGAGTCGGCACGGGCGCGGGCGCTGGTTCCCTGCTTGGCATTCGTCTGCCTGGTCACGGCGGTGATCGGCAGCCTCGGAGCCCCACTGATCCCCTCCATCGCGGTGATGGACCACGTGTCGGTGACCGACGCGCAGTGGTCGCTCACGATCACACAACTGCTGGCGGCGGTGGCGACCCCGGTGATGGGGCGGCTCGGCGACGGACCGCACCGCAGGACCGTGATCGTCGGCGCGCTCGTGCTGGTGGTCGTCGGCTGCGTGCTGGCCGCGCTGCCGCTGGGCTTTGCGACGCTGCTGGTGGGCCGTGCGCTTCAGGGCATCGGGCTGGGGCTTACACCGCTGACCATCGCCGTGGCCCGGGACGTGCTGCCCGTCAAGCGGGCCGTGCCGGTGATAGCGCTGCTTTCCATAACAGCGGTGACAGGCGTGGGCCTGGGTTATCCGCTCACCGGTCTGGTGGCCCAGTGGGGGGGCGTGCGGGCTGCCTACTGGCTCGGGGCGGTGGCCAGCGTGCTGGGCCTGGCCGCTGCGGCGTGGGCCGTGCCGGCCGCACGGCACCGGGCCCGCACTCCGCTGGACGTCCTCGGAGCGGTACTGCTGGCCACCGGCACCGCGTCGCTGCTGGTGGCGATCAGCGAAGGCGAGAGCTGGGGGTGGGTCTCCCCGCGTGTCGACGGCATGATCGTCGCGTCCGTGCTGCTGTTCACCGTGTGGGTGGTGTGGGAACTGCGAACCGCTCATCCGCTGGTCGCGCTGCGCTGGGTGCGTGACAGCTCGGTGATGACCGCGAGCGCGGCGGCCGTCCTGGCCGGTGTGGGCATGTACCTGCTGCTGTCCACCGTGACCAGGCTGGTCCAGACGCCCGCCTCGACAGGCTACGGGCTGGGGCAGACGGTGGTCGTGGCCGGCCTGGCGCTGACCCCCTTCTCCGTGGGCAGCTTCCTGGCCAACCGGCTCACTCCGGTACTGGTGCGCCGGACCTCGCCGCGAACCGTGCTTCCGATGAGCTGCCTGATCCTGCTCGCCGCGATGGCGATGTTCACCTCGTGGCGGGAGAACATGACGCAGATCATGGTGGTCATGTTCGTCGCCGGCCTGGGCGTCGGTATCATCTTCGCGGTGATTCCCGGCTTCCTCGTCCGCGCGGTGCCGTCCCACGAGACCGGCAGCGCGATGAGCTTCAACCAGGTGCTGCGGTACATCGGCTACGCGGTCGGCAGCGCGTTGAGCGCGGCCGTGCTGCAAGGGCACACCCATGCGGGGGCGGCGTACCCCGCCTCCAGCGGCTACACCACCGTGGGACTGCTCAGCTGCGTCGTCTGGCTCGCCAGCGCGGTGGTGGCCGTGCTCGTGCCACTGCGCCGCGGCGGCAGGCGGACAAGCACGACCGTCCCGTCCCGGGAACACGCAGGGTCGGTGGCGGAGGCCACACCGCCGTCGTCGGGGCCGGGGCCGGGGCCGGGGCCGGTATTGAGCGGACTCGACGAAAGGTCCGCGGAATGAGCGCGACGACCCCGGCTGAAGCGGGCCAGCCGAAACGGGACGCCGCAGGCAGCCGCGACAGGCTGCTGAAGGCCGCGAGCGAACTGTTCGCCGAGCACGGCTACGACCGCACCACCGCGCGGGCCATCGGCAGGCGCGCCGGTGTCGACCCGGCGATGATCGCCCGCTACTTCGGTGGCAAGGCCCAGCTCTACATCGCCACGCTCCGTACCGGCGACGGCTCCGTCGAGATCGTCGACCTGCTCGACCCCGGCCGGCTCGCGGTCATTCTCGACCTCACCCGGCGGCACGGTCCCAACCCCGTCTACCAAGTCGCCGTCCGCCCCCACGAGGACCCGGCCGGCCAGCTGGCCACCCGCGCCGAGCTCCACCGCCGCGTGGTCGAACCACTGCGCCGCCGCCTTTCGGCAGAAGGCGCGGACCAGCCGGAACTGCGCGCCGAACTCATCTCCGCCGCCTTCATCGGCGTCGTCCTGGCCCGCGGTTCCGGTGCCTTCGACCACCTCTCCGACGCATCGGACGAGCGATTGGGCGCGCTGCTCCTGGAAATGCTGTCTCCTGGACCCCCACGGCCGAAGCGAGCGGGCGGCCGGAAGTCCGGTACCGCCGACTGAGTGGCCGCAGCGGTGGCCGTGGCTGCGGGGGATCGCCCCGAACCACGTCCGGTCCTGGAGATTCCGTCAGCACAGGTGGTCGTGTGTGCGCGCCGAGAGCCGGGTGGGGCCGCCGTCGGCGAGCAGCCGCAGGGCGAGGAGGGCGCCGCTCGCAACGGGTGTCCCGAGGTCCGCACGCCGGCTTCGCGGTTCCGCCGGTCAGGGCGCGTAACCCTGGTGGAGGCGACGGCGGTGCGCGTCCTGCCGCCGGAGCAGGCGCCGCGTCCGCGCTGGACCAGGCATCGCCTCCGCGCTGGACCAGCCATCGTGTGGAGGCGATGCGCGCGTCAACGCGTCCGGCGGCTGGCTCGGCCCGGCGTGCGGTCAGGCGTTCAGGCCACGGGTCCGTAGAGCCAGTTGCCCGCCGCCTCGGGCTCGGGGCTGATGTAGTACTGGCGGATGGCGACGAGGAGCTCGTCGACGCTCAACTTGCCGTCCCCGTCCGCGTCCAGTTTCCGGAACGCGGTGGCCCGACCGGCGGGCGCGGTGCCGAACACCTCCTGCCATGCCTGGAACTCGCTCTCGTCGACCTCCCCGTCGCCGTCGGTGTCGAGCAGCGCGCAGATCGCCTTGGCCAGGGGGAGCAGGGACTCGTCGAAGCCCCCGGAGGGAGTGACGAACGCGCCGGTCATACCGGTGCGGTACTCCTCGGGGGAGATCTTCTGGTCGCCGTCCAGGTCGGTGGCGACCACCAGGGCGTCCCAGAAGCGGGCCAACCCGTCCATCAGAGCGGTGCCTTTGGGGGAGGTGGCGGGCTCACCGAACTTCGCCAGGAGCTGGGAGCCGAGCGTGAGCAGGTCCTCGTGGTCGATCGAGCCGCTGCCGTCCGTGTCGAAATGCCCGAAGCAGACGTCGATCTTGCGGTGGAGCAGCGGGGTGCCGGAAAACGTGGTCACAGGGCAGGCCTACTTTCCTGTTCGGGTTTCGTGGTGCAGGGCTTGCGCGTTCCGGGTGGGGAGACGGCTTCTTCCGGGTGCGGGGAAGGCCGCTGGAGGCCGGCCGCGCCGAGGTGATCGAAGTGGTCCGCGGCGCCGGTGCCGATGCTGACGCCCTGGAGCCGGGTGGTGCGCAGCAGCGGGATGTTGGCCTCGCCGAACACTCCGCCGGACAGGCCGGTGCCGCCGATGATGGGAAGGACCGGCAGGGTGCCGATGTGGCTGTCGTTGACCTTCAGCACACCTCCGTTGGTCACCTCGTCGGTGAACCGGTGGATGACGTCCGGGTCCCGGGCCCACAAGGAGTTGCGCAGTCCGTACCGGTTGGCGTTGACGAACGCGAGGAACGTGTCCAGCAGTGCGGCGTCCTCCCGATCCCCGGGGCCGGCAGGACCTCCGCCTTCTGTTCCGTGCCCAAGATCCGCCGGCCGCGACGCGTCCGGAGCGCTCTCGGGCACGATGAGGCACATCAACGGGTAGAACGTCTCCTCGGCCACCGCCCGCATCGTCGCGGCCTTCCGCAGCCCGCGTACCCGCAACAGAACCGGTGTGATGAACGGTCCCCGAGGAGTCGGTCTGCCGTCCACGTCGACGAGTTCGCCCCCGCAGAGCAGTTCGGCGCCCTTGGACACGGCGTCGTCGAGCACGTCCCTGCACTCGGCACGCTTGACCACGGGGGTGAGGACGACGTCGGGGTCCTCCGGCGGGCCCACGCGCAGCGCGGTCACCCGGCTGCGCAGCAGCGCGGTGAACTCGTCGGCCACCGCCGGGTGGACCAGGGCGAACTTCGGGGCGAGGCACAGCTGCCCGGATCCCTGGTACCGCTCCAGCGCGGCCTCGGCAGCCGGCAGGAGATCGGCGTCCCGCCACACCGTCAGGGCGTCGTTGCCGGCGAGTTCCATGATGGGCTTCTTGTCGTGTTCCAGGCAGGACCGGGTCAGCTCGGCGCCCTGCCGGGAGCCGCCGAAGAAGAAGATGTCGTCGCAGTCGGGCGAGTCGAGCCACATGCGCAGCATGGGCCGGGCCGGCGCGCAGAGCACGCTGAGCGTGCCGGGCGGCGCTCCGTGCTCCGCCAGCAGCGGATCGACCAGCTCGTGGAAGAGGTAGGCGACGCTGAGCGGAACCGACGGCGGGGCGTTGACGATCAGTGCGTTGCCGCCCGCCAGGACGGGAATTCCGGCGAGGGCCGTGGCCACCGGGGCGTTGCGCGCCGGGTCGAGGCACACCACCCCGTCCGGCTTGCGCACCAGCCGTATCCGCCGGCCCGCCTGCGAGCCCTCCCACACCAGGGCGGACCGCGCGTGGTCCAGCGAGTCCGGATGTGTCAGGTTCAGAACCGCCGAGAGGGTCCAGTGGGCCACGCGAACGGGCTGTCCCTCGGACACCAGGACCGCGACGAACTCCTCGGCCCGCTCCCGGAGAAGTCGGTGGACCGCGTGGACGAATTCCAGCCGCCGACCCAGTGGGACCCGCGCCCAGACGGGCTGTGCCTGACGGGCCAGCGCGAGCGCCGCGAGCGCCTGCGTCCCGGTGGACCGCGCGACCCTCCCGACGATCCGCGGGTCCGCCTGGTCCTCCGGTGTGGCGCGGCCATGGTCGAGACGCGCCTTGAGCGCCAGCACGTCGTACGGCTCCCGCAGCATCGCGCTGCTCCTCGGCCAGTGCACCCAGCTCTCACCGAGCTCAGGCACACCGCCGAGCAGGACGGGGTAGGTGGACGGGAGCACACCGGCGGAACCGGCGGAACCGGCGGAACCTGAGGAACCTGAGGAAGGGGAAGGGGCCACGTCCCGAATTCTCGGCAGTCCTCCGCGGTGCCATCCCCCGTACGCCCTGCACTTCATCTGATCGAGTGATATTAGCCCTTAGTACGGTTGATAACCGTACTAGGTGATTCAGGCCCGTCGGCGCCCCCACGGAGCCAGGGGCCGTACCACCCGTTCGCCCACCTCACCACCGAGAACCGCGGTCTCCACCGCCAGGTGACGGGGGTCTTCATCCGGGCCGAGCACGAGTGCACGTTCGCCGTCCATCGGCGACCGGAGTACGCCGGCAAAGGAGAACGGGAAGGGCATGGTGATCGCTCCACCGCACAGCCCCGCCGGCGGTCGAGAGGCAGCGGTCCGTCCACCACGCGATCCGTGAGTTCCGGGTGCGGGTGCACCGCCGTGCTTCGTCCGAGGAGCCGCCCACTTCGCTGAGTTGCGCACGGGCGCCCTATCCGTAGCACATCGGGCAGGCCCGAGCCGGGTGGTAGAGAGGCGAGGCGCAGAGCCGTCACGCGCCCAGCCCCGCTCCTGCCGCAACCGGGGACAGCGGCGTAGCGTGTCTGGTGGAGTGGGACGGCGAGGGTACTTGTGCGGGTGCATACCCGGTCCCGGGCTAGATTCTCGTGGGAAGAGGCGATGATGCTTTCGGAGGCAGTGTCCGCACTGGCGGCAGCGGGAGGCACCGCGGTCGTACAGGCCGCGGGCACGGACACGTGGACAGGAGTGCGCCGACAGGTAGCCCGTTGGTTCGGCCGAGGGGATCCGCAACGCGAACACGCCGAGATGGAGCGCCTCGACCGGACTGCGGCCGAACTGGCAGCGGCTCGGCCGGAGACAGCGGCGCTGGTACGCACCCGCCAGGAGGCGGCCTGGCAGGCCCGCATCGAAATCGTGCTGGAGGGCCTGGCGGACACAGAGCGCGCACGAGCCGCGGATGAGCTGCGGGCGATGCTGGGACGGCGGGTCTCCCACCGCGGCGTCTCGGCGGGCGCGAGCGGACTGGCCGTCGGCAGGGATCTGCACCTCCAAGCCGACGGCGGGTCAGCGGTCGCCGTGACCATGGGGAATGTGACACTGGAACACCCTCGCCAGCCGGGTCCGCACCAGGACTGAGCGCACCCGGCATCGCCTCGGCCACGCCTCTTCACGGCATCAGCGGTATCCTCGCCGATCACGGCGGCATCGCTGTCGGTTACGCCGAGCAAGTCCATCACCACGCTCCACCCCGCACCCCGGCGGCCTGGCCACACCAGGTCGGTGTGCTCCCGTCCCGCGCTCTGTCCTTCCAACACCGCGCCGAAATCGACCGATTACGGTCCACGGTCGGCCATGGGGGGAACGCGGTGTTCGCCCATGTACTGACCGGGACGGGCGGGGTGGGCAAGACACAACTCGCCGCCGACCACGCCCGAGCCACCTGGCAAAACGGCAACCTGGACGTGCTGCTCTGGGTCACCGCGAACACTCGCTCGGCGGTGGTGGCCGGGTACGCGCAAGCAGGCGTCGAACTGTGCTCGGCCGACCCCACGGATCCCGAGCAGGCAGCGCGGACCTTTCTGGCCTGGCTGGTCCCGAAGGCAGGGGCGCGCCCCTGCCGGTGGCTGATCGCCCTGGACGACGTCGCGGACCCCGGCGACCTCAACGGCCTGTGGCCGCCCTCCAGCCCGAGCGGCCAGACCGTCGTCACCACCCGCCGCCGTGACGCAGCCCTGACCGGAGGGGGCCGCCGCCGCGTGGAAGTCGGCCTGTTCACGGAGGCCGAGGCCGTCACCTATCTCACCACGTCGCTGACCGCCCATGGCCGCCACGAGCATTCGGATCAACTCCTCGGCCTGGCCCGCGACCTCGGCCTTCTGCCCCTGGCCCTCTCCCAGGGCGCCGCCTATCTCGTCGACTCCGGTGAGGAGGTGGCCGCTTACCGGACTCTGCTGGCCGGCCGTGCGACCGCACTGACCGACACCGCCCCCGACCTGCTTCCCGACGAGCAGACCCTTCCCCTCGCCACCGCCTGGTCCCTGTCCGTCGACCGCGCTGACGCACTCCGACCCGCCGGCCTGGCCGGTCCCATGCTCCGTCTGGCCGCCGTGCTCGACCCCAACGGCATCCCCGAGGCCGTTTTGACCAGTCAGCCCGCCCTCGCCCACCTGACCCGGCACCGGGCCCACGCCCACGCCCGACACGCTCGACCTCCGGTCGGCGATCCAGGACCGGTCTCCCCCCGGGACGCGGCGCGTGCCCTGCGCGCCCTGCACCGGCTCAGCCTCGTCGATCACACGCCGGCCGTGCCCCACCGGGCGGTACGCGTCCACCAGCTCGTCCAACGAGCCACCCGCGGCACCCTCACCCCCGATCAGCACAGCCGGCTGATCCTCACCGCCGCCGAGGCACTCGCCTCCGTCTGGCCCGCCGTCGAACGCGACACCGCCCTGGCCCAGGCCCTGCGCGCCAACGCCGCCGCCCTGATGCGTGCCGCCGCGGATGACGAGATCCTGTACCGGCCCGTCCCCCACCCGATGCTGCTCCGCATGGGCATCAGCCTCGGCGAGAGCGGTCAGTTCGCCGCCGCACACGACCACTTCGAGCGGATGGCCACGACCGCCCGTCGCCAATTGGGCGCGGACCACCCCGCGACCCTCACCACACGCAACCACCTTGCGCAATGGGCCGGGGTGTCGGGGGCCGTGGCCAGTGCGATCGCCGCGCTCGAGCAGCTACTGGCCGACCGTCAGCGGGTACAGGGCCCAAACCACGCCGACACCCTCACTACCCGCAGCCACCTCGCCTACTGGCGGTGGGAGGCCGGCGACGCGGCCGGCGCGGTGACGGCGATCGCCGAACTGATCGCCGACTGCGAACGGGTATTGGGCCCCGACCACCCCGACACTCTGACCGCCCGCAGCCACCTCGTGCTGTGGGGCGGGCTGATGGGGGATGCGGCTGGCGCGGCAACGGCGTTCGCCGAACTGCTCGGCGACTGCGTACGGGTACTGGGACCGGACCACCCCTATACCCTGGCCGCCCGCCAGTACCTCGCTCAGTGGCGGGGGGCGGCGGGAGATCCGGTCGGCGCGGCCGACGCGAGTGAGCAGGTCCTGGCCGACTGCGAGCGCGTACTGGGACCGGAGCACTTCTATACCCTGACCGCCCGCAGCCACCTCGCCTACTGGCAGGGAGAGGCCGGCGATGCCGACCGCTCGGCAACGGCGTTCGCCGAACTGATCGCCGACGTCGAGCGCGTACTGGGCCCGGAATACCTCTACGCCCTGGGCACCCGCGGCTATCTCGCCTACTGGCGGCGCGGAACCTCCCATATCAGCGGAGCGCTCGAACGGGTATGCGCCAATCATCAACGGGCATTGGGCCCGAGCCACCCCGACACCCTGACCGCCCGTAAGAACCGCGCCGCATTGCGCGGGCTGGTCGGCGACGCGGCCGGCGCGGCAACGGCATTCGCCGAACTGGCCGCCGACTGCGAACGGGTACTGGGCCCCGACCACCCCGACACTCTGACCGTCCGAAGCCACCTCGCCTGCCTGGCACGATCGTGAAAGCCTGTTCACCGGCGTAGTACACCGCCTCCCGCAGCCTCGGCCGGACTCGTTCCACCCGCGGGGACGTGGGCGGATGGTCGGCGCGGGAGGGCGGTCAGGCGAAGATCTTGACGACCTCACCGGGGGCGGAGCCGGTTCTGCGCCAGCTGCGCAGCAGGTGGGCGGCGGCCGCGGTGAAGTTCTCGGCTTCCCGCCCATTCTCGACGCAGTTCTCCAGATCACCGCTGCCGGCCCGCAGCACCATGTCGCCCACGGGATTGCCGTTCTCGTCGCCGACCCGAGCCTCTGCCGCCGATTCGTCGAGGAGGATGCAGGGCGGTCCCTCCTCACCGAAAATCGGTGTGGTAGACGTGGATATTCCCCGAGCTTTTGACGAGAAGCAGCCGCAATGAGTAGGGCATACGTCATTCCTCCGAGCTGGGACGTCGTCCGAAGCCGTCATGCGCGGCCACCGCCCCGACGTCATCGGCCGTGCGGATGGCGTCGTAGCCGTCCTCGGGTCACTCGGTGAAGAAGTCGACGTCACCGCGCACACGCCGCAGTTCCCCGCCGGTCTGCAGGACCCGGCCGATCTCCACCAGGCCGTTGCGACCTCCGCGCAGAGCCGACGGCAGCCCGCCGAGCGCCCGCAGCGTTTCCGCGGTGGTCCTGAGGCCGGCGACCGCGCCTTTAACGCCTTCGGCGCCGATCTTGAGGAGGCCGCCGGCTTTGTAGAGTTCGCCCAGCCGGCCGAGGGAGGTCAGGCCCTTGGTCATCGGGATGCAGTCGAGGGCGGCGAAGAGGACATCCCAGAGGGTGGCCTTACCCTGGATGTACTTCTATCACCGTGTCGGCCAGGACGATCATCGCCGCCGCGACGACGAGCCAGGCCAGCGGGCCGCCGACAATCATCACGATGATGCCGAGGACCGCCACGATCCACGTGCAGACCGTGACGATCTCGTTTCAGTGGTCGGCGACCCAGTGGACCGCCTTCTCCCACCAGTGCCGGTTCCTGATGCCGGCGTCGGACGCCTGGTGGAGCCTGGTCACCGTGCGGCGGGCCGCGTCCTCCCGCATGCCCCGGGCCTGCTCGGCCAGGCGCTTGGCCACGTCCAGCTCCGTCAGCAGCGCGGTGGTCGCGGCGGCGTGGTCCTCGCGCCACCAGCCGGGATGAAGGAACTCCACGGACACCGGCCACCCCGCGGCACGTTCGCGGCACCGGCGCGGGAACGCCGCGGCCGGCCTCCCCGGAGCGAGCCGCCGCGGGTACTGGAACAGCAGGCCGCCCAGCCAGCCGGCCCCGCGCAGCGGTTCGGGGGCGCCGCTGAAACGGTCCCACACTTCATCGAGCAGACCGGGATCGGTGCCGGCCGGGCCCGGCTGCCGGGCGAGGGCCGGGCTCAGTTCGGCCGGCAGCGCGCTCGGCGGCGTCGGATGCCCGGTCAGCAGGGAGAACGCCTTCACGTCGAAACGGAAGCCCGCGGGGGGTGCGTTCGGCCCACAGGAGGCTGTTGCGCGCGCTGGGCGGGCCGTAGTAGGTGGCGTCCGTCTCCACCACCGGGAACCGCGCGGCGTAGTACCGCAGCCGGCCCTCCGCGTCGCGGTGGCCCGCCGGGTATCAACCGCTCGACACCAGCGCCTTGTCCGTCCACGAACACGTACCAACCCGGATCTCTCCCCCTCCGCCCGCCTTCCCGGCGGCGCGGCCGACGCCCCCGCGCGGGCCCACAAGGACGAGTTCCCCGGCCTGCCACGGGATCTTCGGCTGGTGTTCCCGTGGTGGACCGGTCGTACCAGTGTGCTCAAGGGACCCTAAGACGCGACACGGCGAAGGAGCGCGGCTCCGGCGCGCACCGGAGCCGAGAACCAGTCGAGGACGTACTCCGCCGTTCGGTCGCAAGGACATCGATGGGTGATACGCCGGAGATACGCGGCGCCGAGGCACTCCGGGCGGCGTCCCGCGAGGCGCTCCGACACCGGTGGCCCGGCACCGCCGGTTCCGCGGCGCTGAGCGTCGCCAGCGGGTGGGCGGGGGCGCTGCCGGTGTTCCACCCGCTGGCGCGCCGGTTCCGGCCGCGGTCGGCGGCGACCCTCGCGGCGGCGGCGGTCGGCTACGCCGGCCTGATCGTCCTGGTGACCTCCTGGTGGCAGCTCGGGCGGCTGGCCGCCTCGGATTCGGCCGTCAGCCCACGCGACATGGTGGTCACCCTGTGGTGGTGGGCGGCGCCCCTGGCGCTCGGCACGCCCATGTTCAGCCGGGACCGTCTACGGCTACGTCGCCCAGGGCGCGATGGCCGCCCGCGGCTGGGACGTCTACGCCGACGGGCCCTCGCGGCTGCCCGGACCGCTCACGGCGGGGGTGGACCGGCTGTGGCGGGACACCCCGGCGCCGTACGGCCCGGTGTTCGTGTGGCTGGCCGCGCACGTGGTCCGGGTGACCGGGGAGCACGTGCTCCCCGGGGTGATGGGCATGCGGATGCTGGCGGTCGGCGGCTTCGCCCTGGTGGCGTGGGCGGTACGGCGGCTGGCGGTGATGGCCGAGGTGTGCAAGAGCAACGCCCTGTGGCTGGCCGTGCTCAACCCGCTGACGCCGGTGCACCTGGTGGGCGGCGCGCACAACGACGCGGTGATGCTCGGGCTGATGGCGTCCGGCCTGGTGATCGCGCGCCGGGGGTGGCTGGCCCTGTGGGGCCGTCGTGATCACGCTGGCCCTGCTCGTCAAAGTGCCGGCCGGCCGCGCGCTGCTCTTCCTGATCTTCGAGCGGAACGCCGGCCGCACCGTGCTGCTCCGCCGGGCGGCCGTCGGCGGTACGCAACTCCACGGTGTGACGCGCCCACGTCATGGGCGCTCACCGGGACCTAACGGATTGCGCCCCGACGGCGACCCGTCCGGGCGCTGCCGGTTCTTCTTCCGGCTCGTCCGGCTCTTCTCACCCGGTGCTGTGCCCACGGCCCCCCCGATCGGCAGTGAGACCGGGCCCCGGACGGCCATGGAGCAGGGATCATACCCGGCATTCCGCCGCTCTACCCCGATCCGCCCGTTCTTCGGTGCCACACCGGCGTTCGTCGGCGCCGTAGCCGGCCCGGCCCGTCCGCGTGGACGTCCGACCGCACGACACGGGTGAACTCCTGCTCCACCGCCCGCGCCTCGTCGTCGCGCCGGACCACCTCGGGCCACAGCGGATCGGTCGGCGCGGGCCGCGGACCGCGGCCCAGAGCGGCCTGCTCCTGCCAGGCGGAGAAGGCGGCGGCCCAGGTCTGCATGGCCCGCGCGGTCTTCACGTGGGCGGCGATCAGTTCCGCCGGCCCGTAGATCTCCAGCTGGGCCAGCACCACGTCCGCCTCCACCTCGCGGCTGCGCCGCTCGCGCGCCTCGGGGAGCCGGCCGGTGACCAGGGCCTCCGCGCGGAAGCACTGGCCGCGCTTGACCGAGGTGAGGGCCTCCTCATAGACCGCCGCGCGGCGCTCCCACAGCCGGCTTTCCCGCTCCCGTGCCCAGGTGGCGCGCTGCACAAGCCAGGCGCTGGCCAGGGAGGCGGTGGTACCGACCGCGGTGCCGATGATCGTGGCTGCGACGGTGGTCAGGTGTACGCCCTCATCATGGCGAACGGGTCGCCGCCGGGCACAGCCCCCGGCCGACGGGCACCTTCTCCGGGTTCTGCGGGCGGCGCGCGGGGGACCCGTGTACGCCGCCGAGGTGCCGCTGAAGTGCCGCCGGGGCCCCGATTAGTATGAATGGGTGGCGTTGATGTGTATATCGGCGAACTCGGGGTGCGGCTCCGTGAAATCTGTGCTCGCTTCCGCATGATCGGACTTGTCGGTTCACCGCATCATGGGAAAGCGAGAGGTCGTCAGGTCATGAACGCTGCTGTAGAGGCCAGGACGTTCTGGAGCGCGCTGCTCGGCGTGCTCCTCAAGTGCATCGCCGCGCTGGGGTTCACCACTCCGGCCGCCCGCAGGACCGCGCGGGGGCCCGTCGCCCTCCCGGCCGCCACCACCGCGACGGACGTGCGGCTGCCGAGGATTCCGGCGCCGCGCGGATGCGAGCCGGTCCGCCGGAGGAGGGAGCGCACGCTCCCGCCCACCATGAAGCAGCGGATCCGCGCCGAGGCCCACGGCTCGTCACCGAGCGCCCGCAGCGTGCGGCACGGGGACCCGGCGGAGCAGACCGGCACGGCGCTCGCGCTGGCCGACGCCGCCGCGCACCCGGGCGCCGCGTCGAGTGGGGGCCGGGCCGCCGCGGTGGGCGCCGGGCCGGGCGACAAGCGCCCCTTCGTGTCGATCCCGCGGCCGAACACCCCCCGGCCGGACGGGTTCGACGCCGGCACGGCCGCCGGTCCTGCTCGCGGCGCCGGGAACCGGGTCGTCGGACCGCGCACCGGCGCCGCCACCGCCCCGGCCGCTCCTTCCGCTCGGCGCCCGCGCACCGTCCCGGCCGCTCCTTCCGCTCGGCGCCCGCGCACCGCCCCGACCCCGCGCCCGCGCACCGCGTCGCCCGCGCACTCCGCCCTTGCAGGCCGCTGACCGGCGCCTCGGCATCCCCGCGGCACCCGCCCGACGGACGCACCGCCCGGACGGCCGGGATGCACCCGACGACATCCGAGGCGACTGCCGGCACCACCACAACGGACATCCGTGGCGCACCGGTCAACCGGTCGACCGCCGCACCGTCGCCGAATCCCGGCGAGCGGCGGCTCAAGGGCCACGCCGAACCGGCTCGACCCACCAGCGGCACCTTCCGTACCAGGACACCGACGGGGCGGAAGAAGCGGGAACGGCAGAAGAAGCAGAGGAAGCAGAAGAAGCAGGGGAACGGCCAGGACGGACCGGTCGGCCGCAGCGCCGGCGCCGCCCCGCCGGGCACACCGCGACCCGCGGCACCGTACCGGCCGTGCCGCCCGGCACCCACCGACACCAGTACCGGCAGCCGCCGTGGCGCCGCGCCCGGTAGGACGCGCAGCGCCCGCCGCACACCGGATTCCGGGCTGCGCCGCACAGCGCGGCACGGCCCAGCCGCACCGCGTACCCCGGCACGGGACCGCCGTCAGGAGCAGGACCAGCCCCGCGCGCCGCGCGGTGGCCGACGCGTGAACATTCCGCGTCCGCTCCCTGAGGCCGCGGGCTGCCGGCCATGTCCGGGCGGCCCGCCCGGCCGCCCGGCGGCGCGCGTGTCCGGCGCCCGGCACCGGGAGACCGGAGGCCGCGAAGTGCCCGCGCCGCGGCGCCGCGTGGTGCGTCGACCCAGGTCGGCGCCGCAGTGCGCCCGGCCGCACCTCCGTACCGGTCCCCGCGCCCGCCCCCGCTCCCGCGTCGGCGCGCACGGGCCGCTTCCGCACGGCCGGGAGCCGTACCGCGGGCCGGGGGAGACATCCGGCGGGCGGGACTCCGACGCCCGCACCTTTGTACGGTCCGCGGGCGCCGTGCGGGAGGATAGGGGTCGTGACCTCAGCCAAGGAACGCGACACACAGCCCGCCGGACCGTACGGGGAGGGCTCCGAGAGCAGCCCCGGCAAGACCTTCGCGGAGCCCGCGACGCGGCTGATCGCCACCGACCTGGACGGGACCCTGCTGGGCGCCGACCGCGACCTGTCACCGCGTACGGTCGCCGCCCTGCGGGCGGCGGAGGCCGCCGGCATCGAGGTCTTCTTCGTCACCGGGCGCCCGGCACGCTGGATGGACGTGGTCGTGGGGCACCTCGCCCGGCACGGGACGGCCATCGTGGCCAACGGCGCCGCCGTGTACGACCTGCGGGCCGACCGGCTGGTCGAGGCGTTCCCGCTGGCCGAGCAGGAGGCGCTCGCCGCGGCGGTCGCGCTGCGCGAGGCGGTGCCAGGGACGGTCTTCGCGGTCGAGCGCGCCCACGGGTTCCGGCGCGAGCCGGGGTACCCGTGGTTCGAACCGGACGACCACGGCAGCCGGCAGCCGGTCGAGGTCCTGCTCGCCGAGGACCTGGCCCAGCCGGTGCTGAAGCTGCTGGCCAAGCACCCTTCCATGGACCCGGACGAGTTCCTGGCCGTCGCGCTCGCGGTCGCCGGCCACCACGGCGAGATCACCCGCTCCAGCATGTCCGCGCTGCTGGAGATCAGCGGGGTGGGTGTCAGCAAGGCCACCACCCTCGCCAAGTGCTGCGCCGAGCGCGGGGTGACCGCCGCCGAGGTGGTGGCCTTCGGGGACATGCCCAACGACCTGGCGATGCTGGAATGGGCGGGCACGTCGTACGCGGTCGCCAACGCGCACCCCCAGGTGCTCGCCGCCACCACCCGGCACACCGCCAGCAACGAGGACGACGGGGTGGCCCAGGTTATCGAGCAGATCGTCGCCGCCCGCCGGACGGGCTGAGCCGGCCGGCTCCGGCGGCTTCCCCGCCCCCGTGCCCGCCTTCTGCCGCCCGCACCGGTCAGCACCCGCACGCCGTCCCCCGGCTGCCCCCGTACCTGCGGGGTCCGGGGGTCCGGGGGGCGCCACCCCGCCGACGGCCCCCGCACCGCGTCGGCGCGGGCGGCCACGCCGGTGGGCTTCTGGAAGCGGCTGCCCCGGGCCCGGTAGGCACGGGCGCTCCTCTCAGGCGGCCAGTTCCGGCACCGCCGGATACCGGTCCGCCGCCTGTTCCCGTTCCAGCGTGCGGCGGAACGGGCCGTCGACGGCGGCCAGCTCGCCGTAGGTGCCGCGCTGGACGACCCGACCGGCCGCGAGCACCACGATCTCGTCCACCGCGCCGCCGGCCAGTCCGGCCAGGCGATGCGTGACGATCAGCGTGGTACGGCCCCGGGTGGCGGTCAGCAGATCGGCGGTCAGCGCGTCGGCGGTCGCGAGGTCCAGGTGCTCGGCGGGCTCGTCCAGCACCAGCACCGGGAAGCGGGCGAGCAGCGCGCGGGCCAGCGCCAGGCGCTGCCGCATACCGCCGGACAGCCGGGCACCGTGCTCACCGACCGCGAGGTCCAGGTCGGCGTCGAGCCGGGCGGCGGCGAGCGCGGCCCGCAGTTCGCCGTCGTCGGCGCCGGGCCGGGCGAGCCGCAGGTTCTCCCGGACGGTGCTGTCGAAGACGTGCGCGTCCTGCGCGCACAGGCCCACCAGGCGGCGTACGTCGTCGCCGTCGAGTGCCGCCGCGTCCTGTCCGGCCAGCGTGTACGAGCCCGCGGCAGCGTCCAGGAACCGCAGCATGACCTGCGCCAGCGTGGTCTTGCCCGCGCCGGACGGGCCGACCACGGCGACCCGGCGCCCAGGCGTCAGCGTCAGGTCAACGCCGTCCAGCGCCAGCCGTTCCTGACCCGGGTAGCGGGCTGTCAGCCCCTTGATCACCAGGGGATACGGTGTCGCGGGCGGCTCCCGCGGCGCGTCCGGCTCGGTCACGGGCACGGGCGCGTCCAGCACCTCCTGTACGCGGGCGGCGGCCTGCCGGCTGCGCTGGCGCTGTTGCGCGGCGAGCGGCACACCGGTGACCGACTCGAAGGCGGCCAACGGCAGCAGCACCAGTACCGCCAGCAGCACGCCCCGCACATCGTGTCCCGCCACCGCCCGCACTCCCGCCCAGGCGCAGGCCGTCACGGTGAGACCGCTGATGAGCGCGGTGAGCCCGGCGCCCAGCGCGGTGACCGCGGCCGAACGGGCGGCGATCGCCTTGAGCGTACGGTCGGCGCGCGCGGCTTCGTCGCGGCGGCCGGTCAGCGCGCCCGCCACGATCAGTTCCGCGGTGCCGGTGAACAGGCCGAGCACCCGGGTGGACAGCTCGCCCCTGGCCGGGGCGACCCGGCTCTCGGTGCGGCGGGCCGCCGCCACGGCCAGCGCGGGCACGCCGGCGCCCGCGGCCAGCAGCCCGGCGCCGAGGATCAGTCCGGCGGCGGGCAGCAGCCACCCGGTGAGGACCGCCGCCGCCACGGCGGTGACACCCGCGGTCAGCGCGGGCAGCAGCCAGCGCAGGAAGTGGTCCTGTACACCGTCCACGTCGGCGACCAGCCGCGACAGCAGATCCCCGCGGCGTACCGTCCGCAGCCCGGCCGGGGCCAGCCGCTCCAGCCGCCGGAACACCCCGACGCGGATCTCGGCGAGCGCCCGCAGCACCGCGTCGTGGCCCACCAGCCGCTCCCCGTACCGGAACACGGCCCGTCCGATGCCGAAGGTCCTGGTCGCGGTGACGGCCACCAGCAGATACAGCACCGGCGGCTGCTGCGCGGCCCGGCTGATCAGCCACCCGGAGGTGCCCATCAGTCCGACCGCGCAGCACAGCGCCAGCACGCCCAGCGCTACCGCCAGGGCGAACCGCCGCCGGAATCCGGCGCCCGGGACCAGTCCGAGCACGCCCCGACGGGTCCGTACCGCGGCGGCGGGCCGCTCCGGGCGGAGCGGCGGCCCGTCGGCGGCGTCCGGCGCGCCGGCACCGTCCGGCCCCACCGCGTCCCCGGGGAGGGTCCGGACCGGCCGGGGCGCCGCCACGGGAGCGGGGGAAAGGGGCAGCACCCGGTCGGCGAGGGGCAGCAGGGCCGGGCGGTGGGCGGTCACGACGACCGTGCGGGTCGCGGCGAGGCTGCTCAGCGCGGCGATGACCGCTGCCTCGGTCTCCCCGTCGAGGTTGGCGGTCGGCTCGTCCAGCAGCAGAAGGGGGCGGTCGGCGAGGAAGGCACGGGCCAGCACGAGGCGCTGCCGCTGGCCCGCCGACAGACCGGTGCCGTCCTCGCCGATCAGGTCGCCGGGGGCGGTGAAGGAGGCGGCCCCCGCGGCGGCGAGCGCGGCGGCGACCTCGGCGTCGGTCGCCGCGGGCCGGGCGAGGCGCACGTTGTCCGCGACCGTGCCCGCGAAGAGGTGCGGACGCTGCGGCACCCAGGCGATCTGGCGGTGCCAGGAGGCCGGGTCGAGGTCGGCGAGATCGGTCCCGTCGACCAGGATCCGTCCGGCGGACGGCGTCGCGAAGCCCAGCAGCGCGCTCAGCAGCGTGGACTTGCCGATGCCGCTGGGGCCGGTGACGGCGACCGTCTCGCCGGGCGCCAGCGTGAAGGTGGTCGCGCCCAGCAGGCCGTCCCGCCGTATCTCCAGACCTTCGACGCGGATGGTGGCCGTCCGCAGGTCGGGCGCGGGCAGGCCGCCGACCGCCGACCGCGGCGCCGTCTCCAGTACCTCGAAGACCTGCTCGGCGGCAGCCAGCCCCTCCGCCGCCGCGTGGTACTGCGCTCCGACCTGGCGCAGCGGCAGATACGCCTCGGGCGCCAGGATGAGCACCATCAGCCCGGTCCGCAGGTCCAGTTCGCCGTGCACCAGCCGCATGCCGATTCCGACCGCCACCAGGGCCACCGAGAGGGTCGCCAGCAACTCCAGCACGAAGGAGGACAGGAACGCGATCCGCAGCGTGCGCAGGGTGGCCCGCCGGTAGTCGCCGGTGATCTCCCGGATCTTCTCCGCCTGGACTTTCGCCCGGCCGAACACCTTCAACGTGGGCAGTCCGGCGACCACGTCCAGGAAGTGTCCGGACAGCCGGCCGAGCAGCCGCCACTGGCGGTCCATCCGGTCCCGGGCGGCCCAGCCGACCAGCGCCATGAACAGCGGGATCAGCGGGAGGGTCACGATGATGATCGCCGCCGACACCCAGTCCGCGGTGCCTATCCGGGCCAGTACCACCGCGGGCACCACGACGGCGAGCCCCAACTGCGGCAGATAGCGGGCGAAGTAGTCGTCCAGCGCGTCCACCCCGCGGGTCGCCAGCGTGGTAAGTTCGCCGCTGCGCCGGCCGGTCAGCCAGCCGGGCCCCAGCGTGGTGGCATGCGCCAGCAGCCGCTGCCTGAGCTGGGACTTCACCGCCGCTCCGGCCCGATACGCGCACAGCTCGGTCAGCCAGCCGACCAGCGCGCGGCCCACCGCGACCCCGGCCAGTGCGAACAGATCGCCGCACAACGGACCGGATCCGTAGCCGTGCTGAAAGCCGCCCACCACGACATCGGCCATCAGCACCGCCTGGGCGACGATCAGACCGGCGCCGACCAGCCCCAGCAGGACGGAGCCGGCGAGGAAGACTCGGGTGGTGCGGGCGTAGCGCAGCAACCGCGGGTCGACAGGTTTCACGTGAAACATCCCCTTTCGCGGTGAACGCGTTCCACGTGGAACATCGACTGCCGGAAGGCCGGCGGAGCAGGGGCGGGCCGGAGCGCCACGGTCGGCACGGCCAGCGCGGATGACGCGGATGACGCGGACAGCACGGACAGCACGGACAGCACGGACGGTCGCAGCATCAGTGGGCGGCTTCCGCGATGTGCTGCGTGCCGATCCGCTTGCGGAACACCCAGTAGGTCCAGCCCTGGTAGAGCAGCACCAGCGGAGTGGCGATGCCCGCGCACCAGGTCATGATCCGCAGCGTGTACGGGGTCGCCGAGGCGTTGCCGACCGTCAGGCTCCAGGCCGGGTTGAGCGAGGACGGCATCACGTCGGGGAACAGGGCGAGGAAGAACATCGCCACGGTGGCCGCGATCGTCACCCCGGAGAAGGCGAACGACCAGCCCTCGCGCCCGGCCAGGTTGGCACCGAGTGCGACCAGCAGGGCGAGCACCGCCACCACCAGCGCGGGCAGGCTGCGTCCGTTGCCCGTGTGGATCTGGGTCCAGACCAGGAAGACCACCGCGAGCACGGCGGCGGCCAGCCCCACCCGGGTGGCCATGGCGCGGGCCCGCTCCCGGATCGGGCCGAGCGTCTTGAGCGAGGCGAACACCGCGCCGTGGAAGGTGAACAGCGCGAGGGTGACCGCGCCGCCGAGCAGGGCGTAGCCGTTCAGCAGGTCGAAGAACCCGCCGGCGTACTCCTTGTCCGCGCCGATCTTCACGCCCCGGACGATGTCGGCGAACGCCACCCCCCACAGCACGGCGGGCAGCAGCGAGGCCCAGAAGATGGCGTGCTCCCAGTTGCGCTGCCAGCGCTCGTCGTCCCGCTTGGCGCGGTACTCGAAGGCGACCCCGCGCACGATCAGGCAGGTCAGGATGATCAGCAGCGGCAGGTAGAAGCCGGAGAAGAGGGTGGCGTACCACTCGGGGAAGGCGGCGAAGGTGGCACCGCCCGCGGTGAGCAGCCACACCTCGTTGCCGTCCCACACCGGGCCGATGGTGTTGATCAGCACCCGCCGCTCGGTGCGGTCGCGGGCCAGCAGCTTGGTCAGCACACCGACCCCGAAGTCGAACCCTTCGAGGAAGAAGTACCCCGTCCACAGGACGGCGATCAGGACGAACCAGACGTCGTGCAGATGCATCTCGCGCTCCTCGCGATCTCAGCGGCGATCAGTAGGAGAAGGCCATCGGCCGGTCGGCGTCGGTGTCGTCGTCCCGGTCGCCGCCGATCCGGGTGGGAGACCGGCGGTCGTCGTCGGTCAGCTCCGGCGGCCCGGCCTTGGCGTACTTCGCCAGCAGCCGCACCTCGATCACGGCGAGCAGACCGTAGAGCAGGGTGAAGACGGTCAGCGAGGCGATGACGTCGCCGGTGGAGACCCCGGGGGAGACCGCGTCCCTGGTCCGCAGCACCCCGTAGACCACCCACGGCTGGCGGCCGGTCTCGGTGAAGATCCAGCCCCAGGAGTTGGCGAGCAGCGGGAAGACCATGGTCAGCAGGGCGATTCGCCAGTACCAGCGGGCCAGCCCGTCGCCGATCCGGATGCCTCGGGTGAGCATCAGGTGCGGTACCTCGTCGTCGCCCGTACGGTGCTCGGGCGCGATCCAGAACCTGCGGCGGGTGAGCCACAGTCCGGCCGCGCCGACCCCGACGGAGACCATGCCGAAGCCGATCATCCAGCGGAAGCCCCAGTAGGCGACCGGGATGTCGGGCCGGTAGTCGCCGGGGCCGTACTTCGCCTGCTCGGCCTTGTTGACGTCGTTGATACCGCCCACGTAGCTGGTGAAGGAGTCGTCGGCGAGGAAGGACAGCAGGTCGGGGATGTCGATCGCGACCTCGTTGTGGCCCTTGTTGACGTCGCCGACCGCGAAGATCGAGAAGGGCGCGCCCTTCTGACCGTCCCACAGCGCCTCGGCGGCGGCCATCTTCATCGGCTGCTGCTTGAACATGACCTTGCCGAGGGTGTCGCCGCTGATCGCGGTGAGCGCGCCGGCCACCACCGCGACCACCAGCGCCAGCCGCAGCGAGGACCGCATCACGTGGATGTGCTGCTTGCGGGCCAGGTGGTACGCCGCGATGCCGATCATGAACGCCGCGCCGGTCAGGAAGGACGCGGACAGGGTGTGGAAGAACTGGGTTAGCGCGGTGTTCTGCGTCAGCACGTGCCAGAAGTCGGTGAGTTCGGCCCGCTTGGTCTTCGGGTTGTAGCGGTAGCCGACCGGGTGCTGCATCCAGGAGTTGGCGGCCAGGATGAAGTACGCGGACAGCACGGTGCCGACCGAGACCATCCAGATGCAGGCGAGGTGGATGCGCCGGGGCAGCCTGTCCCAGCCGAAGATCCACAGGCCGATGAAGGTCGACTCGAAGAAGAAGGCGATCAGTGCCTCGAAGGCGAGTGGCGCGCCGAAGACGTCGCCGACGAAGCGCGAGTAGTCGGACCAGTTCATGCCGAACTGGAACTCCTGGACGATGCCGGTGACCACGCCCATGGCGATGTTGATCAGGAACAGTTTGCCCCAGAATTTGGTGGCCCTGAGGTAGGTGTCCTTGCCGGTGCGCACCCAGGCGGTCTGCATCCCTGCGGTCAGCGCCGACAGCGAGATCGTCAGCGGGATGAAGAGGAAGTGATAGACGGTCGTCACGCCGAACTGCCACCTGGCGACGTTCAGCGGCTCCAACGCGAGCTGCACGGTACGTCTCCTTTACGGTGTTACGGGGTCCGCTTGTGAACGTGAATACATTCACAAGGTAGTATCGCGCACACGACTGTGCCCCCTCGCACCGGGGGTGGGCCAGGGGGCACATGGGCAGGTCAGAGGGGCTTACAGCGCCTTGCGGAAACTCTCCGCCGCCGCTAGCAGCAGATCGTTCGCCGGGGTCTCGCCGATGGTGATCCGAACCCCCTCGCCGGCGAACGGGCGGACCGTCGTACCGGCCCGCTCGCACGCCACGGCGAAGTCCGCGGTGCGCTCCCCCAGCCGCAGCCAGACGAAGTTGGCCTGGGTCTCCGGCACCGTCCAGCCCTGGCCGGCCAGTGCCTCCACCACCCGGGTGCGCTCGGCCACCAGCGCCGCCACCCGCTCCAGCAGGGCCGGTTCCGCCCGCAGGCTGGCCACGGCCGCGTCCTGGCCGAGCTGGCTCACCCCGAAAGGCACCGCCGTCTTGCGCAGCGCCGCGGCCACCGGCTCGTGCGCCACCGCGAAGCCGACCCGCAGCCCGGCCAGGCCGTACGCCTTGGAGAAGGTCCGCAGCACGGCGACGTTGGGTCGCTCCCGGTACAGGTCGATGCCGTCGGGGACCTCCGGATCGGTGCCGAACTCCCGGTACGCCTCGTCCAGCACCACCAGCACATCGGCCGGTACCCGGTCCAGGAACCGCTCCAGCGCGGCCCGCCGGACCACCGTGCCGGTCGGGTTGTTGGGGTTGCAGACGAAGATCAGCCGGGTCCGGCCGGTGATCGCGTCCGCCATCGCGTCCAGGTCGTGCCTCTCGTCCGCGTCCAGCGGCACCTGGACCGCCCTCGCGCCGCTGATCCGCGTGATGATGGGGTACGCCTCGAAGGAGCGCCAGGCGTAGACCACCTCGTCGCCGGGCCCCGAGGTGGACTGCACCAGCTGCTGGGCCACGCCGACCGAGCCGGTGCCGGTCGCGACATGGGCGGTGGGCACCTCGAAGCGCTTCGCCAGCTCCTCGGTCAGCGCCGAGCAGGCCAGGTCCGGGTAGCGGTTGAACTCAGCCGCGGCGGCGACGGCCGCCTCCAGCACACCGGGCAGCGGGGGGTACGGGTTCTCGTTGGACGACAGCTTGAAAGCGGGCCCGTCCGCATCGGCCGCCGGGGGTCGTCCGGGCTTGTAGGTCGGGATGCCGTCCAGTTCCGCGCGCAGCTTCGGGGTGCTCATGGCCACACCCTACGAGCGGCGGCACAGGGAGGGGAGAGGCGGTACGTCACCCCCGCGCGTGACCACCGGCGACGCCGCTCCTGCGTGCCCGGGTGGCGCGCGCGGTGGCGCGCGTCCCCCGTAGGGGTGAGTTGGCGACACCCACCGCACGGAACCAATGGCCGGGTGATCCCGGCAGCCGGGCGCGTATCGTCCGACCGCTGGGGTCTGCCGCCTGCATATTCCACTTTGCATAGCAGTTTCGATCTTGCAGAAACCGTTCTGCACAGGGGTTGCGTCGGCGGAGGCTGGATGGACCAGCACCGCCCTACTATCGGCACGCCATGACTGCAGCAGGGAAACACCAGGCGAGCCGGCCCGTCGGACGCCGGCTGGAGCGGGCGGGGATCAGGGACGTCGCCGCTGCCGCCGGAGTCTCGATCACGACTGTCTCCGACGCGCTCAACGGCAAGGGCCGACTGCCCGATGCCACCCGTCGCCATGTCCGGGAGGTCGCCGACCGGCTCGGCTACCGGCCGTCCGCCGCGGCCCGCACACTACGCACGGGCAGATCCGGCCTGATCGGACTGACGGTGACCACCTACGGCGAAGAACCGTTCACGTTCACCGAGTTCGCCTACTTCGCCGAGATGGCCAGAGCCGCCACCTCCGCCGCGCTCGCCCGCGGCTACGCCCTGGTCATCCTGCCCGCCTCCTCTCGGCACGACGTGTGGGGGAACGTGGCACTGGACGGCACCGTCGTCATCGACCCCTCCGACCAGGACCCGGTGGTCACCGAACTGGTCCGGCAGGGTGTGCCGGTGGTCAGCGACGGCCGCCCGGCCGGCAGCCTGCCGGTGCACGCCTGGGTCGACAACGACCACGAGGAGGCCGTCCTCGGCATCCTCGACCACCTCGCCGCGGCCGGCGCCCGCCGGATCGGCCTGCTCACCGGTACCAGTACGGACACCTACACCCGGCTGTCCACCACGGCGTACCTGGAGTGGTGCGAACGCGTCGGTCAGGAGCCGGTCTACGAGGCGTATCCCGCCCACGACCCCTGCGCGGGCGCGGTCGCCGCCGACCGCCTGCTCGCCCGCCCGGACCGGCCGGACGCGGTGTACGGCCTGTTCGACCCCAACGGCACCGATCTGCTCGCCGCCGCCCGGCGCTACGGCCTGCGGGTTCCCGACGACCTGCTGCTGGTCTGCTGCAGCGAGAGCGGCGGCTACGCGGGCACCGACCCGCCCATCACCACGCTCTCCCTGCAACCGCGCCGGATCGGCACCGCGGTGGTGCAGTTGCTCATCGACGCCATCGAGGGCATCGGACCGGCGCACCCCGTCCAGCAGGTGATGCCCACCGAGCTGATCGTCCGGGCGTCCTCGCAGCGCCGGGCGCACCGCACGATGGTCAGCCCGCCGCGCGGCCCCACCCGCGGGGCGGGATGACACCGTCCCGCGACACCGCGATCGGCGGGGCCCGCGGTGTCGACACGCGGGGGCTAAAGGATGGTTTGTCTGAACCTTCTGAAAACCAGGTGCCTGGGTATGTCACAACGCGCCAGCGTCATTCCTATGATGGGCGGATGGCGGCGCGATCGTGGAGGGGTCGATGACTCAGGGGGCAGATCAGGGGTTCGACCCCGGATCCGGGTACGAGCCCGGTTACGAGCCCGCGCCCGGCTACGGGGCGGCGCCGGAGTTCGACCGGGTGCCCGGCGACTACCGGCCGCCGGCCGCCGAGTACGAGCCGACCAGACTGGACATCCCGGTGATGTCGGAGGACTACACGCCGACCGAGCACGATCTGCCGGTGCTCACCCTGCCGGCCGAGAGCGGCGACCGTCCCGGTCCGCTCTACGTGGTCGGCGATGTGCACGGCTATCTGGCGGAGTTGCTGGGAGCGCTGCACAAGACCGGACTGGTCGACGAGGAAGGCCACTGGTCGGCGGGCAGCGCCCGGCTGTGGTTCCTGGGCGATTTCACCGACCGCGGCCCTGACGGCATCGGCGTCATCGAACTGGTGATGCAACTGTCCGCCGAGGCCGCCGCGGCGGGCGGCTACTGCCGGGCGCTGATGGGCAATCACGAACTCCTGCTGCTCGGCGCCCACCGGTTCGGCGACGCCCCCGTCAACTCCACCGGCGGCACCGCTTCCTTCCTGGCCGCCTGGCGGCTCAACGGCGGCCAGCCCTCCGACATGGAGCGGTTGGAGGACCGCCATCTGACCTGGATCTCCCGGCTGGACGCGGCCCACCTCACCGACGGCCACCTCCTGCTGCACTCGGACACCACCGCGTATCTGGAGTACGGCGGCAGCATCGAGGAGATGAACGACGCGGTCACCGGCGTGCTCCAGCGCGGTGACGCCGACGAATGCTGGGATCTGTTCCGCAAGTTCACCAGGCGGTTCGCCTTCCGCGGCGACGACGGGCCCAAGGCCGCCCGGGAACTGCTGGGCGCCTACGGAGGTGTCCGGGTCGTGCACGGCCACAGCCCGATCCCGTACCTGCTCGGCGAGGTCGGCGGCGAATACGTGGCGGTGGACGGCGAAGAGCCCGCGCACGGCGTACGGGGGCCAATGGTCTACGCGGATAACCTGGCGGTCGCCATGGACGGCGGCGTCACCATGGACGGCCGGCTGCTGGTGGCCCAACTCCCGCTCGTCGGTTAGCGGCCGTCCCGGAAGCAGCGGCCTCCACCGCGCCGTCTTTACTGATCGCACCCTGTCACGGCCTCCCGTACCGCCTTACCATCGGCAGTATCCGTAGGCCCACCGCTCTTCGGGCATCCGGCCGGCCGAGCCGGTTCCACGTGGAACATCCGGCCGAGCCCGGCGAGTCGGAGCATCGGGGGACGCACATGACCAGCGCTTCACACCTACTCAACGAAGACCGCCAGGACTTCGAGCATGTCCTCGATGAGGCGCTGCGCGTCATCCTCGAGGGGCTGGAACCGGACGGCAACGGTTCCGGGCCGGCTTCCGGCGATGTCGGCCTGCCGCTCAACGCCGAGCAGCTGCGTACTCTGGCGCTCGCCGCCACCGAGCAGATCAACGCCCCCGCGGCGGCCGAGTACGCGGCGTATCTCGCGCTCCGGGGCGAGACCCGCGAAGCGGTACGGGAGGCGGCGCGGGCCCGCGACAACCGCGCGTTCGGCTACGCGGCCATGGGGGTCGCGGACCGGAGGGGATCCGGCGCGGGCATCATCCCGGTACTGGCCGTGCTCACGCCGCTGCTCGCCGGCGCCGCGGCGGTCATCTTCCTGCTGATCGGCTACGCGATGAGCGCCGTCGCGCCGGAACCGGCCATCGCGTCACCGCTGCGGACGGCGGGCTGGTTCTTCGCGGCCGTCACCGCGGCGTCCATCCTGGCTGGCGCGATCGGGCTGCTGCTGACCGCGCTGCGCGACGGCTCCCGGGCGATCCACGACGGCCCCGACTCGCTGTCGCCCGAGGTCACCCGGGCCCGGACGGCCTGGCGGGAGGCGCTGCTGTCGCTGGGGATGCTGCCGTTCCTGGAGGACGCGCTCAACGGCACCGCGGCGCCCGGTCCGCAAGCCCCCGCGCCCACTGCCCCGGCGCCGAAAATGCCGCACCTCGGCTACTCGCGGCCGGCCTTCTCCTCCCCGCAGGAGCCCCGGCCGACCACACCGCACTTCAGCTCTCCCGACTACAGCAGCCCCGACTGGGGAGGTCCGGAGCACGCCCCGGAGTAGTCCGGATGGCCGCGCCGGGTCGCCCCGGACGCGGGGCCTTGCTTGACTGCTTCCGTATCCGGTCGGAACGGGGTCAGAAAGGGAGAGGCCCATGCGCCTGAGCCGCCCGCTCGCCGCCCTGTGCGCGATCGCCCCGCTCCTCCTCACCACCACGGCCTGCTCCGACTCCTCCGCCGGGCTGGTGACGGGCATCAACGACGACGCGGCCGTCAGCCAGTCGATCGCCGACCCGGTCCAGGGCAAGTGCAGCCGCTTCGCGAGCCGCGGAGTCACCTCGGTCATCAACAACACCGGCGTCGACATCGTGCTGCACCGCTCCCGCGACTGCTCCGACCCGGCGCACCAGCACGGCACGTACCTGGGCACCATGCTCTCGATCGTCGCCACCTCCGGGCAGGGGCCGTGGCGCAGCTTCACCACCGTCGGCTGGCCCCCGCCGGTCCCGCCGAACTGAACCGCGGACGGCGCCGTCCCGGGGGATGCCGGTCCCCTGGGACGGCGCTGCGGCGCCGTACGGTCAGTCGGTCAGTCGGTCAGTCGGTCAGCGGCAGATAGACCCGGTTGCCCGCGGCGGCGAACTCACGGGACTTCTCGGCCATGCCGGCCTCGATGTCGACGTCGGTCCCGGTTCCGGCGGCCTCCCCGCCGTGGTCGCGGCGGATGTCGTGGGAGATCTTCATGCTGCAGAACCTGGGCCCGCACATGGAGCAGAAGTGCGCGGTCTTGGCGGGCTCGGCGGGAAGCGTCTCGTCGTGGAAGGCCCGGGCGGTGTCCGGGTCGAGGGCCAGGTTGAACTGGTCCTCCCAGCGGAACTCGAAGCGGGCGTCCGAGAGCGCGTCGTCCCGGTCCTGCGCGCCGGGGTGGCCCTTGGCGAGGTCGGCGGCATGCGCGGCGATCTTGTAGGTGATCACCCCGGTCTTGACGTCGTCCCGGTCGGGCAGCCCCAGGTGCTCCTTGGGGGTGACGTAGCAGAGCATCGCGGTGCCCCACCAGGCGATCATCGCGGCGCCGATGCCCGAGGTGATGTGGTCGTAGCCGGGCGCGATATCGGTGGTGAGGGGGCCGAGCGTGTAGAAGGGGGCCTCCTCGCAGATCTCCTGCTGGAGGTCGATGTTCTCCTTGATCTTGTGCAGGGGCACATGGCCCGGCCCCTCGATCATGGTCTGCACCTGGTGCCGCTTGGCGACGGTGTTGAGCTCCCCGAGGGTGCGCAGCTCGGCGAACTGGGCCTCGTCGTTGGCGTCCGCGACGGAGCCGGGGCGCAGGCCGTCGCCGAGCGAGTAGGTGACGTCGTAGGCGGCGAGGATGTCGCAGAGTTCCTCGAAGTTCTCGTAGAGGAAGTTCTCCCGGTGATGGGCCAGGCACCAGGCCGCCATGATGGAGCCGCCGCGCGAGACGATGCCGGTCTTGCGGCGGGCGGTCAGCGGGACGTACCGCAGCAGCACCCCGGCGTGCACGGTCATGTAGTCGACGCCCTGCTCGGCCTGCTCGACGACGGTGTCCTTGTAGACCTCCCAGCTCAGCTCCTCGGCGCGGCCGTCCACCTTCTCCAGGGCCTGGTAGAGCGGGACGGTGCCGATCGGGACGGGTGAGTTGCGCAGCACCCACTCCCGGGTGGTGTGGATGTTCCGCCCGGTGGACAGGTCCATCACCGTGTCGGCACCCCAGCGGGTCGCCCAGGTCATCTTGTCCACCTCCTCCTCGATCGAGGAGGTGACCGCGGAGTTGCCGATGTTCGCGTTGACCTTGACCAGGAACCGCTTGCCGATGATCATCGGCTCGGTCTCGGGGTGGTTGACGTTCGCCGGGAGCACGGCGCGGCCCGCGGCGATCTCGTCGCGGACGACCTCCGGCGGCACGTCCTCCCGCAGCGCGACGTACTCCATCTCCGGGGTGATCTCGCCGCGCCGCGCGTACGCCAGCTGGGTGACCGGCGCTCCGGCCCGGCCGCGGCGGGGGCGCCGCGGCCGACCGGGGAAGACCGCGTCGAGATTGCGGAGGCCGCCCCGGGGCGAGGTGTGCCGGACACCGTCGTCCTCGGGACGGACCGGGCGGCCGGGATACTCCTCAGTGTCGCCGCGGCCGATGATCCAGTCCGCCCGGACCGGGGCGAGGCCCCGCCGGACGTCGGTGCGCACCGACGGATCGGTGTACGGACCCGACGTGTCGTACAGCGTCACGTCGCGCCCGTCGGTGAGATGTACCCGGCGGACCGGCACCCGAAGGTCCGGTCGTGAGCCGGTGAGATACGACTTGTGCCAGCCGATGTCACGCGTGCGGGCATCCTGCACGGTCATGAGACCCACTCCCTACGCCGGCATTACCCGGTAACAGGTTCAGCGGTCGGCGCAGCGTGCGCGGTGCGGCCGTGTCAGCCGCTCCGACGGTTCAGCGCCCTCTCAGCCCGGTGCTCCGAGCTCCCGCGTTTGCAAAGGTGAGCCCACGGTACCGGCTGGGTGCGGACACACACCAGGGCGGCTTGCGGTGATCGGACGGTGGACTCACCCCAGGCGGACCCGCGCGGCCACACCCACGGCCACGCCCACGGACCAGTACCCCCGGTCTCCCGGTCTCCCGGCGGCTGCGGACGGTCATCGCCGCGATGCTGCTGCCCTTCGCCGCCGCTGTGGTGGCCGGACTGCGCTACTCGGTCACCGACGTGGACCGGGGCCTGCCGCTGGCGCTGCTCGCCGGCGTCTTCGCGCTCGCCGTCGTCGTGGTCGGGAGGCCACGCGGGCTGATGGCGCTGATCGCGCTGGCGATCTCCTTCGGAGATCCTGACGCTGTTCATCCTCCCGGCGATCCTGCACGGCGACAGTCCGCTGCTGGTCGCGGTGGTGGGCGGCAGCGCCGTCATGCTCATCGCGCTCTACCTCTGACACAGGCTCAACGCGCACACCTCGGTGGCGGGCCTGGGCACCCTGTGCTCGCTGTTCCTGATCGGGGCGCCGGGCTCGGTCGTCATCGCCCGGGCCCATCTGACCGGCACCACCTCGGACGAGACCGGGCTCATCCACATTCTCCACCCGGACATCCAGATCAAGGGCGTCCTGCTCGCCGGCGTGATCATCGGTTCACTGGGTGTACTGGACGACGTGACGGTCACCCAGACCGCCGCCGTGTGGGAGCTGAAGGACGCCGACCCGGGCGCGAACTGGCGCACGCGCTACGGGGCCGGTACGCGGATCTCGCCGCGACCACATCGCCTCGGTGGTCAACACCCTGGTGATGGCGTACGCGGGTGCAGCGTTCCCGCTGCTGCTGCTCTTCTCGATCGCGCGCGGCGGGGTGCCGAGGGTGGCGGACAGCGGACTCGTCGCCGAGGAGATCGTCCGCACCCTGGTGGGGAGCATCGGGCTGGTGGCGTCGGTACCGCTGACCACCGTGCCGACGGCGCTGGTGGTCAGCGCCGACCGGCGCCCGCACGTATACCGGCGGCGCGGGACACCGGTTCCACCGGTCCGGTCGGCCCTACCAGTCCCGTCCCGACCCGGACGAGCCACCGCCGCCGGTGAACCGCTTGACCACCAGGACCAGCGCGCCCACCAGGATGAGGAACACGATCACCTTGAAGAGCAGGCCGACCACGACGCTGATCACGCTGGCGATCAGCGAGCCGAAGACGACGAGCGCGATGACCGGGACGGCCACCCACTTCACCCACCACGGCAGGCTCTTGAACAGCTTCTCCATGACCGTCTCAACACTCCTAGGTCACCGGGCGTTCCCGGACGGCCTTCCGCCGCTTCTCCGACTGTAGGGCCGCCCACTGCCTCGCCGGAGCGCTCCGGGACCGGATACGACCCTGAGCCGCCCCCTAGTACTACAGGGCTAGGGCTCCGGGGGCGAGAAGACCACCAGGACCCGGAGGTCCTCGCTGATGTGGTGGAAGCGGTGGGGGGTGCCGGCCGGCACGTACACCACGCTGCCGCGGGCGACGCCCGTGGTCTCCTCCCCCACGGTGATCGCCGCCCGGCCGCTGACCACCAAATAGATCTCGTCCTGGGCGTGCGGCCCCTGCGGATCGCTCTCGCCCGCCTTGAGCGCGTACAGCCCGGCGGACATGTTCCGTTCCTTGAGGAATTGCAGGTAGGCGCCGTCGTTGGCCGCCCGCTCCGCGTCCAGGTCGTCCAGCCGGAACACCTTCATCGCCACTCCTCAAGCTGCCGCGGTCCCGACCGGGGCCGCTCCCGATCCCGATCCCGCTACGGTTCTGTCCGGTCTCTTGTCCCGGTGGTCGCTTCTGCGACGATCACACCCATGATGAATTTCCTCGTCAAGACCCTGGCCAACGCCGGGGCCCTGGGTGTCGCGATCTGGCTGATCCCGGACATCACCCTGACCGGAGGCTCGTTCTGGGGCGAGTTTCTCGCGCTGATACTCGTCGCCCTGGTCTTCGGCCTGGTGAACTGGCTGGTGAAGCCGGTGGTCAAGCTGCTGTCCTTCCCGCTGTTCATCCTCACCCTGGGGCTGATCACCCTGGTGGTGAACGCCCTGATGCTGCTGCTGACGTCGTGGGTGGCGGGCAAAATCAGCCTGGACTTCCACGTGCACGGCTTGTGGACCGCGGTGCTCGGCGGCCTGATCGTGAGCATCGTCTCGTGGGCGCTGCACGTGGTACTCCCGGACGACGAGTGAGCGCTGCGGCCGGGGGCGCACAGCACGGGGGGCCGGCGGGCGACAGCACACGCAGCGTGCACGCGGGACGGCCGCCGGCGACCGCGTACCAGCCGTCGTTGCCGGGGCCGGTCTTTGTCTCGCACTACCACCTGCCGGGCGAGGCCGCCGGCCCGTACACGTACGGCCGCGACGAGAACCCGACCTGGGAGCGGCTGGAGCAGGCGATTTCCGAGCTGGAGGCGCCCGGCGACCCAGCGGCCCGCACGCTGGCGTTCGCCTCCGGGATGGGCGCGATCGCCGCGGTCCTCCTGTCGCAGGTACGGGCCGGGCAGGTCGTCGTCCTGCCCTCGGACAGCTACCAGGCGACCCGTTCGCTCCAGGAGCGGCTGGAGTCGTACGGCGTCCGGGTACGGCTCGCGCCGACCGCCGGGGACGCGCAGCTCGCGGCGCTGCAAGGGGCCCGGCTGCTGTGGCTGGAGACCCCGTCCAACCCCCGACTGGAGGTGTGCGACATCCGCCGACTGGCCGACGCCGCCCACGCGGCGGGCGCCCTGGTCGCCGTCGACAACACCCTCGCCACCCCGCTCGGGCAGCGCCCGCTCGGCCTCGGCGCCGACTTCTCGGTGGCCAGCGGCACCAAGGCGCTCACCGGCCACGGCGACCTGCTGATCGGATACGTCACCGCCCGCGACGGCGAGCTCACCGCGGGAGTGCGGAAGTGGCGCAAGACGGTGGGCGCGATCCCGGGACCGATGGAGGCGTGGCTGGCGCACCGCTCGCTGGCGACCCTCGCACTGCGGGTGGACCGGCAGGCGGCCAACGCGCTGGCACTCGCGGGCGCGCTGCTGGCCCGGCCGGAGGTGACGGGCGTACGGCATCCGGGGCTGCCGACCGACCCCGCCTATCCGGTGGCGGCGACCCAGATGTGGCGATTCGGGAGCGTGGTGTCGTTCGTGCTGCCGGACCGGTCGCACGCCGAACGCTTCCTGGCGGCGTTGCGGCTGACCGGTGAGGCCACCAGCTTCGGCAGCGTCCAGTCCACGGCCGAACGCCGGGCCCGCTGGGGCGGCGACGCGGTGGCGCCGGGCTTCATCCGCTTCTCGGTCGGCGTCGAGGACGCCGCCGACATCCTGGCCGACGTCCTGCGGGCGCTCGACGAGGCCCTTTCCTGAGCGGCGCGCGGAGCACCGCCCCGCGGGCGCGTGCCGAACGGTCCTGGTCCTGCCTCGGCCGATGCGCGCCGGTCGCGCCGCGCCGAGCTGAGCCCTGACCGGTGCCGGCCGAGCGCAGGCGCCTGCTCCGATTCGCCGCCACGGGCATGTTTGCCCCCGGCTTCGCCGCGGCAGATCTCCGGCATGCACACGGATCCACTCTCCCGGGCCACCACTCGCCCGGTGGTCAAGCGCACCGCCCGCGCCATCATCATCGACGGTGACCGGCTCGTCCTGATCAAACGCACCAAGCCCGGCATCGCCCCGTACTGGGTCACCCCCGGCGGCGGCGTCGAGGACGACGACCCGGGAATCCTGGCCGCGCTCCACCGGGAGATCGACGAGGAGCTCGGCGGCAAGATCACCGACCCGGTCCCGGCCTTCGTCGACACCACCGAGCACGTCGCTGGGGACGGTTCGCACGGGGTGAAGGTGCAGTTCTTCTTCGTGTGCCGGCTGGCGTCGATGGACCTCTCGCGGCGGCACGGTCCGGAGGTCGACCAGCCTCGCGGCGACTACGAAGTGGTGCGGGTGCCATTCAGCCGGATGGGCCTGGCCTCGGTGGACATCGTCCCGCTGACGCTGCGCCACTATCTGGACGCGAACATCGAGGGCGTGCTCGGACTGCTCGGCCCCGACCTGACCTGATTCCGGGATTCCGGGCCGGCCGTCGCCCGCGCTGCGGCCGTCCTCACAGCCCGGCCGCCACCAGCGGCCCCGGCTCCACGTCGTCGTGCCGTATCCGGTGCGCCGGCATCCCGATCCCGACCAGGGTGTCCACGCCGCTGCGGACCATCCCGGGCGGTCCGGACACATACGCGTCGTACTTCTCCCAGGGCCCGTACTCCCGTACGGCGTCCGGCAGCGGCCCGGTCAGCGCGTCCGGCGGGGTGTCGGAGACCACGGTCCGGACCGACAGCCAGGAGTGCTCGCGCTGCAGGGCGAGCATGGTGTCCAGGTCGTAGAAGTCGTACCGGTGCCGGGCGCCGTAGAAGACCTCGACATCGCGGCTGCGGCCGTGCCGGACCACGTCCTCGACCAGGGCCTTGATCGGGGCGATCCCGGTACCGCCGCCCAGGCAGAGCAGACCGTCGTCGCTGTCGTGGTCCACCGTCATCGAGCCGGCCGGCGGCCCGAGCCTGATCACGTCGCCGGGTACCGCCCGGTTGACCAGCGCGCTGCTGACCCAGCCGGCGGGTATCGCCCTGATGTGGAAGGTGAGCAGGCCGTCGTCGCGCGGCGCGGAGGCGAACGAGTACTGCCGCCACACCCGGGGCCACCAGGGCGTCTCGACGCTGGTGTACTGCCCGGCGAGGAACGGGTACGCCTGATCCGGCCGTACGGTGATCACCGCCACGTCCGCGGTACGGCGCTCGTGGCCGACCACCTCCGCGAGCCACCAGGGCGGGGCGGTCCGCTCGTCGGCCGCCGCCGCGTCGGTCATGATCCGCGAGATCGCGGTGTACGTACGCGCCCATGCGGCCGCGGTCTGCGGGGTCCACACCGGCGCGGCATAGCGGGCCAGCGCGCCGAGCAGCGCTTCGCCGACGGCCGGATAGTGCTCGGCCCGGGTGCCGTACCTGCGGTGACCGCGGCCCAGCCCCGACAGGTACTCGGTGAGGGTCCGCGGGTCGTCCAGATGCTCGGCCGCTGTGAGCAGCGCCCTCAGCAGGCGGTCCCGTTGGGCGTCCATCGCGACGGGGAACATGTCGCGCAGTTCCGGGTGCCGCACGAAGAGCAGCGCGTAGAAGTATGACGTCGCCTTGTCCGCGACCGGCTCGATCTCCTGCAAGGTGCGCCGGATCAGAAAGGCGTCCGGCGACGGGGGCGTGTCGTCCATAGTGGGGCCGAGCGTGGCACGTCCGGCAGCCGCATCGGACGAATAGCCGGAAGGACCCTTTTCGGGGCGGGTCGGTCGCGTACCATCCGCCATCACTACATGATGTTCCACGTGGAACACTCAGCGTAATGATTCGGAAGGCAGGGTGTCGGCTGGCCACCGGGCGTCTCTCTCGCCAGTCCGGCGGACGCCCCCGACGGCCGTCAGGGTGGTCGGGCGCCCCGGCCGGCCGGCGGGCAGACCGCCGACCGGCCCGAACCGTGGCGCGGGGTCAGTGGTCCGGCCAGCCCCGGAAGCCGCCCGGCACCGGATCCGACGGATCGTAGGGACGGCGGGTGAACACGAAGGAGCCGAGGTCGAGATGGCTGACCGAGCCGTCCCGATCGCGGACCACCCGCAGTGTCTCGCCCGCGTAGTACCCCTCACGACCGGTCCACGTACCGTCGTGTTCCACGTGGAACCGTGATCCACGGCCCTGGCCGGTCAGCGGCGCGAGTTCCAGTTCGCCGCCGGCGCGTACCCGTAGCGCGAAGGCGGCGGTCCCCCAGTACCAGGGTCCGGCGAGATCCAGCAGCCCGGGATCGACGGTGTCGGCGGGCCGCCAGGGCTGCGGGAAGCCGGGTTCGGCGTCGGCGGTGATGGCCAGCAGGTCGGCGGCGACCGTACTGACCGCGGGCCCGGAGGTGCAGTTGGCCAACGCCACGGCGCTCACGCCGTCCTGGACGCTGACCCACAGCGCGGCGAGGAAGCCCGGCATCGAGCCGGTGTGCCCGGCCAGGGCTCGGCCCTCCCGGCGCAGCAGTTGCACACCAAGGCCGTAGCCGCCGTCCGGTTCGCCGGACTCGGGTGGCGCGGCCGGCAGCCGCATCCGCTCCACGGTCGCCGGGGCCAGCACCCGCTCGTCCCCCGCCGCCAGGAATGCGGCCCACCGCGCCAGGTCGGCGGCGGTGGACCACAACTGACCGGCCGGCGCCATCCGCCCGGTCTCCTGTACGGTCTCGGGTCGCATCACATCGGCCCACGGATGGACGGCGAAGCCGTCGGCGGCCGGAGCCTGCGGCAACGGCGTCGTCCGGTCCATGCCGAGCGGGGCGAGCACCTCCGCTCGGAGCGCCTCCCCCCAGGGCTCCCCGCGGCGCCGTTCCACCAGGGCGCCGAGCAGGGCGAATCCGGGGTTCGAGTAGTGGTAGCGGCTGCCAGCCGGATGCTTGACCGGCGCCGGGCCCAGCACGTCGGTGAGTTCGGGCCGCAGTCCGCCCGGCGTCCGCTCCCACCAGGGGCCCGGGGTCTCGGAGGCCAGGCCCGAGGTGTGCGCGAGCAGTTGACCGACTGTCAGCGCGCCTACCTCGGCCTCCAGTGCGGGCAGATGCGCGCTCAGCGGGTCGGTGAGTTCCAGCACCCCCTCGTCGCGCAGCCGCATCACCAGTACGGCGACGAAGGTCTTGGTCAGGGAGCCGATCCGGTACTGCGTGTCGACGTCCGGTTCACGGCCCCCGATCACGCCGCGCGCACCGGCCCACACCAGCCTGCCGCCACGTACCACCGCCCCGACGAGCGAGGGCGCACGCCCCTGCGACTGCCCGACCGCCACCCGGTGCGACAGCGCGCGCCGGGTGCTCGGCAGCAACTGCTCCTTCTCCTGCTCAACCGTCACTCGTCGTATGCCTCTCTGTTCCGTCGGCGGGCGCTGTACCGATTCCCATGCCGGATCCGCTGTCCCGATCAGCTGCGCGGTGGCGTACCGACCGCGCGTACCGCGGAAGCAGACCGTGTCCCCGGCGACAGGGCAAGGGGCGGCAATGTTCGGCGCGGTAAGGACCGGTGCCGGACGCGGTGTCACCCATGCTTTCAGGCTTTCATCAGGGCGGCGTGGCACGCCCGTTGTGCGACGGACCGTGCCGGGTACCGGGCCCGTCGAACCCTGCCGGTCCAAACGGTTGACACCCCTCTGGGGCGGGCGTAGACATCCCCTCGGCCAGAGAGCGCTCTCAATCAGGGCTCCTCACTGGCTGCCGCCTTGCCGCACGGGCCGCGACGCCATCTGTCGCGGTGTCGGTCCCCCCACCTCTACGAGCCGTCCCGACCTGTAGGAGCACACATGAGGGTCACCCCACTTGGGCTCTCCATTGTCCGTAAACGTTTCCGATCCCCTCAGGGCATCGTGCTGCTCGCCCTGATCCTGATCGCCTCGGCCTACCTCTCCTTGGTGCCGACCTCGTCCCATGCGGCCACGCCCGTGCTGCTCTCGCAGGGCAAGCCGGCCACCGCGTCCTCCGTTCAGGACGCGTTCGTCGCCGGCGCGGCGGTGGACGGCGACACCGGTACCCGCTGGTCCAGCGCCGCGTCCGACCCGCAATGGATCCAGGTCGACCTCGGGTCGAGCCAGCCGATCACCCAGGTGGTGCTCAACTGGGAGACCGCTTACGGCAAAGCGTTCAAGATCCAGACCTCGGCCGACGGTTCCACGTGGAACGACATCTACTCCACGACGACCGGCACCGGCGGCACCCAGACGCTGAACGTCACCGGCACCGGCCGCTACGTGCGGATGTACGGCACGGTCCGGGGCACCCAATGGGGCTACTCGCTCTGGGAGTTCCAGGTCTACGGCGGCTCCGGAGATACCACCCCGCCGGCCACGTGCGGTACCACCACGGCCGCACTCGGCAAGCCCGCCACCGCGTCCTCCACCGAAAACGCCGCCTTCCCCGCCTCGGCCGCCTTCGACGGCAACGCGGGCACCCGCTGGTCCAGCGCCGCGTCCGACCCCCAGTGGCTCCAGGTCGACCTCGGGACCTCGCAGGCCGTCTGCGGTGCACAGCTGACGTGGGAGACCGCGTACGCGAAGTCGTACCAGATCCAGACCTCGGACAACGGTTCCACGTGGAACACGGTCTACTCGACGACCACCGGTGCGGGCGGGGTGGAGAACCTCTCCTTCACCGGCACCGGTCGCTACATCCGGCTCTACGGCACCGTCCGGGCCACGCCGTACGGCTACTCGCTCTGGGAGTTCACCGTCCTGACGGCGGGCAGCACCAGCACCACCAGCCCGCCGCCCAGCGGCGGCAACGGCAGTTGCCCGTGGGTCGGTTCGACGGCACCGGTCGCGACCCGGGTCAGCCAGGTCCTGGCGCAGATGACCACCGCCCAGAAGGTGTCGATCCTGCACGGCAACAACAGCGCGACCCCGTACATCGGCAACATCACTGGCATACCGTCGCTGTGCATCCCCGACATCGGGCTGCAGGACGGCCCGGCGGGCGTCGGTGACGGCGTCGGCGGCGTCACCCAGATGCCGTCCGGCAACGCGTCCGCGGCTACCTGGGACGACGCTCTGGAGCAGCAGTACGGTGCCGCGATCGGCGCCGAGTTCGCCGGGAAGGGCGTGCAGGTGGCGCTCGGCCCGACGCTGAACATCGTGCGTGACCCGCGCTGGGGCCGCTCCTTCGAGAGCTTCAGCGAGGACCCGTACCTCAACGGCCGGCTGGCCGCCGCGGACATCCGCGGTATCCAGAGCCAGGGCGTGATGGCCGAGATGAAGCACGTGGCCGTCTACAACATCGAGAACCCGGCCGGTACGGTCATCGTCGACAAGCGGACCATGCAGGAGCTGTATCTGCCGGCCTTCCAGGCCGCGATCCAGCAGGGCTCGCCTGCCGCGGCGATGTGCGCCTACAGCATCGTCAACAGCGTGCCGGCCTGCCAGAACCCGGACCTGCTCAACACCGGTCTGTACCAGCAGGCGAACTTCGGCGGCTTCGTCACCAGCGACTGGGGCGGCACCCACTCCACAGTGGAGTCGGCGAACACGGGTCTGACGGTCGAGATGCCCAACGGGTACTTCTTCGCGGACTTCCTCGCCCAGGCGGTGGCCAACGGCACGGTCAGCCAGACCACGCTGAACACGATGGTGAGCCGGCTGCTCACCCAGTTCTTCGCGTTCGGCCTGTTCGACAAGGCGCCCAGCGGCTCGCACGACGCGAGCGTCACCACCCCCGCGCACGTCCAGGTCGCCCTCCAGGGAGCCGAGGAAGGCGCGGTCCTGCTGAAGAACAACGGCGTCCTGCCGCTGTCCACCTCCACCACCCACTCGATCGCGGTGATCGGCTGGGACGGCGGGGCCGGTGTGCAGAGCATCGGCGGCGGCAGCGCCACGGTGACCAGTTCCGGGACGGTGTGGCCGATCACCGGCATCCAGAACCGGGTGGCGGGCACCGGTACGACCGTGCAGTACAACGACGCGACGAACCTCGCGTCGGCGGTCACGCTGGCCCGCAGCTCCGATGTGGCGATCGTCTACGCATCCGACAACTACGGCAACGAGGAGCACGACACCACCACCCTCGACCTGCCCAACAACGGCGGCAGCACGGTCAGCCAGAACGACATGATCGCCCAGGTGGCCGCGGCCAACCCGCGCACGATCGTGGTGCTCAACAACAACTCGGCGATCAACATGCCGTGGCTGAACCAGGTCGCGGGGGTCTTCGAGGCCTTCTACCCGGGCCAGCAGATCGGCACGGCGATGGCGGCGCTGATCTTCGGCGACGTCACCCCGTCGGGCAAGCTGCCGGTCACCTTCCCGAAGTCGCTGGCGGACGTGCCCGCGAACACCCCGGCGCAGTGGCCGGGCACCAACGGGCAGGTGCAGTACAGCGAGGGCCTCAAGGTCGGCTACAAGTGGTACGACGCGCAAAATATCACTCCGCTGTTCCCATTCGGCTTCGGCCTGTCGTACACCAGCTTCGCCTTCAGCAACCTGCAGGTCGGGGCGCTGAACGGCGGCAACGCGACGGTCACGGCCACGGTGACCAACACCGGCTCGCGGACCGGTGCCGAAATCGCCCAGCTGTATGTCGGCGACCCGGCGTCCACCGGTGAGCCCGTGCACCAGCTGCGCGGCTACCAGCGGGTGACGCTCAACCCGGGCCAGGCGCAGACCGTGTCCTTCACGGTCAGCACCCACGACCTCGCCTACTGGAACACCGGCACCAACAACTGGACGACTACGGCGGGCAGCTACCAGATCCTGGTGGGCGACTCCTCGCGGAACCTCCCGCTGACCGGCAACCTCAACGTGCCGACCACCGTCAACGCCGCCAAGGCCGCGACGGACGGCGCGAAGGCGTCCGCCGCCACGACGGCCGCGACCGCGGCGCCGCTCACCGTACCCAACCCGTCCGGCATGAGCGGCCCTGTCCACTCCCCGATCAACTGGACCTTCGACCCCGCCTCCACCGGCCTGACCTACACCGCGGCCGGCCTTCCGCCGGGCATCAGCCTCAGCTCCGCCGGCCGCTTCACCGGGGCGGCCACCAAGTCCGGTACGTACACCGTGACGGTCACCGCGAGGAACGCGGCGGGTGCCACCGGCTCCGCCACCTTCGTCTGGACCGCCACCTCGTAACTCCTCCCCCTGCCCGACAGGCGCCCCCGGCCCCCTTCCAGGACCGGGGGCGCCCCTGTGCGGGCCACAGCGGTACTCGGACACCGCCCCGGTGCCTGAAGAAGGATGAAACCTGTCGACGGGGCGGCCCCGGACAACGCGACCAAGGCCGCGCTGGAGCAGCTGTCGGAGGGCTTGGCCGACGAGGTGGCGCCTTTCGGCATCAAGGTGCTGATCGTTGAGCCCGGCGCGTTCCGTACCGACCTGTTCGGCAAGGGCGCGGTGTACTTCTCCGCGGAGAACCCGGCGTACGCGGAGAAGGTCGGCGTTACCCGGAAGATGGAGCAGGGCGGCGACGGCAGCCAGCCCGGCGACCCGGCGAAGGCCGCCGCGGTGATCCTGCTGGCCCCGGACGCCGAGAAGACCCCGCTCCGGCTCGCCCTCGGCCACGACGCGGTCGACTTCCTGACCGCACCCCTGGACTCCGTCCGGGCCGAACTCACCGGGTGGGACAAGATCTCCCGCGGTACGGACTTCGACACGGAATGAGAGCCGGAGGGACCCGGTACCCGGTGAACCCGTGGTCGGCGGCCCCATCCCCGGCCGCGCCGCCACGGCGATCCCTCAGGTCTGGGCCATGTCGACGAAGCGGCTGTAGTGGCCCTGGAAGGCGACGGTGATGGTGGCGGTGGGGCCGTTGCGGTGTTTGGCGACGATGAGGTCGGCTTCGCCGGCGCGAGGGGATTCCTTCTCGTAGGCGTCCTCGCGGTGGAGGAGGATCACCATGTCGGCGTCCTGCTCGATGGAGCCGGACTCGCGCAGGTCGGAGACCATCGGCTTCTTGTCGGTGCGCTGTTCGGGGCCGCGGTTGAGCTGGGAGAGGGCGATGACCGGGACCTCGAGCTCCTTGGCGAGGAGCTTGAGGTTGCGGGACATGTCGGAGACCTCCTGCTGGCGGCTCTCCGGGCGGCGGGAGCCGCCGGACTGCATCAGCTGGAGGTAGTCGATGACGACCAGCCGGAGGTCGTTGCGCTGCTTGAGGCGGCGGCACTTGGCGCGGATCTCCATCATCGACAGGTTCGGGGAGTCGTCGATGTAGAGGGGCGCCTCGGTGACGTCGGACATCCGGCGGGCGACCTTGGTCCAGTCGTCGTCGGTCATGGTGCCGGAGCGCATGTGGTGGAGGGCCACGCGGGCCTCGGCGGACAGCAGGCGCATCGCGATCTCGTTGCGGCCCATCTCCAGGGAGAAGATGACGCTGGGCATCTTGTTGGCGATGGAGCAGGTGCGGGCGAAGTCCAGCGCCAGCGTCGACTTGCCCATGGCGGGACGGGCCGCGATGACGATCATCTGGCCGGGGTGCAGCCCGTTGGTGAGGGAGTCCAGGTCGGTGAAGCCGGTCGGGACGCCGGACATCTGGCCGCTGCGGGAGCCGATCGCCTCGATCTCGTCGAGCGCGCCCTCCATGATGTCGCCGAGCGGCAGGTAGTCCTCGGATGTGCGCTGTTCGGTGACCGCGTAGATCTCGGCCTGGGCGTTGTTGACGATCTCGTCGACGTCGCCGTCGGCCGCGTATCCCATCTGGGTGATGCGGGTGCCGGCCTCGACCAGGCGGCGCAGTACGGCCCGTTCGTGGACGATCTCGGCGTAGTACTCGGCGTTGGCGGCGGTGGGCACCGCGTTGACGAGGGTGTGCAGGTAGGGGGTGCCGCCGACGCGGGCGATCTCGCCGCGCTTGGTGAGTTCGGCGGCGGCGGTGATCGGGTCGGCGGGCTCGCCCTTGGCGTAGAGGTCGAGGATCGCGTTGTAGATGGTCTCGTGCGCCGGGCGGTAGAAGTCGGCGCCTTTGAGCACCTCCACCACGTCGGCGATGGCGTCCTTGGAGAGCAGCATGCCGCCGAGCACGGACTGTTCGGCGTCCAGGTCCTGCGGTGGGACCCGCTCGAATCCGCCACCGCCCTCGGAGTAGCGGCCGACGCCCTGACCGTCGTCCTGGCTGCTCCTCTTGCGGAAGGGGCTGACGGCGGCCGGTTCGTCGGGCGGAAGCTCCGCCCAGCTGTCGTCGGAGGGCTCGGGCTGGCTCATCCGGGGTTGGCTCATTCCCGTCCCCTCCCTCCCCTCCGACCGGTCCTCCCGGACCCGCGCGTGCGTGCCACTCTTTCACGGCACAGCTCTCATGAACGCGCCACCCGGCCTTCGCACGCGGTCGCGTCGTGAACGCCGGGAAGGCTCCACGGTAGGGCCCCGGAGCACCCGGACCAACCCCGTTATCCACAGGGGATGTGGACGACGGCCGCATAGCTGTGGAGAACTACCCCGAACCTGTGTACAGCCCTTGGGACGGCGCTGTGGACAAGCTGAGCATCAGCCAGCGAAACCCACCCTGACCTGATCTTTCTTCATCCATAGCCTGTGCAGGAGAAAAACTTTTCCGGGCGGTTCAAGATCGCCACGAACAACACGGAGGAGATCACTCTACGCAGTCACCCGTAATGATCGTTCACCGTATTCACCTCTTACTTGTGGATGATTATGCTGTCCCCTGTGAACCCGGTCGTCGAACCCCCCGAGCAGCAGGACCCCGCCCGCCTCCCCGGACCGGTACGGGGCCGGCACGACCGGGAGATCATCGCCCTGGCGCTGCCCGCGTTCGGCGCGCTGGTCGCCGAACCGCTGTTCGTGATGGTGGACAGCGCGGTTGTCGGCCATCTCGGCACCGCTGAACTCGCCGGCCTCGGCGTCTCCGCCGCCCTGCTGACCACCGCGGTCAACATCTTCGTCTTCCTGGCCTATGCCACCACCTCGGCCGTCGCCCGCCGGGTCGGCGCGGGTGACCTGCCGGCGGCTCTGCGGCAGGGGGTGGACGGCGTCTGGCTCGCCCTGCTGATCGGCGCCGCGGTGATCGCCGGAGTGCTGCCCGCCGCGCCCGCCCTGGTGGACTTCTTCGGCGCCTCCGGCACGGCGGCGCCGTACGCCACCACCTATCTGCGGATCAGTTCGCTCGGCATCCCCGCGATGCTGGTGGTGCTCGCCGCCACCGGAGTACTACGCGGCCTCCAGGACACCCGCACACCGCTCTATGTGGCCGTCGGCGGCTTCACCGCCAACGCCACCCTCAACGCCGCCCTCGTCTACGGCGCCGGGCTCGGCATCGCGGGTTCCGCGTGGGGCACGGTCATCACCCAGAACGGCATGGCCGCGGTCTACCTCACGGTGGTGGTACGCGGGATCCGTCGGCAGACCCGGCAGGCGCCGGGACGTGACAGCGCCGGCTGGTGGGCCGTGCTGCGCCCGGACGCCGCCGGCATCCGCGCCGGTGCCCGCGCCGGCACCCCCCTGCTGGTGCGTACGGTCACCCTGCGCGCGGTACTGATGATCGCCACCGCCGTGGCCGCCCGGCTCGGCGACAGCCAGATAGCGGCCCACCAGATCACCCTCACCGTCTGGTCGCTGCTGGCCTTCGCGCTGGACGCCATCGCCATCGCCGGGCAGGCCGTCATCGGCCGCTCTCTGGGCGCGGGCGATACCGAAGGTGCGCGGGCCGCCTGCCGCCGGATGATCGAGTGGGGGGCGGCCTGCGGGGTCGTCCTGGGACTGCTGGTGCTGGCGGCCCGGCCGCTGGTCGGGCCGCTGTACACCGCCGATCCGGCAGTACGGCATGCGCTCATGGCCGCGCTGCTGGTGGTGGCTGCGGCGCAACCGGTGTGCGGGGTGGTCTTCGTCCTGGACGGGGTGCTCATGGGCGCCGGGGACGGACCGTACCTCGCCTGGTCGATGCTGGTGACGCTGGCGGTCTTCGCCCCCGCGGCGTTCGCCGTGCCGGCCCTCGACTGGGGTCTGACGGCCCTGTGGTGGGCGATGGCGCTGATGATGGTCACCCGGCTCGCCGCCCTCTGGTTGCGGGCCCGTTCGGGCCGTTGGATCGTCGTCGGCGCGGTCCGCTGAGACAGGTCGCAACACCACAAAGGCCGGACGCCCGAGAACGGGACGTCCGGCCCTCTGTGTTCCACGTGGAACATCCCACCCGAATCAGCTCCGAGCGGGATGTTCCACGTGGAACATCGACCGCTACGCGGCCACGATCTCCAGGTCGACCACAACCGCGACCTCGGGGTGCAGCCGCACCGAGACCTTGTGCGCGCCGAGCGTCTTGATCGGCGCGGCGACCTCGACCCGGCGCTTGTCCACCACGGGACCGCCCGCGGCCTTGATCGCCGTGGCGATGTCGGCGGGGGTGATGGACCCGAAGAGGCGGCCGGTGTCGCCGGCCCTGGTGCTCAGCTTGACCTTGACGGACTGCAGCTGGGCCTTGACGGCGTTCGCGTCCTCCAGCGAGTGGATCTCGCGGATACGACGGGCGCGGCGGATCTGCTCGACGTCCTTCTCGCCACCCTTGGTCCACGCGATGGCGAAGCCCCGCGGGATCAGGTAGTTACGGGCGTAGCCCGGCTTGACGTCGACGATGTCGCCCGCGGCACCCAGGCCGCTGACCTCGTTGGTAAGGATGATCTTGGACATGCTTCGGTCACCCTTCCTTATCGAGCGGTCGACGTATACGGCAGCAGTGCCATCTCGCGGCTGTTCTTGACTGCCGTCGCGACGTCACGCTGGTGCTGGGTGCAGTTGCCGGTGACGCGGCGGGCACGGATCTTGCCGCGGTCGGAAATGAACTTCCGCAGCAGGTTCGTGTCCTTGTAGTCCACGTACACGGTCTTGTCCTTGCAGAACGCGCAGACCTTCTTCTTCGGCTTGCGCGGAGGCGGCTTCGCCATGGTGATTCTCCTATGCGATCAAGAAGTTGTGGATCCGCCCTAGAAGGGCGGCTCGTCCGAGTAGCCGCCGCCGGAGGAACCGGAGCCGCCGCCCCAGCCGCCACCGGGCGCGCCGCCGCCCGCCTGGCCGCCGCCGGCCGGTGCGCTGGTCGCCCAGGGGTCGTCGACGGGAGCGCCGCCGCCCTGGCCACCCCAGGAGCCACCGCCCTGGCCACCGGCCGGTGCGCCACCGCCGTAGCCACCCGGCTGACCGCTGCGGCTGCCGCCGCTGGTCTTGGTGACCTTGGCGGTCGCGCTCCGCAGGCTGGCGCCGACCTCGTCGACGTCCAGTTCGTAGACCGTCCGCTTGACGCCCTCACGGTCCTCGTACGACCGCTGCTTCAGGCGGCCCTGCACGATGACGCGCATGCCGCGCTGGAGCGACTCGGCGACGTTCTCAGCCGCCTGCCGCCAGACCGAGCAGGTCAGGAACAGGCTCTCGCCGTCCTTCCACTCGTTGGTCTGCCGGTCGAAGGTGCGGGGAGTGGACGCGACGCGGAACTTCGCGACCGCCGCACCGGACGGGGTGAAGCGCAGCTCGGGGTCGTCGACGAGATTGCCGACGACCGTGATGACGGTCTCGCCTGCCATGGGATGACCTCTCGACTGGCTATGGCTGTGCTGGCTGTGCTGACTGCTGCTCGGACTCCGGACCGGCGACCAGGTCACCGGAGGAAGTGACTAGTGCAGTTCCGGACGGAGGACCTTGGTCCGCAGCACCGACTCGTTCAGGTTGAGCTGACGGTCGAGCTCCTTGACGACCTCGGGCGTGGCCTTGAGGTCGACGACCGAGTAGATGCCCTCGGGCTTCTTGTTGATCTCGTAGGCGAGACGGCGACGGCCCCAGGTGTCGACCTTCTCCACGTTGCCGCCACCGGTGCGGACGACGGAGAGGAAGGACTCGATCAGCGGGGAGACAGCGCGCTCCTCAAGATCGGGGTCGAGAATGAGCATGAGCTCGTAGTGACGCATAGTGGAACCCACCTCCTTTGGACTCAGGCGGCCACGGCGTTTCCGTGGCAGGAGGGTTTGGCTTGCGTCGCAACGGTAGCGCGGGCCACCGACAGTGACCGGGCCCGCGGAGGATTACCGGTGCAGACCGTACAGACTACCCGGGTACGTCGCCCGGGTTGAAATCCGGCCCCTAATGACCGCAATCTGTACACATCGGGTGTGTACGGCGCCGTCTGGCGCCGGCTACTCCGTCACGGAGGTGCCCCATGGCACAACAGCACGCGGCACGGACCCACCACCTCACCTTCAACACCGACGGCCGGCCCCATCCGCTGGAGAACACGCTCCTCGCGGTCACGTTCGTACTCGGCGTCGCCGCCGTCGCCACCGCCGGCTTCCACGGCCTGCACGCGGTCAGCACCTGGACCGGACTGGCCGGCATCCTCACCGGCGGCTGGGGCCAGTACATCTCGGTGACCACCGCCGAGCGTTACGCCCTGATCATCGGCCTGGGCATGTCCGGACTCGGCTTCTACCTGGGCATGGCGCACGGAGGCTTCTGGTAGCCGTCCCGGCCGCGCCGTTCCCTACCACGCGGCGCCCAGGTAGTAGCGGCGGCGCTTCCCCCCTCACAGTAGGCTTCTGGCCAGTAAAGCCCGCAGTCTGAGCATGGGGAGCGCCCCGTATGAGCCTGACCCTGAGGACCATCAGCCGCGAGCAGCACCTGGCGTACATCCAGAGCCTGCCGTCGGCGAGCCACTGCCAGGTGCCGGCATGGGCTGATGTGAAAAACGAGTGGCGGTCGGAGAACCTCGGCTGGTTCGACGACAAGTCCGGCCAGATGGTCGGCGCCGGCCTCGTCCTCTACCGGCAGCTCCCCAAGGTCAAGCGGTACCTGGCGTACCTGCCCGAGGGCCCGGTCATCAACTGGTACGCGCCCAACCTCGACGACTGGCTCCAGCCGATGCTGGCCCACCTCAAGTCGCAGGGCGCCTTCACCGTGAAGATGGGCCCGCCGGTGATCATCCGCCGCTGGGACGCCACCGCGATCAAGACCGGTATCGCCGATCCGGACGTCAAGCGGCTGCGCGACGTGGAGGCGACCTTCATCGAGCCGCGCGCCTTCGAGGTGGCCGAGCGGCTGCGCCGGATGGGCTGGCAGCAGGGCGAGGACGGCGGCGCGGGCTTCGGCGACGTCCAGCCGCGCTACGTCTACCAGGTGCCGCTGGAGAACCGCTCACTGGACGACATCCTGAAGAACTTCAACCAGCTGTGGCGCCGCAACATCAAGAAGGCCGAGAAGGCCGGCGTCCAGGTGGTCCAGGGCGGCTACGACGACCTGCCGGTCTGGCAGCAGCTGTACGAGATCACCGCGGAGCGCGACCACTTCCGGCCGCGCCCGCTGTCGTACTTCCAGCGGATGTGGACCAAGCTCAACTCCGAGGACCCCAACCGGATGCGGCTCTACCTGGCGGTGCACGAGGGCGAGGCGGTCGCCGCGGCCACCATGCTGACCGTCGGCCGCCACGTCTGGTACTCCTACGGCGCCTCCGCCAACCACAAGCGCGAGGTGCGTCCGTCCAACGCGATGCAGTGGCGGATGCTGCGCGACGCGTACGCGATGGGCGCCAGCGTCTACGATCTGCGCGGCATCAGCGACTCCCTGGACGAGAACGACCACTTGTTCGGCCTGATCCAGTTCAAGGTGGGCACCGGCGGCCAGGCTGCCGAATACTTGGGCGAGTGGGATTTCCCGCTCAACAAGCTGCTCCACAAGGCACTCGACATCTACATGTCGCGCCGCTGACCGGCCGACTACCACAAGGAAGGTCCTGACCAGGCCATGGCGCTCACCCTGTACGTCGACACAGCACGCTGGCGTGCTCACCAGCAGTCCGTGGTGGACCAGTTCCCCGGCATCGTGCCCGTCTGCAAGGGGAACGGCTACGGCTTCGGCCACGAGCGCCTCGCCGACGAGGCGACCCGGCTGCGCGCCGGCATGCTCGCCGTCGGCACGACGTACGAGGCGGCCCGGATCAAGGACTTCTTCGGCGGCGACCTGCTGGTGCTGACCCCCTACCGGCTCGGCGAGGAGCCGGTGCCGCTGCCGGACCGGGCGATCCGCTCGGTGTCCTCGGTGGAGGGGGTACGCGGGCTGGTCGGCGCCCGGGTCGTGGTGGAGGTGATGAGCTCCATGCGGCGGCACGGCGTCGCCGAGGACGACCTGCCGAAGCTGCACACCGCGATCGACGACGTACGCCTCGAGGGCTTCGCCATCCACCTGCCGCTGGACCGTACCGACGGCAGCGACGCGGTGGAGGAGGTCTTCGCCTGGATGGAGCGACTGCGGGCCGCGCGGCTGCCGCTGCACACCATGTTCGTCAGCCACCTCAAGGCCACCGAGCTGGCCACGCTCCAGCAGCAGTTCCCGCAGACCCGGTTCCGGGCCCGGATCGGCACCCGGCTGTGGCTGGGCGACCACGACGCCACCGAGTACCGGGGCGCGGTGCTGGACGTCACCCGGATCGCCAAGAACGAGCGCTACGGCTACCGGCAGGAGAAGTCCGCCGCGGACGGCCATCTGGTCGTGGTGGCGGGCGGCACCTCGCACGGCGTCGGTCTGGAGGCGCCCAAGGCGCTGCACGGGCTGATGCCGCGGGCCAAGGGGGTGGCGCGGGCCGGGCTGGCCACCGTCAACCGCAACCTGTCGCCCTTCGTGTGGGCGGGCAAGCAGCGGTGGTTCGCCGAGCCGCCGCACATGCAGGTGTCGATCCTGTTCCTGCCGAGCGACGTGGCGCCACCCGCCGTCGGCGACGAGCTGGTGGCGCACCTGCGGCACACCACGACCCAGTTCGACCGGGTCGTGGACCGGGCCCCCGCGTAGGAGCGAGGGGCCCGCACCGGCTCCGCGCGGAGCCGTCAGGGTCCGTCAGGGTCCGTCAGGGTCCGTCAGGGTCCGTCAGGGGCGGCGTACTGAGGCTCCTGCGGGAACGTACCCAGCACGAAGACGTCCTCCGCGCCGTCCAGTACGCCGCCCGTCGGATCGTCCTCGCCGCCCTGCCGCAGCACGTCGTGCTCCGGCAGGAGGATGTCCCGTACCACCAGGCCGCACAGGTAGAGCAGACCCAGCAGGTGGACGGCGATGGCCAGGTGGTAGGCGTCCGCGGTCAGGCCGTGGTGCTTGGTCCCGGTGACGTACGCCAGCCGCATCCAGATACCGATGAGATAGAGCACCTCCGCGCCCTGCCAGATCAGCAGGTCGCGCCAGCGCGGCCGGGCCAGTACCGCCAGAGGCAGCAGCCAGAGCACGTACTGCGGTGAGTAGACCTTGTCGCTGATCACCAGCGCGGCCACCAGCAGGAAGGCGAGCTGCCCGAGCCGGGGGCGGCGCGAGGCGTAGAGCGCGATGGCCGCGATGCCGGCGGACAGCAGCAGCATCAGGGCGGTGGCGTACGCGTTCACGCCGGTCAGCGGGTTGCCCGAGCGCTCCATGATGATCAGCCAGAAGGAGCCGTAGTCCGTGTGGCGGTTCTGGCTGAAGGTGTAGAACTGCGCCCAGCCGTCCGGTGCGAGCAGCATCACCGGCAGGTTGACCAGGATCCAGGCGACGGCGGCGCCGCCGAGCGCGACCACCCACTGCCGCATCCGCCCGGCCCGCAGGCACAGGATGAACAGCGCGGCCAGCAGCAGTACCGGGTAGATCTTGGCGCAGGCGGCCAGGCCGATCAGCACGCCGGCCGCGGCCGGGTGGCGCCGCGACCACAGCAGCGTCGCGGCGGCGACCAGCGCGACCGCGAACAGGTCCCAGTTGATGGTGGCGGTCAGTGCCAGCGCGGGGGACAAGGCGATGAGCAGGCCGTCCCAGGGGCGCCGCCGGTTGGTCCGCGCCACGCACACCACCAGCGCCACCGCGCAGATCATCAGCATCGCGGAGTTCGCGATCCAGAAGATCTGCGCGCTGTGCTGCGGCGAGCCGTGCGGGGTCAGCCAGGACGCGACCTCCATGAACAGGCCGGTCAGCACCGGGTACTCCAGGTAGTGGATGTCCGGCGAGCTGCTGACCGCGTCGGGGATGCGGTCGAAGTACGGCACCAGGTCGGTGGCGAAGCCGCGCTGCGCGTACAGATGCGGGATGTCGGAGTAGCAGGCGTGGATGTACTGCGCGTCCCCGCCCTGGAACCAGCCGCTGGAGTAGCAGGACGCCTTCTGCGCCATGCCGAGCGCGAACATGCCGATCACGACCAGGACCATCACCCGCAGCGGGTTCCACCAGCGGTGTCCGCCGATCATGGCCCAGCGGCCGGCCGGGCCGCCGATGAGGTCGCTGGCCCTGGCGGCCAGCGGGTCCTCATCGGTCGGGCGCACGGGAAGCTCTCGCCGGTCGTCCTCTGCACGGTCGCGCACGCTCGTCATGGCGACATCCTGCCGTACGGAACGGTGTGAGCGAGAGCCCCCGTGGCCGTCGGACCGTCACCCCCCGGGATTGCCCGGTCCGCGCCCCGGCGCCGTGCTCGGTGTGCTGCTCGGCGTCTCGGTCGGGTCGGCCGGCGGTGTGGTGGTCGCGTTGCAGCCGTCGTTCCAAGGGAAGCACGGCTGGGTGGGCGTGTCCGAGGGGGTGGGCTGGGTCGGCGGCGTCCAGGTCGGGCTGGGCGGGGTGGTCATGGGCGGCGTCGTCGTCGGCGGCGGCGTCGTGGGCGGCGGGGTCGTCGCCGTCGGCGACGGCGTCGGGCTCGGCACGTTGCCGTAGATGACCTCGCCGACCTTCCCGCTCGGTTCGTCGAAGCTGAGCTTCGGCTGCCCCTGGAGCACCGTGCCCATGTAGTCCTTCCAGATCTGCGCCGGGAAGGAGTTGCCGTGGATGGTGAGCTCGCCGGCCGTGCCGTACATCGACTGGAAGGGGTTGGTGAGCGTCTTGCCGGTCCGCTTGTCGGTGTGCACCTGGTCGTCGCGCCGGAACATCACGATCGAGGTGGACAGCTGCGGGGTGAAGCCGTCGAACCACGCCGACTTGTTGTCGTCGGTGGTACCGGTCTTGCCCGCGGCGGGCCGGCCGCCGGGCAGCTGGGCGGTGGTACCGGTGCCCTTCTTGATCACGTCGGTGAGCATGCCGGTGATGGTGTCGGCGACCTGGGCGGGGAACGCGATCTTGGTCTTGGTCTGGTGCTTCCAGGTCTGCTCACCCTGGTGGACCAGGTACTTCACCGAGTACGGGTCGTTCTGCTCACCGTGGTTGTCGAAGGTCGCGTAGGCGTCGGCCATCCGGATCGCGCTGGGCGAGGAGGTACCGATGGAGTACGTCACGCTGTTCTTGTAGTCCAGCAGGCCGTTGTTGGAGTTCGCGACCAGGCCGGCCGCGATGGCGGCGTCGTGCACCTTGTCGGTGCCGACGTCCTGGCCGAGCTGGACATAAGGCGAGTTCAGCGACTTGTCCAGCGCGGTGCGCAGCGTGACCCGGGGGAAGTTGTCGCCGTCGTCGTTGGGCTGGTGCCACTGGAACGGCTGGTTGTTCTTGTCGTAGCCGATCCAGGGCTTGCCGGTGTAGTCGTTGATGAGCTGGTTGTCCTTGCCGCTGAACCAGCTGTCCGGCGAGACCTGCGTCCGTTCGTCGTCGCTCTGCACCGGCGGCAGCTTCGGATCACGTATGCCGTGCGTCATGGCCGCGGCCAGCACGAAGGGCTTGAAGGTCGAACCGACCTGGGCGCCGGTCTCGTCGGCGTTGTTGGTGAAGTGCTGGGTGAAGTCCGTGCCGCCGTAGATGGCCAGGATCGCCCCGTCCTTGGGATTCACCGAGGCGCCGCCGAACTGGACGAACTTGTCGGCGTCCTCGCCCTTGGAGTTCTTGTGGCTGCCGCCGGGCTTGATGTTGGCCGCCTGGACCTTCTTCACCGCCGCTTCCAGGGCGTCCACCTTCGGCTTCTGGAAGGTGGTGTGGATTTCGTAGCCGCCTTGGGCGAGCTGGTCGGCGGTGAGGACGTTGTTGTTGATCAGATAGCTCTTGGCGAGGTCCACCAGGTAGCCGATCTGGCCGGCCATCTGCGCGTCGGTCTTCAGCGGCAGCGGCGTCGGGTACTTGGTGTACGTCGCACGCTCGGCCGCGGGCAACCGGCCGTCCTTGACCTCCTGGTCGAGGATCCAGGACCAGCGCTCCTCGGAGCGGTGCTGGTTGTTCGCCGCGGTGGCGCTGGGGTCGATGCCGGGGTTGCCCGCCGGGTCGAAGTACGTGGGGCCCTTGAGCAGCGCGGCCAGCAGGGCGCACTGGCTGGGGTTGAGCTTGTCGGCGTCGACGCCGTAGTAGGTGCGGGCCGCCGCCTGGATGCCGTACGCGCCGCGCCCGAAGTAGGAGGTGTTGAGGTACCCCGCCATGATCTCGGACTTCTTCATGGTCGCGCCGACCTTGATGGAGATGAAGAGTTCCTTGAACTTGCGGGTGAAGGTCTGCTCCTGGTTGAGCCGGGTGTTCTTCACGTACTGCTGGGTGATGGTCGAGCCGCCCTGCGTCTCGCCGCCCCTGGCCATGTTGAACAGGGCGCGCCCGATACCCATGGGGTCGACGCCCTTGTCGGTCTCGAAGGTCTTGTTCTCCGCCGAGATCACCGCGTTCTGCATGCCCTTGGGGATGGCGTCGATCCCGATGATCTGGCGGTTGACCTCGCCGCCGGTGGCGATCATCTGGTCGCCGTTGTCCCAGAAGTAGACGTTGTTCTGCGCCTTGGCCGCGAGGTTGACGTCCGGGACGCCGACCATGGCGTAGGCGATGCCGACCAGGCCGATGAGCGCGCCGACGGAGCCGATGACCACAGCCGTCACCTGGCGCCAGGACGGCACCCAGTGGCGCCAGCCCTCCTTGCCGAAACGCGGGTAGTCGATGAAGTGCTTCTTGGCCGGGCGGCGGCCGGGTCCGCGCCCGCCGCGACCCCCCGGGCCGCCGGGGCCGCCCGGCCCGCCGCCAGGCCCCGCCTTGCGCCGGGAGCCGCCGCGGCCCTGGGCGGCGCGGCGGGCGGCGGCGCGGCCCTGGTACGGCTGCTCTTCGCGGCCCGGGTAACCGCCGGCCGGGTCCGGCCGGCCGTCCGGGGCGGGCCCTGGGGACACCTGCCCGTTCGGCCCGGGGCCGCCCGCGGCTCGCCGCCCGCCGGACGGCGGGGGCGCCGGCTGCTGCCCTCCGCGCCGGGCGGCAGCGCGACCGCCGCCGGGCGGCGGCGTCGACTGCGGCAGCTTGCGACGGTGCTCGCTCATGAACAGCTACTCCTCGACAGGCGGGATGGCCTGAAGGCAACGATGACATTCGGGTCGGTCCCCCTGCGTGCGACTGTGTCAGGTCGCACCGCACCGTGGATCAAGACGTGTACAGGCGTCCCAGGGTTCCCGGTGCTTCGCATGCCGAACAGAGTACGCACGGTCAAAAGACGCGGGACGCGAACCTTCGGCGTATACCGGACGGTTGACCGCCCGCAGGTTTGCCGATGTGACACCGGTCACCGCGGTGCGCCTTGCATGATGTGTCGGCTCGTTCTATCGTCACGATGTATCGACTCGATACATCGGGTTGAGACAGTGTGACAACGGTGGCCGGAACGGCGGGTGGCAGCGGAGCCACCCGGCACGTGAACCGGGGGGACGAGGGGACGAGGGATTGAGCAAGCGCTCCGGAATCCTCGAATTCGCGATTCTCGGACTGCTTCGGGAGTCCCCGATGCACGGCTACGAGCTGCGCAAGCGGCTCAACACCTCGCTCGGGGTGTTCCGCGCCTTCAGCTACGGGACTCTGTACCCCTGCCTGAAGACACTGGTCACCCAGGGATGGCTGATCGAGGAAACGGCGGCGGACGGCGATCCGCTCACCGCGCCCCTCGCCGGCCGCCGGGCGAAGATCGTCTACCGGCTGACGGCCGCGGGCAAGGAGCACTTCGAGGAGCTGCTCGCCCTCTCCGGCCCCGACGCCTGGGAGGACGAGCACTTCGCCACCCGCTTCGCCTTCTTCGGCCAGACGTCGAAGGACGTCAGGATGCGCGTTCTGGAAGGTCGGCGCAGCCGGCTGGAGGAACGACTGGAGAAGATGCGTGCCTCCTTGGTACGCACCCGTGAACGGCTCGACGACTACACGCTCGAACTTCAGCGGCACGGTATGGAGTCGGTGGAGCGCGAGGTCCGCTGGCTCAACGAGCTGATCGAGACCGAGCGGGCCGGACGTGTCGAGCGACCGGCCGCCGAGCGGGACCACAACAACGACCACAACAGCCAAGAGAACGGCGGACGACCCGGGGACCGGGGAACCGCGTGACGATTACACAGGGAGCAACCGGTATGGGTTCGGTTCGCGTAGCCATCGTTGGCGTAGGCAACTGCGCCACGTCGCTGGTGCAGGGTGTCGAGTACTACAAGGACGCCGACCCGGACGGCAGGGTGCCTGGTCTCATGCACGTGCAGTTCGGCGAATACCACGTGCGTGACGTCGAGTTCGTCGCCGCCTTCGATGTGGACGCGAAGAAGGTCGGACTCGACCTCGCGGACGCCATCGGCGCCAGCGAGAACAACACCATCAAGATCGCCGACGTGCCGCAGACCGGTGTGACCGTGCAGCGCGGCCACACCCTGGACGGCCTCGGCAAGTACTACCGCGAGACGATCGAGGAGTCCGACGAGACCCCGGTCGACATCGTGGAGGTGCTCAAGGACCGCAAGGTCGACGTGCTGGTCTGCTACCTGCCGGTCGGCTCCGAGAACGCCGCCAAGTTCTACGCCCAGGCCGCCATCGACGCCAAGGTCGCCTTCGTCAACGCGCTCCCGGTCTTCATCGCCGGCACCAAGGAGTGGGCGGACAAGTTCACCGAGGCCGGTGTGCCGATCGTCGGTGACGACATCAAGTCCCAGGTCGGCGCGACCATCACGCACCGCGTGCTGGCGAAGCTCTTCGAGGACCGCGGTGTCGTCCTGGAGCGCACCATGCAGCTGAACGTCGGCGGCAACATGGACTTCAAGAACATGCTGGAGCGCGAGCGCCTGGAGTCCAAGAAGATCTCCAAGACGCAGGCCGTCACCTCGCAGATCCCGGACCGCGACCTGGGCAAGAAGAACGTCCACATCGGCCCGTCGGACTACGTCCAGTGGCTCGACGACCGCAAGTGGGCCTACGTCCGCCTTGAGGGCCGCGCCTTCGGCGACGTCCCGCTGAACCTGGAGTACAAGCTCGAGGTCTGGGACTCCCCGAACTCCGCGGGCGTCATCATCGACGCGGTGCGTGCCGCGAAGATCGCCAAGGACCGCGGCATCGGCGGCCCGATCCTGTCCGCGTCCTCGTACTTCATGAAGTCCCCGCCGGTGCAGTACTTCGACGACGAGGCCCGCGACAACGTGGAGAAGTTCATCCGCGGCGAGGTCGAGCGCTGACCCGATAGCCGCCTGACCTGCAAGGAAAGGCCACCCTCAGCCTGACCGGCCGTCAAGCAGTGCCCTGCCGCACACCCGTGCGCGGCAGGGCACTGGACATCTCACCATCGGTCAGCGACGGGATTTCGCGGGCAGGCATCCATGATCGTCTCCCAGATCTCTCCCAGGGAGACACTCAGACAGACCTGGCTCACCGGGCCGACCTATCCGGCCGGGCCAATACCGCGCCGACCGAGCATGCGCAGCCGTCCGCCGCCGATCTTCCTCTCGGAGGATGCAGCCGCCGCACATCGCCATCGTGTAAAGGCAGCCAGGGCCAGGGACTCGCGCTACCGTGGTAACCCAGCGATCCTCATCACCGCAGCGGAAACACACCCCCCGAGCCCAGTCGTACAGGGCCAGAATCGCAGGGGGCTGACTACCCGTATCCGGAAGCCAGGCTGGGCGGGACTCGGGTTTCCCGGCGAGCGGGTCCGGATCGGCGGCTCCGATCCAATCGGACAGACTCATACGAAGCGTCGGCCTTCAATCGTGCGGTCATAGGAGCGTAACCGTCAGCAGTGAGTTAGTCGCCCGTCCGTAACCTCAAATGTAGGCTGAGGCCTACAGACATCGAATCACCGGGTCGGGAATGTGGGTGCGTGCCATCCATCCCGCCCGACCCCGTCATCGCTCGGCGCGTGGAAATCGGCGATCAGCTGCGGCTCGCCCGTTTCTCCGCAGGACTGACTCAGGAGCAACTGGCCCTGCGATGTGGGCTGGACCGGCCGAGCGTGGTCCGCATTGAAAAAGGACAGCAGGACCCCCACCTCAGCACGCTCATTCGGATCGAGGGGGTCATCGGTGCCCGCCTGACTCTCTCTGTCGATGGCGACTCAGAAGTCAACGGACGGCAATAGCGACTGAATGGCTCGGCCCTGCGACGGCAGGCCCGGCGCTGCTGCCGCAGGGCCGGGCCTGCCCTTCCCGTACCGCCCGCGGGGGCACGCGGCACGGGGATGGGTGGGCCGCCGGCGGGTCCATAGCGCACCCCCTGTATGTAGGTCAGGTGGTGTGGCAGGTGCATCCGCGCTATCTGGAGAGGTTGCGGCTCACGTCATCGAGCGGACGCCGCAGTTCGTAGGAGTGTGCGCCGGGGTGTTCGGCGAACTCGGTGCACGGCTCCCTGCTGACGGGCCCGGCGGCCGGGCAGTCGGGCAGGGCGATCACGGTGGCCGGGACCGCGCCCGTGGCCGGTCCGTGTAGATCGAGGACCAGGCCGAAGTGGTCTCCGTTAGCGTGTGACTCCAGCAGGCAGATCAGGTCTTCCCGGACGTGCTGGGGTTCTGCTACGTCACCCGCCAGCCGACGAACTTCCCCCTCGCGCGCGTGATTTCGCCGACGTATGCCTGCCTCAGCCCCGATGCGTCCGGGCATCGGTAGTGGCCGGTGCTGTGGCAGGTGTCGCAGCCGCGGAGGTGGGCGGCGAAGGCGCGCTGGGCGGCGGCTACCGCGGGGTCCACGGGCTCGGCGGCGGCTACCGCGAAGTCCTCGGGCTCGGGCTCGGGCTCGGCGTCAGCGGCGACCGCGGGGTCCGGGCCGGTGCCGGCGTCGGGTCGGCCGCTACTGGCGGGGGGGTCCCGGTCGGCCGTCAGCGCCATCGTGAGCAGTGGAGCCGTGGCTGTGCGCTGCTGCGTCTCGGGGTCCACCGGGTAGAACCGCAGCAGCAGGCGCTGGTCCGGAGCAATTGTCGTACCGTCCGTGTCGCCTGCGTTGTCGCCTGCGTTGTGGCGGCGGATGCAGTCCAGGCACGCGTAGGAGGGGCGGCCCGGCCCGGATCCGGTCTCGGTGGCGCCCACGATCTGCGCCTCGGTGTCTGCGACGTTGCCTTGGTGGACGCCGCACCAGCGGGTCACGGCCGGCCCGCCGTCGGGACGGCGGCCAAGACCCGGTCGGCGTGCTCCTTCGTCGCGCACGGAGAGGGCGGCCGGTCATCCTCGCCGTCCGCAGTGACGGTGTAGCCGCCGACGGCAGCGATGCGGTAACGCATCACCGCCTGCCGGCTGGCGTCGCGGCTCAGGCGGTGCCAGCTGGCGATCAGGCACACCACCGTCCTCCCGGCGGTCGCGGCGGTGCGCATCGCACCCACCAGCTGGTCGAGCTGCGGCCGCACGTCGTCGCTCAGCGCATCGTCGCCGGTGTCGCACCAGCGCCCGGCCACTTCCATACCGGCCTCGGCGGCGTACTCCAGGCAGTGCTCCAGCCGGAGAGCACTGGGCCCCTCAGCGGGAGTGAAACGCCGATCGTAGATGAAGGCCAAGGGGATGGCCGCTTCTGACTGGCCCAGGTGGGCGTACTCGGCGCAATTCGGCATCGGTCCAAGGGCGCGGCCTTGGTCGGTCTTGCAGGCCACGACGGGCCAGATGCGGACTTCGCCTGCGGCCCGGGTGTAGACGCTGCCTGCGGTGGCCAGACCCCTGGTTACGGCGCCGCAGAACCAGCATGCCTCTCCATGGAGCCGCGCTGCACTGACATCCCCCCCTGCGAACACCGTGCCCGGTGGCGCCGCCTGCATCTCTTTCATGATCATTCGTCCCATCTGCCGGTTCTCTGCGGACAGATGGATAGTGCCGCCCTGCGGGCGGCCCAACGGATACAACCTGTATCCGTTTGCTCTCCTATCAGGTCGCGCCGATCCACTCGGCGAAGTGCGTGAGCGCGTCGCCGTTACCTCGGTCCAGGCGGCGCAGGGTCTCGATGTCCTCCCGCGCCCACGGGTGCTCGCGCGTGTGCTGTGGTGCAGCCCGGCGTGCCACCCGTAGGGACTCGAACGCATCACCGCGCCGACCGGCCCAGAGTTGAGCGCGCGCCAGTTCGATATAGAACCCGCTGCGGCGCTCGCTCGGCAGAGATCTGGGCGGCGCCCACTCGTGCGCCACGTCCAGGGCGCGCTGCACGTGCTCCTGACCCAGCGCCACAGCGACGCTCACCTCGTGGATACGGACGCTGTCCGGACCGCACGCCGTTCCTTCGTAGACGCCCTCCGGTACCCGCTCGGCCAGCCGTCGGGCCTCGGCGATGTGCACCCCGGCGGCACCTGAGTCACCGACACGTCCAGCCACCACAGCCGCGCGCATATGAAGTGCGCCTCTTGCGGCAGCCGTTGCCGTATCGGTGACCTGAGGCGCGCGGTCCAGGGCGATCTCAAGGGCGCGCAGTCCAGGCCCGTGGGCGCGCGCAGCGAAGAAGGTCTCCGTACGTACGTACGCCGCGGCGGCCGTCAGCAGAGGGTTCTCGGCCTGATCGGTCGCCCAGCGCATCAGGTCGACCAGGCGCGCGGAGAGGTCGCTCGCCCCGTGTTTGTACGCGACCGCATCCGCTGCCCGGTAGGCGGCCGCCAGCAGCCCGGCCACCTCCGTCCGCTCGCAATCGCGGCTGATCTCCAACGCGCGGGCTAGTTCTTCCAGCAGCGGCGGCATCGCCTGGGCGAGCCGGACGTACTGCGCACCCAGGCGCCAGTTCACTGCCTCGGCGACGGCAGCGTGCAGCTCCGACAGCGGTCGTACGGGCCCGTCGGCCGGGAGGTCGTATGCGGCAATCGCCGCCGAGAGCCTGGGCATTGCATCAGTGATCCGGGCAATGGCCCGTGTGCCACCGGTAGCAAGATGCGCCGGGTCCCGGCCCAGCGCTGCGGCCAGGGCGTCCAGCACGTCGTCGCTGGGCATCCGGGCCTCACGCTCGATGGCTTTGACGGTGCCATACGAGACCCTCGCGGCAAGCGCGAGATCCTCCTGGGTCATGTGGCGGGCACGACGGGCAGCGGCAATGCGAGGGCCTACGCCCCGCATCGGGTGTGCGGGCATAATGGTGTCTCCGTTCCAGCGTCCACCACGAACGTAACGGTGCGTCAGCGCGCTGTGCATGCGAACGGCCCCACTTGCACCCTGCAGGTAGGGCCGTTTTGCTGAAACCCGGTCAATGCCCGACGATCGGCAGCAACTCTTCCAGGGAGCCGATCCGCCAGTCTGCCGCCGCGACGACGGCAGGATCGTCTGCCCAGTAGTGGCCCCACGGCCCGCGCCGCAGATGCGCTGTCCGCAGCCCCGCGGCAACTGCGGGAAAGAGGTCGTTGGCCGGGTGGTCGCCGACGTACACGACCTGGTCGGGCGTGGCGTCGGCCTCCTGGACGAGCCGGTCGAAGAAGGCGGCCTCCGGCTTGGCGACACCCCACTCTCCCGACGTCGCGATCAAATCGACCGGCAGATCCAGGGCGCGCAACAGCCCCGCAGCCCGGATGGTCTGATTACCGGCGACCACCACGCGAAGGCCAGCCGCCCGAAGAGCGGCCAGCGCCGGCCGCACGTCCTCGTAGAGGTCCGTTTCGGTCAGCTCCTCACCGCGGCCGGCGGCCTCCCGCGCCTCATACGCGGCGGCGACATCGAGGCCGGGGCGGAGCTGGCGGAGGGCGTCGGCGTTGTCTCTGCCCTGGGCTACCACTGCGCCGACCAAGGCGGACACCGTGTGTCGACGGACGCCGAGCCAGTCGGCCCACCCCGCCCAGACCCGGTCATCGCTGATCAGGGTCTCGCCAACGTCTAGCGCCACGGTGGTAATCACGCCCGCAGCGTAGTCACACACCTGGCTGCACTGCACGCTGCAGACGAGCCAGGCGGTCAGTACCGCGCCGGCGGTGGCGATGCCGAGCGCTGCGACGCCGTACCAGGCCCGCGTGCGACGCCCAGGGGGCAGCTTCCGTACATAGGGGGCGGAGGACAGACTGGCAGGATGGAACAGCATCCCGATCTGCCGGAGCTTAGTCCGGGCGACACTGCGAGGCTGGATCAGCTGGCCGCGACCTGGCGGGATCAGTCCCCCCAGACCCGTGCTGCGGTGGACGAAGCCGCCCGGGCCCTGCAGGCCGACCCGTCCCCGGAGAGCATCGCCCGCCTGATGGCCGTTCTGCGGAACGCCGGGCTCGGCGGCGGGACCTGACCGTCTCGCCCCCGCTGCGTCAAGCGCCAGACGGAGATCGGCCGGGCCCGCCGGCCCCGGGCATGAAGAAGGCGCCCCGCCTGTGAGGGCGGGGCGGTTACTGTTCGATGAGCGGGCGGTCGGCGGGGTCGGGGTCTGGTGGGTCGCCGCCGAGGTCGCGGATGGTGTCCTTGAGGGTGGTGACGTAGCGGGACAGGGCGCCGACGCGGGCCTCGGTACCGGTGATGCGCTGGGACTGCTCGACCACGACCGAGGCGATGCCGGCGATCGTGGTGAGGTCTGCTCCGGCCAGTGCGTCCCGCTGGCCGGCGGGCATCTGGATGGGGGCTTGGTCGCGTCCTCGGGCGAGCCAGGCGGTCAGCACGGCCCCGCCGGTGGTGATGGCCAGCGCCGCGACCGCGTACCAGGTTGTCGGGTCATCCACGGGTCACCACCGGTATAGGCCGGGTCACCCGGGCGATGATCAGGATCAGGGCGGCGTGGGAGGCCCACGGAGCGACGGCCCCCCACGCAGTGGGCGAGGCGCCGAGTGCGCCGCCCATGGCGTAGGCGACCGCCCACAGCAGCGGCGGCACGACCGCGGCGCACAGGCCGATCCAGTCCGGCCCGGCCGACGCGACGCTGTAGGCCAGGCAGAGCACGCCGCACGCGATCCAGCCCCAGCCCCATACGGGCATGGGCGCCAGGCTCAGCAGGACCGCGATCCCCCTGACAGTGCCGTACCGCGGCTGCACCGCGATGCTCGCGCCGTACGTGATGTAGGCGACGCCGGAGATCAGCAGGGCCGTGCCGCGGTATCCCAGCCGGCGGCACGCCCAGGACACCGCGGCCCGCATCACAGCGCCGTGGTGGGCGGCACCGGAGCGACCGCCGGGGTCCCGCCGATGGCGATACCGCCGTCGGCGTCCGGGTAGTGCGGCGGCCGGGCCAGGCCGAGGAGCCAGCCCCAGGCCGGGGAGACGTGGGCCTCCAGGAGCCGGAAGGCGGTGTAGTACGCGCCGGAGAAGGCCGCGGTGAGCCACGCGGTGGCCGCGGCGGAGTCGACGCCGATCCCGGCGTGGGCGAGCCACGCGGCGAGGGTGCCGACGATCACGGGGACCAGGGTGCGCCACAGGGACGCGAGGGTGTCGTACACGGTCATGACAGTTCCGTTCTGCTGGTCAGCTGGTGGTGGGCTGGGCGCCGGTCACGTCCACGTCGACGTGCACGACGCTGCTGGCGATGGCGGCCTGGACGGCGGCCACGACGGCGGCGGTGTCGACGCCGGAGCCGATGAGGCGGCCGGCGAGGGTTTCGACGGTGGCGGTGAGGGCGCTCACCTGGGTGAGGAGGCTCTGGGTGTTCGCGGCGGCCTTGGCCGCCTGTCCGTACCCGGCCCAGAGGGCGCCGCGGACGGTCACGGTGTCGGCGCCGGGTTTGGTGGGGTCGTCGATGCGGGTGTCGAGCAGGGTCTTGGCGTCGGCCTGGCTGAAGGTCACGGTGTCCTCCTGGATGGTCGGGATGGTGCCGGCCGCCCACGTGCGCAGGTCGGCCGGGGACATGTAGATGACGGTCTGGTCGCGCGGGACGCTGGTGAACTGCCAGCCCCACAGCGGCGCGTCGATCATGGGCTTGGGCAGGGCTGCGGCCTGCGCGAAAGTGCGGCCCTGGACCGGGTACGCCGGGTACCAGTAGCCGTCCGCGTTGGCCGGGTAGTGCCGGGCCGCTGTTGCGCGCGGGGTGTAGCAGAGCACCCGCTGACCCGGGAATGCCCGCTTCACCGCGGCAACCCACGCGGTGGCGTAGGCGTGGATCTCGGCGTCGGTGGCCCCGGTGTAGTTCTTCGCCCCGTTCGGGTAGGGCTCCAGGTCAAGGGCGTGCACGAACCGGCCAGCGGTAGCGAAGGGGCGCACCGTCTCGATGTAGTTCGCGGCCTCCACGGTCTCCGACTGGTTCGGCCAGGCGAAGTGGTAGGCACCGGGCACCAGGCCGGCCGCCTTGATGTCGGCGATGTGCCGGGCGAACCAGGCGTCCTTGGTGCGCTGGCCCTCTGACGCCTTGGCGATGCCCATGTGGACGCCGAACCCGGCCCAGTTCTGGTGGGCCGGCTGGTTGCCGGACACGTCCACGGCGTAGCTGACTGCCATCTGTCCTCCGGGCGCGTGCGATAGCCCCGGCCGGGCGGGCACGGGGCGGGGTGGGGGTCAGGGGCAGCCGACGAGCACCGTGGTCCAGGCGATGCTGGCCGGAGATCCGGTGGTGCCCCAGGTTTCGTAGGCGACGCCGAGGTGGGTGCGGTCGGTCTTGACGACGTCGGAGTATGCGGCGTGCACGTCGGGCCCGGTGATCTGGGCGATGGTGCGCCAGGTGATCCCGCCGTCATCGGACCGGCGCACCGTCAGGTTCTGGCGGACGCTCGGATCCTCCGGGGCGGAGAACAGCAGCGGGGCACACGAGACGCCGGCCGGGAGGCCGTGGTCCTGCAGCAGGGAGCCCTCGACCTCGGGGACGGTGAGGGCGGGCATGGGCCGGGCGGGGGCGGTGAACGTGCTGCCGCTGCTGGTGCTGTAGGTGTACGCGCGGCCGAGCGGCGGGTCCTGGCTCGCCCCGTCGACGTTGCGGGAGCTGAAGTACATCCGGCCGTCGAGGAGTTCGGCGGCTGTCGTCTCGTCCGGGCGGATGGGGTCGTCGTCCGCGCTGTGGTCGTCGACCGCGCCCAGGCGCCACGTGGCCCCGTCGTCGTCCGAGATCAGGGTCTGGATGCCGCGCTGGTCACGGGTGCTGAGGGTGTGGTCTGCGGCAATGACGAGCCGGCCCATGGCTGCGCCGTGCTGGATGGTGACGCCGTGGCCGGGGCCGGTGGCGTACCAGCGCCAGCCTGCCCGTTTCACCTGGGCGGTGATCTCCCGGCGGGCGGACCAGGTGGCGCCGGCATCGTCCGAGGTCTGGACGAAAACGCGCCGCGCGTCGGCGGCGCTGACGGTGCCGGCCTGGATGTCGTCCTGGGTGACGGTCCCGCCCTGCCGGCAGAAGACCAGGACCAGAGTGCCGTCGTCGGCGACCAGCGGGGTCGGGTTGCCGACTGCGTCGTACCAGTCGTCGGCCGCCGTGGTCTGCGCGGACCAAGTGCAGCCACCGTCCGTCGACCGGCGCTCCACGATCGAGATGTCGCCGTTGTCGCTCGCCGAGTGCTTGCGGGCCTCGGCGAAGGCGACCAGGGTGCCGCGGACGCTGACCACCGCCGGGATGCGGTAGGCGGCGTTCCCGCCTGTGTTGGGCGCCCACAGGGTGGTGGTGCAGTCGGCGGGCGTGGCCGGGCGGGCGGCGGGGGCCGGTGCGGCGCCGGCGGTGGTGGTGGCTGTGGTGGTGAGGAGTGCGGTCAGTAACAGGGCGGTGGTGGTGGCTGCTGTGCGGGTGTGTGCGGGCATGCGGAAGTTCCCCTTTTCCGGGGGTTGTCGGGGGTGGGCCGGGGCGTGCGGGGCGGGGCCTACTGGGGCAGGCGGACCGGGGTGAGGGAGATCCGGGTTATGGTGCCGGTGGTGCCGGTGATGGTCAGGGCCCCGGAGGCGGTGACCATCAGGTCGAGGGTGGCGGTGGTGGTCCCGCCCCATAGGCGGAAGCCTTCGATGTCGAGCGGCGGCCGGTGCTCGGCGTCGAGCTGGGCGATGACGGTCCCGGTGGTGAGGGTGCCGGGGATGATGCTGCCGAGCAGCTGCACGGCGCCGTCGACCTGGCGGCGGTAGGCGGGCAGGGCGGCGGTGCCGCCTGCGGGTGCCCACCCGGCTTGCAGGATCAGGTCCTGCCAGGGTTCGAGTTCGACGGCGGCGGAGATCCGGCGGGCGGCTCGGAGTTCGCGCAGGTCGCGGTCGAGGCCATTGACCCGGGCGGCGAGGGTGCGGGTGTCGCCGGGCAGGCGGTCGGCGGGCAGGCCGGTCACGAGGTGTCGTCCTGGATGAGGATGGGGCTGACCTGGTCCTGGGCCGGGGTGAGTTTCCAGGAGTAGGCGCGGGCTACGACGTCCGCGCCGCCGGGGTGGCCGGGGCTCTGGCCGATGGGGATTTTCAGGCCGATGGAGTCGCCGATGGCCCAGTCGCGTCCGAGTCTGGGGGCGGCGCTTGCCGCTGCGGTGATGGTCCAGGTTGATGAGCCGGTCCGCTGCTGTGTGATGGTCTGCGCGGCGCTGGCGTTGAGCGCTGCAGGGTCGGTGATGTTGGTGCCGGGGGTGTAGCGGTAGACCCAGGCGGGCCAGCCCTGCGCGATCAGGTCGGTGGCGGTGTAGACGTCCGAGGACAGTCGGCTGGATCCTTCGCCCTCGCCCCGGGCCTGCACGATTGTGGCGCCTTTGCCGGCCTCGTAGCTTTCGGTCTGGGCGTAGTCGGTGACGCACCCGGGCAGGTCGAAGACGGCGTCCGGGTCGGGGCGTACGGTCCCGATCCGGGGGCGGATTCGCAGGACGAGCTGTACGGCGGACCGGGTTGCGTCCGACCACTGGACGTCGATGGTCCACTCTGGCCAGCCGTCCATGCCCTGCAGCTCCTGTAGGACGGACAGGACGCTGCGGTCGTCGGTGTTCTGGACGGAGTAGATGCCGGTTACCCCGGACGCGGAGGCGTCCACCAGGAGGGGCGGTCCGTTGACCAGGAGGGCGCTGCTGACACCGGTCATGATGGCGACCTGGTCCGCGCCGCCGGACGCGTTGTAGGTGCCGGTGTAGCGGCGGTCCAGGTAGCACTCGGGCGTGGCCATGCCGAGTGTGGCCGTCGGGGACAGGCCCCGGCTGCGGGTCAGCACGATGCCGGGCCACAGCGGCTGCTGGGTGAGGCGGTCGACGGCCACCAGCATGGACCGGCCGGGCTGGGTGGCGTACTCCCAGTCGGCCGGCGCCCCGGCCAGGCCCAGGTCCGCGCTGACGCTGACGCTGGATCCCAGGTTGCGCTGGAGGCCGTCGGACGCGGTAAGCGACGGGAGTTCCTCGATTACCACCCCTGTCCGCAGGTCGCAGGCCACCCAGTTGAGCTCGACGGCGCTCACGCGGCGATCTCGTACTCGATCTGGCCGCGGACCGTCTGCTGGGTCGCCCAGGTCACACCTCCGAGGCCCTGGGTGTTGGAGAGCTGGAAGAGGCGGTTGTCGGTGGCGCTGAGGGGCGTCCACACCGTGAGCACGCTCTGGCCGGCCGTGATCAGCAGGTTCAAGTCCCAGCGGACGTTGGTCGGGGTGATGCCGTGTCCGGTGCCCACGCTCACCGCCGTGCCGGCCCCGGAGGACGTGTACGGGATGGTGAAGGAGTGCGGGCCGGATCCGAAGGTGGTGTCGCTCGCCGTGGCGATTTCGAACTTCACTGTGCAGGAGCGGCCGATCAACATGGATCGGGCGGCCAGCGTCCCGGAGTGGAGGGCAGGGTCGGTGGTGGCGCCCTTCCACTGCATGGGGTAGTCGGTCCAGTCTCCGGGCGCCACCCATGTGCTGCCGTTCCAGGTTTCGATCATGTTGCGGATGAGGTTGTAGCGGACATGGCCGATGTACAGGCCGGCGGTGGCCAGGCGGGCGGAGGGGACGGGGGCGATGCCGCCGGGTGCGACGGCGGCGGGTCGCAGGTCGGTGACGGAGGGGGTGGTGCTGCCGGCGGGCACGGTGATCTGGGCGAGCGGGATCCAGATGAGGGTGCCGGCGGGGCTGGGCAGCGTGCCCGACCCCGGTGTGCCCGCGAGGTAGACGATGTCGGCTTTGAGCAGGCCGCCGGCGTCCACGGTGTTGTCCCATACCCGCAGGTAGACCAGGTCCAGGCGCTGGAGGCTGGCGTGGGCGGTGCTGACCGTTCCCGTCCATGTGGTGGAGTTGCAGGCCCGGTAGACGCCCTGGCCGGTGTACGGGAGGGCCGCGACGCCGGGGGCGGCACTGATGGACATCCCGGTCAGGGTGACGAGCAGGCCCGGGTCTCCTGGGCGGATGCCGCCGGTGCCGCCTGCGGCGGCACCGTTGGCTGCCAGCCACATCGCGTCGGCTCTGCGCAGTTCGGCCCCCGACAGGGAGAGGCTGTCGATCCATGCGGGGTCGTCGGTGAATGTCACGACGGGGCTCCTATGTCCAGGCGGGCCGCCATGCGGCGGTCAGGGTTGCGGTTGCGCTGTAGACGGCGGCGCCGAAGAGGATCTGTGCGCCGCCGGGCGGGATCTGCGGCCAGTCACCGGAGAGGTTGCGGCGCCGGCTGGCGCCGCCGACCGTCGCGGTATGGGTGTCGGTGGCCAGCGTCAGGACGTCGCCGTTGGCCAGTTCGCCGTTGTAGGCCAGAGCGGTGACGGTGCCGTCGGGGTACCGGACGGAGACGGTGGGCTGCTGGACTGGGCCGGTGATGGTGAGACCGGGGTAGCTCACGATGGAGCCCTCGTTGTCGGCTTGTAGGAACCCGCTTACGGTGGCCGCGGACAGGGTCCACGGGGGCGCTGCTGGTAGGACCAGGCCGCCGGTGGTGGACGGCAGCCCGGTGCTGGCGGTGCGCAGGGTGGTGCCGTACCGGCGCGGGTCGGGGGCGGTGAGCAGCACGGACCAGTCCAGGACCCGGTCGGTCATCCGTTCGGCGAGCACCTTCCCGGAGCGCCGGACGGTGAGCTGTTTCGGGATGGTCTCCCAGACGGTCAGGGTGGTGTCGGTCAGGGATGCCGCAGCCAGGAGGTGCTCCATTGCCCGGTCCATCGCCCCGCGGTCGGGGGCGAAGGCTTTCCCGGCGAGGGTGACGACCCGCTCGGCGAGGTAGACGGGGCTCATCCATGATCCGTGCGCCGCCTCCCGTGGAGTGACCGTCGTTTTCACGTCGGGTGAGTCCCAGCCGCTGATGGTCGAGCAGTGCCAGTGCACTCCCTCCTCGTCAACCTGGCCGAAGGTGATGCCGCCGAGCTGGATCGGCATCCCGCTGAACGCGAACCCCGGCGGCAGTGCGGCCATCGTCACGTCCCCTTTCTGCTGTCAGGTCAGGAACGCCATGTGTCGCGCCACGTCGGCCGCCTGCTCGGCGGTGGTCTGTCCGGCGCCGTGCAGGTGCGTCTCGTAGTGCTTGGTGGTGGTGTGCTGCACCACCGGTGCTGCGGCGCTCTGCCGGACCGGGGTCAGGTGGTATCCGAAGGCGGTCGCGGTCCGTGCGAGCAGTTGGCGGGAGCGGTCGGAGCCGTTCCAGGGGATCCAGGACTCGACCGTGCCGGCCTCGGCCGCGGTGACGGTGGTGGGTCGGTCGAGGATGCCGCCGCGTGCCATCGCGACGCCCCCGGCAGCACCCTGGGCGGCGACCTGCTGCAGGAACATCGCGGTGTCCTGCTTGGGCAGGGAGCTGAGCTGTCTGCCGAGCTTGGGGACCAGGGCCTGGATGGTTCCCCAGTCCAGGCCGGCCGCGATGACGTCGGCAATGCCCCGGCCGGGTCTGGCGCGCAGCACGCTGATCAAGGTCAGGGCGTTGGTGAGGTCGTCGGAGGACAGTGCGCTGGCTGCGGCGCTGGCCGCCGCGGCGGCGGCCTTGGCGCCGGAAGGGGATGTGACCGCTGCGGCGGCTATCGAGGCGGCGTTGTCGTCGCCCTGGGCGGCGAGCTGGGCGGCCAGATCCCCGTAGCCCATGCCCGCCAGCTTCAGAAGGTTGGCCTGGAACGCCTTGTTGCCGCTGGCGCTGGCCTTGAGCTGGCTGGTGTAGTCGGCCAGTGCTGCTTTCGCCGTCGGTGCCAGGGCTTTGAGGTTGGCGACGATGTCTTTGAAGGACTTGCCGGAGGCGTGGGCGAGGGCCTGGACGAGTGCCTGGCCGTCCTGGCCCATGTCCCGCAGCGTCTGTTCGACATCGGCGCCGGCGCGTTTGCCTACGGCGGCCAGGTTGGACTCCCAGGCGTGGTTGAGGCGCTGTGCGTCGGCGAGTTGCTTGGAGTACGCCGCCAGATCGAACCCGGTGGGTGCCTTCGCTCCCTTCCGCACGCCAAGGTTCGCGTCGGCCGCGTAGACGGCGCTGCGGTCGGCGGTCACGGCCTTGGCGGCCTTGGCTGATGCCTCCCGGGCGCTGGTGAGTTTGGTCTCGGCGTCGGCCAGCTGCTTGGCGGTGTGCTTCCCCGACCGGACCGCGTCCAGGTTCTTCTCGGCGTCGCGCACGGCTTTGGTCTTGGTGGCCTGGTCGGCCAGTGCGCTGGTGAGCTTGGTCCAGGCGTCCTGCAGGCGCTGCACAGCGGTGGTGTAGCGGTCCATGCCGGCCCCGGAACCGAATGTGGCCGGCGGCTCGGCCGGGGTGTAGGTGAAGGAGTCCAGGCCGCCGGCGGCGTACTTCATGAAGCCGCCCTCGGCGAATGCGTCGAGGTCGTACCCGAACTGTTTTGCGACCTGCCGCAGGATTGCCGTCGACCTGATCCTCTTGGAGGGCGTCAGCGGGATGTACGCCTCACCTCCGGTCTCCGGCTCGGCCCACAGGCGCATGGCGCCGCCGGGGGCGATCTGCGCGACGTGCCGCTCGATGCCGCCGCGGGCGTAGGCGGAGAAGATGTTGCCGTTCGCGGAGCCCTTGTGCGGCCCCTGGGAGTAGTACTCGTCCGGGTTGATCCCGGTGCGGTGGGCGTTGATCGTGACTGTGACGGTGCGGCCGGACAGGGAGTTGACGTAGCTCTGGATCAGGTCCCGGGACGACTTGGCGCTGCCGGTGGGGATGGTGACCTGGATTTGCTTGCCCTGGGTGTGCTGGATGGTGAATCCGAGGGTTTCCAGGGCCTTCTGGGCGTCCTTGGTGAGGGTGTCGATCCGGACGGTGCGGCCCCGGGTTCTGCCAATCGCACTCTGCAGGGTGTCCAGGTCGGTGATGGACTGCGCGGTGTCCACCGATACGTCGAGCTGCTTGCCGGGCAGCTTCTTGGCGATCAGGTCGTCCAGGCCGCGGGCGGCCTTCGCGGTCGGGGCGGTGATCTCCATCTGCCGGCCGCCGGGCAGCGTGTGGACCTTGAAGCCGAGGGCGGTGATGTCCTTGGTGGCCTCGGCGGTCAGTGCGGTCACCCGGATCTTGGAGTCCTTGGGCAGGTGTCCGGCCAGGCCCTGGACGTAGAGGAGGTCCTTGGTCGTCTCGTCCAGGCCGGGTGTCGACATGGTGATAGCCAGGTTCGAGGGGATGAACCCCATCTGCGCGGCGAGGATCTGCGCCTGCTCGGTGGTCAGGCCGAATTTGGTCGCGGCGGTGACTGCGGTCTTCCAGGAGGACTCCATGGCTTTCTCGGCCTGCCGCAGCGCGGGCACGACCGCCGTGCCTTGTGAGCGGGCATAGTCGTAGGTCGCCTGCGCGGCGCCGGCCGTCGACTCATTGAGGCCCTGCATCTTGGTCCACAGCGCCTGGCCGTTGGCCGTGGTGGTATTCAGCGAGCCGTCGACCTGCAGCAGCTGCTCTTTGTAGCCCTTGGCCTTGTCGACGCCCTCCTGCCAGGCGGAGTTGAGGTCCAGGATGGCCTGGTTCTGGTCGGCGACCGCGGCCTGTACATCGAGTTCGCCCCCGGAGAGCAGGTCGAGGGCGGTGTGCAGGGCGCGGGCTTTGGTGTCGGCGTCCGCGCTCGCCTGGGCGAGGGTGTCGATGGCGTCGGACAGCCGGCTGGTAGGGGCCTGGCCGGCGGCGACCGCGTCCTGGTAGTCGCGTGCGTCCTGGACGGCTTTGCGGTAGTCCCCGGACAGGCCGGTCAGCTGCCCGGCCAGCTCGTGCGCGGCGGCGCCCTGCCTGGTGTACACGGTGTAGGTGTCGCCGCCGGTGCCCGGTTTGGTGAACGTCGCGGACTGGGCTGCGGCGACCGCATCCAGTTGCTTCCTGACCGTGCCCAGGCTGGTGCCCTGGCCGAGATAGGCGTTCACCAGGTCCCGCATCGGGACCTTCGCGGTGCGGGCCAGGTCGACCAGCCGCTTGCCGGAGTCCGCGGACTTCTGCTGCATCAGGTTCTGGGTGGCGATGTCGCGGACGGTGGAGTCGATGACCTGGCTGCTGTTGCGCAGTGCCTCCGACAGCGACGAGACGCGCTGCTGGGTTTCGCGGGTCTGCTCGGCGGCCTTCTGCTGGTGCCTGGCGAACAGGTCCAGGCCGACCATCGCGCCGGCCAGGGCAATGCCCCAGGGGCCGCCCATGAACGACACGAGGCCCCGGCCTGCGCCGAGCAGGCCGGCCTTGGCGCCGGTACCGATCGCGGTTGCCGCGCCGCCTGCTGCGGCCCGGAAGCCGACCAGCCGCCCGCCCGCCTGCTGGATGCTGCCGGACGTCGACCGGAAGCTGTCGCCCATGCGGCGGATCACGGGGGACCGCTGCTCCAGCTCGGCCATGGCGCCGCCGAACCGGCCCAGGGTGACGCCCGCGTTCGCCGCCTGGACGCGCTGGTACAGCGATGCGTCGCCGATTCCGCGGAACGCGGCGATCCCGCGTCGGCCGAAGCCGGTGACGGCGCTCTGCATGCCGGTGATCTGTGACCGGAACGGCCGCAGGGCCAGCATGCTGATCACGCTCAGCTGGATCGGGCCGGGCAGCGACGCGAAATCGTGGGCCAGGTCGCCGACCACTTGTCCGATCGGGCCGAGGACACCGGTCATGTCGCCGAGCCATCCGACCGCGACCTGCGCCCGGCCGCTGAAGACCCCCAGGGCTCCGGACCCGGAGGCGACGCTGGTGGCGACATCGTGCAGGCCGCTCTCCAGCGGCGCCACGGCCCCGGATGCGTTGTGCATCGCCTTGTCCAGGGCCTGCACGGAGCTGACGACCAGCGGGGTACCGGTGACGGCTCCGCCCTTGAGGATGTCCTCGACCGGGCCCGCCAGATCCTGAGCGGCCCGGCGGATGCCGCTCTTGGCCGACGACAGCTTCGCCTGGGCGGCCGGCCCGTACAGCTCCCACAGGTTCCCGGCGACCGTCACGCCGCGCTTGACGTAGGGGATCGCGTCGGACACGGAGGCGGTCATGCCGCGGGTGATCTTCTCGAAGGTCGGCGCGATCCCGAGGTACACCTGCAGAAAAACGCTGGACAGCTGTTTGCCCAGGCCGCGCATGGCGCCGCCCAGACCCTTGGACTCCGCGGCGGCGATCGCCGCCGCGCCGCCGGAGCGGGAGACCTGCTTGCTGTACTGGTCGAACGCCTCGCCGCCCTGGTGCGCCAGCGCCGTCATCGCCGACAGCGCCGGCTTGCCGAACGCCATGGCCGCGGCTGAGGTGAACTGCTCGGCGGTCAGGCGCTCCTGGGCGTCATGCAGCTCGCTGATGACGTACCGCAGGCCCTTGAATTTCCCCTGTTCGTCGAACGCCTCGATGCCGAGCTCTTTGAGGCCCTTTTTCATCTGCGGCGTGGCCTTGGCCAGGTTGACCAGCGTGCCGCGCAGGCTGGTGCCTGCGGTCTCGCCGATGATCCCGGACTTGCCGAGAAGGCCGACGGTGGTGGCGACGTCGTCCAGGCTGATGCCCAGTGCGTGGGCGGTCGGGCCCACGTATTTCATCGCGTAGTAGATGTCCATCAGCTCGCCGCTGGCGCTGTTGGACGTGTTGGCGAGGACGTCGGCGACGTGCGCGGCCTGGTCCGCCTTGAGGGCGAACTGGTCCATGATGTCGCCCTCGATCTTTGCCGAGGTGGCGACATCGGTCCGGGCGGCGGCCGACAGCTGGATGGTGCCGCGGGCGGCCTTGATGGCGTCCTGGGCGCCCAGGCCGGCCTTGGTGAGGTCGACCATGGCGTCGGCGGCCTCGGCGGCCGTCGCCGACGGCAGCCGCATGTCCGAGCCGAGGGCCTGCGCCTCCCGGCCCATCGAGGCCATCTCCGCCCCCGACGCCCGGCTGACCTCCAGGAACTTGTTCTGGGAGTCGACGTACTCGTTGCCCTGCTCAACGATCCGGTGAACGCCGTAGAAGATCGCGCCGCCGGCAAGCAGCAGCCCCAGCGACCTGACCGGGGCCAGCACAGAAGCCGCCCCGGTACGGACCGCGGCGAACCCACCGCGGGCCGCGGCGCCCATCCGGGCGAACGCCGACACGGTGCCGGCCGCGGCAGCGCCGGCCACCCGCACGTTGCGGCCGGCGCCGACGGCCGCCAGATCGGCCTCACGCAGGCCCGCCGCGCCACTCCGGGCCGCCGCGCCTGCGGCGGTCAGGCCGCCGCCGGCCGCCGCGGCGTCGGCACCCATGACCCTCACCCCGCGGCCGGCGGCGACCGCGGAGCGGCCGAATGCGGCCGTCTGGCCGGCCGCCCTGGTCATCTGGGCGCCGTAGGCGGGGAACTCGGCGAGAACCCGGACCCGTACGGTGCGATCGGCCACGGCCAAGCCCCCTGTTCAGTTGCGGTGGGTCACCCGCCGGCGGACGGGGTCAGGGAAGGGACCGGTTCGCGGCGGCCGGCGTACGACACGCTGACCTTGCGGCCGGCCGTCGAGCTGTTGGCGTTTTCCGCCATGGCCTTCTCACGGAGTTCCTTGGCCTCGCAGCCGTGGCAGACCAGGTCGTGCACCTCGTACAGCGCGTACGTGTCCAAGGACTGCTCCAGAGGCTGCCCGCACCCGCCGCAGGTCTCGTTGCGCAGGCGCTGCCACTCCACTGCCAGGGCGGTGTCCTCCGGCGTCCACCGCGATTCCCCCGGGCCCGGGGCACGGCCCATGAACTCGCTGTACGGGATGCCGCGGGGGGCGCAGTAGTTCAGCTGATCCCGGAGGACTCCAGAAGTCTGGATGCGCTCTCGGATTTTGGGCCGGGGTCGGTGACCCCCATCTGGATCGACACCGCGGCAGTCCACAGCTCGTTCATCTGGCCGTCGTTGAGCTCCTCCCAGAACTCCTCGAAGATTTCCGCGCTGTCGATGACCGGGGAGACGAGCTGGGCGGCCACCAGCGCCGGAGAGAACGTGTCCGGGTCGAAAACGGCCTCGCGGCCGTCCTCCCGCTCGGCGGCCTTGGCGATCTGGTCGGCCGTCGGCGGGTACTGGGCCCGGAGCTTCTGGTAGGCGCGGTGCGGGAGCGCACGCAGCACGAACACCGCCTTGGACGCCTCGGCGGCATCCTCCAGATCCCGGACGTGCCGTGCCAGTGCGGGGGCGGTGTCGGGGGCGTTGGCCGTCTTGTCGTACTCGATGGCCCGGGCCAGCGCGTCCTCGGCGTCCTGGATCTGCGAGGCCGCCTCAGCATCGAGGTAGAGCGGGACCGCGATCTGCGGCCGTTGGATGCGGGCCGCGACGGCCGACAGCAGCAGCGGCTCGCCGGCGGCCACCGCCGCAGCGGTGGCAACCGGACCCGCGCCCACGCCCGCGGCCGTCTGCGCGGTGCCGGCCAGTGATGCGGGCACCTCGGGGATCTGCTCGCTCAACGTCAGGCCCCCGCCACGACTGCGGCGTCCTGCACCGGCGGTGCGATGAACGCCAGGGACGCGGTGAACCGGCTGGTCTGGTTCTCCGCGATGTCGTCCATCGCCCGGGAGATGACCGCGAACGGGTACGTCTCGCACCGGTCCGCAGCGGTCGCGGCGCCGTCCGGTGTGCCCAGCCCGGTGGTGGCGTTCTGGTGGCAGCCGGAACGGAAGACGATCAGGACACCCGTGACGTCCTGCGCGAGAGCCGTCCAGGCGTCGTCGTCGGCCAGCAGACTGTCCCGGTGGCCCTGGAAACTGCCCGCGTCGCCGCCGTAGGTGCCCGGGGCCGTCGTGGTGAACCGGTTCGCCGCGTCCGAGCTGTCGATGGTGTTGCCGGTGGCCGGTGTCTTGAGGCCGTCGCGGAGCATCCACGGGGTGAGGTTCTTCGCCGCGGTGCACTCGGCGACTGTCGGTGCTTCCAGGTCGGCGACCGACGGCGCCAGCAGCACCGCGATCCGGCCGGTAGTTCCGTAGCGCATCGGTCAGCTTCCCTTCGGTGTGTCCGCCGGCGTGCTCGCCGTCGCGGACGGATCAGCGGTGGTCGCGGAGACAGCCGGCCGGGTGCGGATCCTGGCCGGTGCGGCTGCCGCCGGGGTTTCGGCCGGCCCGGCGCTATCGGCCGCGGCGGTATCGGTCCAGCCGAGGGGCGCCCACACGCGTGTGAACTGCAGGCGGGTGACGTCCACCGGCGGGGAGCCGGGCAGGTCGGGATGGGCCATGAGGACCCGGTCGGTCGCGGACATGACGGACTCTTCTCGGTCGAGGCGGAAAAGGGGGGAAACCGACCAGGTCAGGCCGGGGTGAGGTAGTAGCGGTACACGTCAACCCGGAAGAAGCTCGGCGCTTCGGGGGTGGTGGGGTCGGTGGTGGCCTCGGGGGCAGTGCCTGTGCCGGTGACGAATTCCGGCACGCACAGCCAGGCCCAGCCGGTCGGCGGGGCAACGCCGAGCGCGACCGTACGGGCGAGCTCGGCGACCTGGTCGGCCGCGCGCCGTGACGGGCCGACTGCGGTGATCTGCACTTCCGGGGTGCGGTCGGCGTTCGGGTCCGCCGCAGTACCCGGACCCGGCTGCTCGGTACGGGGCCGTACCACGCAGTAGCGGCCGGTCAGGGGGCCCTCGTCGTCACGGGGTTCGCCGTCGCCGACCCGCACGCCGTCGCCGAGGTCGGCGGCCCTCAGTGCGTCGACCAGGACGTCGGTGGTGTTCACGGCAGCGCCTGGTGCAGGGCGACCTCGATCCCGTGCACCAGGTCCTCGGCGTTCTCCTCCAGGGCTGGCCCGAGGTGCTCGATCGGCGGGTTCTTCGGGGTGCCGTACTCGATGATGTTGCCGAGCGGCCCCTGCGCCCGGTTCTTGTCCGGGCCTATCTCGCCTTCGGCTCCGGCCGGGCCCGCGGTGACGTCGTAGGTGATCGAGGCGGGGTACTGGGGGATGTGCCGGTGCCCGCGAACCCGGGCCCGTGCAGACTGCTGGACCTTCCGCGACGTGACCGCCACCGCGGTGGCCGCGTTGCCCGCGAGCCTCGGGGTGCTGGACGCCAGGTCGGCGACCAGGCCCTCCAGGCCCACGATGACGATTCCTGCGCTCACCTGGACACCTCCGTACACCAGAAACGCCGGGCGGTGATGTGCGTGCCCCGGTCGATGTTGCGGACCTGCAGATGCAGCCCGATCAGCGTCGGGTCCTGCGAGGCGGTGATGACCACCGCGTCGTTGGAGGCGATCCCGGCGCCGGAGGCGTACGGGATGCTGAGCTTGTACTGCCACGTCTCGGCCGGAGCGGTGGTCGAGGGGACCACCGCGGCGGTGCTGGCCGGCTTGACGCGGCAGATCCCCTCGTAGAGCTGCACCGCGGGCCTGGTGTCTGTGCCGTCCTCGGCGGTCCGGACCGGGCCGGTCCGCGCGATCACGCACCGGTCGGTCATCTGCTGCTCGGCTGCCACCCGTCCCGATGCAGCGGCGCCCGCGGCGCTCACGGGCACTCCGGGTGGTGGTGCTGGCCGGGTGCGGCCGGGGTGATGCTGAACGCGCGGCTTGCTGGGCCGGTGCTGGGCTGCAGCAGCTCACGCTCGCCGTCGGAGAGATACAGCTCACCGGTGGAGCGGGAGGAGTCGGTGGTGTAGCTGTAGTCATCGATCGACTGCTGCCGCTTGCCCTCCGGGTTGAGCACCACCCGCAGGACCATCGCGCAGCAAACCCCGACGGCGGTCTCCGGAGGCTCCGGATCGTCCAGGCCCGGCACCTCGCGGCGCATGATCGCGCTGGCGTCCGAGATCCGCACGGCCACCTTGGTTCGCTCCGTGTCGGTGAGATCGCGGCCGATCAGGCGGTTGTTGACGTCATCGACGGTCGCGAAGTCGGACATGGGGGCGCCTCCTCAGAAGTCCACCAGAAAGCCGGTCGCCTGGCCGTGCGAGCGCTCGTTGCCGTAGGCCAGGCCGACCTCGCCGTACAGCTGGGTGGTCTCCTTGGCTCCGATCTTGGCCAGCGGCTCGGCGAAGAAGTGCCCCTTGCCAGGGGTTTCCAGGTAGACCGGCATGCACTGCTCCAAGCTGGCGACCATGAGCTTGTGCTTGGGCATGTGGCGGTCGAGCATGATGTTCAGCACGCCGAAGTCGGTCTCGATGGTCTGCAGGTTGACGCCGCCGACGTTGCGGGTCGTCTCGTGGAACTTCCCGAAGCTGTTGGCGTAGGCGTCGGACAGACCGCGCTTGACGGAGCTGCCCGCGACCAGGGCCGCTGTGCCGGCCTCGGTGATGCCGCCGTTGTCGAAGACCTGCTGCATCAGCCGGTCGATCGCTGCCTTGGCCACCGGGACGAGCTTGGTGACGTTCGCGGTGCCGTCACCGCCGGTCAGGTCGATGGCGGCGCCGTTCTTGGTGGCGGCGAGCTTGAAGGTGTTGGTGGTCGGCGACACCACGAAGTACGGGGTGTCCGGGGCCAGTCCGGTGAGGGTGGCGATGGTGTCCAGCACCACCTGGTCGCCGGCCACCAGGCCGTGGGCGTTGAGGGTGAACGCGTCGGTGCTGATCGCGCCGGCGGCCGAGCCCAGTGCGGTGCCCATGTTCTGCACGTTGGTGGTGATCGCCTGCAGCATCCCGCGGGTCTTGCGGACCGTGGTGTTGTCCGTCGGCTTCTGGTACTGGCCGTTGATGAAGGACCACTCGGTGTCGCGGACCATCTGCTTGAGCATGTTGGTCACCTGCCAGTCCAGCTCGTTGGCGACCGGCTGGGGGGCGTCGATGTTCAGGCCGGAGCGCTGCCCGATGGCGGCCAGCTTGGTGTAGCTGACCCCGACGGTCTCGTGGTGGATCTGGCAGATGTTGTCCACGCTGCCGCGGATCCGATTCTGCGGAGTGGGCGCGTCGGCGCCTTCCAGCGCGGTGTTCTGGCCGGCCGCGCGCAGGTCGAAGGTCTCCCATTCGAACTGCGTCGCGGTGGTCTGGCCGCCGCCGGACAGGCCGCCGATCGAGGCGAAGAACGGCGTGTCGTCGGGGGTGAGCTGGTGGAGGATGCCGGTGTAGTTGGGCAGGTTGTAGGTCGTGCCCAGGGCGGTGATGCTCCCAGCCATGGCGGGGTCTCCCTTGCTGTGCTCGGGGCGCGGCGCATGGGCCTGCCCGCGGTGATCAGGTGGTCTTGACGTTGGCGAGCTTGGAGTTCTCCAGGCTCACCACCTTTTTCCAGTCGCCCTTGGCCTTGGCCTCGGCGATCTGGGCGGTCAGGTCTCCTGGGAGCGCGCCCGGCCGCGGGCCCTGCGAGGGGTCCGGCCTGGGCAGCCGCGGTCCGGTGGCCTTTGCCCAGTGCGGCTTGGCGGCCAGGAGGGCGGTCAGCTCGGCCTTGATCCCTTCGGTGTCGATCACGCCGTCGGTGACGAATTTGGACCAGTCGCGGGCGCCCACGGCGTCTTCGGCGTCCTCGAACCCGGCTGCGGCCAGGGCCTGGACGGTCGACGACGTGGCGAGCCGGGTGGCCGCCGTCGCGCGGTCGTCGGCGGCCTTGAGCTGGTCGGTCAGGCGCTGCGCGTCGGTCTTGGCGGCGTCCTCGATCTCGGCGAGCCTGGCGGCGGCCGCGGCGTTGTCCTTGGCCCGCTGCTCGTTCTGCCGCGACAGCGCCTTCCACTTGTCGACCTCGGCCTGCAGGTCGACCGGTTCCGGCTCCGTAGCAGGGACCGGGGGTACGGCCGGTACGGGCGCCGGCGGTACCGCCGGGGGCACCGGCACCGGTACGGGGGCAGGGGTTGGCTCGGGGGGTGTGGACATGGTGAACTCCCGTTTCGGGCTGGATGATGACCGGCGCCGTTTCGGCCCGGTCAGGTCAGATAGCCGAAGCGCCGCAGCAGGCGGATCGCCTCGGTGCGGTCGCCGGCGGCCAGTTTGTAGATCTCGCTGGGCACCAGGCGGGGCGTGCGCAGCTGGAACTTCGGCAGGCCCTGCTCGGTCTCGATCCGGTCGCGGGCGAAGCGGACGCCCGTGCGCTGCTCGGTCGCGGCGCGCTCCAGGCGGTAGAAGGCGCCGCGGCGGGTGGTGCCTTCCAGCGTGGCCACCACCCGGCGGCCGTAGGCGTCCAGGGACACCGTTGAGCGGGTGGCGTTGACGATCGCGTAGATGTCGCCGCCGTCCCGGATGGCCCGGGCGCCGCCGACGCCGAAACGGCGGTCCTGCTCGGACCGGGACAGGCCGTGGAAGAACGCCATCGGGTCGGTGTGGCGGCCAGGCCTGTTCTCGGTGGCCGGCACGCCGTAGCACTGGCACCGCTTGTGCCGGTCGAAATCGGCGTCGTAGCGGTACCACCGGCCGGCCAGGATCGCGCACCGAGCGCAGGCGCCGGCCCGCACCTGCCGCACGTAGCCGGTGACGGTGCGGTTGGCCATCGAGGCGGCGCTGAATCCGGCGCGGCCGGCGTCGGCGACCTCGCTGTTGACGATCCGCCGCAGGTGCATCTGCCCCGACAGCATCGCCTCCGGCAGGGACATCCCGGAGGCGAGCAGGGACTTGGTGCGGATGACCGGGGTGTAGAGCAGGCTGTCCAGCGGCCGGCCGTCGGCCGCGGCGCCGGCCAGGGCCCGCGGCAGCAGCCGGGACGCGCCGTGGTCGTAGTGGTTGACCAGGCCGTCGGCGATGACCATGGTCTCCACGAACTGCTGCGCCGGCGTCGCGGCGAGCAGCTGGCCGGCGGTCAGCAACCGGACCAGCGCGGGTCCGACCGCTCGCAGCCACGACCCGGTCAGGTCCGTGGTGTCCAGCCGTCCCCACCAGGCGGCGGCCTGCGCCTCGGTGACCGCCGCCGCCCGGTGCTGGGCTGCGCCGTACGCTGCGACCACCCCCGGGTGCTCCTGGACGGGAATCCCGGCGGTCACCTCACGCCGCCGCCGACAGCGCCGGCTGCTGTGCCGGCTGCGGCGCCGGTGCGTTCGGGTCGGGGGTCGGGGGCACCATCGTCAGCGCGTGCAGGTCGGCCATGGACAGGCGGTTGGCCTGGTCGTCCATCATCTGCCGCATGCGCGCCTTCTGGCCGCTGGTGTAGCCGAGGTCCTCCCACGCCTGCTCGATCGGCAGGATGCCGGCCTGCACCAGCTTCATGATCGCGTCGGCCTTCTGCGCGAACGTCGGGGTGGCCGGGTCGCGCCACATCGTCTCCAGCCCGTCCAGGCTCCGGTCCCACTCGCCGTCACGTACCCGGACGATGAGCTTGTTCAGGCGCCCATAGGCGCCGCCGCTCGGGGTGGTCTTCCGCTCGGCCCGCTTGACCAGCCGCGCCTCGCGGGACCGGATCGCGTCCGCGCTGGCCGCGTCGTCGGCGACCAGGCCGAGGTAGTTGGGCGGCAGCGCGCCGAGCGAGGCGACGATCCGCGCGAGCAGCTCGATCGTGGAGTGGAAGTTCTTCAGATCCGACTCGGGGAACTGCCCGACCTCGGCGCCGTCGTCCTTGCGGGTGCGAGCGGTCGCCCAGATCCGCCCGGCCAGCCTCGACCACACCGACAGCGGCTTGCCGTCCTTGTCCACGAAGTCGTTCTTGTCGAACCCCAGCGCCCACCTGCGGGGCATCGCGTGGAATTCGGAGCCGACCATCATGTCGGTGGCGATCTTGCACGCGGCATCCGAGATGGGCAGGACGTCGGCGAGCTCGCTCACCCCGCCGGGCAGCAGCAGCCGCGGCCGGTTGGGCATCACCACCACGGGCGGGTCACCCAGGCCGTGGTCGTCCCGGTCGGTCTCCTTCCAGGTTCCCGGGGCGCCGGAGTCGTACCAGACCGTGGAGTTGGGCCGGTACAGCGTGGCGTGCCGCTGCAGCAGCGCCCCGGTCATCGGGTCGATGTCGTTCCACCGCCGCAGCACCGCACGGATCTCCCGGGTGGCCGGGTCGAAGTCCGCGTACATCTGCAGCGGCGACTCCGCGGTGACCAGCGGCGTGTCCGCCTGCTTCTCGTTGGTGCCGACCACGAAGAAGGACCGCTTCATCACCATGGAGTCGACCTCGGCCTGCTGCGACTTCACCGGCATCCCGTTGGCCTGCCAGATCCGCCACAGCTCCTTGTCGCCCTCCTCCGCGTCGGGGTAGCGGAACCCCTCCACGTCCAGGCGCTCCTCGAGGGAGTCGACCACCAGCCGCGGCCAGTTGATGATCAGCTGTGTCATCTGCTCGCCGAGCTCCTTCTGCAGCTCGGGGTGCAGGTACTTCAGCGGCTGCTCTCCCTCGTAGTAGTTGTTCAGCGCTATCAGCTGGGGGAGTTCGGCGTCGTGGTTGCGGCTGAGGTAGGTGGCCCATTCCACGTCGCTCAGCCTGTCCATCATCGAGGCCATTTACATCACCACCATCCCTCCGGGTCGTTTGCGGTTGGCGCCGGCAGCGATCGCATCCGACCGGGCCTCCCAGGACAGGCATCCCGCCATCGCCGAGTCGATCTTGAACGGGCTGTCGTGGCGTTCCTTCTCGATCACCCACAGCGGCTGGCCCTGGTCGTCTAGCATCCGCAGCTGCTTGCGGCGGCTGTTCCCGATGTGCTGCCGGAACACCGGGTCGCCGTTGTGGGTGACGTCGCCGGCGGTCATCGCCCGCTTGTACGCCGCCAGGCTGTAGGCCATGGCCTTGGGCCGGTTGGTCCACCACTCCTGGACCTTGTCCTGGCCCCACCGGCCGACCCAGTGGTTGATCATGCCGTCCCAGTACGGCGGGTCCGCGTACACCCGCCACACCCGCCACCGCTCCATGGCTGCCTTCAGCGCGTCGTACACCTCGTACTCCGGGCACTCCCAGCCGTCCCCCTCCGGTCCGGTCGGACACTCCCAGATGCCCAGCGGCCACTGGAACCCGGTCTCGATGTGGGTTGCGATCAGCGCGGTGGCGTCGCGGAACTGCGCGCCGTCGAACCCGATGACGATCGCGTCGCCGTTTGGCACGGTGAAGTCGGGCCGGGCGAGCATCTCCCAACGCTTGACGTCGAACGCCTGGCGGCCGGCGACCACCCGGCGGTTGAGCCAGACGCGCTCCCAGTACGCCTTGTCGGTGTCCGGCTGGTTGTAGAGAGAGACGATCGAGTCGACCTGGCCCTCGAAGTCGGGCCAGCCGGCGATCGCCGGGCCGGAGGCCTCGCGGACCGCGGTGCGGATCTGCTCGGGGTCGGTCAGGTCCTCGTCCGTGCGGGGCGTGGCCTCGCGGTGGAAGAAGAAGAACGTCCGCTCGGTGACCTTGCCCTTGTCGATCAGCTCGGCGAACTCGTGCGTTCCCTCGGCGACCGATGCCTCGCCAGGGGTGTAGGTCGTGGTCGTCTCCAGCGACCACGGATCGGCCAGCGTCCTTTTCGGGATGTTGGCCAGCATCGTCTGATGGGACGCCTTCAGCCGCGGAAGGATGAAGCGGTGCGTCTCGTCGAAGTGCTGGAACGTTGTCCGCGCGCCGTCGTTCGCGTTGGGCGAGCTGGCCAGGGCCTCGGCCTTGCCGCCGCCCTCGGTCCGCAGGATGCGGTCCAGGCCGGCGTCGAACAGGTCCGAGTCCGGGCCCTCGGTGCACATCACGAACAGCGCGCCGTAGGCGAGCTCCTCGGTCTGCTCCTCGGTGTAGGCCACCATCGGGATGTACGGGTCGGAGACCGGCCGGCCGACCGGCTGCCCGTGCGCGTCGAACCCGTCGCACCGCACCGGTCCTTCGGGGTGCAGCTCGGCGAACGCCACCGCGGCGGCGAGCTCCGTCTTGGCGGTGCCCTTGCGGACTGACAACCCGACCCGCTTGAAACGGCGCTTGCCGGCCCGCGGGTGCCCGGGCGGGTACACCTCATACCAGCGGTAGATCAGCGCGCGCTTCTCGTCGTCGAGCGTGTACTGCTGCCCGCGCAGGTCGCCGGGGCCGTGCACGCCGTACGTCTCCAGCAGCTGGCAGACCTGCCCGCCGAGCGTGGGCCAGGGCTCGGCGTCCGCACCCGGGACGATGAGCAGGCCCACCGGGGCCTACACCGCGTGCAGGATCGAACGGGGATCCGCCGGCTGCTGCGCTGCCGGCGCGGGCGGCGCGACCGGCTGCGGCCGCTGCCGCTCGGCGAGCTCCTCGTCCGGCACGACGTCCCAGCGCAGCCGCAGCAGCGCCAGCGGCGTCAGGCCCAGGCGATCGCTGAGCTGGCGGGCCTCTTTGGAGGCGTCCATGTCGCCGAGCTCCGCCAGAACCTTCCACCTCACATACTGGGCGATCTCCCTGTTCCAGCTGAGGCGCTCCCAGGCAAAGGCCTGCGGAGTCCGCCAGACCTCCCGCCAGAGCGTGGTCTCCAGACCCCGCTGAGCGGCGATCTGACGCGTCAGAACGGCCACTTCCAGCTCGGCCGCCGCCAGTTTCCGCTCTTTCGACGCCCGGGCGGCCCCGTACAGCTCAGGGTCCCCCAGCTCGGCCAGCAGCCGCGCCACGACTCCCTCGGTGACATCGAGCTGAGCGGCTTTCCGCACGTCATCGATCAGCGGCCAGGTCGGGATACGGCCCTTGCGGCCGCCGGCAGGCAGGCGGGTCATCGCGACAACGGCGTTTCGCCTCGCGCGCTGTCCCGCGGCCTTCGGGGCAGGCCCCATTCCGCCCATAGTGATCATCTCCCAGCGCCGTTTCGGCACGTCAGGGCCCGTCCGTTGCGGCCGGACCTCGTCACTGAGGGTTGCGGGTGATCATGCGGTGAGGGGCTGGATCTCCCAGACCCGTACAGATTTCTATGTCCCTCCCCGGCGGTCCGCCGTCTTTTGGCCTTGGGGGTCACCCCCCTAGGGTGCGGTCACCCTCCGTGTCGGCAGGGTGGTCGGGGCAGCCGGGGTCGACCTCGCCGAGGGTGCAGGTGCACAGCCGCCGGCCGATGCCCTCGGGCAGGGCGTGCCGGAGCGTGCGCGACCGGCGGATGACCAGCGTGCGGCCGGGGTGGTCGGGGTCGACCAGCTTCTTCCCGTCCTGGCTGAGCTGGTGCTCGCTGTAGAGGATCACCGTGCGGTCGCCGACCTGCTCGATCGTGAGACCGGCCGGGTCCATGAGGTTGGGATCGAGCCCGTTGGCCTCGGCCCAGGCGATGAGCGCGAGACGATGCCGTTCGATGTCCTGCGAGGTGACGACGTGGATCATGCTCACTGGTTCCAGCCTCCGGGTTGGTGTCGTGCTGTCTCGCGGGCGTGGCAGGGCTGGCACAGACCGCGGCCGTACTGCGGGTCGTCGGGGTTCAGGCCGGCGGCGGCCAGTTCGCGGCGGCTGCGGGGGTAGTGGTCGGCATGCTGGCTGGGCGCCTGCTGGCACAGGACGCACACCGGGTCGCGGGCGAGTACGCCGGGCCGGAAGCGCTGCTCGTGTGCGGCGCCGTATCCGCGCTGCCTCGCGCTGCCGCGCTGCTGCTCGGCTTCGGCCCGGTGCTGTGCGCACCGGCCGGAGTCGGTGAGCTGGGGGCAGCCGGGGACGGAGCAGACGGTGCGTGCCCGGCGTCTGGCCACGGTGACCACCTCCGCGTTCTACGGTGTGGACCTACGAGAGGGGGTGCATCACGTGCGAAGTGATGCTGCTGCAGGAGTGTTCGTGGCCGCGCTGGTACTGGGCGTCGTGAGCGTGGCCGAGGGCTGGACGGGAGCCGCGGTGCTGGCTGGGGTGGTGATGGTGGGCGTGCTGGTGGCGACGGCTCGTCAGCGTCGTACCGGTCCGGATCCTGAGGTCACGATCCGGCCCGGTGATGAGCGGGCATGGCGCCGGCGCGAGTAGGTCAGGCGCTCGGCGGCCAGGTCCAGCGGCCCGGGGTCAGGTCGTCCACGGTGTCGACGTAGGACAGAGACGTGGCGCGGACGCTGGGAAGGTCGCTGTCGGGCTGGACGCGGACGTTGATCACGCCGTTGGTCCAGACGCGGGTGATGATCGCGGGCGCGGCCGGGGAGCCGTTGTTGTCGAGGGTGTTGATGCCGGCCAGGACAACCCTGCCCTGGCTGGGCTCTTGGCCGCCGGTGGCGGCCGCCGCGGCAGCGGTCTGCCCGTCTGTGCTGTCCTGGTCGTCGGCCTCCTGGGCGGCGTCGGCCAGGTAGGCGATGATCTCGGCGGCGACCGCGCGCCAGCCGTTCTGGATGGTGTCGCCTAGGGCCTCCCACATGGGCATGGGGCGGCCGTCGTGGGTGCGGAAGCCGACGGCGCGGCCGTATGCGGCGTACGCGTTGGGTCCGAGGTCGGTGGAGTCGTCCAGGCGCATGTCGGGGGCCTTTCTGGTGGTGGGGATGGGCTGGTGCCCCGTACCGGGTGGGTACGGGGCACCGGGCATGTGCGCAAGGGGAGTTCAGGCGGCTGCGCTGGCGCAGGGTTTCCAGTCGGGGTGGCGGCCGCCGCGGCGGGCGCGGTCGGCGCCGTTGAGCCAGGCGTCGCGCTCGGCGAGGGCCAGCGGACCGAGGTGGTACAGGTGCGGTCCGCGGCCGGGCAGGTCGACCGGCTCGATTTTTCCCCGGTGTTGCCACTGGCGGATGGTGCCGACCCCGACCCCGAAGTGCTGCGCGGCCTGCCGGGCGGTGAGGAGTGTGCCCGGGCGGATCTCGGTCGGCGCCGGGTTGGGGAACTTGGGAGGCATCGTCACCCCCTGGGCATGGCGAAGGCCCCGTCTCAGTGAGCCGGGGCCTGGCTGCTTTCGGGCATGGAAAACCTGCTGGGCCCGACGTTACAGCGTGCGAACTGCCTGGTCCAGCGGCTTCTGCGAGGCGGCCGAGAGCGCGTCTGTGAGGCGGCCGCGGGCGGCGCGGGCGATGCCCGGCGACTCCTCGACTCCGACGAAGTTGCGGCGCTCCATCAGCGCGGCCACACCGGTGGTCCCGGACCCGGTGAAGGGGTCGAGGATCAGACCGCCTTCGGGGGCGATGCGCACCAGCTGCTGCATGACCGCCACCGGCTTCTGGGTGATGTGGACCCGCTCACGGCCCCGCGGCTGGGAGCCCTCCAGCCAGCCGGGCAGGTACACGGTCGGGGTGTGCCGGGCGGGTTCGCCGTGGCTCCCCCACAAAACGTACTCGCACTCGCGCTTGAATCCGTCCTTCTGCGGGCGGGCGATCGGCTTGCGCCAGGGGATGATGCCGCGCCAGGTCCACCCGCCGGCCTGCAGAGCGTCGGACGTGGCGGGGAGCTGGGCCCAGTCGGTGAAGACCAACAATGACGCGCCGGGGCGGGCCAGGCGCAGGCACTGCGCGGTGATCTGGGAGAGCCAGTAGGTGTATGCGCGCTGGTCGCGGCTGTCGCCGCCGAAGTCGAGCAGGTCGTGCTGGGCGTCGCCGCTGACGTACTTGCCGCGGGCGGTGTCGCCGCGGCGGGCGGCGTTGGTCCGTCCGCCGGAGTTGTACGGGGGGTCCATCATGACCGCGTCGGCCGGGTCGGTCAGCGTCAGTGTGGGCAGGACGGTGAGGGCGTCGCCCTCGTGCAGGGTCCAGGACATGGGTGGTGGCCTCCGGGTCGCGGTCGCCTGCGCTGGGTCGCGAGCGAGTCGGTGCGATCGTTCGATCATGTGCTCGAACGTGCCCGGAGTCCACCGATCTTTTCTTGCATCCGCCACACGTCCGGACATGGCGACGGCCCGCCGACAGATGCCGGCGGGCCGCAGGTGAGCGAGCGGTGTCAGCGTACGACGGGGGTCTGACAGGCGGTCAGCGGACGAGCACGACGGCTGTCGTGGTGTCGTCGCGGTAGCCCTTGTCATCCTCCCGCGCGGCGGCGGTGATCGCGTCGGCGAGTGCTTGCGGGTCGTCCGCGTGCTCGCGGACGATGGCGGCGAACTCCTCGTTCGGGATGCAGTCGGTCCCGTCCGAGGCGAGGATGATCAGCGGGTCGTGGCAGGTGACGGACAGCACGTTGGCCGGGGTGGCCTCGGGCAGTGATGTGGTGATCCAGTCGTGCGCGACGTCGCCGACGGGGATGCCTAAGGTGCGCATCTGCTCGGCGAGGGTGTGCGGGGTGGTGTAGCGGTGGAGGCGGGTGCCGTCCCAGCCGTAGGCGTGGGCATCCCCGATCCAGCTGATCATTGCCCGCTCGCCGGGCTCGCGGGTGACAACGACACCGACACCGGACGGCTCGGGTTCCTCCGCCGCGCCCGGGTCGGCGACGAGCAGGCCGGCGGACAGGAGTCCGGCGCGGCCGCCGTGCTGGGCGCCGACCCGGGCGGCGGTCTCGGCGAGCAGCATGGCGATGGCGGGGGCGTTCGGCGGGTGGCCGCTGACGTCGATCAGGGCGGTGGCCGTCAGCCCGGTCTGGCTGGTGAACGTCGCGGTGCAGTCGGCGTTGTTTTCGCCGGTGCCCTGGCGGGTGGCGGTGGCGATGGTGATCGTCACGGGGTTTCCTTCCGGTCGGGGGTGTACGGGTGGTAGGTGGGCTGGCGCAGGCGGGGGGCGAGGCCGCGGGGCCAGTCGCCGTGGTCCCACGCGGATTCGTACGCCGCGGCGTACGCGGAGATCGCGTCGCGCACGACGCTATCGAGGCGCTGGCCGGTGCTGAGCAGCGTCGCGAGATCGCGGCGCAGATCGGTGTCGTCGGTGTCGAGCGACACGGTGAGCCAGGCCCCGGCGCGGGGCGCGCTGTCTGGCGCGACGGCGTCGTCCGGTGTCGCGGCGGCCTCGCGCGCTGTCGCGGTGGTGTGGGTGAGATCGCGGCGGACCGCGTCTTTGCCGATGCCCAGGTGGGCGGCGATGGCGCGCAGGCTCATGCCCTCGTCGGCGAGCTTGCGCACGGTGGCGCGCCGGGCGGCGAGACGGTCCGGTCCTGTGTCGCGCCCTGTGTCGCGCGCCGTGTCGTGGTCGGTCATGCGCAGCGCTGTCCGTCCTGTGGTGTCGCGTCGGGGTCGCGCTCGTCCGTGGTGTCGGGTGGCGTGGGGGTGGCGCGCTGGGTGATCCCGGTCGCGGGAAGGTTCATGGCGATGGCGGTGAGTCCGGGCATCACCGCGGCGGCCGCGGTGAGTTCGGGCATCACCGCGGCGGCGTGGAGGGCGTACTCGTCCGGGTCGATCTTGCGGCGGCAGGCCTCGCAGCGCACCTCCCACTCGCTGTCGCGGTGGACCACCGCGAACGCGTCGCAGTGCGGGCAGGGTGCGAGGCGGCGGTGTGTGCGCGGCTTGGTGAGGGTGATCGCGCGCACGTTGTGCAGCAGCGCGGTCAGGTCCGAGTACAGGTCGGCAGCGACCGGGAGGTCGAGGGCGTAGGGCAGGTACCGGGTCAGCCACGCGGCCCAGTCTTCGACGTCGTCACCGCCCCGGTTGAGGGCTGCGTCGCAGCCGCCGGCGGGGGTGAGGTACTCGGTGCCGCCAGCTATCCGGCGGACGCCGAAGGGCTCCAGGTGCTCGGTGCCGCCGACTACCCGGTGGGAGGGGAACCAGGTGGCCAGTGCGTCGGCCCAGCCGCGCAGTGCCGCCGCGAGCGGGACGTCGGTCAGGTCGTCGCCGTCCGCCCAGTGCCCCGGGCCGAGCAGGGACAGCACGCGCAGGTCGACCGGGACCGGGGCGTGGGCCCGGGCGCCGGATCGGCTGCCGGTCAGGGTGCTCCCGCCGGGGACGAGGGAGGCCACCAGGGCGGGCAGCTCGTCGACCAGGGCCGAGAGCGTGTAGCGCATCGAGTGCTCGCAGCTCCGGCAGACGGACCGGTTCTCGGCCTCGGGGACGGGCCGGCTGCAGATGCGGCAGTAGGTGATCACGGAGTCGGTCCCATGGGTGTGGAGTAGCCGCGCAGGAGCACCGTGAGCGGCGGGATCGTCGGGTCGGCGATGAGCGGGAGGCTGAGCAGCCGGCCGTATCCGGCGTGCAGCAGCGGGCCGGGCGAGGGCTTGTCGCGGACCGCCCCCAGCAGCACGCGGAGGACTTCGAGGGTGCCGGCCTCGGCGGCGATCTCCTCGATGGGCTGGCCCGGGACGATGATCAGGCGCACGGTCAGCCGCCCTCTGGGGTGCTGCCGGCAGCGCTGCGGGCGGCCAGGAAGAGCCGGACCGTGCGGTTGTGCCGCGCGTCTTCCAGCGGGTGGTGCGCGCCGTGTTCCATGGCGGGCAGTTCCGGGTTGCCGGCCGCCGCGGCCAGGCCCTTGGTGTCGTAGAACCAGCGCGGGATCATCGTCGGCATGACGGCCCAGTCGTGGTCCCACAGGCCGTGCAGGCGCACGATGTCCTGCGCGCCGTGGTTGGCGTAGAGGTATGTGGTGGCCGCGGTGGTGTCGGCGAAATAGGCGCTGACCTCGTCGCGGATCGTCGGATAAGGCCGTACCTCGGTGCCGTGGAGGTCCAGCACGCCGCGGGGGTTGAGCGGGAGGTAGGGCCAGACGTTCTCCCTCATCCAGGGGTCCGCGTGGACGGCGGTGGTGTCCATGCCGCGGTTGACGGCGTAGTAGTCGGTGCCGTCGTCGTCGGTGAGCGCGAGCGAGACCAGGCCGCGGCTGGTGAGGTTGTGGCGAAGGAACTCGGTGTCGATGTAGACGTGCCTGATCGTGCTGGTCGGCGCGGTGCCGGTCGGAGTGTGCCGGTCGGTGAGCAGTTCGTCCATGGGTCAGTCCTCCGGGGTGGTTTCGGGTACGGGCAGGTCGAGGGCGAAAGCCAGCTGGCCGGTGCCGGGGTGGGCGATGTCGCGCAGTCCGCGGCGGCAGACGGGGCCGGTGCCCAGCGCGCGGGAGGCGATCTCGCGCAGCGGCCGGCGGCACTCGCTGCACAGCACCTCGATGTTCGTGTCGAGGGCGTCGGCGCGCGGGTCGGCGCTCAGAACGGCGGCTCGTCGGAGTAGCCGGAGGGCTGACCGCGCCGGCGCTCCACGAGGCGCGGGAGCGGCACCAGCCGGACGACCCAGCGGGGGTTCCAGCAGGGGCAGTGCTGCCAGAGGGTTTCGCCGTCCTCGGCGCTGCCGCCGTCGGAGATGTAGGTGTTCCAGCCGCCGTGGCCGAGGCAGGCCGGGCAGGTGGGCAGCGGCGTGTCGATCACGACGAGGGCCGATCGGGGCTCGGCGCGGTAGGCCAGGCGGGGGCGGGGACTGGTGGTGCGGCCGGGCGGGGTGAGCGCGGCGGATATCCGCAGGCAGACCAGGAACAGCGCGGCGAGGGTGAACGGGGCGCCGGCGCCCACGACCACGCACGTGGCGGGGGTGGACCAGCCGGTGGCGACGGCCCAGGCGATGGCCAGGCCGGCCAGGGTGCCGCAGACGGTTACCGCCCAGCCGAGCGGGTTGCTGGTGGTGTGCCGGGCGGGCGCCGGCGGGCGGCCGGTCATCGGCCCGGCGCCTGGTGGGGGATGACCGCGCCGTCGCGGACGAGGGTGATGTGTTCGGCGCCGGCCTCGAACCAGGGCTCCATCAGCGGGTCGGTGTCCTCGTCCACGGCGTAGCAGCCGGTCGTCGCCAGGATCTCCACCGGGAGGTTGGGGCTGTGGTGCAGCAGCCGCATGGACAGGAACGGCTCGGCGTCGGCGGCCTCGATGACGTACGTCTCGCCGTACGCCGGGTACGGCCCGACCGCCCCGTACGTGATGTGGACGATGTCTCCGGGCCGCGCCGGGTACCAGGGCGCGGCCTCCAGCTGCGCGCCGCCGTCCATGAGGGCGCCGATCTCGCCGGCCAGGTCGCGGCGGCGCTTGGCGTCCTCGGCCCGGGCCAGCGGACTGCCTGCCGCCGCGCCGGGGTCGGTCAGCGCGGTGGACAGGCGCAGGGCCAGGCCGTCCACGGTGCCCGTCCAGGTGTGCGACGGACCCTGCGGCTGCTGCTCGGTGACGACGATCTGCATGTTCGCGCGGACGCCGCCGGGGATGAGACTGGTCAGCGACTGGGTGATGGTGTCGAGTTGGGCGGGGGCGTGGGTCATCGGGGCGTTTCCTTCGTGGTGATGTGCAGGGGCAGGGCGGTGATGTGCCAGCCGTCGGCGAGCAGGTCCGCGACGGAGCGGCGGGAGATGCGGTCAGCGGCGGCGGGCTCGATCCCTTCGGCGACCATGGCGGTCCTGATGACGGCGGCCGCGGCGTCCGCGATGATCCGGTGGGCCGGCGACGTCACCGGTACCGCCAGGGGGCGGCGCGGCGTACCGGGCGCGGGGCCAGGCGGGACTGGCGGGGCTTGCGGGGCGGCGGGTTGCTGCACGTCGCGGGATGCGGCATCGCGCGCCATTCCAGGTGGTCCAGGTCGGGGCGCTCCCGGGTGAGCGCGCGGGAGCGCACCCGGCCCACGCTGTCGGTGTGCACCGCGGTGTTGCCCGATTCATCGGGCTCGGCGTTGACGGCCAGGGGGCGGCCGGCCTCGGTGACCGTCCACCGGATGTCGGCTCCGCAGCGGTCGCAGCTCTCCACGTCAGCGGCACTGGGCATGTCTCTCTCGTCTCGTCAGGCGGGCTGGTGATGGCGGCGGTTGGCGGCGGGCAGATCGCACCGGGCGCACGCGCCGCGGCGGTCCGGCGTGTAGGGATGCGTCCCCGGCGCGGGCGGCAGCCGGTGCCGGCCAGGGTCCGGCTGGGGTCTGGAAGTGCGCAGCTCCGCGCATGCCTCACAGGCCATGCCGGTGTGCCAGATCACTCCGGACTCGCAGGCGGTGAGGCCGCAGCCGTGGCGTACGACGGCCGGGCCGAGCAGCCACCGCCCCGGGTCGCGGATCTCGGTGGTGCTGGCGTAGCGGTGCTGGAGGCGCCCGCGGAGCCGTTCGATCTCCACGCCCTGGTCGAGCTCCCGGCCGATGCGTCGGGCGAGCTCCCGGACCACGTACTCCGACAGGCCCGGCAGCAGCGGGCCTACCGGCTGGAGGACCCGCCAGATCCGCGGGGACAGGCTCAGGCCCGGCCCCCGGTACACCGGCGGCGCCTCGGTGCGCTGCCCGGCGAAGCCGGCGAAGACCGGGTTTCCCGGGTTTTCCACAGCTTTACTACCGGTATCTCGCCTACGGCGGATGGGAAGACCGGCCTGCGCATCGGGTGAGTCAGACCTGTGGTCTTCCTTAGCCGCGAGGGACCCCTCACCAGGATCACCACCCGATCCCTCATCAAGATCAGTGAGAGCCAGCTGCTCGTGCTCGTGGGGCTGGGCGTGGACCTCATAGAGGTGGCGGCCCTGGTATCCGGCCCGCCGGTCCACGGTGATCCACCCGGCCTCCTCCAGGCCGGTCACGATGCGGCCCACCGAGCGGTCGCCCAGCGGCTGCCCGGCCCGCGCGCCGGTGCGGTGCCGCAGCACTTGGCCGAGCTCGGTGTGGCTGACCGGGTGGCCGGTGGCGGTGGCGTAGGCGATGGCCGCGTAGGCGCGCAGCTGCCGCGGCGTGAGCGCCTCGGCGGCCCGGGACGGCACCAGGGCGAAGGGCTCGGCGCGCGGGGCGGCGCGAGGCCGGCGGACCGCGGTCTGCCCCCGCCCGCCCGGAAGCGTCCGCCGCGTCGTAATGACCTCCACCACGTCGTCCCCGGGCGCCGGCCGGGTCAGCTGGGTCAGCGCCCGCTCCACCGCGCCGCGGGACAGCCCCAGCAGACCGGACAGGTAGGCGACCCCGGCCTCGCACCCGGCGGGCCGCTGCCCGGCCGCCCCGGGCAGGCGCCGCCGGGCGAGCGCCGCGATCTTGACGTACACCGCGAGGGCGGCGTCCCCGTACGTACTGCCGGTGACCACACGCCAGGGCACACGGACGGGGCTGGACACGGCGCGGGTCACTCCTCTCATGGCTGGACTGGCACGACGGACAGGGCGGGCAGGGGCACAGCGGGGGCGCAGGGGGTGGTGCCGGCGGCCCGCACGGGGGGCGAGCACGTGCGGGCCGCCGGGTCAGGGCCGGGCGCCGGGGCCGGGCGTCGGGGGGATGAGGAGCTCGATCACGGAGGGCTGGTCGCTGCGCTCGGCCGGGACCCGCCGCAGAAATCCGTGCTGGCCGAGGACGTGCAGGTTTTCGCGGACCCGCACGGCTGCCAGGCCGGTGGCCGCAGCCAGCCACCCGTAGCCGACCCGGTACGCCGGCCCGGTCACCCCCGTGGCCCAGTTCGCCCGCAGGGCCAGGACAAGAGCGACCAGGCGGACCGACGGTGACAGCCCGCTGAAGCGAATGGCGGCCTCGTAGCGGGCCAGGAACGGCGCACCCGGATCCAGCACAGGCCGCTCGGGCTGGACCGGGGGCAGCGGGGGCGGCGGGGGGACGGCGGCCCCGGTCTGGACGAGGCGGGCGGTCAGCGGCCGGTGCGGCCGGTGGGCCAGGTCGCCCGGACTCGGCACGGTGGGCATGGGTTTCTCCTCAGCGGGTGGCGGGGTGCGCGGACCGCGGCAGGGCGGCGCGGGGCGTCGGGGCGGGGCGCGGTGGGGGCGGTGCGGGGTCGTGGTGGGTGGGCCAGCCGGGGCCGGGCGGTGCCTCCGGCCGCCCGGCCTCCGCTGCCGGTGTGTGCCGGGCACACCGCCACCCGCAGATGTAGAGACGGGCGTAGGTGTAGGCGTGCGGGGCGGCGAGGGACTCGCACGGCGGCGGCCGACGCGGCTTCACGGGGCGGGCCGGTCCCGGGTCCCGGCCCCGGAACCCGCCGCGGCCGGGGCCGGGTGCGGAACCGCGGCCGGGATCCGGGCCGCGGGCGCGGCACCGGCTGCCGGCGCCGCGGCTTCGGCGCGGGCTTGGGCTTGGGCGGTCTCGGCCGACAGGTCGATCCCGCGGACCATGAGCTGGTCGAGCAGTCCGCGGGCGGCCAGCTCCGGGCCGGCTCCCGTCTGCAGGGCCAGGACGTGCGCGGCGATCAGGTGGCGCATGGTGACGGCGTCGGTCCGGGCGCGGGCGGCGCCGGCCTGTACCCGGCCCAGGTCGGCGCCGACCTGCGCGGCCCGCTCGGCCAGCTGCACCGCGATCGTCTCCCCCGCCGTGCGCTGACCCTGCAGCTGGCCCCGCAGGACCGCGGCCTGCTCGCGGGCCTCGCCCAGCTCCTCGCGCGCCCGGTCCAGCTCGCGGGCCAGGCGCTCACGCTCGGTCTCGTCATGTCTGGACATCGGATCCGGATCCCTTTCTGGGCGGCTGGGGGGCGGGGCGTGCGGCGTCCTGGGCGGTCAGGCCCAGGACCGCGAGCAGATAGCGCAGATCGGAGCCGTCGACGGCGTGGGCGGCGGCCTGCCGCACGCACTCCCGCCGCTCCGCAGCGGACAGCGGGCGCGCGCTCATCAGGTGGCGCCCGGTCGGGTTCTTCTCGGCCGCGGTCGGACCCGCCGAGACCGCCGGGACCGCCTTCTTCCTGGCGGCCATCAGCAGGCACCAGCCGAACCGGTCGCAGTCGCAGCCCCGGTCGCGGTCGCGGTCGCCCCGCCCGCCTGGGCGGCCTGGGCGAGCTGGGCGGCGATCCACCGCGCGGCAGCCGTCGGCGTCGCCAGCCCGTCGGTCGCCACCGCCCAGCGGATGCCGTAGCCGTACCGGCCGTACGGGTCAGGGACGGCGACCGCGCCGTAGCGCACCGCACCGCGCTTGCCGCGGGTCTGGCTGATCTCGCCCACCAGGTCCTCGCGCACCGGCCGGGTCACGCCCGGCCGGGTCACGATGTAGTCCCACGGCATGTCCTCGCTGAGCCGGCCGAAGCTGAGGAAGGGCTGGCCCTGCCACAGCAGCAGCCCGGCCCTGCGCTCCGGCGCCAGTCCGTACCCGAGGGACCGGGTGCTGGTGGTGGACACACCGGTCTCGCTGGTGATGACGTACGCGCACCCGCACGACCGGCACACGATCCGCACCGTCGTGCGCTCCATCCGCGGCCCGTGCCCGCACTCCTCGGCCGGGCAGGCGTGCGGCGCGGTGCTCTCCCGGTCCCGGGGCCGGTACACGTCGTACTCGGTCTTCGTGTCGACCGTCCACGCCGGCCGCTTGCACGCCGTGTGGTGGTGCAGCTCGTCCCAGCCGAGATAGGACTCCTCCGCCGAGGTCACCGGCCCGCCCCCGCCCCGTCGCAGGGCAGACCAGCCTCGGCCCGGTCCGTGGCGGCCAGGTCCTCGCGGACCAGGCGCTCGGTCCCGACACCCCGGGCCGCACAGGCCAGGCTGTGAAACCACCGGGCCGAGCCGGCCGGCTCGGCCGCGCGCCGGACCTGGACCCAGCCCGCGGTCCGCACGGTGGTGGCGTCCAGATACGCCGCGGTCGACCCGCACCCCGACACCCCGCACACACCGTGACTCGTCGTCCCGGGCATCAGTTCATCCCTTCCGCAGCCCCGGCCGGGGCCGGAACCGTCGTGGTGGTGGTCAGGACCGGCACGGTCCGGACCGCGTACCCGGTCGCGCTGGTGTGGGCACGGTGGACCTGCGCGAGCTCGGTCACCGCCGGGTCATCGAGGCCGGGCAGCCACTCCAGGGCCAGGCCAGGGGCGCCGGCGCGGGCGCGGGCTTCGGCCTCGCACCGCGCCGCGGCCCCGTCCCGGGTCGCGTACGGGTGGTCGATCGGCAGGCCGTCCCGGAGCGGCAGGAACACCTGCCCCGGTATTGGCAACGGGGTGGTCTCCAGGCGCTCGATCTCCTCCACCAGGAGGGCGACGATCTTGCCGGGGAACGGCGCTGCCGTGTAGGCGGCCGTCGACCGGGCGAACCGCTCGCGGACCTCGGCGACCCGCGGGTCCGGAGCCGGCGCGGCCGGGAGCCGCAGCATCCCCGCCCGGGCCACCGGCAGCGCCGCCCGCTCGGCCGCAGTCAGCTCCCCGGTCACCGGGCACCACCCGCCGCGGGCACGGCCACCGGGAGCACCGGCACCGCCGGGTCCAGCAGCTGATGCCGCTGCTCCACCAGCTGCGCCTCGAGGTACGCGCGGTCCGGCCCCGTCAGATACGGCAGCAGACTGCGCTGCACTCCCAGCCCGGCCATGCCGGTGGTGATCTCCAGCAGCGGCACCTGCGGCGCGGTCACGACGGCATCCGCCCAGGCCCGCACGTGCGCGGCCCGGAGCGCCAGCTCGGCCTGATACCCGGCCCGGTCCTCGGCGGTAGGCGCCGGTACCGGCAGGCACAGCACATCGGAGACCGCCGCCGCGAAGGCCGCCACCTCAGATCGTGGGATCATGCTCATAGCTCTCTCTTCCGTTCGTTGTCTGCTGGAGTCGGGCTGCAGGGGCCGCACCGGGTCACGACCGGGCGGCCCCGTCCCATAGCCGCGAGTCACGCCGTTCTGCGGGCGCGGCGAGGGGGACGGGATTGCAGCAGGGTGATCGGGGGCAGGGCTGGCTGCTGCCGACCAGCAGTCGTTTCCGGGGCGGCCTCGATGACGGGGCGCTCCAGACGGCGCAGGATCACGTCGAGGTGAGACTGCAGGAACCTGATGCGATTTCCGGCCGCGCGCACGTGCGGGAAGCGCCGCTGCCGTGCTTGCTCTTTGACCCACCATTCGGAGCATCCGAGGGCTTCGGCGACCTCCGCCGGCGTGTGTAGGACGGGGATCATGAGCCCGCCTGCTCCTGCTGGCTGATCCACTCGTCGACGACCTGGATGCGCGCAACCACACGCCGTCCCATCTGAAACGTTTTCGGGCCGATCCCCCGCGTGCGCCACTTCCGGTACGTGCCGGGCAAGATCCCGAGCCTGCTGGCGATGCCGGGGCCGGCGGGGGTGTCTCTGATCCAGATCATCCCGGGTGGGGGGCTGCCTGCCACGGTTGCTCCTCCATGTCCAAGTGGCTCAATTCTCGATACGTTTCGTTCCGATTCGGAGACGCAGGCGGCGCGAAGAGCACCAGCAGGGCAACGCCGATCGTCTCCGATATACGGTGCGCTGCTCCCACGTCGCAGGCGCTCCTGCTGCCGCTCAGCAGGTGACCAATCGTGGCCCGGTCGACTCCGGACTCGGCAGACAGCTGACGAATGCTGAAAGGGGCACCCCGACCCGGGTGGTCCATCAACCAGCGGAGAATCCCGCGATCTCGGAGCGTGTACAGCATTTGCGCCCGTCTCTCGATCCGTGCCACCTCGTCTACGAACAGGAACACTAAAACATACTCGGAGACGATCCGTCTACAGATCGAGACGGTCGGATGCAGTCGGCCCAGTGGGTGTCGGGAATCGCTAGGCTGTCTCCCGTAGACAAAACGTCTACAGATGCAGACCGCACGGCGGTCTGGACAACGGTGGCTGCCCCCCAGCTGACCGAGAGAGGCGACCATGGGTGCAGATCACACCCCTGACAGCGCACACGCAGAGCAACAAGACATCCCCCCGCATCTAATGCGCCAGATGAATCGGGACGACCTGAGCCGCCTCGTGCGAGAGGCCAACGATGCTGGCGTCAGCTATCAGACCATGGCAGACCGGGCCGAGGCTGCCGGCCATCCCGTGAGCAAGCCCTACCTGCAGAAACTGGCCACCAACCAGATCTCAGCCGCCCCCAGCACTGAACGACTCCGGGGCATCGCGGCCGCGCTGAAGCTACCGCTGGCCCGAGTGCAGAAGGCTGCCGCGGCTCAGTACCTCCAGTACGAGACCAGCGAACTGGCGGGCTACAGCGAGGACGTGCGGATCGTCGTCGCTCACCTGGGGGCGATGTCAGCAGCTGACCAGCGACGGTGGCGAGCCATGATCGAGGCGGCTGAGCAGGCGGATGCGGATGGGGACCCCGACTGATCGCATTTGCGTGGGGATACGCCTGCTGAAACACGTATCGTCAATACACGAACACAAAATGACCAGGGGGGTCGTTCGTGATCAGATACAGGCAGGCACCGGTCCCAGCGCTCGCAGCCGTCACCCTCGCGGAGCGACGCGGGGACATCACAGCGTGGGTGGACCCGTCGCTGGGGCCCGACGAGATGATGGCGGCGCTCAACGCCGCATTCGAGGAACTGCTGGCGGACGGCGGCCTGGTCCACCTGTGGCGCGGCGAGGTGGTCCAGCTAGGGGGGGACCGCCTCCGAACAATGGCGATCAGATACAGGCAGGCACCGGTCCCAGCGCTCGCAGCCGTCACCCTCGCGGAGCGACGCGGGGACATCACAGCGTGGGTGGACCCGTCGCTGGGGCCCGACGAGATGATGGCGGCGCTCAACGCCGCATTCGAGGAACTGCTGGCGGACGGCGGCCTGGTCCACCTGTGGCGCGGCGAGGTGGTCCAGCTAGGGGGGGACCGCCTCCGAACAATGGTGTAAATCACCTCGGCGTGGCTGATGCCCCCGAGGTCCAGCCAGAGGACTCGGGTTGGGGTATCCAGAAAGACGTCAGGACCGGGCGGGCGATGTCTACTACAGAGCCCGGTACAAAATCGCGCCGGGCAGGTACGGGACCGTCAAGGACGCCTACGGGCGCACCGTCAAGTTCCCGACGAAGCGCGCGGCGACCCAGGCCGCGAACGACCAGGAGGCGGCCGAGCGGGCGAGGACCGCACCCGTCGCCCAGCCCGTCGACCGGACTCCGGAGACCTTCGCGCAGTTCGCCAACCGGTGGTACGCGGGCCTCGATCTTGCGCTGAGCACCATGCAGAACTACCGGAACCATCTGGAGACTCACCTGCTGCCGGCGTTCGGCGAAATGCTGATGACTGAAATTGACGAGGAGACCGTCAATCTCTGGAGTAGGTCGGAGAGCGACCGAGGTTATCCGGCATCGAGTATCCGCACCTGGCGGTCCACGCTGCACGTCATGCTAGGCGATGCTGTAGAGCAGAAACTCATCCCTGCCAACGTCGCCACGACTCGACGCGGGCGTGGAAAGCGAGCCGGCCGGAGCACGGGAAATCGTCGCGGACCGGAGAAGGCCGTCGTTGATGCCGTCTCGGCTCTCATTATCGCGGAGCGGGCGGGTATTTTGACAGGTCGAGATGACGAGTTTATAGCTGTGATCATGGATTTCTACACGGGCATGCGGTGGGGTGAGATCGTCGGACTCAAGCCCTCGTTTGTCCGGCCCCATTGGATACGGATCGAGTTCCAGCTGTACGAACTCGATGGCGGGGTCCTGGTCGAGGGGGCGCCGAAAGACGACTCGTACCGTGACATCGACATACCCCGGTTTCTCTCCGATCTGCTCAGACCCCTCGTCGCCCTCCGGCCGCCGTGCAATTGCCACGGGGCAAAATACGTTTTCACCGGCCCTGAGCGGCTGACGCCCCTTCCTAGGGCCCTGATAGCCGAGGCCGCCGGCGTGAGCCTCGCTACCGTCTCCCGCTCGATCTCGGGGGGGCCGGTGGCCGCCTCGACCCGTGCCCGGGTACTGGCCGCACGGGACCAGCTGCCGGTGCCGCAGTCCATGATCCTGCCTCACTGGGAACGCGACTCGTGGCGTCGCGAGGTGTTCGCGCCGGCGGCATCCGGGTGGTATCCCCGCCAGGGCGTTGATGAGCCGGCCAGGCCGGTGCGCCTGCTGGCAGACCCGTGGCCGGGCAAGGTCATCCGGGGGCGACACTCGGCAGCGAAGGCGCAGGCCTGCTGGTCCCCTATCGAGGCTGATCTGACGACCCACGGTCTGCGCCACTCCCACCGCACCGTGATGGAGGATCTCGGTACGCCCCGCGTCCTCATGGATGACCGCATGGGGCACCTGGACGGCTCTGTGTCGGCGCAATACGCGCACATCGCCCCAGGCATGGTCCAGCGACTCATGGAGGATCTGACGGGCCTGTGGGAGGCAGCGCTGCAGGTGCGTGCGGGGATGCATCCGCGGTCGCCCGTGGCGGCTCTCGACCAGCTGCTGCAGAGCCTCTCTCCAAGATCATCTCCCATAGCTCTCCCAGAGCGGCGGGATCGAGGGAGGCGGGCCAGTCTGCGCCTGCTCTGACCTGCTGCTCCTATTGGACTCTGCACAGTAGCGGTCTTCCTACTTCATGAAGTCCCCGCCGGTGCAGTACTTCGACGACGAGGCCCGCGACAACGTGGAGAAGTTCATCCGCGGCGAGGTCGAGCGCTGACCCGTGCGATCCCGCGCTGTCCGGGTGAGCGGCGTCCTCGCCGTGATCTCCGGACCGTGTGATCGGCTGCCGCCGGACCGTACGGTCCGCTGAGTCCGGCTCGACCGGCCCGGCCGGCCCGTCGGACGGGCAGCCCGGCACAGACGAAAGGCCCCGGGGCGCGTTCCCGGGGCCTTCCCTGTCGTGTGAGGCTGTGTCCATGTCCGTTGTGCGGGATCTGCGCGTGCTGCTGAGGCTGCCCCACTTCCGGCGGCTGCTGGTGGTGCGTCTGCTGTCCCAGCTCTCCGACGGCGTCTTCCAGGTCGCGCTCGCCGCCTATGTGGTCTTCTCTCCGGAGCAGCAGGCGTCACCAGGCGCGGTGGCCTCCGCGATGGCTGTACTGCTGCTGCCGTACTCACTGTTCGGGCCTTTCACCGGGGTGCTGCTGGACCGCTGGCGGCGCCGGCAGGTGCTGCTGTACTGCAACCTGCTGCGAGCGGCGCTGTCCTGCGGTACCGCCGGGCTGATCCTGCTGCACGTGCCGGACTGGCTGTTCTATCTCGCCGCGCTGTCCGTCACGGGCGTCAACCGCTTCGTGCTGGCCGGGCTGTCCGCCGCGCTGCCCCGAGTGGTGGACGCCGCACGGCTGGTGACCGCCAACTCGCTCACCCCCACCGCCGGCACCCTCGCGGCCGCCATCGGCGGGGGCGCGGCCTTCGTGGTGCACCTCTTCGTCCCCGCCGGGTCCGGCGCCGACGCGGCCACGGTGCTGCTGGGCGGATTCCTCTACCTGTGCGCCGGGCTGTCCTCGCTCGCTCTGGGCCGCGACGTGCTGGGCCCCGAGCTGATCGGGAACGGTCCGCGGCTCGGCGCCGCACTCGCCTCCACCGCCCGCGGCCTCACCGACGGTCTGGCACATCTACGGCAGCGGCCCACCGCCCGGCAGGCGCTCACCGCGATGACCGCGATGCGGTTCTGCTACGGCGCCCTCACCGTGACCTTGCTGATGCTCTGCCGCTACGCCTGGTCCGACCCGTCCGACAGCGGCGCGGGCCTGGCGCTGCTGGGCCTCGCGGTCGGCATATCGGCGGCCGGATTCTTCACCGCGGCGATCATCACCCCGTGGGCCACCGTCCGCTTCGGCACCGCGGGCTGGATCGCCGGCTGCTCGGCCGCCTCCGCGGTCCTGCTGCCGCCACTCGCCCTGACCTTCACCGCCACTCCGATGCTGCTCGCCGCTTTCGCGCTCGGCATCACCACTCAGGGCGCGAAGATAGCCACGGACACCGTGATGCAGACCCGGGTCGACGACGACTACCGGGGCCGGGTGTTCTCCCTGTACGACGTCGCCTTCAATGTCGCCTTCGTGGGCGCCGCCGCAGTCGCCGCGCTGATCCTGCCGGCCGACGGCCGCTCGGCCACCCTCGTCCTCGCCCTGTCACTGATCTACGCGGCGGTGGCCGCCGGGGTGATGCGTGTCGAGCGGCTGACACCGGAGGAAACCGGGCTGCGGACGTAAGCGCGCCCGGTGTTCCACGTGGAACATCGGGCTGTGTTCCACGTGGAACATCGCCCCCCGCCAGGCTCAGCCCTGTGCCGCCCACCATTCCCTGAGTGCGGCGACGGCCTCCTCCTCGCCCAGCGGACCGTTCTCCAGCCGCAGTTCCAGCAGGTACTGATAGGCCCGGCCGACCACCGGTCCGGGCGGGACCGCGAGGACCCGCATGATCTGGTTGCCGTCCAGGTCCGGGCGGATGGCGTCCAGCTCCTCGCGCTCCTGAAGCTCACCGATCCGCGTTTCGAGACCGTCGTACGTACGGGAGAGCGCGTCCGCCTTGCGCTTGTTGCGGGTCGTGCAGTCGGAGCGGGTCAGCTTGTGCAGTCGGTCCAGCTGCGGCCCGGCGTCCCGCACATACCGGCGCACGGCGGAGTCGGTCCACTCGCCGCTGCCGTAGCCGTGGAAGCGCAGATGCAGCCCGACCAGCCGGGAGACGTCCTTGATCAGGTCGTTGGGGTACTTCAGCTGGGTCATCCTGGCCTTGGTCATCTTGGCGCCCACCATCTCGTGATGGTGGAAGGAGACCCGGCCGTCCTGCTCGAAGCGCCGGGTCCGCGGCTTGCCGATGTCATGCAGGAGGGCGGCCAGCCGCAGCGTGAGGTCCGGGCCGTCCTCCTCCAGGTCGATGGCCTGCTCCAGCACGGTCAGCGAGTGCTCGTAGACGTCCTTGTGCCGGAAGTGCTCGTCCAGCTCCAGCCGCAGCGCCGGCAGCTCGGGCAGCACCCGGTCGGCGAGGCCGGTGTCCACCAGCAGCCGCAGGCCCTTGATGGGGTGGTCGGACAGCAGCAGCTTGTTCAGCTCGTCCCGGATCCGCTCGGCCGACACGATGCCGATCCGGTCGGCCATCGCCGTCATCGCCGCGACCACCTCGGGGGCGACTTCGAAGTCCAGCTGGGCGGCGAACCTGGCGGCCCGCATCATCCGCAGCGGGTCGTCGGAGAAGGACGCCTCCGGGGTGCCGGGGGTGCGCAGCCGCCGGGCCGCCAGATCGTCCAGGCCGCCGTAGGGGTCGATGAAGTCGGTGCCGGGCAGCGCGACCGCCATCGCGTTCACCGTGAAGTCCCGGCGGACCAGGTCGTCCTCGATGGTGTCGCCGTAGGACACCTCCGGCTTGCGGGACGTCCGGTCGTAGGACTCGGAGCGGTACGTCGTCACCTCGATCTGGAAACTTCCGGGGGCGCCCGCAGCGCCGACGGCGCCTCCTGCGCTCTCAGCCTCGTCGGCGCTTTCGGTCCGCACGGCGGGGACGTCCTTGCGAGCGCCCACGGTGCCGAAGGCGATACCGACCTCCCACACCGCGTCCGCCCACGGCCGCAGGATCTTCAGCACCTGCTCCGGCCGGGCGTCGGTGGTGAAGTCGAGATCGTGGCCGAGCCGGCCCAGCAGGGTGTCCCGGACCGAGCCGCCCACAAGGGCGAGCTGGAATCCGGCGTCGCGGAAGCGCCGGCCGAGGTCCTCGGCGACGGGATCGACCCGGTGGCGAGTCCGCTGAGTCCGGGCGGCGTTGTTGGCATTCGGCACAACGGACAAGGGTACGGGTCCGCGCCGTCCTCCCGCGCCCGGGTTTGCCGTCCTGCCCGCAGACGGACTCCGCAGCACTTTGCCACAGCGCCGCTCGTTAACATGCCAGCACGCACATCCGATGGACGAGCGACGACCGGTGACGACGAGGGACGGGCGAAACGCGTGGGCGAGGCGGTACAGGCACTCGGAAGAGCCCCGTCGAGCCTGCGGCGGCGTCTGCCGCGCTTCACCGCGCTCCTGGTCGGGGCCGCCCTCGTCACAGGGCCGCTGCAAGGCCTCCAGGCGACCGCCTCACAGGCGCAGACGCCCACCGGCTCCCACACCGCCACGGTGTCGCTGAACGCCCTCAGTCCGCGGGTACCGGCCGTCGACGGCGCGGTGACCGTCTCCGGCACGGTGGTGAACAACGGAAAGTCGAAGATCACCGACGCGTACGTCGGCGTCCGGATCGGCAGCGGAGGCCCGCTGGCCACCCGCAGCGCCATGAAGGACGTCATCGACCGCGGTGGCTACGACGACGGTCTGGACGGCGAGGCCGACACCAGCGGCCACACCGCCGACGTACCGGACATCGGCCCCGGGCTGAGCGCCGCCTTCAGTCTCAAGGTCCCGGTCAGCGCCCTCGACCTCGGCGCCAGCGGCGTCTACCAGCTGTCCGTCACCCTCGACGGCCAGACCGCGGTGGAGCCCTGGACGCACGTGGTCGGCATCGCGCGCACCTTTCTGCCCTGGTATCAGGAGGGCGACGCCAAGCCGAGCCGGATCACCTACCTGTGGCCACTGACCGACCGGCCGCACATCGCCGCCGAGGGCGACACCAACTCCCAGCAGAGCCCGATCTTCCTCGACGACGACCTGGCCAAGGAACTCGCACCCGGCGGCCGGCTCCAGGTGATGGTGGACCTGGCCAAGGACCTTCCGGTGACCTGGGTCGTGGACCCGGACCTGCTGGCCTCCGTCGAGGCGATGACGAAGCCGTACCGGGTGGCGATCTCCCCCGACGACGTGACCCGGACCGCCCCGGGCACCGGTTCCGCCGACGCCAGGACCTGGCTCAACGCGCTGCGGACCGCGGTCGCCGGCGCCCCGGTGATCTCCCTGCCGTTCGGCGACACCGACATCGCCTCGCTGGCCCACCACGACGGTTCGACGGGCGGCGCCGGCCGCGCCAAGGCCGCGACCGGTGCCGGGCAGCTCCTCAAGTCCGCGGTCGGTCTCGGCCAGGTCGCCACCGACACGATCCTCGGGGTGAAGGCCACCACGGACGTGGCCTGGCCGGTGAACGGCGCACTCGACCCGTCCATCGTGTCGACGGCCCGGTCCGGCGGGGCACGCCGGATCATCGCCCGCAGCGACACCTTCGGCGACGGCTCCACCGACTACACCCCGACCGCGCCGAGGCCGATCGGCGGCGGCACCACCGCCATGGTCGCCGACGCCCCGCTGTCCACCGCCTTCAACGGCGACATGGCGTACGCCAGGAGCTACCAGGCCGCGGTGCAGAACTTCGTCGCCCAGACCCTGCTCATCACCATGCAGGCGCCGAACAGGCAGCGGAGCGTGCTGGTGGCCCCGCAGCGGGTGCCGTCGGTCTCGCAGGCCCAGGCGATGGCCGAGGCCATCGGTGAGATCGACAACAGCTCCTGGGCCGAGACGCAGTCCTTCGACGACGCCGCCAAGTCCGCGACGGACCCCGCCGCCGGCCGCCGGGTGCCCTCCGCCACCGCCTATCCGAAGGTGCTGAGCAGGAAGGAGATGTCCGCGGCGGACTTCGCCGAACTCCGCGGGACGCAGCGGTCCCTCAACGAGTTCGTGGACATCCTCACCATCAAGGACCGGGTGACCGTGCCTTTCCACAACGCGATGCTGCGAGCCGTCTCCACCGGCTGGCGGCCCCGCTCGCAGGGCGCGGGACAGCCCGGCGACATCACGGATCCGGAGGACTTCCGCAGGTCGATCCGCGCCTACCTCGACGACCTGATCGGTGCGGTGCACATCCTGCACAAAACACCGCTGACCCTGTCCGGGCGCAGCGGCACCATTCCGGTGACCGTGAAGAACGACCTCGGCCAGCCGATCAGCGGACTCACGCTGCGGCTGGCCTCGACCTCCGACATCCGGCTGGAGATCAAGACCCCGCTGCAGCCCATCGCCATCGACGGCGGCCACAGCCGTACCCTGAAGTTCGAGACCAGCGCCAGCGCCAACGGCAAGGTCGAGATCACCGCCCAGCTCTACACGCAGGACGGCGCCCAGTACCCACCGGATGCCACGAAGACCGACCGGGTGCAGTTCAATGTCAAGATCACCAAGGTCACCGATCTGGTGATGCTCATCATCGCCGGCGGACTTCTCCTGCTGGTGCTGGCGGGGGTGCGGATCTACCGTCAACGTAAGCGGCAGGCGCGCTCCGACGGCGCCGGCGGCGGTGACGGCGGTTCCGAGGGCGAGGACGGCGGCGGCGGAAGCAGCGGGGACGACGGAGGCGACGGCCGGGCGGACGACGCCGGGCCCGGGCAGCCGGGTGACCCTGCGGCTGACACCGCACGGCGAAGTCCCGAGCCGTCCCCGGCAGGTGAGAAGGTGGACGGATAGCCGGCGGACAATAAGGTGGGGCACTGATGAACGCGCCGTATGACGGTGATCGCGACTCTGCGGGCCAGATGCCTCCCCAGCCCGAGCAGCGTCCCACGCCACCTGACCCGTATCTGCAGAACACCTACGCCTACGACCCCTACGAACAGCAGGGGCCGATGGCCCAGGATCCGGTGGACGAGGCACTCTACGACCGGGCAGCCCACCCCCCGCCGCCGCTCCCGCCGGACGGCGGCCGGCACTGGCAACAGTTCGGCCAGCCGCAGCCGCCCTACGGGGACGGCGCGTCCAGCCAGTACGGAGGGGTGGACGGCCTCGTCGGCGGGTCCGGTCCCGAGCAGCAGCCGTACGACCCCTACGCGCACCTCTTCCGCGACCAGGGCGCCGGGGCCGCCGCCGAGCCGTCCCACGATCCGGCACACCAGCCGGACCCCCGGCAGAACTACGCCCAGCCGCCCCAGCAGCAGGCGCCGCAGGCTCCCCAGCAGCAGGGCGGCTATCCGCAGCAGCAGTATCCGCAGCAGGGCTACCAGCAGCAGCCGTACGGCTATCAGCAGGCGTACCCGCAGGTGCCCGCGGACAACACCGGGACCGGCTACTCCGAGCCGACGTACGAGGAGCCCGCCTACGGGCAGGCCGCCTACCAGACCGGCCAGTACGCGGCGTACGCCGAGCCGCAGTACGGTGACACCCAGTACGGCCTGCAGGGATACGGCCACCAAGGCTACGTCGATCCGCGGTACGGCTACCCGTACCAGCAGCCCCAGGGGCAGCCGGTACCCGTGGCCCCCGGGGTGCCGGGGGAGGTGCCGCCGGACGCGACCGCGCCGGTGCCGGCGGCCCCGGCGGCCGGCGGCGGCAGCGTCCTGAAGTCCAGCGCGCTGATGGCCGCCGGCACCCTGGTCTCGCGTGTCACTGGCTTCGTCCGCACCCTGGTGATCGCCGCCGCGATCGGCGTCGCCACCCTCGGCGACTCCTACGCGGTGGCCAACACGCTGCCGACGATGATCTACATCCTCACCATCGGGGGCGGTCTCAACTCGGTCTTCGTCCCGCAACTCGTCCGTGCCATGAAGGACGACGACGACGGCGGCGCCGCGTACGCCAACCGGCTGCTGACCGTCGTGATGGTGCTGCTGGGCGGCATCGTGGCGGTCACCGTCCTCGGGGCGCCGGTGCTGGTCCGGCTGATGTCCGCGAAGATCGCCGACAACCCCGACACCTACAGCGTGGCGATCACCTTCGCCCGCTACTGCCTGCCGACCATCTTCTTCATGGGCGTCCATGTCGTGATGGGCCAGGTGCTCAACGCCCGCGGGCGGTTCGGCGCGATGATGTGGACCCCGGTCCTCAACAACATCGTGGTGATCTTCACCTTCCTGATGTTCATCTGGGTGTACGGCTCCTACAGCACCACGCGGATGGACGCCACGACGATCACCCCCGAGGGCGCCCGGCTGCTGGGCCTCGGCACGCTGCTCGGCCTGGTCGTGCAGTCACTGGCGATGCTGCCCTACCTGCGCGACGCCGGTTTCAAGTTCCGGCCCCGGTTCGACTGGCGGGGCCACGGCCTGGGCAAGGCCGCCAAGCTCGCCAAGTGGACGTTCTTCTTCGTCCTGGCCAACCAGGCCGGCCTGATCGCGGTCACCCAGCTCGCCACCTGGGCGGGCTCCAACGCCGACAAGGACGGCTACCAGGGCACCGGCATCACCGCGTACAACAACGCGCTGCTGATCTGGCAGATGCCGCAGGCCATCATCACCGTGTCGGTGATGGCGGCCGTGCTGCCGCGGATCTCCCGGGCCGCCGCCGACGGCGACGTCACCGCGGTCCGCGACGACATCTCCTACGGCCTGCGCACCTCGGCGGTGGCCATGGTGCCCGCCGGCTTCGCCTTCCTCGCCCTCGGCGTGCCGATGTGCGGCCTGCTCTACGCCAGCACCGGCGCCGAATCCGCGCAGAACATCGGCTTCATCCTGATGGCCTTCGGGGTCGGCCTGATCCCCTTCTCCGTGCAGTACGTGATCCTGCGCGGCTTCTACGCCTTCGAGGACACCCGCACCCCCTTCTACAACACGGTGATCGTGGCCGCGGTCAACGCGGCGGCCTCCGGTATCTGCTTCCTGGTGCTGCCCGCCCGCTGGGCCGTGGTCGGCATGGGCTTCGCCTACGGACTCGCGTACGCGGTCGGCGTCGGGGTAGCCGCCAGGCGACTGCGGGGGCGGCTGAACGGCGATCTGGACGGCCGCCGGGTGGTCCGCACCTACGCCCGGCTGGTCGGCGCCTGCATTCCGGCCGCCGGCATCGCCGGGCTCGCCGTCTACGCCGTCATGGGCGCGCTCGGCAGCGGCGCGGTCGGCTCGCTGGCCGCTCTGGTGGTGGGCGGTGTCCTGCTGCTCGGCTTGTTCGTCGTCGCCGCCAAGCGGATGAGGATCGAAGAGATGACCGCGATGATCGGTATGGTGCGGGGCCGGCTCGGGCGCTGATCCGGTGGCGCGCCATCCGGGGCGCACGGGCGCGCAACCATCGCGGCCCGCCGTGTGTCGTGCATAGCGGCGGAGTGTGGGCACAATTGTCATCGGCTGGACGTGAGATCGCGCAATGGATGGGGAGGCAGGAACGACGGTGGCGGATCGGAGCACGGCCGCCGTCGGAGTGGCCAATGAGGGCGGCGAGACGCAGCCCGCCGCGCAACTGAGCGGCGCCACATCCGGCGGAACGACGACGGACGACCAGACCGGCAGCAGACCTGACGCCGGCGCGGCCGAGGCCGCGCCGGAGGAGCAGTCGACCACCATCGCGCTGACCACCGCGCCGAGGAACAACGCGCAGAAGGCCACCAGAAAGTTGAGCCCGGCGTCCCCCGGGACCCCGCCCACCGACACCGCACCGGCCGGGACGTCCACCAACCGGGACGAGGACACCGGCGCCCCGGGAGCCAGTCCCGAGGCGGACACCGACGTCCTCGTCGAGGACCTCGACGAGGACGTCGACGGCGCCGCCGAGGTGGCGGAGAACGGCGCTGGGGCCAAGACCCCGGCTGTCGCCCCCCGTGCCGTACCGCCCGAACTGCACAGCGGTCACAAGCTGGCCCGCCGCTACCAGCTGGCGGAGTGCGTCACCCGGGTCGACGGCTTCAGCAGCTGGCGCGCGGTCGACGAGAAGCTGCGCCGCGCGGTCGGCATCCACATCCTGCCGGCCGGCCACCACCGCTCCCGCCAGGTACTGGCCGCGGCCCGCGCCGCCGCCCTGCTCGGCGACGCCCGCTTCGTCCAGGTGCTCGACGCCGTCGAGGAGGACGATCTGGTGTACGTCATCCACGAGTGGCTGCCGGACGCGACCTCGCTGGCCGATCTGCTGGCAGCGGGTCCGCTGGAGCCGCACGAGGCGTACCAGATGGTCAGCCAGGTCTCCCAGGGCATGGCCGCCGCTCACCGTGAGGGCCTGGCCCATCTGCGGCTCGACCCGGGCGCGGTACTGCGTACCGTCTCCGGGCAGTACCGCATCCGCGGCCTGGCCGTCGCGGCCGCGCTGCGGGGTCTCAGCTCCGAGCATCCGCAGCGCCAGGACACCGAGGCGATGGGCGCGCTCCTCTACGCGTCCCTGACCCAGCGCTGGCCGTACGAGGAGGACGCGCACGGTCTCGCCGGGCTCCCCAAGGGCGTGGGGCTGGTCGCTCCCGACCAGGTACGGGCGGGCATTCACCGGGGCCTGTCCGAGATCGCCATGCGTGCCCTGGTGAACGACGGCGCGACGGCCTCCCGCGAGGAGTCGCCCTGCACCACCCCC